>VSPG01000017.1 GCA_009775265.1 Muribaculaceae bacterium
ATTCCTTTCAGTGAAGACCTCTCGCACTTCAATAAGGACTACTTGCGCATGACACGTCAGGTCGCCGAAACCTGCGATAATCATGATATAACCGACAGTATGGTAATAGGCACCTCAGCGTTGGCACAATATGAAATCGACGGTGCAGTCGGAATGTATAGCGGAGTGTTCAACAACCCCTTCATGATATGGGGTGCATACCGTCGCCGCTGGTTCAAGACAACCCTCACGGTATCATTCCAGTTTCATCACACCCAGATGGATGGCGCCCATGCCGCCTGTTTCCTTGATTGTCTACAAAAAGAAATAAAAAAAGTTGGCTCAAAATCTGGTTTATAAGAAATACCTGTATTATAGACTTGTGGCCAGACAATGTTCAGAACACGTAGCCGAAACCGAAATTAAGGTAGATAGGGTACATGTTGAAACTGATAGTCTTGAACGACGACTCGAAAATATTGTTGCATCCCCACGCCAGGTTGGCATTCACAACAAGATGCTTATAGGCCGACCAACTTACGCCGCCCTGCAGTCCCCACTGGAACGCGCGCAACTCGTCGGCGAAATCGTATGACGCACGCGAATCACCATTGAATTCCACCTTGTCACCTGTGGGATCCTCCACGCGCAGATAGCCGTCGAACACGTGTCCGTCGAAATTATTCTTGAAAGCGAATGCAAGATAAGGGCCGAAATTCACTTTCAGGCGACGGTTGGCCCGCCACACCCCAGTAACGGGCACAACGAGCTGCTGCGTGGAATATCGTGTCTTCACCATGCCGGTCCAGCGTCCGCTCAGCATCTCGCCGTCCTGCCATATCTCCATGCCGTAGTTTTTCACACGTGCTTTTGTGTCCATGCCTTTTGTCTCGAACCGTAGTCCGAGAGCCACGCCCCACTTTTTCCGCACATCGATCCATTTTGTCACGGTGGCTCCTATCTGAAGGTTCAGGTTGGGACTGAACGACGATATGTGACGGATTTCCGCCGGAAGCGGCAGAGGCGATGCTCCTCCTATATTCGTACCGGCATTGACTTCGTACTCGAATTTATACCATTTCTCTTTCGAAGCGGCTCCGGCATTGTCGGCCTGCGCCCATACGTAGGCCGACGCCAGCATAGCGACCGCTGCGGCCATATATCTTTTAAGTTTCATCATTCCTCGTCCTGATTGCGTTTGCATACTATTGAAAGTTCGTCCACCGCGAGCGTGCTGCCTATGGCTCCGCAGAAGTAGTCGCCATCCTGGCTCGACGACATCACGACAGCCAAGCGGTAACGCCCGTCCTTAAGCTTGACCGGATCCACCGACTTTCCTTCCCTGTAGACGAACGGCACGGAAAATTCTGTCCAGTCGTCCGTTTCGTGTCGGTCGGGGATAAGTGCCGTGGATATTATATTGGGGTTGTCTTCCGAGAGCACGTTGGCGCCGTCGAGCCACTCCATCTCCGGCGTGGACTCATAAAACACCGCGTAGCAGTTGAACATATCCCTCTTGCCGGGCACGGGTTCCAGTTTGCCCTCGCTGTCGGGCCTGCAATACGTTTCGCCGGCCTTATACTTGTAGAAGCCACTGAAAGAGATGGGTATCTGACCGAAAAGCATGCCGAAGCGGGTGGCTTCGAGCGGCTTGCCCAAAGCATTGGTAATATCGAAAGTGCCCATATACAAATTTCCGGCGGCCATGGGCTTTCCTACAGTCGCACCGAAAGAACCCGTAGGTTTAGTCACAAGAACGACATATTTTCCGTCGATTCCTCCTTCAGCCTGATATGTCGGAAATTCGTTGGGCAACTTAGCCTGAAGCGTAAGCGCATATGCCGAGTTTGCGCTTGCCCATGCCCAGTCTTCCCCTCCGGCAGCATTGGTTTCATAGAACACATCATACATTCTGCCTCCGAAAGCTGTTGCAATGCGCGCATTCTCAAAATTATAGCTGTACTCCACGGATTCCTCCTCGGGAGGTGCAGGCTGCCAGCGCACAGCAACAGTATAGGCCTTCGACCATTCTCCGTCTTCCGACGTGATTATATATTCCTGAGGGACGCTGAAATCTCTCTTTGTTCCGCTGGGGGGAGCTATCGTTGCACCGGGCGTAATCACAAATCTCGGCGCCATTGTTGTTTCAAGCTGATCATATCTGACGGTGAATGTCACGCTCGTGTTCTCCACGACAGGCGACGCCACCAGTTCCACTCCGGGAAGTTCTGCCGCAAGGATATCGCATTCGGTGTTCAACGGCTCGTCCTTTATGCAGGACGCAGCAAGGAAAGCCACTGCCAGTACCGCTGCCGGCTTAATGTACTTCATGATTGTTCAATGTTATGTTTATCAGCTGCAAATTTACGAAAAATATACAACTTACAGCATAGACAGCACATCTTTATGTTTATTGCACCATTTATTGTCTTATTTATTCGAAAACTTGTCTTTTTAGGAACAGGATGAGAATTTAACAAATATTTTATGTACCTTTGCCGCGATTTTCGACACATAGTAAAAAATAGACACAATAGTTTATCACATAATTATGAAAAAGATTTACACAACTTTGACGGTTCTGTGCGCAGCGCTGTCGCTCTCTGCCCAGCAGCTGCCCAATGTGGGCTTCGAAGGCGAATGGGTGGAATCAAAACCCTGGAACACTATCTCCGGAACTGAATTTTCCATGAACGCCGCGCTACAGCGCTGGGCCGAAAGCCAGGGTGAGGAATACACCGGCGACGTAAGGGATCCGGAAGGCTGGACAGTTTCCAATGTGCTCGGCATAGTGTCTGTCATAGATGAATCAGACGGCGGTGGCTATGGCGCACTCGGCACCACAGTGGTAGGCGCAAAAGCGGAAGGATGCGACTCCGAAAGCGCTCTGAAACTCACCAACAGCCCCAACCCGTTCATGACCACCCAGATAGTACCGGCATATGTTTCTCTCGGAACCTCCTGGGCCACCAATGCTTTAGAATTTTTCCAGCCGGTCGATAAAGACGGCGGTATTTTCGGCGGACTTGAATTTGCATACCGCCCCGACGCACTTGTTTTCGACTACAAGCTCGAAGCCCCTGCCGGTGCAGAGGGTCAGAAAGCGACCGTACTCGTGTATGCATGGAAAGGCTCTTGGAGCCAGGCGGAAGTACCCGGCAACAACGCCATGATAGGCGCCCCCATCACTACGACAATGATAGACCGCGAGCGTAACATCCTCGGAATGGAATACTCGCAAGGCGGCAAGGTCACCCACTCCGACGATGCCGAACTCATCGCAAAGTCGCTCGAATACATCACCGAATTCAACTCCGAATGGAAATCCTACACTCTGCCCATCGAGTATCTCACGGCTTCCACTCCCGAGAAAATCAATGTAGTTCTTGCCGCTAACGACTACTTCGACAGCGAAAACATTGTTTCAGGCAACTCCCTCACCATCGACAACGTGAAGTTCGCATACTACTCGCGCCTCAAATCGCTCAAAGTAGGCGGAGTGGACGTTGAAGGCTTCAACAGCGAAAACTACACCTACAGCATCGCTACTGAGCTGCCCGAAGCATCCGCATTCGAATACGAAGTTCTTGGCAACACCGCAAAAGTGGAAGTTGAGCTTGACGAGGCCTCTGCCACCGCAACCATCAAAGTGACAAACGACGGCGAAGATGTGGACGGAAAATCGACTCACGAGTACACCATCCAGTTCAAGAAAGTGTACGGCGGCACAATATACACCGGCGATGTCAAGATTTCTTTCATGGGCTCCGACAACATCGAGAAGGGCGTAAACGTACACATCATCACCGATGCTGACGACAAAAACAAATGCACCCTCGTCCTCCCCGACTTCAGCTTCTCCGGAGCTGTGCTCGGCGACATCGTAGTGGAAAACGTGAAGAAGACCCCGCACAACGGCGGCTATGCATATGAAGGTTCCGCCAAGCATCTTGAATTAAGCCTGATGGGACAGCCCATCGTGGCCAACGTATCGTTCTCCGGCACTTCCGACAGCGAAGGCAATGCCCACTTCATCATACCTGTGGTATGGCTCACCGACTATGAGACCAACCCCGAAAGCAACGAAGGCATACAAATCGACGTTGAGTTCAATGGCATCACCGACACCCCCGAAACCGGTATCAACGACGTTGTAGTCGACGAAAACGCACCCGTTGAATACTTCAACCTGCAGGGCGTGCGCGTAGCCAACCCCGAACGCGGCGGCATCTACATCCGTCGTCAGGGCACCAACGTAGCCAAAGTACTTGTAAAATAAGCCAACAAGTCACACACAACAGAAAGAGGCACGCCCCTAAGAGCGTGCCTCTTTCTGTTGTCATATGCGTTTAATGCACAACATCGCGGCGCCGCTTCACAAGAAGCCGGCGCCGCGATGTTCATTCGGTATATGTCAGTCTATGCCTCAGGCAAGCTTAACGAGAAGTTCCTTTTCGTCTTCAGGATCGGTGTGGATTTCGATTTTGCCTTCGCGGGCAAGCCATCCCAGGGCTGCGAACATCTCTTTATCTTTCAGCTTTGTTATTTTTTTAAGCTGTTTGATGCCGAGAGCATCTGCGGTGTTGAGAGCCGTCCATACGGTTCCGGCATTCGTTCCGATTGTTTCAGTGTTCATGTCAGTCTTTGTATTATTGTTCGACAAATTATAGTATAGCTGAATCTTGGCATCTATTTTGCTGCAAATGTAAACATTTTTCTATAGAATACCGCCTGTTTTTATAACATTTTTTAATTTAAAAAGTTTGCCTAATTATAACTTCCTATTCCGCAAAGGATTAACAAAACAACATCAATTGGAACACGTGAGCCTCGGCACCAGGCGCCACGGGCGGTAGGACTCCCCCAAGCCACGCACGGCCCGATGCCAGAAAGTGTCGCCGTGGCCACTCAGAAGCGGAACGCCCGGCTCAGCCTCTGCAAGCGCCCACGTGCCTCCGGCAATTTCCTGCTCAAGCTGTCCTTCGTCCCAGCCGCTGTATCCCACAAAGAATCGGACAACGCCGTCAAGTCCGTAGCCGGAGTTAACATAGTCAGTAATTGCATCAAAATCGCCACCGACATACATTCCTGGGGCATAAGGACGCGCGCCCGGAATTATGTCACTGCCAAGCGTGTGAAGAAAAAACACACGGTCGAGGGCAAGCGGGCCGCCACAAAACACAGGCACATCGCACTTTATGGAATCATCCTCAAGCACATCGGCCAACATGGTCGGCGTCTTACGGTTCAGCACCACACCCATGGCACCGCCTCCGCGCTCATAATCAATAAGCGACACCACCGAATGGCTGAAATACTCCTCATCAAGGAATGGCTCGGCCACTAAGAGCCGGCCTCCGGCCGGCCGAACAAATTTTTCGGCAGTAATCTCAAATAAAGTCGAACATATGTCTTTGATTCCGGGCATGGCAGATGGTTGAAGCGTTGATTATCGTATGTATTACATTTATAACACCGGCATGCACAAAATCGTTTAACAGCCGCATGCGTCCCACAACCGCTTGTAATACTCGGCCTTGCGCTCCAGGCGCAACGGATAGGCTCTCGACGTGGAAGGCATGCGCCATATGCGCAGATGCCTGCCGAAAGCATCGGCCTCGACATACTCTCCCATGCTGGGCACGCGCGTGCCCGTCAGTTCGGCCACCACATTGGCCGCCTTCTCGCCAGTGGTGGCTATGTCGCGGCAATCGGGCATACGTCCCATAAGGGATGCAAGATCCACAGGCTCCACCACTTCGAGATACTTGTCGGAAGCATTGCCCTGCAGGCGGCGTATGCAGCGGCAGGTATCATGAAGCGCCACATGGTGCGCGGCCATCAGAGCACGCACGTCGTCGAGACGGAAACACTTCCGGCCTGTGTCGTACAGCGCGGTGGCATCACCCATAAACACGAGTCCGGCAATACGCCAGAAATCGTTTGTAGGATTAGGATAATAAAAATCCATGCTCCAGCGTTTGGGAGCAGGAGGAAATGTGCCCATCATGAGCACCCGTGCCCCTTCCGGCACAAACGGCGGCCACGGATGGGTCTCTACCGGCAGATGAACCTCGCTTTCATTTTTTTCGTTCATATATCGAATTAATTGGAATTTACAATAATAACGCGTATATTTGGCTCGAAATTACTGACCTTTGTTTAATTTTCCCAATATTTCATTAACAAAATCAAGTTTTTTATGACAAAGTATTTTGCAGAAGGCGTCGGCACCATGTTCCTCGTGCTCCTCGCTTGCGGTAGCGCCGTGCTTGCCGGTCCTGCCATCGGAGTGCTCGGCATCGGCCTTTGCTTCGGCCTCGTGCTCCTCGGCCTTTGCTACGCCATCGGCAACATCTCGGGCTGCCATGTCAACCCCGCTGTGTCGCTTGCCATGCTTTTCACAGGTCGCATGAAAGCCGGCGAATGCGCAGGCTACATCGTAAGCCAGCTCATAGGCGCAACCGTCGGTGCTGGGCTTCTTGCCGCATTCGCAGGCCTCGCCCCCGGTTTCAACTTCGGAGGCACCACGCCTGCTGCCGATGCCAGTCTCGCCGCCAACGTCCTGCAGCCCGGCGCCACCACCGGCATGGCTCTGCTGGCCGAAGGACTGCTGTCGTTCTTCTTCATCTTTGTAATTCTCTGCGCCACCGACGCCAAACGCGGAGCAGGCAACTTTGCAGGTGCAGCCATCGGTCTTGCCCTCGGCCTTGTCAACATCGTGGGCATACCCGTAGACAACTGCTCCGTCAACCCTGCCCGCTCCTTCGGCCCCGCCATCTTCGGCAACGGCATTGGCGACCTATGGATCATGGTCGTAGGTCCTGTGGTAGGCGCGGTTCTCGCGGCAGCATGCTACAAGGCCATCTTCGCAGGAAAGAAATAAGAGGGTGTAACAACCGCTGACAAAACAGCCGCACGAACCATACCTGCCACAATGAGTGGCTTGTATGGTTCGTGCGGCTGTTTTTATTTCGCTTTAACGCAAATGTCCGTTCAAGCCTTTACGCGCTCAACGTAGCTGCCGTCGCGGGTGTCGATTCTCACCTTGTCGCCGATGTTGCAGAACAAGGGCACACGCACCTCGGCTCCGGTCTCCACAGTCGCGGGCTTGAGAGTGTTGGTGGCAGTGTCGCCTTTGATGCCGGGCTCGGTGTAGGTGATTTCAAGAATCACGCTGGTGGGCATCTCGCAGGTGAGCACGGTTTCGCTGGCAGCGTGCACCATGGCTTCGCAGATGTCGCCGTCTTTAAGGAACTGCACGCCTTCGATGCTTTCGCCGGGCACGATTATTTCCTCCCATGTCTCTGTGTGCAGGAAGTGGTAGCCCATGTCGTCCTTATAGGAGAACTGGTAGGGACGGCGCTCGATGCGCACTTCCTCCACCTTTACGCCGGAGTTCCACGTCTTGTCAAGCACACGGCCGGTGCGGACGTTCTTGAGCTTTGTGCGGACAAAAGCCGGACCCTTGCCGGGTTTTACATGAAGGAATTCCACGATGAAAAAGTACTGGCCGTCGATGTCGAGGCACATACCGTTCTTAAAATCAGCTGTAGTTGCCATATAGATGTATATTGTATATCGTTGAGATTTATAGCGCAAAATTACTAAATTTCGCGCAATTATGCAAAAACGCCTGAAACTTACAGCCCCGGCCTGCGTTAGATTAAGAAAACGACTCATAATGAACGACCGCCTGTCCTACAAAGAGAAAAAGCAGCTGCCAGACGAAGTGTTCGGTCTGCCCGGACTCCGTGAATACCCCATGCCCGATGCCGCACACGTACGCGCGGCCGAAGCCTATTTCCGCTACTGCCCGGAGCAGTTCCGTCCGAAACTGGCCCGGGCCATACTCGAGCGCGCACGCATGTTCGGCGTTGACGTGGAAAGTCCGGTGATTTTATCATATGCCGAAAAATAATTACGGAAAAATTTCCATAATCTTCTTTTTTTACTTAATTTTGCCGAATCCATAAAAGCAACATTAATATTTTAGGAATATGGAAATGCGAAAACTTAAAATTCGCGACCTTACGCTCCGCGACGGTCAGCAATCACTCTTCGCAACGCGTCTGAGCCAGGCTGAAATAGACAAACTTCTGCCGCTTTACGAAAACGCAGGCTTCTACATCATGGAAGTGTGGGGAGGAGCAGTGCCCGACTCTGTAATGCGCTACCTCGACGAATCGCCATGGGATCGCCTGCGTGCGTGCTCCAAGGCCATGAAAGGCCGTTCGCTGCTGTCGGCGCTCTCGCGCGGCCGCAACCTGTTCGGCTACAAACCCTACCCCGACTATGTGCTTGAAGGTTTCTACAAAGAAGCGATAGCCAACGGCCTGAACGTGATGCGTATATTCGACGCGCTCAACGACATCGACAATGTAAAGGAAAGCATACGCCTCATCAACGAACTCGGAGGCATAGCCGACGGCGCCGTGTGCTACACCGTCGACCCCAAGACCGACCCCGCATCGCTGCCTAAACCCGGATTCTTCGCACGCCTCATGGGCAAGAAACCAGAGGAGCCGGAAAAAATCTTCACAGACGAGTACTTCGTGGAGAAAGCAAAAGAAATGGAAGCCCTCGGCGCAAAAATCATCACGCTTAAGGACATGGCCGGCCTCGTAAACCCCATGCGCGCCGCATCCATAATATCCAAGCTCAAAGCAGCCCTCAAGGCCGACGTCGACTTCCACACCCACTGCACACCAGGCTACGGCCTCGCAGCCAGCATCATGGCCATAATCAACGGCGTCGACATCCTCGACACCAACATATGGTGGTTCGGAGGAGGCTCCGCGGCTCCAGCCATTGAACTCGTCTACCTTTTCGCAAATAAACTCGGCGTAGAGATAGACGTGAACATGGAAGCCGTAGGCGCCATCCGCAAGCAGCTGCTGGAAGCACGCCATTCGCTCGCGGCATTCGACCTCAACAAAGACAAGATGCCACGCGAGTTCGACCCGCTCACCGACACACTTCCCGCAGAAGTCGAAAAACAAATCGATCTCGCAGTGGCTGCGGCCAAGGCCGGCGACGAGGAAGCATTGCTCGCAGCTTGCCACGCCGTAGAGCAATATTTCGGCTTCCCCAAGCCCAACGAACTCGTCAAGGAAGCGGAAGTGCCCGGCGGCATGTACTCCAACATGGTTGCCCAGCTCAAAGCCCTCAAAGCCGACGACCTTCTCGACGACGCCATGCGCCTCATACCCATGGTACGCCGCGACGCCGGACTCGTGCCCCTTGTCACGCCCACCAGCCAGATTGTAGGTTCGCAGGCCGTCATGGTAGCCATTGACCGCCGCAGCGGAAAGCCTGACTACACCACAAAGAGCAACGAATTCATATCGCTCGTGAAAGGTGAATACGGCCACACCCCCGTCCCTGTCGACCCTGCGTTCCGCGAACGCATCACCGGCTCACCCGTAGAAAAACCCTACGACGTAAGCTCATACAAACGACCCGACAACCCCACGCTCGACGACATGGGAGGCGTCAAACTCGCCCAAAACCGCGAGGAAGAACTCCTGCTCGAACTGCTCCCCAACGTGGCCAAGCCCTACCTCACAAAGCGCCGCGCCGAAGCCTATCAGGCCAAAGCAGAAGCAGCCAAAGCCGCCGAGGCTACCGTCGAGGAGGAACCGCAGGAACCCGTCACCGGTCCCGTCATCTCCGCGCCTATGGGCGGACGTATAATCGACGTCCACGTAAAACCTGGCGACAAAGTGGAGAAGAACACCGTAATCCTCGTCTACGAAGCCATGAAGATGGAAAACGACGTCACTGCCGACCGCTCGGCCACCGTCAAACGCATATTCGTAAAACCCGGCGACGTAGTAGGCACCGACGCCCTGCTCGTCGAATTCGAGGGCTGATTACATAACTGACACACACTACGCTGCACCCCGGAGGATTTCCTCCGGGGTGCAGTATTTTTTAAGTTATCAATATCGATTCAAAGGGCAATAAAAGAGGAGGACTGACAGACACAAGGCTTCTTATCCGTAAAGTCTTATCTTCTGTAACGGCGTCCGAGCCGGTCGCTCAGCCATAGGCCGAGCAGAATAAGGGCGCAACCTGTATAGCCCACTATTGACACGCGCTCGTGGAGCCAAAGGGCGGAGACCACAAGGGTGACGATGCTCTGAAGATAAATATAGTTGTTGCTCTTGACAGCACCGAGACTCTTGACGCTACGCGCCCACATGATGTAGCCCACCACAGATGCGCCCACGGCAAGGAAAAGCAGGTTGCCAAGCACCGTTCCGTTGGCGAGAATGGCGTCGAGCGAAGTCATTTCCGACTCAAAGAGCATGAAAGGAAGCGCTGTGACGATGCCCCAGAAGAACGTCTTGCGGGTAATGAACCACGCGTCGTACACCACATTCAGCCGACGCAGCACCAACGAATATATGGCCCAGCCGAGCGCGGCACCCAGCGAAAGGAAATCGCCAAGCGGACGTATTTCAAGATTGAAACTGCTGTTGAATATTACACACGCCACTCCGAGAAATGCTACGAGCGAACCCGTCACAACGCCCCGGTTAGGCCTCTCGTCCTTATATAGGATGGCCACAAGCAGTACCACAATGAGGGGGGATGTAGACGTAAGCAGAGACACATTGCTCACAAGCGTATATTCCAACGCCGTGTTCTCGGCAATGAAATAGATGCTCCCGGCGCATAAGCCGCACACGGCAAAGAGCATTTCATCGCTCCACGAATGGCTCATCAGGCGCTTGTGGCAAAAACACAGCACCAACACATAAGCTATGATGAAGCGGTACACGTACACCTCCACAGGGTGCATCCCGTTGTCAAGCAGCACTTTCGTAGACACAAACGACACGCCCCACATCGCCACCGCCAACAAAGCTCCGAGATGTGCCAAAAGCATGGCATGGGTTGTTTTCACTTTTGACGCTGAACGGGTCGACGGGCTTTCAGGTAGCATAAAAATATAATTTTGCGATTATAATAACGCAAAATTACTATAAAAAAACGGCTCTGTCAAAACTATTACGAACTATTATTTGTAATTTTGTTAACGTAATGAGAGCATAAATCACATCATAACCAAAATACACACCGACATGAAACTTATCAAAATCGCAGTCATCGCCCTTCTCGGCACCACGATGCTCGTGGGCGAAACAGCATGTTCGTCAATGACCCAGACGGGCAAAGGCGCACTTATAGGCGGAGGCGGAGGCGCAGCTCTCGGAGCCGGACTCGGAGCCATCATAGGCGGAGGCAAAGGCGCCGGAATAGGCAGCGCCATAGGCGCCGCAGTAGGTGCCGGAGCAGGCGCCCTCATCGGACGCAAGATGGACAAGCAGCAGAAAGAACTCGAGCAGCAGCTTGCCGACCAGGCCACCGTAGAGCAGACCACCGATCAAAACGGGCTACAGGCCATCAAAGTGACTTTCGACGGAGGCATACTCTTCCCCACCGGCAAGTACAGCCTCAACCCGCAGGCTCAGGCAGATCTCAGCCGCTTTGCCGTCAACCTCAACAACAACCCCGGCACCAACGTGCAAATCTACGGATTCACCGACAACACCGGCAGCTATGCCGTGAACGAGCGCCTGAGCAACCAGCGAGCCGATGCCGTGCTATCCTATCTCGCCAACAGCGGAGTGAAACCCGCACGCCTCCATGCACAGGGCATTCCGATGGCCGACTACGTGGCAAGCAACGACACGCCCGCAGGCCGCGCACAGAACCGCCGTGTGGAAATCTACATCACCGCATCACCCGAAATGGTGCAGCAGGCCGAAGCCGGCACTCTGCGCTAACCATCTTAATAGAATATACAGAAATCCCCGAGGCGCTTCAAAACAGGAGAGCCTCGGGGATTTTCGCGTCGTCTTGCCGGTTGTGTCTTAGCGATTGTTTAACAAGCTCTTATTCGCCGCGGTTGTAAAAATCGACTATACGCGTGCGCAGCATGCTTTCGTAGCGTGCCTGCACGAGTTCGGCACGGGCGCGGAACCACGCACTTTTAGCCTGCTCGAACTCCGTGGCGTTGGCGCGTCCGTAGTTGTATTTCTCCTGCATAGCATCTAGAGCGGCACGCGACGAGCGCGCCGCCACTTCTCCGCTGGCGCATTTGCGGCGCGCGGCCACAGCCTGGCTGTGTGCCTGGCGTATGTTCTGATAAAGCTGCGAGCGGGCGTCGTCGAGCTGTAGTTCGGCCGTAATCTGCGAAGCTTTGGCGCGGCGCACACTGTTGCGTGTGCCGAAAGCATCGAACAGGGGCACACTGAGCGTGAATCCGAGACTCTTGCTGAAGTTGTCGCGCATCTGGCTGCCGAAACCTTCGCCCGGCACACCCGACACTTTATAGTAGTTCGTGCCAAGTCCGGCGTTGAACGAAAGCGTGGGCATGTAGCCGGTGCGGGACAAGGACACGTAACGCTCGGCAGCCTTCACGTTGAGAGCGGCCGCACGCACGCCGTGATTTGAGCCGAGAGCATTGGCATATACATCCTCCACGGCGGGCAGCGGCAATTCAGCATCGTCCACAGGCAGGACATCGAAGCCCTCGGCATTCTCCAGCTGCAGCAGGCGAGTCATGGCCACAAGCGCCAGCATATGGTCGTTTTCGGCAGTTACGAGCGTGAGTTCGTCACGCGAAAGCTGCGCTTCGGCCTCAAGCACGTCGAGTTCGGCGATTTTGCCTGCGGCGAGCAGTTCGCGACGGCGGCCAAGCTCGGTCTCCGACAATTTCACCTGGTCGGAGGCCACATCGAGCATCTCCCGGCAGTAGAGCACCTGCAGATACTGCGAAATCACGTTGAGCGTCACATCGTCCTTGACGGCCTCGTGCTGTTCAAGCATAGAGCGCAGGCCTGCCTTGGCATAGTCGAGACGGCGCACTCCGGCGAGTCCCTGAAAAACCGGCATGTTAAGCCCCACGTTGACGCCGAAACTCTGCGTGTTGCGGTTGGCATACGTATTGTCGCCCGTCAGGCCGCGGCCAAAAGAAAAATTCTGCGAGGCACCGGCCGAGAGAGTCGGCAGGAAGCGGTCTTTTGCCTCCACCACGCCGTACTCGGCGGTCAGGCAGTCGACAGCGCTGCGGCGCACATTTATGTTGTGGGCATGCGCATAACTTATGCAGCTGTCGAGACTCCATGCACCGCCCTGTGCAAAGGCAGGCACCGCCAGCGCCACGGCGGCAAAGGCTGTGATTATCGCTTTCATGGCTTATTCGATTATTTTGTCGCCACGCAGACGTGAGAGTGAGTCTATACCGCTTTCTACATGGAGGCTTATGCCGTCTCCAAGTCCTGTTTTCACGGGAGTCCTGCGCCATTTCTGTACGGGCACGGTGTCGGTGAGACAATACACGAATGTGCTGTCGCCTGAATATTCAACCACGCTTTCCGGCACTGTGAGCACGTTGGTCACACTCCTGAGCGTGACAGTGGCATTGGCCGAATATCCGGCACGCAAGCCTTCCTCGGGCAGGTCGGAAAGCGCAGCCTTTATCTCGAACGTGTTGGCACCATTGGCGCTCGTGCCTTTGGGCGAGATATACTCTATCACAGCCGACGGATGCTCCTCGGGCATCGCTCCGATGGATATGGTCATCGGCATGCCCACAGCAAGCTGCCCTACCTCCGTTTCGTCCACATTTCCTTTGAAAATAAGGTTGTTCATGTCGGCCACGGTAGCGATAGTTGTTCCGTCGTTGAAGGTATTGCTGAGAATCACCGAGCTGCCCACCTTTATCGGCACGTTGAGAACGAGACCCGAAATGGTGGAGCGCACCATCGTGTTGCTCTCCTTGGCGTTAAGTTCCGACACGCCTTCACGCACAATGCGCACGGCATCGCGTGCACCGGCGAGTTCTTTGACCGCACGCTCGTAGGTGGCCTCGGAAGTCTCGAATTCCTCGCGGGCTATCACTTTTTTCTCAAACAGCATTTTGCTGCGCTCATACTTGGCCTTGGCATCGTCAAGAGCTATCTGGGCCACATCCACGCGGTTCTGCGCCGACGAAAGCTGCGAGGCTTCGGGTATGACCTTGATTCGCGCAATCACGTCGCCCTCTTTCACAAGGTCGCCGGCCTCGACAAGCACCTCTGAGATAATACCTGAAATCTGAGGCTTGATTTCAATTTCGTCGCGCGGCTCGATAGTGCCAGTAAGCACGGTGCTGCGCACTATGTCGCCACGCGATGGCGACACCACGGAGTAGCGCTCTTCCTTAGGGCGCGAATTCATGTAAAGATAGACAAATGTGCCGACGAAGATCACGCCTACCATTGTCCAAAGCAGAATGCGAAAGAATTTTTTCATTATATATCTGATTTTTTATTTTTCTCTCATGGCTTCCACGGGCTTGATGCGCATGGCTTTCAGTGACGGGATAAGTCCCGCAGCCGTGCCAAGCACGAGGAAAAGGACGAGAATCACCACGGCCGCCGTGAAACTCAACTGGAAACCGGCAGCGGACAAGCCGGGTTCGGAAGTAATCATATCCGCCACATAAAGCACCACGGCCGCAAATGTAATGCCTGCGGTACCCGCCACCACGGTAAGCACGGAACTCTCCGAAAGAATCTGCACTATGACGTCGCGCGGCTTGGCGCCGATGGCGCGGCGTATGCCTATTTCGCGTGTGCGTTCGCGCACTATTATCCACATGATGTTGCCCACGCCTATGATGCCCGCCATAAGCGTGCCGGCGCCGACGAACAATGCAAGCAGGTCGATACCCGTGAACATATTGCCCACCATCTCGAACATCTCGCTTACGTCCATCACCCAAAAGGCTTTCTCGTCGTCGGGATGAATGGGGTGCGCGGAGCATACCGCCCTACGCAGGTCGGGCACTACGTCTTTAGGCTTATACCCGTCCTTGGCCGTGAATATCAGGAAATCCACTTTGTTGCCGGTGTTATAGGCAAGCTGCATCGTGCTCAACGGAATGAACGCGGAATCGTCTACGCGGCCGTTTATGCTTGCATCTGCCTTTTGGCCGGCCACACCCACACAAAGGCAGTACATGCCGTTGACATTCACGAATTTGCCTATGGCCGCCGACGGGTCGGAGCCGAACAGTTCGTCGCTCACGTTTTTTCCTATCATTACGTTTTTCGCCTTCCGGCGGTCGTCGCTCTCGTTGAGCACACGGCCTGCATACAGTTTCACTTCCTGAATGCGCCAATAGTCGGATGTGACGCCGTTCACGTTGCCCGACGTATATTTGCTGCCATAGGCTATATTGCCATAACGCCCTATTATAGGAGATTTGAGGTCGATGGCACGCGACATTCTGCACGTACGCTCCACATCGTCGGTAGTCATGCTCCAGTACATGCCTTTGTTGAAGCCTTTGTACGATATTGAAGTCTGGTCAGGAATCACAGCAGCCATATTCGTGGCGAACCCTTCGAAATTACGGGTCATAGTGCCGGCCAGGCCCACGGCTCCTCCGTGGAGCATGGCAAGCATGGCCGTGCCCCAGAATATGCCGAATGCGGTAAGGAACGTGCGCGTCTTGTTTCGCGACAGGGTGGCGCCTATCTCGCGCCAGTTGTCAAGGTCGAAAATTGCAAGTTTCATGGCTATTCGTCGCGGAGAGCTTCTACGGGTTTGACTTTAGTTGCCTTTATGGCCGGAAACAGACCGGCCAGCGCGCCTACCACAATAAGCACAACCGTCACTTCCACGGCTATGTTTATGTCGACCCGCGGGTTATAGAGGAAATCGCTCTGTCCGATGAGTTTGTCGATAACTTCCGTGACGAGTATCCCCAGAAAAACGCCGACATAGCCGAATATAGCGGTGATGGCCACGCTCTCTGCGAGCACCTGTATCAGGATGCTGCGGGGCTTTGCACCGATGGCGCGGCGCACGCCTATTTCATGGATGCGCTCGCGCACGCTCACAAACATAATGTTGCTGACACCCACAATTCCTGAAAGCATAGTCAGCAGTCCGATCACCCACACCACCATTTGCAATATGTCGATGCTTTTTTTCTGCTGTAGATAGTTTTCGAAACGGTTCCAGATGTGCACGGCACCATTGTCATCGGATGCAAACTCATGGCGTCTGGATAGCACTCCGCGCACGGCCGCCTCGGCCTCTTCGGCATCGGAGATGTCGTGCACGTCGGCGAGACGCACGTTCATGGTGTTTATTCGACCGCTGTTGCCTGTAAGCATCATGGCCGTAGTAAACGGTACATAGGACGTCCGGCTCCGTGCGCTGGAATACACTCCGGCCACGGCCCACGACAGTCCCATGCAGTCGACACGCCTGCCCACCGCAGAATCGGCCGCACCGAACAGCAGGCGCGCGTTGTCTTCGTTTATCACCACCACTTTCCGGCGTTCGGACAAGTCGCGCTCATTGATGAAGCGTCCGTGCACCATCTCCACATGATCGGCTATCTGCATGCCGGGATAGACTCCGTTTATGCCCCCTGTCACATATTCGCGCATAGTTGCCAGTTTGGCAGAATCAATTCTCACACTGCCCATGGCTTCAGCCACAGTGCGGCCTCCGAGACGGGTCACAGGGTCGATGTCGCTTTCCTCAAGACTCACGCGGCGGCCTTCCTTATATCCTTTGTGGGCTTTACCGGTATACCCTCCCCACACACTGACGTAGCTCGCCTGCTCCATGCTGTTGTTGCGCTGCGCTGAATTGTATAGCCCGCGGCTCATGCCGAGCAGCACGATAAGCATGAAAATGCCCCATGCCACGGCAAGGCCTGTCAGAGCCGTGCGCAGCTTGTTATGGCCGAGTGTCTGAAGTATTTCGCGGAAAAGGTCAAGCATTTTCGTCGCCGTTTTCTATGCGTCCGTCGGAAATTCTTATCACACGGTTTGTCTGGTCGCCCACCTTAGGGTCGTGTGTGACAATGACTATTGTCATGCCTTCATCGTTAAGGTCGCGGAACACCCGCATCACCTCTCGCGAAGTATGCGAGTCGAGAGCGCCGGTAGGCTCGTCGGCGAGTATTATCGACGGTTGTGTGATGAGCGCACGCGCAATGGCCACACGCTGCTTCTGTCCGCCGGAAAGTTCGCCGGGCAAGTGGTGGGCACGATCGGCAAGTCCCATGCGCTCGAGCTGCTCCATGGCCATGGCATTGCGCTTGCGGCGGCCGATGCCGCGGTAGAAAAGCGGGAGAGCCACGTTTTCAAGAGCATTCTTGTAACCTATAAGGTTGAAACTCTGAAAAACGAAACCGATAAGGCGGTTTCGCAGCTCGGCAGCGCGGTTTTCGCTCAAATCGCGTATAAGAGTACCGTCCAGCACATATTCGCCGCTGTCATATGTGTCAAGTATACCCAATATATTGAGCAACGTGGACTTTCCCGAACCTGAAGCTCCCATGATGGAGCACAATTCACCTTTTTCTATACCCAGGTTTATATCCTTCAGCACATGCAGCGGCACTGCGCCGGGATAAGTTTTATTTATATCTGTGAGTTGGATTATCATTTTTTTACAGATTGCTCTTTTCCATTGACATACATATGACGCCGGAAAATGCGAATCATTACACAACCCATCGTATTTTTACATAATTTATCTTTTTTTTACGCAATAGTCCATCAAGGCCGCATATATGCGGTTGTGGCTCAGAACAGCGGGATTTCCAATAATAGTAAGGTACTCCCGCGCACGCGTAAGAGCCACGTTCAGGCGACGGTCCACTTCGCTGCCGTCGCTGTCGGTTATGGTGCTGTCGGTCAGAAAAGCCAGCTGCGATGTATTGCGCACCGTGAGCCCAAACACGATGTGCTTACGCTGGCTGCCCTGATAGCGCTCCACGGTGTCGACGCATATGTAATCCGCCTCCTTTACACCCGATTTAACAAGCGCCGCGCGCACGGCGGCTATCTGATTGCGGTACGGCACTATCACTCCAACGCTGAAAGCCGGATCGAAACCCGCTCCTTCGTCGGCGCATACCGACGAAACCACGCGGGCTATTTCGGCAGCTTCAGCACTATTTACCTTGTCCGACACATCGTCAGGCACCGGCTCGACAGGCACGAATCGCACCCGTCCTCCACCGGGAGCGGCCTGGTGCGGCAACGGCACCGGACACAGGCGTCCGCCATAGAACATCCGCGACGGAAAACCGGCTATGTCGGGGTGCATGCGTCCCTGCCGAGTAAGCATACACGCCAGCGAGGGGTCGGAACCATAGCGGCGCATCATGCGCTCGAAAAACGACATGCGGCAATTCTCTATGCCGATGGAACGCAGGCACTCCTCGCCCACCACGCTATCTTCAGCCTTTTGACGCACGACGGCAGGCAGCTGCTTGTGGTCGCCTATCAGAACGAAACGTTCCACGGCTGGTTTTTCGCCACGCATGGCTCCGAATATGCCAGCGAGATGCGGTTCGAGTATCTGCGAGGCTTCATCGACAATTGCGAGCGAGAAGCCATGCATGGACAGGAGTTCCACACGGGCGTTAACAGCCGCGACAGTGCCCACATACACCCGCGCCGCCCCAAGCCTCGCCCTCACATCGGCCAGACCGCACGCCGACGCCACTACGGCATCGATGGTATGCGTGCGGCAGAAAGGTTCGCACGCCGAGGCCGACCCGGCACGCACATAGTCCACTCCGTGTTCTTCAAGTTTGGAGCATATCTCGTCGACAGCGCGGTTGGTATAGGCCGTCAGGAGAACCGAAGCATCCGGACGCGACAATTCTTCGAGCAGGATGCTTACAAGGCCGTGTGAAGTCTTTCCCGTGCCCGGAGGACCCACGATAAGGAAAATATCACGCGCTCTCATCGCTTTTGTCACGACATCCGTGAAAGCGCCATAGTTTCCCCGTGCACCTTCGCCCTCGTCCACACGCGGCCGACGCCTTCCCAGCACAAGGTCGCGCCGGTCGGCTCCGGCACCCAGCAACGAATGCAGCCCTCTGTACAGCGCATCGGAGCCAGAATCTATAAAGTCATGCTCTATAGCCCACAGCCGCCTGGCATCGCGCCTCAGCACACGGGCGTCGCTCTGCGGGGTGCGCAACTCCAGCACAAGGCTGTCCGAGCCGAGCGAGCGCACGACACAACGCAGAGGCAATGCCCGGCGTATGTCTGGCTCGCTGCCGGAGTCGTAGCTGTAAAGCAGCACAATGTCGGCTGCACGGAAATTGGACACATCGCCGGACACCCCTGAGGAAAGGGCTAAGCGTATTTCCGTCACCTTGCCTTCATGGCTTTCCGAAGGGCTCAAAAGGTGCATGCCGTCGAGCATATCGCCCGCTGCGCGCTTCTCGTCCGCGCCGCACAGCCATGCCGAAGCGAAGCCTGCGCCCTCCGCAGTGCCGTTGCCGAGCTTGGCAAGCACATGCTCCATGGCCACGAAACGCATCATGCGCATATAATAGGCCCGCGCAGTTTCATCGGCGGAAGATACGACGGAAAGAACCCCGGCAAGCTGCGGACGCTGGTAACGGGTCCAAAGAGCGCCGTACACCCCGCGCAGGTTCATATCGTCAGGACTGAGCCTCCCAAGCATCCCGAAGCCGTCGCGGGCATATGACATTTCTTCAACGGCAAGACGGTTGCGCAATTCCATTGCGCCCTGTAGCAATGGCTCCGAACGGCCGGCATCCACCACGCCCCGGCTGTATTTGGAATATAACAGAAACGCCGCAGCGTCGCTACCCGGATGTCCGTAGCGTAAAGCCGCGCGATAGAGCAACAGCTGCGCATAATGTTCGCGACGCAGCACAGGCGTCTCCGTGCTGCGGCTTCCGAATGCGCCTTTTCCTGACTTCTGCTCCACTACTACGCTCCCGTCAAGAGTCAGGCAGTCCATACGCCCCTGCAAGCCGAGAACCTCGCAGAAAAACGACGGCTCCACCATGGTTTCTGACGCCTTGAATCCTGGCGCCCGCTCGGGTATGCCATGCTGCACTGCCGCGCGAATGTTGGCCTGCTGACGCTGCGCCTCACCATGGAATCGCCTCCCGTCGAAGCCCTCGCCGAGAGCCATGATGCCCGTGGCCGCGCTGCGGAAAAAATCGCGTACGCTGTCGGCATAAGGCTTGCTCCGGCTTTCGCCGTGCAAAGCCTCGTCAAGCAGGCGCCCTGCAAAATTACCCATCTGTATAGCCTCGCTGTTGGGGGCAGGCGCAAGTTTACGCATAAGACCCACGAGCGGACTATCGCCATAGTCGGCCATACATCCTGCAACGGCAGTGACATTGACAAGGTAGTCAGGCTCGGCGACAATGAACCGGGGGCGGAGTGAGCCTTCAACGCCGGCACACACATCCACAAGATTGACCCGCATACCCGGAACCAGCAATGCACGAAGATAGGAACTGTCGTGGGGAGAATCCGCAGTTCCGCAGACATATTCCACCGTCCATTCACGGCCATCCGCATCACTGCACGAAAAGGCATCAGGGCCGCAGTCCACGACGCGCGCACGCACTATCTCTATTCTTTCGGGCATTTTTAGAGGGTGTTTCATGACAAAAGTTAAATTCCGAGTGGTGTGTCTTTTGATTAACCGGCTGATTGTGAAGAGAGAGCATAGCGGTGCTATGTGACCGACGAGCAGCCGCCAGGTAACAAAAGATACACCAAACAGGTGGTAACTTCAAAAAACCTTGACAAAATGAAACTTATGAATGACATAAAGACAGTATTTTATCTGCGGCTTTTGAGCGTATTCAAATCTGTGCCTCAGTCACATAGCCCGCTATGCTCCTTCAGCCCAGCCCCAAACCCATCTCAAAATCCACAACTCATGATATTAACTTTTGTTATGAAACATACTATTAGAGCTTGATTAGAAAAGCGCGCAAGCCCAAAGCCTGCGCGCCTCTGTTTTATGTGTAATAGACGTCAATACTTATTTCACGGGAACGTCGCCGAAGCGGTTGGCCGTGGGTTCGCCTGGTTTTACGGCGAGAAGAATGAACCAGATGAAGCCGGCAAGAGGAATGAAGTTGATAAACCACCAGCCACCGCCTTTGCCTATGTCATGCATGCGGCGCCAGCTCACGGCGAGCATAGGCACGAAGAGCAGGATACTCAGGAAGTTGACAAAGGGGATGCAACCCACGATAAATGTAAAAAGAAAGAACCACCAGTATTCAGCGCGCGATGCACGACCCTGGAAGTCTACGTACTTGCCAAGGCAAGTCTTGATGGAATCAACGAAATTCATCGTTTCGGGACCCATCTGAAAGTTTTCATTTGCCATGATACAGATAAATTTGATTGGTTGGGATTGTTTACATTGCAAATTTACGAAAAATATGTAAACAATGCGCCATAATATCCCCAAAATCACGGCTCTTTCATTTAACTTTGATGCTACAATGCGCCACTGTTAATCAAGTAGTTATATGTAGCAGTTACGCAATGGCTGTATTAATCTCATTTTGGATAAAAGGGTTAATGGCTTTTAACTAACTATCAGTCATGCACTTTGAAAATTCCAAGCATTTTTAAATGAAAGAGCCGTGCCCCAAAATCCTCCCTGTCGCCTATCTTTTCTTGGCCTCGGAATCGTCCGCCCATCGGTCGGGATAGGAAATCTTCACGCGCGGACGCTTCAATGCATACACCACGAGCCCCACTCCGAGCAGCACAAACGGGATGCTCAGCAACTGCCCCATGTTCAAAGCCATGTCGGCTTCGAAAGCCACCTGCGGGTTCTTGATGAACTCTATGCAGAAGCGCGACCCGAACACACCGATAAGGAAAGTGCCGAACAGAAGTCCTCCGCGCTCGCCGGCATTGCGGCTCCAGTACATCCACATCATAAGCCCGAAAAGCGCAAAATACGTCAAGGCTTCGTACAACTGGGTGGGATGGCAGGCCACACCCTCATAGAACACATGCCACTCCGTCGAGCGCGGAAACATGAATCCCCATGGCAGTGTGGTAGCGTGGCCGAATATCTCGCTGTTCATAAGATTGCCTATGCGTATCAGGCCGCCCACAAGAGCTATAGCCACAGTGAGACGGTCGAAAGTCCACAGCGGATTGCGGCGCGTCACAAAACGGCTGTAAAGCAGCACGGCTATTATTATGCCGATAGCCCCTCCATGGCTCGCAAGACCGCCCTCCCATGTGGCGAGAATCTTAAGGGGATGCTGCGAATAATAATCCCATTGATAAAAGAACACATGGCCGAGACGCGCGCCCACCACAGTGGCCACAGCCACATATATCAGCAGCGAGCCCATCCAGCGTTCCGGCGCACCCTCGCGCTTGTACATGCGCGCCACCACATTGAATCCAAGCCAGAAGCCGATGGCGAACATAAGTCCGTACCAGCGCACAGTCACAGGCCAGGTGATAATCTCGGGATTCACATCCCATACTATATAATTAAGCATAATGTTATGATTTATCTTTGTCCTTGGCAAAATACTCGCGTGTGGCGCGGCGCACATGCCCGCTGAGCGCAAGCACCGTCGTCATCGTGGCGAAAGCCATGAGCGCATAGAAAAGGTCGCACACGCCGACGGCCGCTTCCAGAGGAATCATGGCGAACACCACCATGGACAGAATGAACACAAGGCGGTAGTGGCGACCGATGCGCGAACCGAAAAGATAGGTGGCGCATGTTGTGCCATAAAACGAATAGCTGAACATCGACGACAGCGCGAAGCACGCCACGACGAGCATCAGAAGATACTGACCGCCGGGAATCGCTTTGCTGAAAGCGTCGACGGCCACTTGCAGGCCTTTTACACCCTCCACATCGATGTCGCCGCACAGCAGTATGGCTATGGCCGTGAGCGTGCACACGAGACCGCTGTCTATGCTCGGCCCCAACATGGCTATCAGACCTTCTCGCACAGGGGTCTCGTTTCTTGACGCACCATGCATGAGCGTGGCCGTGCCTATGCCGGCATCGTTGACTAAGGCCGCACGGCGCGCACCTATTATGGCTATGCCTATGAATGCCCCGAAACCTGCCCGAAGATTGAATGCCTCCGAAAATATACGGCCTACCACAGCGGGCACGCCATGGATATTGGCCACTATTATGTACAGCACCATCAGGAAATAAAGCCCCACCATGAAAGGCACGAGTATCGACGCCACACCGGCTATGCGGCGGATGCCTCCATATATCACCAGTGACACCACCGCGCATACGGCACACCCGAAAAGCAACTTGTAGGCCTGGGCGTTTTCAATGCCCAGCATTCCGCCCACCGAGCCCAGGAAGCCGCTCGATTCTATGCCCTGCGGCGTGGTGAAGGTGCTCATGAAAGCCTCCGTGAGCTGGTTGGCGTTCATTATGCACAGCGTTCCGAACATTCCGGCAATGGCAAAAAAGCGTGCCAGCGGCTTCCATTTCGGCCCGAGGCCGCGCTCTATTATGTGCATTGTGCCGCCCTGCGGCACCCCTTTGTCGTCAGAACCCTTGAACATGGTAGTGAGCACACCCTCATGATATTTGGTACACATGCCCACTATGGCGCTCACCCACATCCAGAATATGGCTCCGGGGCCGCCGAGCACCAAGGCTATGGCCACACCCGCGATACTGCCGAGCCCCACCGTGGCGCCGATCGTCGACGCGAGAGCCTGCACGGAGGAAATCTGTCCGCGCTGGCTGTCATTGCTCCTGCGCAGTTCACGGACGGAAGCCGGAAGCCGACGCAGCGACACCATCCCGGAGGATATGAAAAGATAAAGACCGCCGCCTATAAGCAGGAAAAACAGCGGATAGCCGCAAAGCACTTCAGCGGCTTCGGTGATAAAACGGGTGAACTGTTCCATCCGGAAGATAGGTTATTTGCGTCAGCGGGTCAACTCTATGTTGTATTCGCCCGCCATACGGCGCATGTTAAGTATCGCATAGCGCACGCGGCCGAGCGCCGTGTTTATGCTCACGCCGGTAGTCGCCGCGATTTCCTTGAAACTCAAATTCTTGTAGTAGCGCATCACCAGCACCTCGCGCTGGTTGTCGGGCAGACGGCTGAGCAGCGAGCGCACATCGTCGCGTATCTGCATATCCACTATTTCATCCTCCACGGTGCCTCCGCTGAGTTCGCGGCGATTCAGTATGTCGACTCCGGCATCGTCAGTCGACACCTTTGCCTGGCTCTTCTCCTGACGGAACACGTCAATAATCAGATTCCGCGCTATTCTCGTAAGCCATGCAGCAAAGCGGCCGCTCTCCGTGTAGCGTCCTTGCTTTATGGTAGTCACCACTTTTGCGAAAGTGTCCTGGAATATGTCGTTCGCCACATCCTCGTCCTTCACCATCATCAGTATATAATTGAATATGCGCGCCTGATGGCGTGCGAGAAGTTCGTCAAAAGCCTCGTTGTTGCCCTGCGCGTAAGATGCGACCAGCATATCGTCGGTCAACGTCTTCATTGATAGCATTCTATTCTCAGTTTAATTGGTTTAGAGTAGAAGTGTGCAATAGGCGTAATGGTGTGTGCTTGTTAATAAATCTGTTACCTGTGGAAACCATTTCGCAGCCCCATGCGACTGCTATCCGAATGCAAAGTTAGCAAAATCGGGCCACACTTACAATATCAATGAGGAAAATTAACACTACACCGCCGCAGCCGCGCAATAAACCGACATCCGGCGGCGTTATTATGGCAAAGCCCTGTTTCCACTGCGGAAACAAAGCAGCCCAAACCCATTCAACCACACATTGCCTATGAGCAAAATCTCTACTCCAAGCATCACTCAGCCATCCGCCTCCTCGCCTGCCAAACCACGAAAACGTCAATTGCCGAACACGGCCACACTGGCACGCGTACGCCAGTTTGCCCGCGCCTACACCGTGCCCGTAGCCGGATTCGCAGGCATCGTGCTGAACTGATTTTCACATAAACCCGTAAATCCTTGCGCATTAACAAAAAAATGCGTATCTTTGCAGCCGGCTTTAAGAGGCCGACAACCAAACATCAACCCAATTCAAAGTAAACCAATGCTTTACGAAACCGTTTTCATTTTAACTCCCGTTTTGTCTGACGTTCAGATGAAGGAAGCGGTAGAAAAGTTCAGCAAAGTGCTCACCGACAACGGTGCGCAAATTGTGAACACCGAAGAATGGGGCCTGCGCAAACTCGCCTACCCCATCCAGAAGAAGTCCACCGGCTTCTATTGCTTCCTCGAGTTTGAAGCCGCTACAGAAGTAGTCAAGAAACTCGAAACAGCTTACCGCCGCGACGAGCGCGTGCTCCGTTTCCTCACTTTCCGTCAGGACAAGTACGCTGCCGAATACGCCGCCAAGCGCCGCAGCCTCAAGGCTCAGAAACCCGAAGTTCCCACCACAGAAGCAAAGGAGGACTAAACCATGGCACAAGCTCAATCCGAAATACGCTACCTCACGCCCATGAGCGTGGACGTAAAAAAGAAAAAATACTGCCGTTTCAAGCGTAGCGGCATCAAGTACGTCGACTACAAGGATCCCGAATTCCTCAAGAAGTTCCTCAACGAACAGGGCAAAATCCTTCCCCGCCGCATCACCGGCACTTCGCTGAAATTCCAGCGTCGCGTGGCACAGGCTGTTAAGCGCGCCCGCCACCTCGCCCTGCTCCCCTACGTAACCGACTTGATGAAATAAACCAAGCTAAAGGATTCCATATGAAGATTATTCTCAAAGAAGACGTACAGGGCCTTGGATACAAGGACGACGTCGTGGAAGTAAAGGACGGATACGGCCGCAACTACCTCATCCCGCAGGGTAAAGCCGTTGTCGCCACTCCTTCGGCTCTCAAAGTGCTCGCCGAGAACCAGCGCCAGCGCGCCCACAAGCTCGCAAAAATCAAAGCCGACGCCGAAGCTCTCGCAGCCACACTCGAAGGCGTAAGCCTCACCATCGGCGCAAAGACCAGCGCTACAGGCACTATCTTCGGCTCTGTCAACGCCATCCAAATTGCAGAAGCCCTCGAAAAGCTCGGCCACAACATCGACCGCAAAGCCATCGAGCTCAAAAAAGCAGTCAAGGAAGTGGGCAACTACACCGCCACAATCAACCTCCACAAGGAAGTGTGCGTAGAAATCCCCTTCGAAGTCGTTGCCGAATAATACGACTCGATTACAACATAAAAAATCGGAAGCCGCATGGCTTCCGATTTTTTTGTTATCTATTGAAGCCGGCTTACGACATCATACCGACATACTCCCCGCCCGAATCAAGGGCTTCAAGCTTCTTGCGAAGACGCCGCTTGCGGTCGTAGATTATGCTTGTGCGCTCCACTCCGGTAAGGAACGCTATCGCTCCGGCAGAAAAACCGAGAACGGAAAAAACATATAGACTATAGTCCACATCCTTTATCTTGGGCATATCTGCGCGGAGCCGCACAAGCAAATTGTCAAAATTGGAATTTACAAGCCGCTCCATACGCTCCATCCCCGCCTTATCCCTCGTCAGCCGCCCCCCCAACTCGTCAACAGCCTTTGCCAAATTCTTTTCCGCTACCTTTTGATTAGGACTCTCATAAGCTATGCGGCACACGCGGTCGAGCATCTCATTGCGTTCGCGCAACAACGACACAAGCTGCCTTTTGGCAATATCTCTGGCGCTGTCGCTCTCACTGCACATCCTGCGCAAGTCGGCAGCCATCTGAAAGGCAGCCTCCGCCTGAGCATTCTTCCTGCGGCGGTACATAGCCAAGAATAGACACAGAGACAGCACCGCCATAAAGGCGACGCAAACTGTAAGCCAAACAATTATTTTCATCTTTTGCATCTCTTGGTGGCCCAAGGCTTTGTTTGCTTCATGATACGCCTCTAACGCGTCGGACAATTCATGCCCTAAAAGTTCGGAATAATACCCCTTGCTGCCTTTTATAATGGACTCCCGAGCCTCCATTGCCGCCTCCATGTCGCCGATATGCAAGAAATATCGCAACCTGACATTATGCATGACAGCACCTCCCCTATCTCCCAGCGCCTCAATAAAGGAACGCGCCACAGGCCAGTCGCAGGCCGACACCGCAATCAGCGCAAGCATAGCCGAATCCTGCGCGGAAGGCCGCCCCATACGCGCTATCTCATCTATGGCAACGGCAGCGCCCGCATTGTCGCCACCGTCCATTCTCATGCGTGCGACACAGCGCAACGCCAACACACGCCGCAAAGTATCGCAATACTCAGAATCCATGCCCAACAGCCTTCGCAGCCGCCCCACGCATGTTGCCGTATCGCCGAAAGAATACCGAGCCGTAGCCGACTGCAAAAGAGTTTCCGCAAACTCGATGCTGTCGCCGCAAGCTTCAAAATTGGAACATGCAATGTCTTGATAACGGAAAGCGGCCCCATATGAATGGCAGCTTTCATATATATTAGCGATTCCACGGGCGGTAAGACCAATCCAATATGCATCGCCCAGATCCAAAGATTTATCATACGCTTCGTATGCCAACGGCAAAGCCTGTTTGTAATCATCCCCAAAGAAAGCGTCCCTGGAACGTCCATACAGCGAGGCTACCTCATCTGCATCTGCAGCCGCAGTGCACGACACAATTGCAACTACCGACAGCAATAACATACATATTATATACTTCATAGCATACTTTTGCAGCAAAAGTAGTGAAAAAAATCATTAAACTCATACTTTTACCCTCGCAAACTCTGAAATTCACGCACTAGCAACAACATGACAACCAACGTCTTATGAATACTGCCGAAAAAGAGCGTACACGCATGCCTTGTATAGCGCTATAAAACAAGCCCTTACACAAAACGGCTGCCATACGATTTTTCATGCTTTTTTCAAAACTGAAACCATAATAGCGCTATTTTTGTCAAAAAGAGCGGACCTCACCGTAAAAGGCGCGAACTCTGAATGCGGAATTTCAGAGCCATAAAATACTATATCATAATGAAGAAGCTATTATTCGTCTTGTTTCTACTTACCGCCTCCTATGAAGGCATATCTGCTAAAAAGATAACTAAAAGGTTCTATGGAAGCGAGGCCGTACAAAGTGATGTAAACCCATGCGCCGGCCCAACGATACGTGTATGTGGGGAAATTGAAATTGATGAAATAACTACCGTAACCCCAAGGAACGGCAACTGCCGTGTTACAATAAAGCGATATGACGAGGAGGGAAATGTAAGCAGCCAACAAACCTATGTATCCTATGTGGACTTCGATGTAGCGACTCTGGAACTGCTCACAGGACACCAGGCGAACGTTGAGTATACAACCACCGAAGATGACATCGATTTCTAAATTAACCATCCTCATAAGTGGGTTGCTGGGAGCCGCAAACGCTTCGGCAGAATGCCCTGTCTGCGAACTTGCCAACGGCCCGCTTATGGTACGCCAGATACCAGAGTCGCAAGAACGTGTACGAGAATATTTCAAAGGCTACGAACTGCCTGACACCATATATGCCATCGTACTCCCTGTAGGCACATGCCCGCGCTGCGAGGCTTTGATAATGCCCATTTTCAACACCATAAAGAAACTGCGCCACGATGCGACCACCGTTATGATAGCCGGACACACCAACACCCGTGCGGCAAGAGACTATCTTCACAAGCAAGGCATCAGCGCCGATGTGGAGATATACGACAACGACAAAACCTATGAGGACTTCCTGTCGTGCAACATAGGTATGATCCATGTGCCATACATGCTCAGAATAGTTCCACAGGAAGGCTCTGTTCCGATGGCTTTGCATGCGTTCAGCAACCGCAGGTCCTTAATTGCAGGTTTTCTAGACGGAAGCATAGAGCTTGAGCCGAAAGCATTCGCCTACTCATCCCGTTCAACGCATATGATGTATAACGCTCCTCTCGACAGCATCATATATCCAGTCAAGCACATCCCTGTAGAACAGCCAGAAGGCATGGCATACTCCGCAATCCGAAACCGCCCCGATTTCTGCGGCAATATCCTTGCATTCAACGATCAACTACATTCGGAAATCGTGATGCTGAAACTCAACGATGCAGGCGATAAATTCGTACATATGGGCATTATCAAGGCCGATTCAACGGAGATGTTTCGCTTTGTCGACCTACCCACCACCTACTCTCTGGAAGATTACGACGACGGATCTTTGAAGTTCATGCCAATTTCCCCAAGATTTATGCCTGATGGACGACTCGCTGTTTCTTATTCACTGCCACGGCTATGGGAGGACGGCACAGAATGCATAGGCTACGCCAACCAACCATGTATGCTCCTCGTAGACACATGCAATCTTACCCACACACTCACAGCTTTTGAGGACGGCACGAGCCACGGACAATTTTTCGGCCACTACACCATATTTCCTTTGGGCGACGATGTGGCCATGATGAGTCAGCCACGCACGTGGCCGCTTACAGAAAAAAGCGCATACGACTCCGTTCCTGAACTCAATCCTTTTGACAAAACCTACTATAGCGGCAAGCACGTGATGGCCGTTTTCTCGACCGATAAAGGTCGCTTTATCCGGCTTGCCGGGAAACTGCCGGCTGTAGCAGAAAAAAGCCGTACCGGTCATGCTTTCGCACGCCCGCTATCCGACACATTCGACGGATGTACAGCCATCTGCGACGGTTATTCCGGCGAAATATCGTTTTTTATGGCTGATGGCACGCAGCGGCTTCTCGAAGCATACCGTATAGACCCACATATGCTACCCGACCCTGACAGCACCATGTTTCACACATACGACATCTCCGCACAATATGAGTCATGGTTCTGCAGGCATATCGATGACATGAAACTCTCCAAAGACCATGTCACATGCCTTGTCAGATACGGTGACGTCAGCGGCATGTCCGAACCGGCTGCCTATTCAGTAATTGTCATCGACCGCTCAACCGGTAAAGCTTGCGAGCGCAGAATTGCAGATGGCGACGACAAAGCACACTCATATGGTCTGCGTCGCGATGCCACGGGTAATGTCTCTCCCTACCGCATCTGTATAAACCGGAACGGAGACTGGCTGGTGGAGCTGTTTTAACGAATAATAACTATTATAGACGCAGACATACGGGTCAAAATTCGTATATTTGGCGAGTAATGGAAGACGCCTTTGACATCACAGAATACTTCAATTCCCTGATAAGTCAGACAGGAAGCATAGACATGGCCGAAGCCGAGTTCAAACGCGCCATCGCCGAAGACAACGAGCTTCATACAATATACCGCGAATGGTGCCATGAGAACGGCAGTTCGGAACGGAACGGCTTCCTTGACTTCTGCGACGAATACATGGAGTCGCAAGACAGCAAATGGGACTCTCTGAACGACTATGACGAATAAAGAACCTGTACGCCTGCCGGCAGAATGGGAACCGCAAGGAGCGGTGCTGCTTGCATGGCCACATGCCGAAACCGATTGGGCCGACATGCTGCCCGAAGTGCGTGACTGCTACACTCAACTCGCAAAAGCCATCGCCGACAGGGCATCGCTTATCGTCGCCGGCCCCGACCTTGACAGCGCCCGCGTGATGCTTGCCGACATAGACACCGAACGCATACACTTTGTGCGCGTCGACACCAACGACACATGGACGCGCGATTATGGCGCCATCACCACTGTTTCGCCCGACGGCACCCCTACCCTGCACGACTTCTGCTTCAACGGATGGGGACTTAAATTCGCAGCCTGCCACGACAACACCGTCACACGGGCATTAATAGCCGGCGGCACACTGACAGGGCGCTACGACAACCGTCTCGGCTTTGTGCTTGAAGGAGGAAGCATCGACAGCGACGGGCAAGGCACCATTCTGACCACCTCGGCATGCCTGCTGTCGCCCAACCGCAACGGCGACATGTCCCGAAGCCAAATAGAGGAAGAACTTCGCCGCACGCTCGGCACGGAACACGTGCTGTGGGTGGACTACGGCGCATTAGCCGGCGACGACACCGACAGCCACATTGACACTCTCGCCCGCCTGGCTCCGAACGACACCATACTTTACACCGGATGCTCCGACCCCGCCGACGAACATTTCGACCAGTTGCAGGCCATGGCCGGGCAGCTTTCGGAACTTCGCACTGCCGACGGGAAGCCCTACAACCTTGTGGAACTGCCATTGCCCGATGCCGTATACGACGAAGACGGCGAACGGCTTCCGGCCACGTATGCCAACTTCCTGCCCCTGAACGGCGCCATACTCATGCCCGTATACGGCCAGCCCGACAAAGACCGCCTTGCCTGCGACATCCTACGCGTAGTTTTCGACGGCTATGAAATCGTGCCCGTCGACTGCACCGCACTTATACGCCAGCATGGCTCTCTCCATTGTGCCACAATGCAATTTCCAAAACAAGCATTCATCCCATGACCCAAATACTACGCACAGGCATCATACAGCAACACAACACCGACGATGCCGCCGACAACCGCAACCGCATAGCTCTGGCAGCCGAACGCCTTGCAGCCGACGGCGCCCGTCTCATCGTCAACCGCGAACTGCACGACTCCCTGTATTTCTGCCAGACAGAGAATGTGGACACCTGCGGACTCGCCGTCGACATCCGCGAAAGCGAGACAATAGCTTTCTACTCCTCGCTTGCCCGACGGCTGGGCGTAGTTCTCGTCACATCATTGTTCGAGCGCCGTGCGGCGGGTCTTTACCACAACACTGCCGTCGTGTTCGAAGCCGACGGAAGCGTGGCCGGCAAATACCGCAAGATGCACATCCCCGACGACCCCGCCTACTACGAGAAATTCTACTTCACACCCGGCGACATAGGCTTCCGCCCCATCGACACATCCGTAGGACGCCTCGGAGTACTCGTGTGCTGGGACCAATGGTATCCTGAAGCAGCGCGCCTTATGGCGCTGCAAGGCGCACAACTGCTCATATATCCCACAGCCATAGGCTGGGAAAGCAGCGACACCGCCGACGAAAAGGAGCGGCAGCGCGAGGCTTGGACGACCGTGCAGCGAGGCCACGCCGTAGCCAACGGCCTGCCTGTAGTCACCGTTAACCGCGTAGGCCACGAGCCCGACCCATCGGGCGCCACAGGAGGCATTCAGTTTTGGGGCAGCAGCTTCGTGGCCGGCCCGCAAGGCGAATTCCTTTACCGCGCCCCTTCCGATGCCGAAGACTCGCAATGCGTGGACATAGACCTCGCCCGGAGCGAGCAGGTGCGCCGCTGGTGGCCGTTCCTGCGCGACCGACGCATCGACGCCTACGCGGGTATTACATCCCGCTTCCTGGACGACTGAAATAACGATGAATCCCCGTTTCATCATAATCCTATCGCTTGTTTTATTTTTGGCAAGCTGCCGGACAGACGGGCAAAAGCCAGAAAAAATGTATGAATCGGCGCGGCTGTTTGAGAAATCCGAACAGCCCGACTCTGCCGTCTTCCTTTACCGGCAGACAATAAAAGCCCTTTCCGACACCGGAAGCCTCGCAATAAAATCCCACATAAGACTCGGCTCGCTGCTGCGCAAACACCACCTTTACGAGCGGGCGCTGGCCGAACACAGGCATGCATTGTCAGCGGCATCGGAAATATCCGACAAACGGCTCATGTCGCATGCGCTCAGAGAGCTCGGGAAAGACTACCTCTACATCCACGAACCGGACAGCGCGATAGCCATAGCCACCCGCACGCTCAGCTTGGCAGAAGCCATGCGCGATTCGGTGGAAATAATGGCCGCACACAACACATTGTCGGTGGCATACAACGAAACAGACAGTACAGATACGGCAATAGCCCATGCCTACACAGCCATAAACATGTCATCCGACAGCGCTTTCATATACGCCAACTATCTGGCGATAGCACAGATGCATATGAAAAGCCACAAATACGACTCGGCACACATCTACAGTTTGCGCTGCAGCCACAGCCCCAATATATGCACACGCGCCGCAAGCTACCGGCTACTCATGGAGATAAGCAGGTTAGACAATGACTACGCTGCCTACGAAAAATATTCCTCAATTCTCGAAAAGGCCAACGATTCCATAAGAGCCAACAGCCGGACGGAAACAATCACCGACACCGAATACAGCTTTCAGATAGAGCAGATACTCGAAGGAGAAAAAGAATCCTACATAAAGATAATTCTTGCAATCACAACCATATCCGTCGCATCCATATCCTTGCTGACAATTCTGAATTTAAAAAAACGCAAAAAGAAACACTCCGACAATGAAGACGCCAGGCCCGATAGCGTATCCGCTCCGGACATTTCTCTACAAAGAGAAAAACTCCTCGGCATCATAGAGGCCCAGGGCGAATCATATGCGCGCCACTTCATCCGCACAAAGGCATTCAAAAGCATCAAAGATTCCATTTCTGCAAAAACAGACGGAGTGCTTACCACCGCCGAGCGCAGCAAAGCCATGGATGCGATATCCAAAGCGTTCGACGCCTACATCGCCGACCTCAAATCGCAGTTCGGACTCACATCGGACGAGGCTCTGTTGTCGTGCCTGCTCAAATGCGGTTTCTCAACCAAAGAATGTGCCATATGCAAAGGTGTCACACAAAATGCCATACGCACCCAGAAAAGCCGGATAAAAGCCAAAATTATTTAAAGACAACCTTTTGACACGTGCGTCTGTAATGCCACAAGCGCTATACTATTGACATTCAGCGGCTTGAAAAACGCACATTGTAACACATTTTTTGAATGCACCGTTCGGTGCAATTGTTATATTTGCATCGGGTAAACACCCGGCATCACAACTATTCCTTATCATTCATTATTTCTTGCTTATGAAAAAACTATTACCGGCCTTTATGCTCGCTCTCCTTTGCAGCACTGCGCAGCTATTCGCCGCCAACGGAGAAGTGCTACCCATATTCCAGGAAGATTTTTCAGGATTCTCAAAAGGCTCCGAATCCGAACCCGACGCTGAGGAATCGTCGTCTTTGAGCGAAACAATACCTGCCGACATCACTCACGGCTATCAATGGAAAGGCCGCGGCATCCATCAGGCTGGCGGAGTGTGCGCCATACTCTCCTACGACGACCGCACCTATGGCAAATCATCAGGATGGATACAGACCCCGTATATCGATGTACGGCTCGACAACGGCAATTTCACTCTCAGATTCAAGGCGCGCTCGTTGAATGCAGAAGGCGATGAAATCGTCCTTTACCTTTACGACAAATACTCAAGCAACTACCTCTCAATGGTGAGGCAGGCCATCACTCCCGAATGGAACACATATGAAATACCGTTCGTGCACAACGTCTTCGGCAACAGGCTGGCTTATATACAGATAGGCGCTGTCGACTACGACTGGCTCATTGACGATGTGGACGTGCTTCAGGACGTTTACGACATCTGCGCGCCCCACGCCACCGCGCCCAAAGATGTCGATTTCACCCAATTCACAGCGCAATGGGATTCCGTATGGTCCGCAGATTCATATCTGGTATCGGCGTATTATTACAATGAAGGAGAAAAGACTCCCGACAACCGCACCTACATCTGCACCGACGTGCCGTCCACGAAAACCGAATTTACAGTCACCGGCACGGACAAACAACGGACTTACTACTTCACCGTAAAAGCCAAAAACGACAAATACACGTCCGCCGAGTCCAACGAAATCAGAGTCTACGTGCCCATTTCACATATGGACGTGCCTGTGACGCAAGCGCCGTCCGGCATAACGGAATCAGGCTATACCGCAAACTGGCTGCCTACGGAGCGAGCAATGGGCTACGCCATACGCCACATGCTCCGGCACACCGCCACATGCGACGAAACATACACCATAATACACGAGGACTTTGAGACTATAACCGAAGGCACAACCGAACAGCCAGGATATTTCTACGACTACAACCTTGACAAATACAGCAAGCTTCCGGGGTGGAAAGTGAACATGGGCTGCACGGCAGAAGGCATGATTGGAATCGACAATTACTACCTTACGTACGAGCCCGGAATGATCACGTCGCCGCAATTCGACTTCTCCGACAACGACGGCAAATACTCCGTCAAGCTGAAAGTACTCACTCTCAGCGCCGGCGAAAAGGTGTATGTCGACAGCTATTCCGCACCCGACACCGAACCGCAACGCGGAGAATACCTTATGGAGACCGAAGGCGAACACTCTTTCACACTCGATTTCACTAACGGCTCCGAAACCACGTACTTCACGATAACATTCTCTGCCGAAACCGACCTCAGCTTCAGCAACAAAGACAAACTGTTCATCGACGACTTATATATAATCCGCGAGCTAAAGGCAGGCCAAAGCGTCGTCAAGAATATCGCTTCCTTCGAAATCGAAGGAGATGATACGAGCTACGAGTTTTCCGGCCTCGAAGCAAACGCCGGCGAAGTGTTCCTGTATTCCGTAGCCGCCTGGTCATGGTCGCTTGATGAAGAAGGCATATGGGGACCGACAATATATTCCGACTATTCCGAACCCCGGGAAGTAATGCTACAGTCTTCATCCGTGACAGATGCCGTAAGCCGCTACTCCAAAGTGTATTCACACGCGCGCACAGTGTTTGTCGAAACGACACCCGGAACCGAAATAAGGCTCACCGGTATCGACGGACGCATAATCGCAGCCCGCAAAGCCGCTGCGCCGTGCGAATCTTTCACCCTTTCCGCACCCGGTATATTAATAATATCGGTAGGCAGCGACATTTATAAACTGAAAATATAACGTCGGCAATAAAGACGGCACAAATAAAAAGGAGAGAACGACATCGTTCTCTCCTTTTTATTTGTGCCGTTAGCCCTTATGCGGGGGGATTGATAGCACCGGTGGGGCATACTTCTGCGCAGCTGCCGCATTCGATGCATGTATCGGGATCGATGTGGTAGATTTCGCCTTCAGAAATAGCTTCTACGGGGCATACGGGCAGGCAAGTGCCGCAAGCCACACAGATGTCGGTAATTACGTAAGCCATAGTGGTGGTTGTTGGAAAAATTGAATAATAGTGTTGTTTTTCTCGATGCAAATTTAGTGCTTTTTTCAATATCACACCCCTTATAATACAATTTTTAGACAAAATTTGTTTGATAAAAAGAGATTGGCTAATTTTGTACGCTGATATAGAACACCTACCGATGATTGACAATAAAAACAGCAAGCCCGCAGCAGACGACGGGTTTGAAATAGACGAAGTGCGCATCCGCAAACCGCGCGACAAGAAAAACACTATCGTGCTGTATGCGGTGGTGGCTGTAGCTGTGATAGCCCTCGGCATAGGCGGATGGATGGCTTACGACGCATCGTCGCGCAACAGCGCGCTTGAAGAAGCTCAGGCGCTCATCGAACAGCAGCAGCTCGACATGGAGCAGATGCAGCTTGAGCAGGACTACGAAGACCTTAACCGTGAGTTCGCCCAATTCGAAAATTCACGCCAGCTAATCCAGGACGACTCCGTCAAACGTGCCCTTGCTGAAAAATACGAAGCGGCACGCCTGCAAGTGGAGCAGCTCCAGAACGAGCTAAAAAGCGAGCGACGGAAAAGTTCGGCGGAAATAGCCAAACTGCGTAGCGAAATCGACACTCTGCGCGCCCTGCTCCGGCACTATGTCGAAGAAATAGACCGCCTTAACAAAGAAAACGCAGCCCTGCGCAGCGAAAACGAAGAGATAAAATCGCAGAACCAGCGTCTGAACTCGCAAGTGGCCGAAACGTCGCGTCGCAACGAAGTGCTCAGCGAACGCATGACTCTCGCCGAAAAACTCAACGTGACGGGTCTGAGCCTCACCGCGCTCAACAAAAAAGGGAAAAAAGAGAAACGCGTGGCCAAGGCGACGCAACTGATGGTAAGTTTCACCATTCCACAGAACAATTCCACCCCGGTAGGCGAAAAAACGATATACATGCGCATAGTATCGCCAAGCGGGCAATTGCTTGACGGAGGCGGCAGTTTCAGTTTCGAGGGCGGTTCCGTTCCGTGTTCGGCAAAACGCACCATAGAATATGCCGGTGAAGAAATCGGAGGAGTCACAATATACTGGGATGTGAACACCGCACTGACGGCTGGAGAATACACCGTAGAGCTGTTCGCCGACAATTACCGGCTTGTACGCCGCAGTTTCACATTAAATTAACGACGCCGCACGCCGCGCAATGGATTTCATAGACCAAATAACAGTCGACATCCTTTCCGACCGGGTCACGACCATCGGAGCGGTGTTCAAGCTCGTGCTGAGCATGCTGCTCGGCTGCTGTGTGGGGATCCAGCGCAAGCGCAAAGGCCAGCCGGCAGGAGTGCGCACATTCTCGCTCATATCGATGGGCGCCACTCTTGCCATGATTCTTTCCATCTACGTGCCTCAGGAGTATCTCGGCCTTAAGAACGGCGACCCCGGGCGCATAGCCGCGCAGGTCATCAGCGGAGTAGGTTTTCTCGGAGCCGGAGCCATAATACAGATGAAAGGCTCAGTGCGCGGCCTCACCACTGCGGCCGGCATATGGATGGTAGCAGCCATCGGAATGGGAGTAGGAGTCGGTCTTTACATAATAAGCATAGTGGCCACCGCCCTTATTCTGATAGTGCTCGTGCAGGTAGAGCGCATCGAGCACGTGACGTCGATGGGAGCCGATTCCCGCATCATACGCATCGAGTCCACCGTGATAATCCCCGACGTGGCACAATACAGAGACGCGCTGCACGAGGCCGGAGCACAGTTGAAAAGTTTTTATCTCACCTACGACTACGAACGCAACATAACCAATCTCAACCTTGTAGTGCTGCTCCGCGAAGGCATCGACAGCCTCAAGGTGCTCGGAAGCCTCGAGCACATATATCCCACGCGCAGCATCACGCTCGCAAACCAGCTTAATATCTGACCTATGAAAATAATTGCCGACAGCAGCACCACCCGCACCGAGTGGGTACTCGTCGACGGCGACCGTGTGGTGGAGCGCGCTTTCACTTCCGGCATGAACCCATTTTTCCAGACACGCCGCGAAATATCACACTGCATACGCCTCGAACTTCCCGACAGTTTCTTCCGGCGCCGTTGGGACCACGTGCATTTCTACGGCTCGGGGTGCAGCAGCGCAGATAAGAACAAAGTGATGGAATCGTCGCTCGTGGCCCAATTCAAAACCCCGGTCACAGTGAGCAGCGACCTGCTCGGAGCCGCCCGCGGACTGCTCGTACGTAAGCCGGGGCTGGCCTGCATTCTCGGCACGGGCTCCAACTCGTGCCTGTACGACGGACACGAAATAGTGCGCAATGTCCGAGCGCTCGGTTTCATACTCGGCGACGAAGGTTCTAATGCCTATCTCGGCAAAACGTTCATAGCCGACGTACTCAAAAATATAGCGCCGGCCGACCTCTCGGAAGCATTCTTCGAACATTTTTCAGTATCTCCCAACTCAATAATGGACGAGGTGTACAGCGCACCCATGCCTTCGCGGGCACTTGCGCGATACTCGCGCTTCCTTGCCGACCACACCGACAATCCATACGTCTACCAGCTCGTGTATGCCGGTTTCATGCGCTTTTTCACCCGCAATATCGCCGCATACGACTTCCATGACAGACCGATATGCTTCGTGGGCTCCACGTGCGTGGCCTACCGCGACATCCTCGAACGGGCCGCCGCCGATTTCGGCGTCACCATTGCCAAAGCGGAGAAAAGTTCGATGCCCGGCCTGATAGAATACCATTCAACTGAAATATAACCATAACAGCCATGAAAAACATACGTCTGCTTGCAGCAGCGGCGGCTCTTGCCGTATGCGCCACACTATCCGCGACAGACTTGACTCTGCGTTACGACAGCCCCGCCGCCTTATGGACATCGGCGCTTCCTCTCGGCACAGGACGCACGGGAGCCATGGTTCACGGCGGAGTGGAAACGGAAGAAATACAAATCAACGAAGATTCTTTCTGGGGCGGAGCTCCACACCATAACAACCGGGAAGTCGCTCCGGAAACACTCGCCGAAGTGCGGCGTCTCATTTTTGAAGGCGAATCGCAGAAAGCACAGGATCTGATAGGCGCCGAATTCTATTCCGGACGCAACGGTATGCCGTTCCTAAACCCGGGCAGCGTGATGCTCGACATGGCACACCGCGGAAACGCCTCCTCCTACTGCCGTAGCCTCGACCTTGAACGTGCCATGGCTGTGACGGAGTACGAGTGCGACGGCATCCGCTTCCGCCGCGAAGCCTTCGCGTCAATTCCTGGCAATTTCATCTGCATGCGCCTGAGCGCCGACAAAGGCGGCGCATTGTCGTTCCGCATGCGCTACGACTCCCAGCTCGAGCACACCGCCACATCCGACGGCGACATCCTTGCAGCCACCGTGCAGGGCGTGGAACATGAAGGAGTGCCTGCCGCGCTCCACGCCCGCGTCCTCGCGAAGGTAGTGCCCCATGGAGGCAAAACATCGGCAGACGGCAGCAGCATTGCCGTGACCGGAGCGGACAGCGCCACCATCTACATAGCGGCCGCCACCAATTTCGAAGACTTCCGCCATACAGGCGCCGATGCCGGACTACGCGCACGCAACATCCTCGACGCCGCTGCCGCTCTCACGTTTGACGAAGCCTATGCCGCCCACCGGAATGTATACGACGCCCAGTTCGGCCGTGTAAAGCTGGACCTCGGCAATAGTAAAGCAGACATCCGCCCGACAGATATGCGCGTGGCATCGTTCGCTGCCGACAACGACCCGGCGCTCGCGGCGCTCCTGTTCCAATACGGACGCTATCTGCTCATATGCAGTTCGCAACCCGGCACCCAGGCGGCCAACCTGCAAGGCCTGTGGAGCCGCGAACGGCTTGCCCCGTGGGACGGCAAATACACCATCAATATCAACGCACAGATGAACTACTGGCCGGCCGAACCAGCCAACCTTGCAGAATGCCATGAGCCGCTGTTCCGCCTCGTGGACGAGCTGTCGGTGCAAGGTGCCGAAACCGCACGTGCCTACTACGGCGCACGCGGATGGGTAGCGCATCACAACACCGACATATGGCGTTCTGCCGGGATGGTCGATTTCGCCTATTTCGGCACATGGCCCCACGGAGGTGCATGGCTGGCCACGCATCTGTGGTCGCACTACCTTTACGGCGGCGACACCGAATTCGTACGGGCACACTACCCCGCCATAAAAGGAGCGGCCGATTTCTACATGAGCTACCTTATTCCGCACCCCGCCCATGACGGAGTGCTCGTGTGCTCGCCGTCGCTGTCGCCTGAGCACGGTCCCGTAATCGACGGTCGCGAATCCCCGTCGTCCATTGCCGCAGGCTGCACCATGGACAACCAGATTGTGCGCGACGCCCTCAGCACGGCTCTCGCCTCCACACGTCTGCTCTACGGACACAACGCCTACTGCGACAGCCTGCAGGCTGTGATGGACCGCCTTCCTGTCATGCGTATAGGCCGCCACGGCCAGTTGCAGGAATGGCTCGACGACCTTGACGACCCCAACGACGCACACCGCCATATCTCGCATGCCTACGGGCTTTATCCGTCATCGCAGATTACACCGTTCTCGACACCCCTCCTCGCCGCAGCCGTGCGCAACACGCTGCTACAGCGCGGAGACATCGCCACCGGATGGTCGATAGGCTGGAAACTGAACCTATGGGCACGCCTGCTCGACGGCGAACATGCCTATGCCATAGTGCGCACACTCATAAACCCGCTGCCGTCCGACGCCGCGTCAAAGGAATACCCCGACGGACGGCTGTATCCCAACCTTTTCGACGCGCATCCGCCATTCCAGATTGACGGAAACTTCGGCTTCACCGCCGGCGTGGCGGAAATGTTGCTGCAGAGCCACGACGGAGCCATGCACCTGCTTCCTGCGCTCCCTACTATGTGGGCTGAAGGAAGCGTGACAGGATTGCGTGCACGTGGCGGTTTCGAGGCCGACATGAACTGGCGCAACGGACAGTTGGCCAAGGCGCGCGTACGTTCCTCGCTCGGCGGCAACCTGCGGCTACGCAGTGCCGTGCCCCTCAAAGGCGAAGGCCTGAAACCGGCAACGGCTGAAAACCCCAACCCGTTTTTCGCAACAACACCTGCGGCCGTGCCGCTCGTCTCGGACAAAGCCGAAATAGAGCCGATGCGTCTGCCGCAGGTATATGTCTACGACCTCCCAACCACCGCAGGAGGCGAATATGTGGTGCGTGCCGCTACCACATCGGAGTGAACGGCTCTGCCCCGCGCAGCCTGTCGTTGACACAACCATAGACTGCGCGGTGCTTGGATGTGTCAAGTTTAAGCACTGGAGACCCGGGTGTAAGCATAAGGCGGTCGAGTTCTATCCAGAAATTTCCCAAATTGTCGGTAAAGCGGAAATAGTAGACATGCCTCTTAAGGTCAGCCATGCTGCGCCATTGTGTCATGGACACATTTGGCTCGCCCACCACGTTGTAGCCGTACGGCACGCTCACGTTCGCCATCAGAGTCGATAGCGCCGCTACGGCCACATCGCCCTTGAGGTTGCCCGGAGTATGCCGGAGGAAAAATGTACCACGCACAAAGCGGTCGGCGGAACGCACCGTGCCGGGAAGCATGTTCACACCTCCCACGCCCTCCCAATAGGCGTTGATAGCCTGCATCTGCGGCAGACCCGGGTCGTTGGCCAGCACCTGCAGTTCGCGCCCGCGGTACAACTTTGTCTTTCCGCCCTCATACTCTATGAACATAGTGTTGCCCGTGGCGTCAGTAATAGCCCAATGCAGCTGCGACACGGTACCGCCGTCGAACGTAGTACCGGAAATGGCGAAATCATTCTTCGAGAACCATTCGTAAGCCTCGTCCACTGTGGCAAAGTTGTCAAGGAAATAGCTCACAAGCACCGCAAGACTCACCACAGGAGTGCCCTTTGGAGCCACTGCATCGCTACGGTAGGAGCCAGTCTTGCAGAACAATCCGTTCATCACAAGACCGCGTTCGTTCATGCCTTCCGTCACCCCGCCGTCATATCCCACGGCAAGGACAGAGCCGTACTTCGACACCCATTCATACCTCGGCCCCGACGGCATACTTACCTTTTTCATACCGGCAGGATATACGTACAGGTTCGTAGGAATGGGGGTGCGCCAGTCAAGTGTGCGCCCCACTATCACCTCCGAGGAATCGTCAGATATATATGTGATGCGCGAACACGGACTTGCCGACAATGCGCCCATAGCGGCGGCACAGGCGAGAAATAGTCTGAAACGTTTCATATCTTTCTTTTATGTAAATTCGTTATTCATTTATAACTTTGCATGCTCAAACATTGTTCATAAACCTCACGCACCATGCCGAGACTACTGATGTACTTTCCCGAGAACGACCTTGCACTCGCCTCCGGGCATGCTGCATACACACCCCCGCCGGCCGCACTCGCGCTACATGCCGCCGGCGAGGCACTCCCGCTATGGATGGCCTCAGCCGGCGACCGATTTGTGTGCACGGGCATCAGTTCCCGCTGGCTTGACAGAATGCGTGCAACGTTCGACATCGGCGACGTGGACGTATACAACCATCACGACTCATCGCTCGAAGCATGCCCGTGGGGATGGTCGGCAGCTTCAAGACGCGCCCTCATCGACGCCGGCTATCCGGCGTCGCAGCTGCCGTCCGACACCACGCTCCGCAGCCTGCGCGAACTTTCTCACCGCCGCACCGCCGCACGGCTCGCAGAACATGTGCGGGACATGCTACCATTTGCCGTGAGTGAAGCCGCGACGGAAGCATGCGACATGGACGCCGTGGAAGCCTATCTGTCGACACGGCAGGCGGTGATAGCCAAAGCTCCGTGGAGCTGTAGCGGAAGAGGGCTCGTCAGAAGCCGCAACATGCCTGTCAGCACATTCAGGCAACAAGTAGCAGGAATAATACGCCGACAAGGTTCCGTCATGCTTGAACCGGAACTGGACAAGATTATGGATTTCGCCCTGCTTTTCGAAGCCGACGGACAGGGAGGAATCGAATACCGGGGTATCTCAGTGTTCGACACCAATGCGCACGGAGGCTACACAGGCAACATTATCGCCGAACAGCACAAACTTATTGAACTCGTGGGTAATGCCGCCGGAACACAAAAACTCGCAATGGCAACGGAAGCCGTGCAGAAAACGCTGCCACGGCTTATAGGCGACTACCGCGGGCCGTTGGGCGTAGACATGCTCGTAACTGCCGACGGCACCATCGACGCAGCCGTGGAAATGAATCTGCGCTATACCATGGGATTTGTGGCTCTTGGTGTTTCACGCCATCTTGCCCCCGGTTCCCGTGGAACACTTTGCGTTGTTCCACGCCCTGACAGACAAGCACTTCCGGCCACGATAGAGAGCCACCGCATCGTAGCGGGCGAACTCGACCTGACGCCGCACAATTCCATGTTCGCTTTCCGGGCCACTGTGTCATGCCCCAAAAGATGATTTAACAGAATTATTAAGAGGTTGTTTAATAATGCTTGTTAATGACAGGGCCGAAATTTTTCAGACGGATTTATTCCTGTGGCGAAAGAGCATAGCGGGCTATGCGACTGAAGCAAAGGGATAAAGACACTCAAAAATTTCGGAGAGGTTGACAATTCCATTGTCGACAACCTTAACAAAAATTTAAAATTACTTCTGCATGGCGTCTTTTATGTTAACGCACATTTAC
>VSPG01000018.1 GCA_009775265.1 Muribaculaceae bacterium
CCTCCCACAATCCCACTCATGAAATCCTGTTCCAACCGCATCAATTCGTTGATACTTGATGTGAATTTGTCGTAGTGTTTGGAGCCTTGAATGAAAAGATTAAATATTGCCTGAGAAGGATTCTCCACACCATAGTTATCTCTTAAATCGTCCCTTACACGTTCAAAGGGTGTTTTGTAGAGTTTATAAAAATCAGAAACAGAGGATTTGGCAAGAGCCTCCCGTTCCTCCTGCGATAAGGTGAAAACAGGAAAGAACAGCTCATCGAAAACGTTTGCAAAAAGAGTTTTCTTATTTTTGAAATAATAGATGATAGCTCCTTTTGTCTGGGTTATGGCTTTTTCAAGATCCGCGACCGTTATGGCATCCCAACTCCCGGTAGCAACCAGCGGATAGCACTTTCTAAGTATATCCGACCGGTTCTTAAGTGACTTTGGTTAGGTTTGGTTCGGGCTATATATATGCCCGGACAAACCTAAACCTATATATGGTGGCTGGGCAAAAGAAAAAGAATGGATTGGGTGTGGGAGCTTCTGCACCCATTTTTGCTATTGGGTGTAAGGTTGGGTGTGGCTTGGGGTGGATTGATTTGTTGAAAGGCTCTGAAATTGTGATGTAGGCGTATGGGGCGGCCTGTCGGGGCGCGCAGAGGCGTTAAAGATACATAAAAACACCCAATTTCGACCGAAGTGGGTGTGAAATTGGGTGTTGTGCTTGTAAGTTGCTGATTGTCAGCATAAGTTGTGGAGTATAGCGGACTCGAACCGCTCACCTCGACACTGCCAGTGTCGCGCTCTAGCCAGATGAGCTAATACCCCTCGGTTTTGCGATGCAAAGGTATAAGCATTTTTCGACATATGAAAATATTTCGTCTTGTTTAAACTTTATTATGAATTAAAAACAAAAATTCATAATAAAGGGCGTTTTTTTGGCGTAACTTTACGGCCAACAACTCAATGCAGGACAGCCATTAGGCTGCCACGACTTACTGAATACCGATAAAACACTGCATATGAAGAAACTATATATGACATTTGCGGCCGCAGCCGCCATGATGGCCGCGGCATGCGGAGCCAACGCCGGCAATTCCGGAACAAACGGAGCGGCAGAGGCTGAAACGAAAGAGGAAGTGACAGTGGGCGCAGCGCGCACACAGGAGTATCTGCCGGAGCTTCGCGGCAAACGCGTGGCCCTGTTCAGCAACCACACCGGCATGGTGGGCGACCGCCACACGCTCGACGTGCTGCTCGACAGCGGCATAAACGTAGTCACGATATTCTCGCCCGAACATGGATTCCGCGGCACGGCCGACGCCGGCGAGCACGTGGGCAGCAGCGTAGACGAGCCGACAGGCGTGCCCATCGCATCGCTCTACGACGGCAAAAAACGCGGCCCCTCGAAAGAAGTCATGGATGCGCTTGACATAATCGTAGTCGACATCCAGGACGTGGGCCTGCGCTACTACACGTACTACTGCACGATGATAGACCTCATGAATTCCGCCGTCGAGGCCGGAAAAGAGGTGCTTGTGCTCGACCGCCCGAACCCCAACGGCATGACCGTGGACGGCCCCATACTCGACATGAAACACGCATCGGGCGTAGGACGCCTGCCCATCCCCGTGGTACACGGCATGACACTGGCCGAGCTGGCCCTTATGGCCAACGGCGAAGGATGGCTGCGCGAAGGACGCAAGGCCGACCTGAAAGTGGTGCCCTGCGAGGGCTACACGCACGCCACACGCTACCGTCTGCCCATAGCCCCGTCGCCCAACCTGCGCACGATGCGGGCCATCTACCTGTATCCGTCCACATGCTACTTCGAGGCTACGCCCGTGAGCCTCGGACGCGGCACCGACATGCCGTTCGAAGTGTACGGCCACCCCGACATGAAAGGGCGCGCATTCGAGTTCACGCCGCGCAGCGTGGCCGGAGCAAAGAATCCTCCGCAACTCGACAAACTCTGCCATGGCGAAGACCTGCGCAACATCAGCGAGGAAGCAGCCATAGCCCAGGGAGTGAACCTCACCTACCTTATCGACGCCTACCGCGACCTCGGCGCCGGCGACAAGTTTTTCAGCAGCTTTTTTGAGAAACTCATAGGCCGCGGCGACATACGCGGCATGATAGAGCGGGGCATGTCGGCCGATGAAATAAAAGCCACATGGGCCGACGATGTAAAAAAATTCCGCGCGCAGCGCCGTCCTTACCTCCTTTACGCCGAATAAGCCATGAGCATGCCCGTAATCGTCATCCTTACCATCGCGGCATATTTCCTGCTGCTGATGCTCGTCGGCCGCCTCAGCTCGCGCGGAGCCGACAACTCCACATTCTTCACCGGCGGCCGCACGGCCCCGTGGCCCGTGGTGGCATTCGCAATGGTCGGCGCCATGATTTCCGGCGTCACATTCATAAGCGTGCCCGGCATGGTGGTAGGCAAAGGCTATGCCTACCTCCAGATGGTGCTCGGCTTCATCGTGGGCTATATCGTCATAGCCTTCGTGCTCGTGCCGCTGTTCTACCGCCGCAACCTTATCAGCATCTACGGCTACCTCGAGGAGCGTTTCGGACGCGGCACCTACCGCACGGGCGCATGGTTCTTTTTCGCCAGCAAGATGCTCGGCGCCGCCGTGCGCTTTTTCGTGGTGTGCGCCGTGTTGCAGTTCCTCGTGTTCGAGCCGCTCGGAGTCCCGTTCATATTCAATGTGGCCGCGACTATCGCCCTCATATGGCTCTACACCGTGAACGGCGGAGTGAAGACACTCATATGGACCGACACACTGAAAAGCTTCTGCCTGATAGCCAGCGTGGTGCTGTGCATATATTTCGTAGCCCGCAACCTCGGCCTTGATTTCGGCGGCATGGTTTCGGCCATCGGCTCGCACCCCAGCTCGCGCATGTTCTTCTTCGACGACCCCATGGCGGGCACCTATTTCTGGAAGCAGTTCATCGCAGGCGTGTTCATGGCCATAGCCACCAACGGCCTCGACCAGGACATGATGCAGCGCAACCTCGCGTGCCGCGACAGCCGCCAGTCGCAGAAAAACATGATAGTCAGCGGCGTGTCGCAATTCTTCGTAGTGGCCCTGTTCCTGCTGCTCGGCACCCTGCTCGCCATATTCCTGGAACGCAACGGCATAGCCGTGCCAGAGAAAACCGACGACATATTCGGCCTCGTGGCCACACATTCGGCCATGCCGGCCATCGTGGGCATACTGTTCGTGCTCGGACTCGTGTCGGCGGCCTACTCCGCTGCCGGTTCCGCACTGACGTCGCTCACCACGAGCTTCACCGTCGACATCCTCGGCGCACACCGCAGCAAAGCCGACGACGAACTGACGCGCACCCGCAAGCGCGTACACATCGGCATGTCGGCAATAATGGGAGCCATCATCGTCGCATTCTATTATCTGAGCAACCAGGACGCCATAAGCGCCGTCTACACGCTTGCATCCTACACCTACGGCCCCATCCTCGGACTGTTCGTGTTCGGACTCTCGCTCGGACGCCCTGTGCGCGACCGCTACGTGCCTTTCGTGTGCATCTCCGCCCCGGCGCTGTCATGGCTCACCCAATGGGCGCTCGCACGCTACGCCGGCTACGAGACCAGCTTCGAACTGCTGCTCATCAACGCCGCCTTCACCTTCATCGGACTTTTCCTGCTCTCAATAGGCCATAAAGCGCAGAAACAATGAGCAGCAACCTGCTTGCGCGTTACATCTGGATAGTCGACACCATACGCCGCCACGGCCGCATATCGCGCGCCGAGCTGGATGCCAAATGGCGCCTGTCGCAATTCTCCGACGGCGGCGCGGGTCTGCCGCGCCGCACGTTCTACAGCTACCGGCAGGCCATACAGGAGCTGTTCAACATCGTCATCGAGTGCGACTCCTCCACGTTCGAGTACTACATAGCCGAGAACGACTCCCACAGCGAAAGCGTCTCCGACTGGCTGCTCAACTCCGTGGCCATAAGCGACATGCTAAGCAATTCGCGGGACATGGCAGGGCATATCTTCCTTGAAAACGTGCCATCGGCGCGAAGCTACCTCGGACTGATAATCGAAGCCATACGCGACAGCCATCCCGTGCGCTTCACCTATCACTCCTACACGCGCAGCCGCCCCACCCCCGGTGTAGTGCTCGAGCCGTATTTCCTCAAGATTTTCAAACAGCGCTGGTATGCCACCGGCCGCGTCCCGGCCGACGGAAAAATCAAGACCTATGCCCTCGACCGCATGAGCGACTGCGTGGCGCTGCCCGCCACGTTCGCGCCCGACCCGGCATTCGACGCCGAGACATATTTCCACGATTCTTTCGGGATAGTGTTCTCGCACAACGAAGCCAAGCGCATCGCCATCAAGGCCGACCCGCACCGGGCCAAATACCTGCGTGCGCTGCCCCTGCACCATTCGCAGAGCGAAATAGTGCACGACGAATACTCCATATTCTATTACCGCATGCGCATCACCCCCGACCTCGTGGAGGAAATCCTCTCCCACGGCCCGCGCCTCACCGTGCTTGAACCTCCCGAACTGCGAGCCATGGTGGCCTCCGAACTGCGCGGCGCCCTTGCGGCATACGAATAACAACATTGAAGCGCGTGCACCATGTTGCGGTGCACGCGCTTCGATGTTGTTTCTATAACGTCATTCAATCATGCGGACATTGCCGTCGGGGTCGATTACGAAATGGAGCTCATAGTATACTTCGGTCTTTTCGCCGCCCGACTCGATGGACTCTTTGCCGATTTCCTGCACGTTGAGCGTGATGCGCGTCTCGAAAGAGGCTTTGTCATCTGCCAGCCCGATTCTGTAGCTCGGAAGACTCAGAAATTTGTAGCCTTCCGGAATCATGGACTTGCACTGCTCTATCTGCGCCACTGCCTTGGCCGGGTCGAGAGTGAGAGACTGCACGTCGGCGTATTTGACCTGCTTCGCATTGTTCCACGGGCGGGGCTTGGACACATCGGGACAGAATACTTGCAGGAAAACATTGTTGTCCGAATCGATTATCTCTGCCTGGGCATACCCGAACTCAGTGTTGCATTCCAACGACGAGCCGGCTGCCTCGACAGACAGCCCTATGATGCGGCTGTTGTCGCTTTTTAATTTGTCGAGGGCGGATTTCACTGTTTCATAGGTGGCTATCTCGTCAGTGCCCGACGAGGAGCCAGACAGACCGACTGCACACTACACAAAGGTCAAAGACAGCAGAGCAAGAGCCGAAAGTACGATTTCCGATACGTGTTTCATTTTTTCTGGTTTTTATGTGATGGATTTTCGAGGGCAAAATTACAAAAATAATCCACAAAACAAACCATTCGGTCGGTTTTTCGGCGCAAAAATCTACAACCTATTTTAGAACTTGTCTAAAGCTCAGTATGTCAGCAACGAATATATGTAGCGCAGGCGCCCGGCAAGCACGTCCGTGTCGAGACCACCCAGAAACGACTGCTCGAAGGACAGACCCATGAACATCTGCCTGAACATACATGCGGCTTCGTCCACGTCGACATCCTGCCTTATCTCGCCCTTTTCTTTTGCATCGGCTATTGCCGACGTCCACAATTCATAGTCCTGCGAAAATATGGCGGAAATCTTTTTCTCTACATCAGGATAATACAGGCGCACCTGCATGAGCAGATGGTAGTAATAGAAATTTATGCTGCACCCTGCCGGATTATTTCCGTCGTCGAGCAGTGCGAGCATCCTTTCCATCGTCTGCCTTACTCCTGAAACATACTGCTCTATGAATTCCCGAAGCGATGATGCCGAAATATGGAATTTATTTGCTGCGGACTGCATGCCGAACACATATTTGTCGGCTACCGCCACAAACAGGTCGGACTTGAACGGGTAATAGTATATCAGTCCGGCTTTCGACAGGCCGCAGGCTTTGGCAATCTCCGTCTGACTGGCCTTTTCATAGTTCATCCTTGCGAAAACGCGCAAAGCGTTTTCAAGCACTTCTTCGCGGTTGGTTATCATTTCCGTGCCATCCGCTTGTCGATGAAACTCCGGGCCGCGGCCGCCGACGGCGTGCGCAGCAACTGGCTGCCGGTAGAGTCTGCGACTATGAAATACGGCAGCGACGGCACGGCCAGGCTGTCAATGCCGCGCGAGGCGGTGCCGCCGGGCAGCCACGCCTGTATCCATCCGGCCGAATCGGGCCGTGTGATGCGGCGCCATGCGGGCGTGTCAATATCGAGCGAGATGTCCACCACGCGCAAGCGGCGCCCGCCGTGCGATTTGTATATGGCCCTCAGCGCAGGCACCACGCTGTCGCGGCGGGCGGTGCGCTCGGTGCTGAGCGCAAAGAGCGTGAGAGGCGATGAAGCCATGCGCAGAGTGTCGTTGCCTCGGTCGCGCATACGGACGCCGAAATCACGCATCCGCGCCTCCGGACCGTGCACATGTTGCTCTATCTGCGCCACCAGGCTGCGGGTGATGTTGAGCGGCCTCGCTTCGGGGGCGATAAGCGTGAGCATAGAGTCGGCGAGGTGCAGCCCGCGGTCGGTCGACGCGTCGATCTGCGTGACCACCAGAAGCGTGGCCACGACATCGCCGGGATTTCGCTCCACATAGGCCGCAACAAGCGAATCGCCGCGTCCGGCGGCAAGAGCGTCGGCATTGTCGCGCAGCCATTGGGTCCACCGAGAGAGGTCTTTGCGGCCGGACGCCGAAAGGCGGTTCGGGTCTGCCGGGTCGATGCGACACTCTATCTCGTCGCCTTTGGCTGCATAGATGCGTCCGAGCAGGCGGTAATCGTTGTCGAACAACTCTATGAGCACCGGTTGCGGCGCAGTGCCTTCGAAGCGGAAGTCGCCGCCGCGCACGGCAGTGATGCCCTGCATGAAAGCGTCGCCGTCGTAGAACACATAGCGCAGGTTCATCGAGCGTCCGCCCTCCACAGTGCCTTTCACCGTGAAGCGGTCGCTGTCGCCGCATGCCACAGCCATGAACGCCGCAACCAGCGATACGGCCAATAATTTGAGATGTCGTTTCATAGAAATGCTTTTCTTCCGCAAAAGTAGTTCATTTCCATGTAATTTCAAAGCGCGAGAATCTGCCCGGCGTGAATCTTGGTCTTTATGTCCTTCGGGCCGAAGATATGCCGTATCACACCGTCGCCGTCAATAACGAAAGTGGTGCGCAGCGTGCCCATATACTTGCGGCCGTACATGCTTTTCTCGCCCCACACGCCCATCGCCTCCTGCAGGCGGTGGTCAGTGTCGGCTATGAGGATGAAAGGAAGGCTGTGTTTGTCGATGAAGCGGCGGTGCGAAGCCTCGCTGTCGGAACTTACGCCCACCACCGTGTAGCCGCGGTCGCGCAGTTCATCTATGTTGTCGCGTAGCGAGCATGCCTCGGCCGTGCAGCCGGAAGTATTGTCCTTGGGATAGAAATACAGCACGAGGTCGTGGCCGGCGAAGTCGCTCAGGCGCACTTCCCTGCCGTCCTGGTCCACGCCTAAAAGTTCGGGCGCTTTGTCTCCGATGTTCATGATAGTTTTATTTTATGGGTTATATCCAGAGTTACTATTCGGCCATCATCCTGCGCAAGACGCGGGCTATGGCGTCGGTTTCATATCCTCGTGAGGCGGCATGGCGGAAAAGGCGCGTACGGCCGTCGTAGGTGGTCAGCGCTTCGTCGCCGAGCATGCGTGCTTTTGCCTGCAGCACCCCCGTCAGCGCCTCCTCATAGGCCTGCGGGTCTATCTCGCCGAGGGCTTCGGCTGCAACGGAGCGGTCGATACGCTTCATTGCCAGCGCGGCGGCTATTTTCCGCCTTCCCCATCTGGCATATTCGGCTTTCCGGCGCACGAATGCGCAGGCATAGCGCGCATCGTCGACGTAGCGCGTTCGTACGAGTTCCTGCACGATGCGTTCGGCTTCGCCCGGTTCCACGCGCCATCGGCGCAGCTTCTCGCGCAGCTCATGCGTGCAGTATTCGGCGCGCGCGCATGCATCGGCAAGGCGTTCGCGAGCCTGTGCGGGGGTGACGGTTCGGGCGGATTTCATTCCTCGGGAGCTTTTGCGGCGGCATAGCGCATGCGGCCGTAGAAATCGCGCATTACGGACACATCCGTCAGCCCCGCGTCGCGCAGACACTGCTCCGTCGGGGCCGCGAACAGCGGATTTATTTCAAGATACAGCCGCCCACCGGGGCGCAGGGCCCGCACGGCATACGAGGCCACGGGCCTGTAAAAACGCAGCGGGTCGGCATCCGGCACGAACAATGCGCCGTGCGGTTCGTGCATCAGCACGCGGTCGTCCATAGCCTCGCGTTCGCTGTCGGCCACATAGGGAGGGTTCGACACTATTATGTCGTAGACTGGAGCGCCGGGCAAAGCAAGGTTCAAGGCGTCGTCACGGCGGAAGTCTATTCCTGCCGCCTTGAGACGTCGCGCGTTGTCGCGAGCCACGGCAAGCGCTTCCGCGCTTATGTCGAGCGCATCCACCCTGGCAAACGGCAGCGTGCGCGCAAGCGCTATGGCTATGCATCCGCTGCCGGTGCATATGTCGAGCACGCGCAAATCGGCACAGCCACGGTAATCCGCCGCTATTATGTCGACAAGACCCTCGGTTTCGGGACGCGGGATGAGCACATCAGGCGTCACACGCATGTCCATGCCGTAAAAGCGGGCATGGCCTGTGACATATTGCACGGGACTACCGTCGGCCACACGCCTGGCCATTTCCGACAGACGCCGCACGGTGAAATCCTCCAGAGGCCGGTCGGCATGCAGGGCGACGTCCAGCGGCGTGTAGCCCGCGCCGTCCTCAAGCAATATCCTGACGGTGGCTTCCGTCTCGGCACAATCAAAGACCCGTGCGAGTACGGCGCGCAGCGAGCGTTGAAGTTCGGAGAGGGTCATGGCAGGGCGCGGTGTCAGTTTTCGGGTTCGACGTCTTCGTCCCAAAAGAAATCGTCGTCATCCTCATCCTCGCCCCACGATGCGGGATCGATGTGGCGCAGATCTTCGGCTTCCTCCTCTTCTTCCTTAGTGGGCACGTACTGGAATATGAAATTGTCTTCCTCGCCCACGCGGTGCTTGTCGTCGAGAGGACGCTGGGCTATGCCCGGCGTGGCCAGACGGTTGCTTTCGTCGGTGATGGCACGCCACAGCAGGTCTTTCAGTTCGGTGATGCCCTGGCCTGTGACCGACGAGATGAACACGTGGGGCACATCGGCGGGAAGCGTGGCGCGGAGCGCCTCGCGCAGTTCGTCGTCGAGCATGTCGCTTTTGCTCACGGCGAGTATGCGGTGTTTGTCGGCAAGCTGCGGGTTGAACTGCCTTAGCTCGCGGAGCAGTATTTCGTATTGCCCCGTGATGTCGTCGGCATCGGCCGGCACCATGAACAGCAGCACGGCATTGCGCTCGATGTGGCGGAGGAAACGCAGTCCCAGGCCTTTGCCCTCGCTTGCGCCCTCGATGATGCCGGGGATGTCGGCCATCACGAAAGAGCGGTTGTCGCGGTAGCTCACGATGCCTATCTGCGGTTCCATCGTCGTGAAAGGGTAGTCGGCTATTTTCGGCCGCGCGGCCGACACGGAGGAAAGCAGGGTGGACTTTCCTGCATTCGGGAATCCCACCAGACCGACATCGGCAAGGAGCTTCAGCTCCAGCACCACGCTTTTTTCAATGGCCGGCTCGCCGGGCTGGGCATAGCGCGGCGTGCGGTTGGTGGAGCTTTTGAAATGCCAGTTGCCGAGGCCGCCGCGGCCGCCGCGCAACAGCTTCACGAGCTGTCCGTCGTCGGTGACCTCCGTCAGGTAGTCGCCCGTTTCGGCGTCGTACACCACCGTGCCGCAGGGCACATCTATGGTTATGTCCTCGCCGTCTTTTCCGAAACTGCGCCCGGCGCCGCCGCTCTCACCGTTGCCGGCGAATATGTGGCGGCGGTATTTGAGCGGCAGCAACGTCCACATGTTGCGGTTGCCGCGCAGGATGATGTGGCCGCCGCGGCCGCCGTCGCCGCCGTCGGGGCCGCCTTTGGGCACATACTTGGCGCGGTGGAAATGGCGCGAGCCGGCTCCGCCTTTGCCCGAACGGCATAATATCTTTACGTAGTCTATGAAATTTGAATCTGCCATGATGGTAATGGATATGAGGGAGAGGGATTGTTATCGTGCGGATAGGTTGCGGTGGTGGCGCATGAGTTCAGAAGCTTGCCGGAAATCGGCCGGCGAGCCGACATCTATCCACGTGCCGCGTATGGGATAGTAAGCCACACGTCCGCCGCCGGAGATGCATCGCTCTATGAGGTCGGTGGCGTCGGTGCGCTCGCCGGCACGCAGAGTGCGCAGCACCGCGTTCCGGAATATGTATATGCCGGCGTTGGCATAATGGCTGTATGTGGGTTTCTCGTCAATGCCCGTGACACGCGCGCCGTCTGTAGTGAGTATGGCATAAGGCACACTCACGGCATACGGTATGGCCGCGACTGTGATGTCGGCATGCTCGGCAGCGTGGTGAAGGTACATTTCCTCGAAACTGATGGTGGTGAGCAGGTCGGAGTTCATCACCAGCGTGTCGCCGTCCGGCTCCCAGTCGACAAGCGAAGCCGCCCCTATGGTGCCGAGCGGGGCCGACTCGCGCACGGTGCGCACCTGCACTCCCGCCACCGGGGAAGCGAAATGGCTGTCGATGGCGTCGGCCATATAGGCCGTGGACACGGTTATGTCCGTGACGCCGGCAGCGGCAAGAGCCTCCACATTGTAGTCTATTATAGCTTTGCCGTCTATCTCCAGCAGGGGCTTGGGGGTGGTGAGTGTCATAGGGCGCAGGCGCTCGCCTTTTCCGCCTGCCATGAGCAAAGCCCGCAAAGGCAGCTGCGTGGGCGTGACGCTCAGGTCGATTATGCGCCGTAGCGTGCCGTCGGCGTTGAGCACGGGCACGAGCGTGATACCGCTCGCGCGGCACTCGCGCAACGCCGCCACGTCGGGACGCGGGCCGCACACGCTGCGGAAATCGCGCCGCGCGGCATCGGCCACCCTGCAGTCAAGGCCGTGCCCGGCCAGGAGCGCGCGGCGCACGTCGCCGTCGGTCAGCGTGCCGGCCACACGGCCGCAGGCGTCCACGGCAAACAGCGTCATGGCGCTGCCGCTCAAAGCGTTCAGCTGTGCGAGCGCATCAAGCAGAGATGCTTCGGAGGATATGATATAACGTTTCATATGCAGTATCTTTATAACGCATCGCCCGCGTCAAGGGTTGACATGATAGCTTCGGCCACCACCCAGTCGCGCGGCGTGTCAAGGTCGATGCTGCGCTCTGCCGGCATCACCGACGGGACACGGCGCCGGAAAGCGCCCATGGGCATGGCCCGGAGCGAGGCGGGGTTGATAACGTAGACCGCACCGTTGAACGCCCATGCCGGCGGTGCGTCCTGCCTCCGTGTGAGCAGTCCGTCGCCTTTGCTTATGCGCAGGCAGCCGTCGGCATCGGTCTCGAAACAATTATAATAGGGATTGCACGAGGCGGCCTCCACGCTCACCACCATATCCACCTCAGGCGTGTAAAGGCCGAGTGCGGCTCGCACATCGTCGGGCGTGCGCAGCGGCGATGTGGGCTGCAGCAGCACCACGCAGTCATAGTCTATGCCCTCCGCGTCGGCATAGCGCATGGCATCGAGCATGACCTCGCGGCTTCCGGCAGTGTCGGTGGCCAGCTCCGCAGGCCGCACATACGGCACCGGAAGGCCAAGCCCCTCGGCCACGGCTGCTATGTCGGCATCGTCGGTGCTGAGGATTATGCGGCGCAGGTCGTCGCACAGGCTTGTGGCCACATCGATGCTGTAGGCTATGAGCGGCCTCCCGGCCAGCGGTCTGATGTTCTTCCGGGGGATGCCCTTGCTTCCGCCACGGGCGGGAATTATGTACAATGGCCTGTGAGTCATGTCGTATTGAGTCTTGAAATGCAAAATTAACAAAAATATCGGACATACACCGCTTTTCTTTTGTTGTATGGCATACGGATAATTCATAACTTTGCACCATAAAATCCGTCACAAACCACATAACACGCATACATCTATGAAAAAAATCCTGCTTACGGCAGCCGTGGCTTTTGCCGTCGCGCTGACAGCATGCGGCCCCAAGACTCCCACCGGCGACGTAAAAGCCGACGCCGAATACCTCGTGGAACAGTGTGTAAAAGCACATAAGGACGGCAATGACGACGCCGCCAAGGAACTCACGGACAAATACATGAGCTACTACAAGGAAAAGGGCGTGAGCGACGCCGCCGAATTCGGCTTCGCCGTCCTCGCCGAAATGGGCGAACTGCCTGCCGAAGACCAGAAAGCCATAATCGGCCTGAACTGACATGCCGGAAGCAGCGTCCTGCCCGCGGCAGGACGCGTATCATACACAACGGAGCGGTTTCTTTTTCTGAAACTTCGCTCCGTTTTTTTAGAGCCTTTTTAAAAAAAAATAGAAATAGCGTCACGTATATTGCACTTTTTCGTATTTTTGTCAGAGATTCGTCGCATGGCGAATTTCAACAACGCTTGCAATGAAATACGAAATAAGACTCTCTCTGCTGTCGTCGCTGCTCTGCGCGTTGCTCGTCCTGCAGTCGTGCAACAGCGGTGTGTTCATCCGACCGCTCGAAATAGATACGCATGAAATAGTGCTCGACGGCGCAGGCACGCATGTGCGGGTGCCTGTCAGCACCGACGACTGGAACATAAAAGGCGTGTTCAGCCTCGGCTCGGAACCGCAGCCGGAATATGTGTCGCCAGGCCTTTACAGCATCGACACGGCCGTCAGAAGCTATTCCGTGAGCCGCGACGGCGCCGACCTCGTGGTTTCGCTCAACCGCTACCTCGGCGCAGAACCTACACGGATAGGCATCGTAGTGGCCAACGAATACGGCAGCGCGTCGCTCGAGGCCACGCTGATGCCCACCGGTTCGGTGGAGGTGACCGGCATAGATTACACTCTCGACTCTTGGTCGGGCTACAAGCCGTTCTCGTTCACGGAAACCATCCTGGAAGTGCACTACCCGCACGGGCTCGGCTCGCCGTCGTACGAATTTGCGCCGCTGTCCGGCGTCGTGTCGGTCTACCGCTTTGTTCCTCATGTCTCGGGCGACGAGATGGCAAAACTTGTGCTGTCGTCGGGCGCCGTAGTGCCGTTGCCGTCGTCCGGCCCGACCATAGGGTGGGACTGGCAGCTCCGGGGCGAGGAGGGCGCCCTTTCTACGAGCTGGACACCACTGGTGTTCAGCAATTTTCCGGCAATGCCAGGTGCTTTCGACGTGCCTGCGGGAGAACCCGTGGCCCTGAAACTTCAGTGCGATTTCGAATGCTGCGTCTTCAGCTGCCGCGTGCACACGCTCAACACGTCCACCGGCGAGGAATCCGCCGTCGACGCCCTGCTGTACATAGAAATGCCCGTAAAACTTTATTGCACCCATGAGCCTCTTTAAAACATCCCTGCTGGCCTCGGCCGCGCTGTTCGCCACACACACATGGGCCGCACCGGCCGACACCACACGCTCGTGGCGCTCCGAGGTGTCGCTTACGGGACGCGCGGCCGCCGTGCTGCGCTCCGGCCCCATATTGCGCGGCGAAAACGCCACAGGCCGCAGCGTCGACGCCGCCTTTGCCGGCGACCTGCGCTACAGCTTCCGCATGCCGCGCGGCACACAATGGGACAGATACTACCCGCATGCCTACCAAGGCATCGGCGTGGGTATAGCGGGCTTTTCTCCGTCGGAGCTTACGGGCACGCCTTTCAACGTCTACGTGCTGCAAGGCTCGCGCATCACGTCGCTTTCGTCGCGGCTAAGCCTCGACTACGAATGGAACTTCGGGGCTTCGTTCGGCTGGAAAAAAATCACCAACGGACAGCCGTTTGACTACGCCGACGTGGACGGCTTCGGCTCGAACGCCAACGCCTACATCAACCTCGACCTGCTGCTGAAATACCGCCTCAGCAGCCGCGTCACCCTGACCGGAGGCATAGGGCTGTCGCATTTCTCGAACGGCAATACCGACTACCCCAACCCGGGCGTCAACACCGTGTGGGCACGACTCGGCGTGGCATACCGCCTCGGCGACGGCACGGACACCGACAGCCGGGCAGACTGGAGCGGATTCGACCCCGGATTCGTCTACGACATCACCCTCTACGGCGCATGGCGCAAGGGCTATTACGACCCGTCGGTGGCGGGCGGCTACGAGTCGCATGGGCTGGAACTCATTCCGGGACATTTCGGCGTGGCGGGTTTCAACATCAACCCGCTTTACCGCGTCAACCCCATATTCGCGGCCGGAGCCTCGCTCGACGGACAGTACGACGAAGCCGCCAACCTGTCGCCCTGCCACGAACCCTCCTCAGGCACAGAAAACCCGCGCTTCTACCGCCAGCCGTTCGGCCACCGATGCTCACTCGGGCTGAGCGCAAGAGTAGAACTGGCCATGCCGATTTTCTCCGTAAACATAGGGCTGGGACACAGCCTGTGGGCACCGGGCGGCAAGGATATGCGCGGATGGTACCAGACATTCACGCTGAAAACATTCATAGGCAAACGCTTCTACCTCAGCACCGGCTACCGCCTGCTGCGCTTCCGCGACCCCGGCAACCTGATGCTCGGCGCCGGCTTCCGCTTCGGAGGCTGATTCCCGACACAACCACGCGGCGTAACAGATAGGGCTACAGGCGCATCCTGTGCAGAGATGCGTTGCTGCAGCTCCGCCTTTATCCTTTTTTGACAGGCTCTTAACACAGCCCCGTAGCTATTCCACAACCATACATTTATTGAATTATAAAAAAATGTCATAATATTTCGCATTTTTTCCAGCTACGACACCGGACTGGGCGATTTCAATTCCGTAGTCAAACCTTAGGCTTTAACCCGACAAGAACCGCAGCCGCGCGGCGATGCCCGGAACCCTGATGCCGGCACGGCCGCACGGTATCATGTACGCATGTCTTTATCCTCTCAACCTTAAAGGCCTTAATAATATAGCGATTTCCGAAAATTCTTTGTAAATTTGCAGTCACGAAAAAATACGCTGGAAAACAATATCACACGACAATGAATATTTCATATAAGTGGCTTAAAGAATATATCGACCTGCCCGCCGGGATGACGCCCGAGCAGGTGGCTGCGGCTCTCACGTCCATCGGCCTTGAAACAGGCGGCGTGGAACGCGTGGAACACATCCGTGGCGGCCTTCGCGGCATCGTAATAGGCAAGGTGCTCACTTGCGTGGAACATCCCGACAGCGACCACCTGCACGTCACCACGGTGGACCTGGGCGGCGACACACCAGAGCAGATAGTGTGCGGCGCGCCCAACGTGGCTGCTGGCCAGACCGTGGTGGTGGCCACGGTGGGCACCACGCTCTACGACGGCGACAAGGAGTTCAAAATCAAGAAATCCAAAATCCGCGGCGTGGAATCGTTCGGCATGATCTGTGCCGAAGATGAGATAGGCACCGGCTCGAGCCACGACGGCATCATCGTACTGCCCGAGGGCGCTGCCGCCCCCGGCACCCCCGCCGCCGAATATTTCGGCGTGGACGACGACTATGTGCTCGAAGTGGACCTGACGCCCAACCGCATCGACGCCGCCTCGCACTATGGCGTGGCGCGCGACCTCAATGCATGGATGGGAGTGCATGCGGCTCCCACAAGTCTTTCGCGCCCCTCTGTCGATGACTTCGCTGCCGGAAAGGCGGACGACGGCAGGGCGATAAGCGTCGAGGTGGAAGCCAGGGAAGCCTGCACGCGCTATGCCGGAGTGACGGTGCGCGGCGTGAAAGTGGCCGAAAGCCCCGAGTGGCTGCGCAAGCGCCTCGAAGCCATAGGTCTGCGGCCCATCAACAACATTGTCGACATCACCAACTACATCCTGCACGCTTTCTGCCAGCCGCTGCACTGCTTCGACGCCGACCGCATAGGCGGAGGCCGCATAGTGGTGCGCACATGCCCTGAAGGCACAGCATTCACCACGCTCGACGGCGTGGAACGCAAACTCAACGCCGCCGACCTGATGATATGCGACTCCGAGCGGCCGATGTGCATGGCCGGCGTGTTCGGCGGCCTTGATTCGGGCGTCACCGACGACACGCGCGACATCTTCATAGAAAGCGCGTGCTTCAACCCCACAAGCGTGCGCCGCACCGCACGCCGCCACGGCCTGAGCACCGACTCCAGCTTCCGCTTCGAACGCGGCGTCGACCCCGAAGGCTGCCTCTATGCCCTGAAGCTGGCGGCAATCATGGTGAAAGAACTCGCCGGCGGCGAAATATGCGGCCCGGTGGTGGACATATACCCCGAACCGGCAGAGCCTGCACGCGTGGAATTCGAATACGACAAATTCAACCGTGCCGTCGGAGCCGATGTGCCACGTGGAACAATCGACGCCATACTCGAGCTCCTCGAAATCAAAAGCCGCGCCATAGAGCCCGGACGCCTTGAGCTGAGCGTGCCCACTTACCGCGTGGACGTCACACGCCCGTGCGACGTGTACGAAGACATCCTGCGCATATACGGCTACAACAACATACCCATGCCTGCGTCGCTCCACAGCTCGCTTTCGACAAAAGCCCGCAGCGATGCCGACGACGACATGCGCCGCGTGCTCAGCGAGCAGCTCAGCGGAGCCGGCTACCGCGAGATTCTCAACAACTCGCTCACTGCCGAGGCCTACTACCGCGATCTCGGCGAACACTCGGCCGAAGGATGCGTGCGCCTGCTCAACCCCTTGAGCCAGGACCTGAATGTGCTGCGCCGCACACTGCTTTTCGGCGGCCTGCAATCGCTCGCACGCAACATCAACCGCCGCAGCCCCGACCTGCGCATGTATGAGTTCGGCGATGTATACTCGCTGCGCCCGAACACGGAAGTCAGCCCCGAGCAGCCCCTCGCGCCCTTCGTGGAAGGAAAGCGCCTGGCCCTGTGGCTGACAGGCGACATCCGCCCCGCCCACTGGATGCATCCCGCCGAAGCGGCAAGTTTCTACGACCTGCGTGCCGAAGTAGACAAAATATTCTCCCGCCTCGGCATTGCCGATGGCGAACTGCAGATGCAGCGCGGCGAGACCGACCTCATGAGCCCCGCACTGCTCATAGCCACGCGCTCGGGCAAGCCTGTCGGAGCCATGGGCGTGGTGCGCGCCGAAATCGCCTCCCGCGCCGATGTGCGCGCCGCAGTATATTACGCCGAACTCGACGTGGACGTGCTGTTCGACATGTCATCGCGCCACCGCACGCAGTTCAGGCCTCTGCCGAAAACGCAGAGCGTGCGCCGCGACCTCTCCCTCATGGTGGACAGCGCGGTGGCCATGGCCGACATCGAGCGCGAGGTGCGCGCGGCCGAACGCCGCCTGCTGCGCGGCGTAGAGCTGTTCGACGTCTACGAGGGCGACAAGTTGCCCGTCGGCAAAAAGAGCTATGCGATAGCCGTATACCTGCAGGACGACGAGAAGACACTTAACGACAAACAAATCGACGCCATCATGGCCAAGGTGCTCGCGCGCCTAACCGGAAACCTCGGCGCCGAGCAGCGTTAACAACAAAGAATCACAAGAAACCAACATAACACACCGAAATGGGAAGAGCATTTGAATACCGCAAAGCCCGCAAACTCAAGCGCTGGGGCAACATGTCGCGCACTTTCACGCGCATAGGCAAGGAAATCACCATAGCCGCCAAGGCCGGAGGCCCCGACCCCTCCACCAATCCCCGCCTGCGCGCTCTGATGCAGAACGCCAAGGCTGCGAACATGCCTAAGGACACCGTGGAACGCGCCATCAAGAAAGCCACCGACAAAGACGCCGGCGACTACAAGGAAATCACCTACGAGGGATACGGCCCCCACGGCATCGCCATCTTCGTGGAGGCAGCCACGGACAACAACACCCGTACCGTGGCCAACGTACGCTCCTACTTCAACAAGCACGGCGGCAGCCTCGGCACCCAGGGTTCGCTCACATTCCTGTTCGACCACAAGAGCGTGTTCAAAATCAAGCCCAAAGAAGGCGTGGACCTCGAAGACCTCGAACTTGAGCTCATCGACTACGGAGTGGACGAAATCGAGGCCGAAGAAGATGAAATAGTGCTCTACGGCGCATTCGAGGAATACTCCGGCATCCAAAGCTATCTCGAAGAAAACGGCTACGAAATAGTAAGTTCCGAATTCGAACGCATCCCCCACGACCTCAAAGAGGTTACGCCCGAACAGCGCGAAGCCATCAACAAGCTCATCGACAAGCTCGAAGACGACGAGGACGTGCAGAATGTGTTCCACAACATGCGCGAAGACGAGGGCGACGAAGAATGAGCCCGGCAGAACATCCCGCACCGACATTGCCCCACGAGCAGAAGCGCACCGTCCTTGACGCCGAAGACGTCATGGAGATGGTGCCGCGTCTGCGCGGCCACCGCAAGCTCATCGACCGCTTGCTGCATATCCTTCAGATCGACCGCGTGAACGAGGTGCACGACCGCTTTTTCGACACACCGGGCGTGCCGTTCACACAGTCGCTCCTGAAAGACTTCCGCATCACCACACGCATAGACGGCCTCGACGTGCTCGACAAGCTTCCGGAAGGAGCGTTCATCACGGTGAGCAACCATCCTTTCGGCGCGCTCGACGGCATCACGCTAATATCCATCATCGGACAGCGGCGACCCGAATACAAGGTGATGGTGAACATGATTCTGAACCGCATAACGGCCATGCGCCCCAACTTCATTGCCGTGGACCAGTCGGCCTCCGACGACCCCGCCAAAAAGGCCGTCTCCATGGCCGGCATCCGCGAAGTGATGAAGCAGGTGCGCAGCGGACATCCGGTAGGTTTCTTTCCTGCCGGAGCCATCAGCAAGATAAACCGCCACGGATGGCTCGAGGACCAGGAATGGAAACCTGTAGTCATGCGCCTGATAGCCCAGCTGAAAGTGCCTGTGATACCTGTCTTCTTCCACGGCACCAATAGTTTCATGTTCAACCTCCTGGGACGCGTGAGCTGGGTGCTGCGCACGATGCGCCTGCCTTCGGAAGTGTGGCGGAAATGCGACACAGAGATGCATGTCAGCATAGGCGACATCATCACCCCGGAAGAAATCGCACTGCACGCAGGCAGCGAGAAGGAACTCGGCCAATGGCTCAAAGCCAAGACATTCGAACTGCGCACCTCGCGCAAATAGAGCAAGGCCGTTCCAGGCGGTAACATTATATTATCAAACAAGCTCTAAAAACTGAATACACTTGCCACTTGTCGCCAACATAAACGAATCGGACGTGCTGCAGGCAAAGCAGCGCCTCGGCATCGTGGGCTCCGCGCCGGCGCTCATGCAGGCTGTGGCACGCGCAATGCGTGTGGCTCCCATCGACCTGAGTGTGCTCATAACGGGTGAAAGCGGTTCCGGCAAAGAGTTTTTTCCGAAAATCATACATCAGTACAGCGCGCGCAAGCACGCCAAATACATAGCCGTAAACTGCGGAGCCATCCCGGAAGGCACCATCGACAGCGAGTTGTTCGGCCACGAGAAAGGTGCGTTCACAGGAGCGCTCGCCTCACGCAAGGGATATTTCGAGGAAGCCGACGGAGGCACGATTTTCCTCGACGAAGTGGCCGAACTGCCACTCACCACACAGGCCCGCCTGCTTCGTGTGCTCGAAAGCGGAGAATTCATAAAAGTGGGTTCCAGCCAGGTGCAGCGCACCAACATCCGCGTGGTGGCGGCCACCAATGTCGACATGGCGCGCGCCGTGGCCGACGGGCGCTTCCGCGAAGACTTGTACTACCGCCTCAGCACGGTGCAGATAAGCATCCCGCCGCTGCGCGAACGCGGCAGCGACATCCTGCTGCTCGCGCGCAAATTCGCTTCCGACTTCGCCGAGCGCTACCGCATGCCGGCCATATCGTTCGGCGACAGCGCACGCGCCCTGCTGCAGCGCTACCGCTGGCCGGGCAATGTGCGGCAGCTCAAGAACGTCGTCGAGCAGGCGGCCCTGTTCGAGGCCGGCACCGAGCTCGGAGCCGAGAGCATGAGCCGCTATCTGCCGGCAGGAAGTTCGGTGCTTTCGCCGGCGCTCGCGTCGTCCGACAAGCACAGCTACGAACGCGAGCGCGAAATGCTGCTCGGCATGATAATGCGCCTGCAGTCGGACATACGCGACCTCCGCGAACGCTTCGACAAAAGGCAGGCGGAAGCGCCGCGTGTCAACGATTTTGTGGAGGTGCCGACGGCGACACCCGTTTTGCCAGTGAAAATAGCGGAAATGCCGCACATCGACCTGCTCGCCGGCGAAACGCCTCCCACTGCGTCGCTCGACGACACCGAGCGGCGAGCCATCATCAACGCCCTCGAGCGCAATCTCGGACGCCGCAAGGCCGCCGCCGCCGAACTCGGGATAAGCGAACGCACACTTTACCGCAAAATAAAAGAGTATGGCCTGGAATAGAACAATAGCCTCGATAATGCGCCCGCTGCTTGTGGCCGCCGCGCTGTGCGTGGCTGTGCCGGCATGCAAGATAAGCTATAAATTCAACGGTTCGGCACTCGACTACACGGTGTACCGCACCATACGCGTGGCCCAGTTCCCGATACGCGCCGCCCTTGTCTACCCGCCGCTACAACAGATGTTCGAGAACGAACTGCTCGACTATATCTCGCGCAACACGCGCCTGCAGACAACCGACGGCGCCTCCGACCTCGAACTCGAGGGCGAAATCACCGGCTATTCGCTCACTCCGCAGGCTGTGACGGAAAACGCCTACGCTTCGAAAACGCGTCTCACGATAAGCGTGCGTGTGAAATACATAGACAACAAGAACGACAAGAAAAACATCGACCAGACATTCAGCGCCTACCGCGATTTCGACGCCTCGCTGATGCTGACCGACGTGCAGGACGGCCTCTGCGAAGAAATCTGCGAGGAACTTGTCAATCTAATCTTCAACGCCACTCTCGGCGACTGGTAAACAGCCATGACTCTGACGGAAGCCATACACAGCATAAGTTCCGACCCTGCGGCACCTCTTGCGCCCGGGGCCGAGGCCGCGATGCGCGCAGCCATGGAGCGCTATCCGTTTTTTGCCCTTCCGGCAGCACTGTTGCTTCGCGGAGCGCAACTGAAAGAAGCGGAAACGCGCCGGATGCAGGCTTTCGTGGCCGTGCTGACAGCCGACAAGACGGCCCTCGCATCGCTCGCGGCAGCGCCCGGCGACGACCCCGCGCGTTTTTATCCGCCCGCGCCCGCGCCGGAGGCCGTAAGCACATCTTCCGCGATAGATACTTTTTTGGACACCTACGGCAGCACATCGCCCGAGGAAGAAGCCCTGCTGGAGCGCCTCATATTCAACCCTGTGCCCGACTACGCCGACCTCCTTGCCGACGAGCCGCTCCCACCCGCCACGGACGACGCACAGGACCTGCTGATAAACGCTTTTCTGCAAAAAGAATCGGACGCGCCCGCACCACAGCCCACACTGCCCGAGCAGACGCCTGCGCCGGCATCCGAAACCCCTGCCGACTCATCCCTGAGCGAGAGCCTCGCACGGATATTCATAGGACAGGGACGCTACAGCCGCGCGCTTGAGATAATAAGCGATCTCGCTGAGCGGAATCCGGAAAAAAATCCGTTCTACGCCGACCAGATACGCTACCTCCGCAAACTCATCGTGATTCAGGGGGCATAGCCGCCGAACTTTCGAAATCGGAAAGAATAAAGCGCGCAACCGAATCGGCCGTGTTCGGGCCTATAACTATGTCGGCGGCCTGCCGCACCTGCGGAAGCGCATTTTCCACAGCCACAGCCAAATCGGCGGCGGCCAGCATGGGCAAATCGTTGAGATTATCGCCGAACGCCACCACACGCGTGGCGCCCGACATCTCTTTCACGCGGGCTATCGCGGCGGCTTTCGAGACACCCGGAGCGAACACCTCGAGAATGCCCGTGTCAGGCATCAATGCGTCGGGATAGCTCATCACTTCGCATTCCGTGCGCTCGCCGAGCATCGCCGCAGCGGAATCTGTGTGGTGTATGGGACCGAGCGCACAAAAAAGTATCGTGCGGCCACGGGCTGCTGCAGGAAGCCCTGTGCCGAGATGAAAGTGCTTTAGCGGCAACGAGCGCCGCTGCTCATAGAAACTCCGCTCGGCATGGTTGAGAGCGTAAGCCGCATGGTACACTTCCAGCACACCATCGGCGCCCAATGTGTACACAAACGGATGTATGCCGCACTCTCCGCATGCATCGAGCACCACATCCACATCTTTTTCAGGCATGAAGCGCACTTCGGAGTAACATTCCCTGTCGCGGCTCCAGAGAGCGGCACCCGTCATGGTGATGGCCGGAGGCAATGTGAGCGCATCGCGCATCAGAGGCTGCACCGTGGCAGGAGTGCGTGCGGTGGCCACGGTGATAAGCGCACCGCGTGCCGACAGCGCACTGACAATGCGGCACGACACGTCGCTCACCTTCGAATCGGCGCCCAGCAGCGTGCCGTCCATATCGCTGACATATAGTGTTTTTTGCATAACATAGTGGTATTTTATGCAAAATTACTATATTTGCATATTATTACCCGAAAGTATCGGAACATTTCTTCCCGAAAATTCCAAGACAAACCCTAATACAATGAAAAAGTCAGCAATAGCTATTTTAGCGCTGACGGCCTTCCTGGCTTCGTCGGCACAGCAATGGAAACAGAGCCGTGTAGTGACAGACACCGTGCACAGCGAAATCCTCGGGGCCGAACGTGCCTGCACCATATATCTGCCCCCGGGTTTCGACGAAGACAGCACGCGCACCTACCCTGTTCTATACCTGCTCCACGGAATGCACGGCGACAACAATTCATGGTTCCGCGACCAGCGCGCACGCGACGTCCTTGACCGCAACATATTCTCGGGCGAGGCCGTAGAGATGGTGGTAGTAAGCCCCAATGCGGGCGGCGGCGACCCGGCCGTGTACCAGAACGGCTATTTCAACATGCCGGGTTGGGAATACGAAGATTTTTTCTTCAATGAGCTCATGCCTTATGTCGAGAAGCGGTACAGAGCCGGCGGAAGCAAGAAAATGCGCGCCGTGGCAGGACTGTCGATGGGCGGAGGTGGCACAACCGGCTACGCACAGCACCATCCCGACAAATTCTGCGCGGCATATGCGATGAGCGCGCTTATGGACATCCCCAAATATGGCGCTGTGCCGTCCAAATCGCCGGACGACAAGATAGCACGCCTTACAAAATCCGTACAGGACAACAGCTGTGTGCGCCATGTGGCCGAAGCCGACGAGACGCAGCGTGAGGCGCTGCGCTCGGTGCGATGGTTCGTGGACTGCGGCGACGACGATTTTCTGCTCGACCGCAACATCGATTTCGTCCAGGCCATGCACCGCGCCGGCATCCCTCTGCAGTTCCGCGTGCGCGAAGGCGGACACGACTCGGAATACTGGCACAGTGCATTGCACATCTGCCTGCCCTTCGTGTCTCGGGCATTCACACGATAGGCAGGCTCACTCTGCCGCCAGACACTCGTCAAGGGCGGCGGAGATGGCCTCGCGGTCGATGTCGCGGCCTATGAACACGAGTTTCACCATGCGGTCGCCGTAGCGCTCGTCCCAGTCGCGCCGCAGAGAGGGCTCGGAGTCCATCAGTGCGGCGAGTTCGTCGGCAGGCGCGGTGGCGTACCACATGCCCGCCTCGGTGAGTTTCTTCTGCACGCCGGCCTGCTCGAAAAGGTAGCACATGTCGGTGTTGTCGGAGAAATACAGCACCCCTTTGGCACGGATAACCGACTCCGGCCAGCCGCTTGCGACGAACCTGTCGAAGCGGTTTATGTCGAAAGCAGGACGACGGTAATACACCATTGTCCGTATGCCGTACTCCTCCGCCTCGCCTTCGTCGTGATGATGGTGGTGGCCGCAGCAGTGGCCGTAGTCATGGCCATCGCCGTGGTCATGACCGTGATGCCCTTCTATTTCGCGCACCCATGTGGCGGATGTGGCCACGCTCTCGAAGTCGAAAGCTCCGGTTCCGATTATATGTTCCAAACCGAAATCGGCATAATCGCACTCCACGATGCGGGCTTCGGGCTGCAGCGCGCGCACAACGGCCTTCAGCTGTGCGGCCTCGCCGGCGCTTACTTCCGAAACCTTGTTGAGCACCACTACGTTGCAGAATTCTATCTGCTCGATTACGAGCCGCTCGATGTCGCCGTCGGCAAGACCGGCGCGCTGCAGCGAAGCCCCGCAGCCGAATTCGCTTTTCATGCGCAGAGAATCCACCACGGTGGCTATGCAGTCGAGGCGCGGCACCACAGGACACATGCCCGGAGGCATCAGCTGCGGAATGGAGCATATAGTCTGCGCGATAGGAGCCGGCTCGCACACCCCGCTGGCTTCGACTACTATGTAGTCGAAACTGCGCGTGGCGGCAAGTCCTGCAAGCTGTTCGGCCAGGTCCATCTTCAGCGTGCAGCATATGCAGCCGTTCTGCAAAGCCACAAGGTCGTCCTTCCCCGCGCCGCCTACCACGCCGCCGCGGCGTATGAGCGAAGCGTCGATGTTGATTTCGCCGATGTCATTGACTATTACCGCAAAACGTATGCCTCGCTCATTGGCAAGGATGCGGTTGAGCAGGGTGGTTTTGCCGCTGCCGAGGTAGCCTGTGAGCAGCAGTACGGGGATTTCGGAACTATTCATTGCAGGGGTCGTTTTGCTGTTTCATGATGTCAAGCCATTTGCGGTAGCCGAAGGCGGCTATGACGGTGTAGATGGCATAAAGGGCGGCGTAGAGAGGGATTCCTTTGTAGATGTACAACCCGACACACACCGCATCCACCACCATCCATGCGAGCCACTGCTCGGCATATTTGCGGGCAAGCAGCCACAGGGCCACTATGCTGAGGGCTGTCGTGAAAGCGTCGCACAAAGGCACATTGCTGTCGGTGCACCGGCTAAGAAACAGATATATGGCCGCCCACACCACTGCGAACACCGCCGCCGAGCCCAGCGCCACACGGAACGGGATATGCCTGACAGGCATCGCCTTTTCCTTGCGCGACGCCCCGGCATGCCCGTCTTTGCTCCTCGCACTCCGCGTCCACGCCCAATAGCCGTAGGCCGCTATCGCCAGATAATAGATGTTGATGCCGAAATCGGCATACAGCCCCTTGCGGAAATATATCCACATGGATATGGCGGGCATGACTACGGAAGCCAGCCACAGGCGTGCGTCGGCATGGTATTCCCACCACAGATAGAGCAATCCGAGGCTGAATCCTGCTATTTCGAGTGCGAGGTCGATGCTCATGCAGTAAAAACAATCAGAACGATATTGTGGCCGATGCCATCACGTGTGCCGGCGCCTGTGCGGCGAATCCGGCATAGCTGTACACCACTTTTTCGCCGGCGTCGTCCACATAGTATTCCGTGCCGGCGTAGCCGTTGTTGCAGTATTTTTTGTTGAATATGTTGTACACCGTGAAGCCAACGCTCAGAGCCTTTACCGACGGGATGCGGCGGAAGGTGTAGCCCATGCGCAGATCGCTCACGAAGTAGGAGTCGAGGCGAGCGTCGGGAGTGCGGGCATTGTCCATGTACTGTTCCGAGACATATCGCGAGCTGAGCGTGGCGTCGAAACCCGCCACGCGGAAGTTGAAGGCGTTGTGCAGCACCACAGACGGAGAGAAAGCGATGGGAGTGTCGCCCAGCTCGCGGGTGATGGGATTTTTCCATCCGTCCTCGTAGATGTACTGGACGAAATCGCGTATGCGGTTGCGCGACAGAGTAGCGTTTATCTGCCAGTCGAAGAACGATGCCGGACGCAACGACGCCTGGAGTTCGACGCCTGCGCGATATGAGCTCGGCACGTTCACACTGAGCGGGTTGCCGGTGTCGGAAAGCTGTCCTGTGGCCACGAGCTGGTCTTTATAGTCCATGTAGTACAGATTCACACCCACACTGAACATGCGGTGGGCGAAGCTGTAGCCGGCCTCATAGTCGAAAAGGCGTTCGGCCGTCGGATAATGCGCGGGGTCGCCGTCGGTGAAATTGTCGCGCACAGGCTCTTTGTGGGCAACGCTCCATGAGGCGTAGGCGCGGTGCGCACCGCGCGTATATGTCAGACCTGCCTTGGGGTTGAAGAAATTGTAGCGCCGCAGGATGTCGAGCGCGGCCATGCCGGAGGTGTTCCAGTCGTAGTTGTCGCTGATGCCGCGGATAGAGTAGCGGATATGCCGCAGCTGCATGTCGGCGTAAGCGGAAAGGCCGGCGCCCAGGTCCACATCGGCGCGGGCATACACATTGGCGTCGAACTTGCGCCCCGTGTTGCGGTAGTACTCCTGCAGAGGGTTTATTGCGCCGACATAGTTGCGCACCCATGCCACCTGCCCGAAATGGTTGCCTCGGTGCCAGTTGGCAGCCCCGCCTATGGTGGCGTTGACACGCTTGCCCGAGTAGTTTACCGTGAACAGGCCTCCGCCGAAATCATTGTCGTTTTTTTTCAGCCGCACGAGGTCGGACTTCTCCACAAGTTCCCCGCCGGCGTCGTGGAAAGGCTCGAGGCCATACTCGACGAGAGTGCGTCCGGTCTTGTACTGGTTGTAATAGCCGTCGCCCTTGGTGTAGTGGAACGTAAGGTTCATACGCCAGCCGGCGGCGAGCTGCTGCGAGCCGGACAGGTGTATGTGGTGCTGCACGAAGTGGTCGAACTGGTCGGGATAGTAGGCTGTAGAACCGTCGTCGGCAGTGTAGCGCCCGCAGGGGTTGTAGCGCCGGCCGTATTTCTCCATTTCTTCCTTGGAGGCGTAGTCCCACGCCATGTAGGTCTGTTCCTTGCCGCCGAACGCGAGCAGGCGCACGGATGTGCCGCCGGAGGTGTAGGCAAGCTGCCCCATGTAGCTCCACAGTTTCGAATAGGCTCTGTCGATGTAGCCGTCGGAACCCACATGACTAAGACGCATATCCATGCTCCAATGGTCCCGTAGCAGTCCCGAGCGGAGTTTCAGCGTCTGCTTGTTGGAGTTGTAGCTGCCGTAGGAGGCAGACAGTTCCGCTTCGGGCTCGAACGACGGGGCGTCGGTAATCATGTTGACAGACGCTCCGAACGCGCCCGCGCCGTTGGCCGATGTGCCGGCGCCGCGCTGAAGCTGTATGTCGCGCACGGACGATGCCAAGTCGGGCATGTTCACCCAATAGACGTTGTGGCTCTCGGAATCGTTGATGGGCACACCGTTGGCCGTGATGTTGATGCGTGAAGCGTCGGTGCCGCGCACACGCAGGCCGGAATAGCCTATGCCGCCGCCGGCATCGCCGGTAGTCACCACCGAAGGCATGCTTTCAAGCAGGAAAGGAATGTCGCGCCCGTCGTTGACGCGCTCTATTTCTGCAGCTGTAAGGTTGGAAAAGGCCACGGGCGTGCGGTGGTCGGCCCTGTTGGCCATCACCTCCACGTCGCGCAAATGCACTATTGTGGTGTCGGATTGTGGATTCTGCGCATGCGCGCACACGAAGCCGGAAGCGCACAATGCTGCCACGGCCGTAAGATAAAATTCTTTCATCTTTCGTATTTCTCTACGCCGGTACTAACCGGATCAGGTTCGAAGGGTATAATCTCAGCTCGGCCCGCACATTCCGGCGCGGCCGCGCACCCCTATAGATATGAAAATGTTCTCTCGCGGACATCGTGCGGCATGGCGCCGCAGTCAAATCCGCTGCAAAGGTATGAAAAAATATCGAATTAATCCCTATCTTTGCAAAACAAACCTTACAAACTGTTAAATCAATTAAATCGCATTTCTCATGAAAAAGAAAGTCCTGACCGCATTGGCGGCTGTGTTCATGTCGGCCGTGGCCATAGCTTCAGTAACGCCGAGCAGGCAAAAAGTGCCCGTGCGGCTGCCCGGAGTGCCCATGGACGCCGAAGCCATCTACAACCCACAGGGCGAAGAAACGGCATATATAATGAATGTAAGCGAATACGGCGCGATTTTCGGCGAGGAGGAGCAGGAGGGCTACAAGATGGCCGTGCGCCGCAGTGCCGACGGAACCACGATATGGTTCCGTGACCTCAATCCGGGGTTCAACCGCTACAGCGACGATGAAGAATACACCTGGATAAAAGGCACCATCGACGGCAACGACATCACGGTGCGGGCCGGACAGGTGGTGTACGCCAACGAAAACTACGGACAAAAGCTGTATTTCGAGGCCGTGACCCTGGACGAAAGCTCCAGGGTGGACACTTTTCTCGACGAGGTGCATTTCACCATCGTAGGCGACCGCATAGTCCAGGCCGACGACAATGTGTACATCGCCGTATACGAAGACGGCGAGACTATGGACGATGCCGGCATATACATGTTTTTCTTCCGATATGACATGCAGCCGGTAGGAGAAATCGAGAAAACCGTACCTCCCGCCGATGCCGAAACACAACAGTGGCTCTTGACATCCAACGCCATGCCGCGTCCGGTGTCGGTGGCACGCAGCGGCGACGAAATCTACATCGCAGGCCTGTCGGAGATGGCTCCCGAAGATTATGTGAAAGGCACCGTAAAAGACGGCGTGCTGACAATAAAATCCGGCTACATACTCACGTCCAACGAACGCTACTACATACGACTGATAGGCGCCACGGAAGGAGAGACCGACGACTGGGGCGTGACATCGTTCAATATTGCGACGGAATACACATTCGAGGCAAACGAGAACCGGCTCACAATGACGCCCTCCGACATGTACATCATTGAGGCAAGCTACGGATTCACCAATTTCTATTCGGGCATACAGAACGTGGATATATTCCCCTACGCGGGCGACAAGCCTGCTGTGCCGGCCGCTCCGGAGGTGGAATATGACGAGCTAAACGAAGTGCTCTACATCGTGGTGCCTTCGGCCGACACGGACGGAAACTACATCAACCCGGCCAACCTGTCGTACCGCGTGCTGTTCGACGGTCAGCCCTACGAATTCTCCACCACCGACTATCTCGGCCTTTATGAGAACATGACCGAGGTTCCATATGGGTTCACCGACTCCTGGGACTTCTACGCCAACGGCCCGCAGCACACGGTATTCCTGCACAATGCGCCAGAGTGGACAACCGTGACCGTGGAATCCACATACACCGTGGACGGCGTGTCCAACACGTCGGCGGGCAAATGGTCGGGCATCACTTCCGTTACGGGCGACAAGCCGACACCCGAGAGCATGACAATGACCGACATTCTCGGCCGCACCGTCACGAATCCTTCTCCCGGCAGCATCGTGATAGTGCGTTCGACATACAGCGACGGCAGCGTACGCACCGAAAAACGCATAGTGAAGTAGCACTGCTCCAGCAACATGGCATAGGGCTGCACCGCAAATAACGGTGCAGCCCTATGTCTCTTACAATTGTTTTTATTAATTTTGTGCCACAAAATCAACAATATGCTGTCAGTAACTCCAAACGTAAGATTCGTAGGAGTCGAGGACGACAACCTCGACCTGTTCGAAGGCCAGTATCCGCTTCAAAAAGGGATTTCATACAACTCATATGTCATTGACGACGAGAAAATCGCGGTCGTCGACTCTGTGGACAGACGCCGGTGCCGCGAATGGCTCGCCAAACTCGAAGCCGCGCTGAACGGCCGCACGCCCGACTACCTGATAGTGCAGCACATGGAGCCCGACCACTCGGGCAGCATACGACTGATGCTTGAGAAATATCCGTCAGTGAAAATCGTGGCCACTGCAAAAGCCCTGGAAATGCTGGGATGTTTTTTCGAAGGGATGGACGTGGCGGAGCGGTGCATGGCCGTATGCGACAACGACACGCTGGAGCTGGGACGGGTGTCGCTGCGCTTTTTCACAGCCCCGATGGTGCACTGGCCGGAAGTGATGATGACTCTCGACGAAACCGACGGAGTGCTGTTCTCCGCCGACGCTTTCGGCTCGTTCGCCACATACTCGGCGGCACAGGCCTGGGACGACGAGGCCAGGCGCTATTACTGCAACATCGTGGGCAAATACGGCTCAAGCGTGCAGGCCGTGATGAAAAAACTGGCCGGAAGGAATTTCCGAATCATAGCCCCGCTCCACGGCCCCGTGCTCTGCGGCGACCTCGCCGGCTACTGGATGCTGTATGACAAATGGAGCCGTTACGTGCCGGAGACCGACGGCGTGCTGGTGGCATACGCCTCGATATACGGAGGCACTGCCGAGGCTGCCATGCGCCTTGCCGCGATGCTCGAGGAGAACCACGCCGGCGAAGTGGTGCTTATGGATCTGAACCGCCACGACGTGTCGTACGCAGTGGCCGAGGCATTCCGCCTGAGCCGCATGGCGCTGTGCTGCGCCACATACGACGGGGGGCTGTTTCCGTCGATGCACAATTTCCTGCACCATCTCGCAATGAAGAACTTCCGCAACCGCCCTGTGGCGCTCGTGGAAAACGGCTCATGGGCTCCCATGGCCGGAAAACTCATGGGCGACATGCTCGGAAAGATGAAGGACATGCCGCCGGTGGCTCCGGCTGTGACGATACGCAGCCGCATGCACGCCGGCGACATCCCCGCATTGCGCTGCCTTGCCGAGGCTCTTGCGAAAGCATAAAGAAGAAAAAGGGCACTTACTGACAGGCCACAATAAAACACCGCGGAAGATGCATCTTCCGCGGTGTCGCTATTCAAGAGTGCTTATATGGTTACTTCACAGCAACTTTTACGATAGTGTCGCCAGCTTTCACCACGTATACTCCGGTGGCGACGCTTACGCTCACCTTGGCGGAAGCTGTGGCGTTGTAGACGAGTCGGCCGTCGATGGCGGCGATGCTAAGGAGCTTGCCTTCGGCACCGGCAACGACGATGTGGCCGTTTTCACCCGTGACGGTGATGCCTGCTGCAAGGGCGTCGTCAATGCCTGTGGCTGTAACGTTCACAGCATTGGAGCCTTTCGACATGCCGGTTTCGTAGACGGTCACAACCACATAGGTGTGCTCGCCGGCGGCTGCATCGGCATCGACAAACTTGGTTTCGCCGGTAGGTTCGGCGGTAATCTTCTCGCCGTCGCGGTATACGTCGTAGCCAACGATGGAAAGTTTGGCCGACGAACCTGCTGCAGCGAATGTGAAGTCGTCGAGCATGAGCATGAACGCATCGGTGTCGTGGTTGCGGATGGCGAAATGCTTGGCACCTTCGGGGACATCGAATGTGTATTCCGTCCATTCTTTCGGTGCGTTCTTAACTTCCTTCACTTTCACGAAGTCCTTGGTGTCGAGACTTCCGGTGCTGTACAGGATGTCGAACGATTCGGGATAGTTGCTGTCGTAACTCTTGGCCCAGAAGGAGACGGTCTGTGCGGAGCCGTCGAGGGCTGGCGAGATGGCCCAGTCGTCGACCATGCCGCCGTCCGGGTCGTAATTGAACAGGCTTGCAAGGAATTTGTTGCCGCTGTGTGCAGCGAAAGTCTGATTGAAAGTTGCGCCATCCTGCTCGAACACGAAGAACGAGGTGAGTGTCACGCCGGCTTCGATTCCGGGGATTTCGGTGTTCTGGAATCCGCCCACAGGCTTGCCGTCGGCGTCGACGAATGTCCATCCGGCATATTCGTGTGCCCATGCTTCGGCATCTTCAAAATCGACGGTTTTCTCCTCGGCCACAGAGCTGAGGTCGGGTTCGCTCCATGTGAGCTTGACGCCTTCTGTGCCGTTCTCGCCCTTAAGGTCGGTCACTGCGGGCAGACGCGAAACGACGGGAGCCACTTCGATTGTCTTGGTGGTGTTGTTATTGTCGTTTTCATCGGCGGCGTTCTTGACCACGGCATGATAAGCCACGGCTTCCTCGGCGAGGACGTGCATGTCGCATTCGAAGCTTACCACTGCATTCTTACCGCTTTCGAGGGCATCAAGAGTCTTGGTTTCTGCAAGTTTGTCGTCGGCATAGAGTTCGACGGTGATTGCAGAGGCGTCGGCTGTACCGACATTGCCCACTGTCACATCGACATTGAATTTTTCACCGGCCTTTACCTTGCCGGGAGCCGCGATGCCGCGTGCGGCCACGTCGTCGGCGAGTATGGAGCCGATCTTGATGTTGTCTATAGCCGTGAGGCGGTATTTTTTGGTTGTGGCCTGGATGCGCACCTGGATTACCTTGCCTGCATAGGCTGTGAGAGGAACGGAAGCCATGCACCAGCCGTCTTCGTCGGAAAGAGTGTTGATGACAATGTTGCTCAGCGGCGCTTCGGGCCATGTCTCGGCAGATGCTTCCTTGACGTATATGTCGATTTCGTTGATGTCGTCGGCCTCGCCGCTTTCACCGATTATATTGTAAGTGTATAAGCTGACACCGGGGTTCACTGCATTGGCAAGGCTTACTTTGCCGGTGAACAATGCCGAAGATGAGTCAAGGTACTGGCCATCCATTACGGCATATCCGTTGTCGCCGTCCTGCGAAGCCAGATCGGATAACTTAGCGTCGTCGTATATCGACCATGCTCCTTCTTTATTGCTGAAGCCGGTGCCCCATGCATAGCTGAGACCGGCATCGGGGAAGCTTTCCTCAAGGCCGTCGTAGGGAGTGCCTGCGGCAATCATCGGGGTGTAGACTCCGTTTTCGCCACCTTCAGTGATGGCAAACACGGCATACTGCACAAAGTCCTGTTCGCCTGCCGGCACAGCCTGAAGTGTGAACGATGTGGCGGAGAGCTCATCGCTGAGAGGTTCGAATCCGGCAGAGGTTTTCTCTGCTACCATGTATTTGACCAATGCCGGGTTAATGGTGTTTCCGTTTTCATCGGTGTTTACGGCATCCCATGTGATGGTGACTTCGCCGGGAGTGGCGGTTTCCACTATCTTCACATTTTCGGGAGCGGCGGGTTTGTCGACGCCCACAAATGTTGTGATGCTTGCTTCCTTGCCTGCGCCTGAGGCGTTATGGGCCAGTACGCTATAGGTGGTGGTGCCGCCTTGTTCGGGAGTGTCCTCGAAGGAGAGAGCGGTATTGACGGCGGGAGCGTCCCATGTCTTGACAAGTTCGTTGCCACGACGGAGTTCAACCTTTGTGAGCGAGCTGATGGGCGAGCCTGCAAAGTCTACCGCCGGAGTCTTGAACGAAACATTCACCTTCTTTTCTCCATTGGGGTCGGCCACGGCTTTCAGGTCGGTGGCGGCGCCGGGTGCGGTGGCGGCTATGCCTGCCGACACGCTGATGTCGTCGACATAGAGATAGTACATGTCGGCATCGGACATGCCATGGAAACCGATGAAATATGTTCCGTCGGCATCGGGCACGATGTATTCGCTGAATTCCACGTCCTGAGCGGACTCAAGGAGGGTGGGCTGGAGAATCACGCCCGTCATGGCTTCGGCGGTGGCACCTTTGCCCCACTTCACTTCAAGGCGTTCTTTGAACGTAGTGCTGTTGGCGGCGGCTTTGAAGCTTACGAGATAAGACTTGCCGCTTTCGAGACGAATGGGAGGAGTAATCATCCAGTCGTCCATATTGATAGACGAGTTATAGGCGACGCGTGCGCGGCCGTTGTTTATCTGCCATGTCGTGCCGTCTTCGTTGGCGTCGATGATGGTGTAGCCTCCGAGAGCGTCGTCGGTGCCGAAATCGTTGAAGTAAGGAGTTTCAATGCTGCCGAGGGTAATGGTGTTGGAGGATGCGGCGGCAGAATTCAGTTCGCCGCTGTGTGCCACTACCGTGTATCTGTACTGCGTGATTTCATCGGGCATCGCAACGGGTTCCTCGAAACTTGTCTCAGAGGTCTTGGCTACGGCTACGGTTTCGCCGGGATAGCGGGTGACGGTGTATGTCACGGCTGAAGCGTCGATGTAGCCGCCTTCCACGGTGGTGGTGACAGGTGTCCATGTGAGCTTCATCTTGCCGTCGGCGTAGACGAGGGTCGCGTTGGTCTTTGCCGGCGTGCCGTGGCCTATGAATACTTTGATTTTTTCTTTGGGGCTGCTGCCTGCGTCGTTGCTGACGGTGACTGCGAAGGTGTATTCGCCGGTTTCGTCTACCGTGAGGGGTACTGTGACGTCGGCGCCGAACGTGGTGCTGCCTTCAGCGGCTTTTTCGCCGTTGGCAAGCACTGTGTATGTGAGTGCGCCTGTGGCTGCGGTGCCGTCGAAAAGTGTAGTCGGAGCCTTGAAGCTGATGCTGCCCGACAACGTCCCACCGGGGAATTCGGCCTTAAGAGCGCTTACAGCCGCCGGTGCACCGGCTTCCGCAGCGGGCTGCGGAACATAGATGTTGACGATTTCCTCTCCATTGACAAGGTCGGTGAGCAGAGTGGCGGCACCGGTTGTGGTGTTCACCTCGTAGATGAGGCCGGCGTCGTCGGTCGACACTGTCCAGAACATGCGTCCGGTCTTGACGTCGATTGTCGCGCTGCTCATGTATTTGGCCGCTGCGCCTGTGGCACCAACCTCGGTCAAAGCGCCCGTTGTCTTGTCGATTTTATGCAAGACACCCTCGCCGTCCTGAATCGCTATGCCGTAGAGCTGTCCGTCTGCCGAGCACGAAAGGGAGTTCCAGTTTCCTTCCACGGGAGCGACGGGAGTGAAATTATATCCGGATTCGGAGAAATCAGCCTTGCAAAGATTCATGCCGGAGGCATCATCGTTGTAGTTTATGGAGTAAATTATGCCGGACGTAGGATCCATAACCATTCCGACAGACATTTCGGCAGGAGTCGCGTTGCTGTCGGCCCATATATTCTCGCCTGTGTCCAAGTCCTGGGCAAACACCGTGAATATCTGGATGAATCCCATGAAATTCTGAAAGTCGGTGCCATAGTAAATGTCGTCAACGACGATACCTCCATAAGAACCGGCCGAGGAGACAAGCTGCACCAGAGACACATTGCCGTCGGAGGCTATGTCGTAGAGTCCGATAGGCTGGTTTCCGTCGGCCCATGCGTCGGAGTAGCATACGATGCCACGCATAGGCGGCATGTCGGCTACTTCAGCGGAGGGGGTGTGGGAGCGGTTCTTTTTAAGAGCCGCCACTCCGCTCATGGCACGTTTCAATGAGGGCGTAGCGGGGCCTGTTACCATTCGGCGCCCGGTAGTGCCGAGCCTGCCGGGTGTCTTTTCAGAAGTCTTGGACACCGCCAGCTGCTGCACGCTATTGCCCGCAGAGGCCTTTTTAAGCATAGTCTGCGGAGATGCTGTGGCAGAGAGCGTCACGGCCATCGCTAACGCAGCTGAAGAAACAAGAGATATAACTTTCTTCATAGTGAATAATGGTGGTTTCTTCGATTAAGTGTCCGGGCCGCCGAAACCGTTTAGCGGCCCGGACACATTGGGGAAATAATTAAATAGGTTTATGTATCTTGATTGAAGGATTGCTTTATCATAGGACTTATCTGATGTAAACTTTTGCAGAACTGCCGCCTTGACGGCGGATGTAAAGGGTCCCGGAAACGGGAGTTTCCACACGGATGCCCTGCAGGTTGTAGTACTCGGCCGGAGCGTCGGCAGCATCGACGGCCACATCGGCAACACCGCTGCTGTTGGGGTCTTCTGCCGTGGTGACGGCTACCTCCTGCGAGGGGAGCGAGAGCGTGTCGTCGTCGCCGACTGCGGCGACTGTGTAATAGTACTCGGTCTCCGCCTTGAGTCCATCTATTGCACACGACGTGCCGCTACCGGCAGGGTAAGCGGTCAGTCCCGGCACAGGCACATTGCTGAATGTGGTGCCATGACCCACGACAACGTCGTCGACGGCCACGGCTCCGCGGCTGCTTGTCATGCTGTAGGAAATGCGCAGCTGCACGGCGCCTTCGGGGATTTCATCGGCAAGGGTGCAAGTGGCACCTCCTTTTTCGTTCACTATGGGCAGTTCGGCCACGACAATCCATTTGTCATCCACAAGGGCGCTGACGCGGATGCGGTCGGTGTCGGGGACTGAATTGCCGCGATGCCAGAACGAGAGCGTTTTCACGCCGTCGGCATAGAGGGGCGTCGTGAGATAATCGCTGCTGCCGCCGAGGCGGAGCGACGGCACGGATTCGCCGCTATAGGCGCTATTGGCGTATGTGGCTCCGCTTGTCGAACTCCAGCCCTCGGGCATGGCTTCCACGCCGCCGGTGAAATCGCAGCCGTCGGACATGGGAGCGCCCCACTCTTTGGTGTAGACGTTGAGCACGTAGCTCTCGGCGTCTTCCAGTTTCATCCAGTGCGCCGTGAACCCGAATGCGCCGACTTCGGAAGCCTCGGCAGCCACGACGGCGCGGCGGTTCAGCGGCAAGCGCCCTGTGAACACGGCTATCTCATGGCTCGGCGCGGACTGTTCCCAGCCGTCACCCACGGCCACCGTGTAGTAATAGTCGGTTTCCGGCTCAAGGCCTGTGACTTCGCATGAAGTGGCACCTTTTATCTGACGGTCGCGGAAACCCTCGACGTACTCTTTTTCGTCTTCCGCCGATCTGCCGGAAACACCACGGGTGTACACACTCAGCATGTATACGGCATCGTCGCCGGCGCTCTCCCACACGGCCGTGAACGACTCAGAACCTACATTCTCCGCCTCCAACGCCCCGACGGGCTTCAAAGGCTCGCGGCCGCCGCACACTTTGAATGTTATCACGCCGCCGGCGCTCTCGGCAATGTCGGTGATGGGCAGGTTGAGACGCTCTTTCGACCATGTTTTCATGGACGGAGTGGTGTCGTCGGTGAAACTCGTAATGCCGGACGCTCCCGGAAACGAATCGCCGTCGCGCGAATATTCGCTCTGCGAGCCATCGGCTTCCTCAAGGTCGACGTACTGGTGGGAGGCGGTGTTGTTCACACGGTTGGAGTCCCATATGTTCTCATCGTAATCGATATGCCACACAAGCATTCCGTGGCCGGGGATGTAAGCGTCCCAGCCTGTCTGCTGGCGGTTCTCGACAAGGAAATATTCGTCGGGGTCGGATGTGCGTATGATGCCGGCCTGGTTGGTGGATATGGGATGCAGGGTGGCGTTGACCGGCCCGTCGATGGGCAGCGGCTCAATCCAGCCGAGCGAGTAGCGCTCGAAAGCCGAATACAAGGGAGGGGTGCAGCCGTCGTTGTTGTACGGACCGTAGTCCATGGCGCTCCATGCTCCGGGGGTGAATGCGCCCGTATATTTCGTGGCATAAAGGTCGGGCAGACCCATCACGTGCGAGAACTCGTGCACGAACGTGCCCACGCCGTCAGGACGGTCCACCTCCCACTCGTTGGAACATCCGTAGCGGTCGAGCCGCACGCCGTCGAACACATAGGGCACCGACGTGGCCGCCGTAATATCCCAGGAATGGGGCCACACGGTGTCGGACGCGCCGCCGCTGGCTTCGCCGCGTCCGGCATAGAACACAAACACATTGTCTATATATCCGTCGCCGTCACGGTCGTATTCCGAGAAGTCCACCGTGTCGTCAAGCATCTGGCATGCCTCGATTATCATCTCCTCGGGGCGCTGGTCGTTGCCATACCAGTCGTTACCGCCATAATATTTCATGTCCTGCGACAGGGTGACCGGCCCGAACACGTCGAACTGCGGACAGAACTGCCCCAAAGAACTCTCTTCAAAGAAGTCCACAGCCGACCCCGTGCCGCCGTAATCGCTGAACCCGCGCTCGTTGAGCATGCGGTCGAAATAGCCGTGGGCGTCGTCGAGACTCATCTTCACATCCTTGTATTCCACCAGTATGACGATGGCTTTCTGATGTCCTTTCGAGGGGAAATGCGTGCCGGGGAATAGACCCGGACCCCGCATCGGGGACTTGCGGCCGGCGGAAACCCGGCCGGCGCGTTCCTCAAAAGCCTTGTACACGCGCTCCATATCCACTCTGCGGAGATAATCGCGCGCCACGCCGTCGCGCAACTCCTTGCGTGCGGCGCGAATGCTGCTGCGCACCACTGTGCCGGAAGCGTCCACGTCGGCATAATAATATGTGTCGTTGTCGTTGGAGAGAAGGTAGCCGTCCTCGCTGAGATAGAAATGCGAGCGTTCGTCGCCCATCAGGCGCACCGGAAGCGTGGAGCCGTCGGCCTGCGTCACGTTCAACAGGCCCGGCTTGGCAGGCACCGCATAGACTGTCGCAGCCCCTGCAGCAAGAAAAAATGTCAGAAATAGATTGTGAAGGTTATTCATTTTGATAAGCACTCATTTGTTGTATGACAAGTGCAAAGATATGTTTAAAAACAATACCATGCAACGATTTATTTAGAAAAATTTTACTTTTTGCCTAATTTTTCTGAAAATACATGGCAAATGTGTTTTACAACACATTTTTCGAAACATATCAAAATGCCGTGCATCCCGCATAAAAAGCGGATTTTTGCCATTACGAGCAAAAAACCGGCTGTGCGCCCACGCAAATGCTGCCCGGAGAGAGTATTTTCCAAATTGGCACAGCAAGGTTAAAAAAGTTAAAGTAAAATTTGTAAGGTGCTATTTTTTATGTAAATTCGTGCATCCATATCGGAACCAATAAAATCCTTAAATATACATGAGCTATCTAAAGTTTGACAAGAACCTGCTCATCAACCTCGACCAGTCCATGACCAGGGAGATGCTCCGCACCAACCAGGCCGGAGCCTATCACTGCTCATCGCTGCCAGGATGCAACACCCGCAAGCAACACGGCCTGCTGGTGATACCCATCCCCGAGAAGGACAACAAGAACTATGTCCTGCTGTCGAGCCTTGACGAAACCGTGATTCAGCATGGCGCGGAATTCAACCTCGGCCTGCACCGCTACCGGGGCGGCGTCATGTCGCCAGCCGGCCACAAGTACATCCGCGAGTTCGACTGCGAGAGCGTGCCACGCATGACCTACCGCGTGGGAGGCGTGATTCTCACCAAGGAAAAAATCTTCATATCCAAAGAGAACCGCATTCTCATCCGCTACACTCTCGTCGACGCCCACTCCGCGACGACGCTCCGCTTCAAACCATTCCTCGCATTCCGCGAAAGCAACGACCTGTGCGTGGCCAACGATGCCGTGCGCCGCGACACGGAACCTGTCGACAACGGCATCGCCACATGCCTTTACGACGGCTTTCCCACGCTCTACATGCAGTTCAGCCGCAAGGCGGAATGGGTGGAACAGCCCAACTGGTACAACGGCATAGAATATGTCAAAGACCTCGAGCGCGGGGTGCCGTACTGCGAGGATCTGTGGGTGCCCGGCTACTTCGAAGTGCCGCTCCGCAAGGGAGAAAGCGTCATTTTCTCGGCCGGCGTGACCCCCGTCAAACCTACATCGCTCAAAAAAATGTACGAGGGCGAAATAGCGTCGCGCACGCCCCGCACAAGCTTCTACAACTGCCTCAAGAACGCCGCAAAGCAATTCTACGTGCGCGACGGCGAGGACATGTACGTAATCAGCGGCTTCCCGTGGGGCGTGGTGCTTGCGCGCAACACGTTCATGTCGCTGCCCGGACTCACTCTGTCCATAGACCATTTCGACGACTACCGCCGCATAATGGCCACAGCGCTGCGCGCGCTCGACGCGTTCATGAACAAAGGCGAAACACACTCGCGCCTCCAGGGCATAGACCTGCCTGATATTCCGCTATGGGCCATGTGGGCCATGCAGCAGTACGACAAGACAGAAGGACGCGAGGCAGCTGCCGCACTCTATGCCGGCGAGGCCGCCCGCATAGCCGACTACATACTCGACAACGCCCACCCCAACCTCCGTGTAGACGCCTCCACCGGCCTGCTCCACACCCTCGGCTCCACAACGCCGGCATCGTGGATGAACTCAATGCTGCACGGACGCCCCGTGATTCCGCGCTCGGGACTCCTCGTCGAATTCAACGCGCTGTGGTACAATGCCCTTGTGTTCGCCGCCAAACTCGGCGATGCCGCAGGCATGCCGGAGGCACGCGTACAGCGCTGGCAGGAAGCCGCCGAGCGGATGCGCCAGCCGTTCATCGACACATTCCTGAACGAGGCCGGCTATCTCTACGACTATGTGGACGGCACATACGCCGACCCCGCCGTGCGCCCCAACATGGCAGTGGCCATAGGCCTTGACTACTCACCACTCGACCGCCGCCAGCGCAAGGGCGTGCTCGACGTCGTGACCCGCGAGCTGCTTACCCCCAAGGGCCTGCGCACCCTCTCGCCCCGCAGCTACGGCTACCGCCCGTTCTACCTCGGCTCGCCCGAGGAACGCGAGCTGGCCATGCATCAGGGACCCGCGCGCCCGTGGCTCATGGGATTCTATGCCGACGCCTACCTTCGTGTGTTCGGCATGAGCGGCGTGGGCTACATCGACCGCATGCTCATAGGCTTCGAGGACGAAATGAGCCAGGGGTGCATTGGCTCTCTCTCGCAGCTGTACGACGGCAACCCGCCGTTTGCCGGACGCGGAGCCGTAAGCCATGCCACCAACGTGGCCGAAGTGCTGCGCACACTCCGCACTCTCAAAAAACTCAATGTATAACCGCGAATCCGCCACCATAACACATATATTATGAAAGCATTAATGTTCGGCTGGGAATTCCCGCCTCACATCCTCGGCGGACTCGGCACCGCAAGCTACGGCCTCACACGCGGCATGTGGGAGTGCGGCGACATGGAAATAGACTTCGTAATCCCGAAGCCGTGGGGCGACGAAGACCGCAGTTTCGCCCGCATAATAGGCGCATCGCAGGTGCCAGTGGCATGGCGCGACGTGTCGCGCGACTACGTGGAACAGCGCATCGGACGCTACATGAGCCCCGAGATGTACTTCGGCCTGCGCGACCACATCTACGCCGATTTCAACTACATGCGCCTCAACGACCTCGGCTGCATCGAGTTCTCGGGACGCTATCCCGACAACCTGCTCGAGGAAATCAACAACTACAGCATAGCGGCAGGAGTGATAGCCCGCACGGTTCCGTGCGACATCATCCACTCCCACGACTGGCTAACCTACCCCGCCGGCATACACTCCAAGCAGGTCACGGGCAAGCCGCTCGTGATACACGTGCACGCCACCGACTACGACCGCTCCCGCGGCAACGTCAATCCCACAGTGTTCGGCATCGAGCGCGACGGAATGCTACACGCCGACCACATCATCACCGTCAGCGAGCTTACCCGCCGCACCGTCATTGACAAATACGGCATCGACCCGGCCAAGGTGACCACCGTGCACAACGCCGTCGTGCCCCTGTCGCAGGAGCTACTCGACGTGCAGGTGGAGAAACCCAAGGAGAAAATCGTGACCTTCCTGGGACGCATCACCATGCAGAAAGGCCCGGAATACTTCGTGGAAGCAGCCGTAAAGGTGCTGCGCCTGTGCCACAACGTGCGCTTCGTCATGGCCGGCAGCGGCGACATGATGGACAAGATGATACGGCTGGCCGCCGACCGCGGCATAGCCGACCGCTTCCACTTCCCGGGCTTCCAGAAAGGAAAACAGGTGTATGAAATGCTCAAAGCGTCGGATGTGTACATCATGCCCAGCGTGAGCGAACCTTTCGGCATATCGCCCCTCGAAGCCATGCAGATGGGAGTGCCGAGCATCATCTCCAAACAGAGCGGATGCGCCGAAATCCTGCACAACGTCATAAAGACCGACTACTGGGACATCGACGCAATGGCCGACGCCATCCACTCCATCATCACCTATCCGGCCATGTACAACCAGCTCCGCGAGGAAGGCCTGCGCGAAGTGGCGCAAATCACATGGGACAAGGCCGGACAGAAGGTCATCGACATCTACAATAAAGTTCTCAACCGATAACAAGCCACACACAACATACGACAATGAAAGCCATTTGCTTCAACTTCGAAATCCATCAGCCGATGCGCCTCAAGCGCTACCGCTTCTTCGACATCGGCAACGACCACTACTACTACGACGACTTCCTCAACGACGAAATCGTAAGCCGTGTGGCCCACAACAGCTACATCCCTGCCGCCGAAAGCCTCCTGCGCATGATAGAGGAGAGCAAAGGCGCGTTCCGCTGCTCGATAAGCATCAGCGGCGTGGCGCTCGAACAGCTCGAACAATATGTGCCCGAATTCATCGACCTGCTCAAGAAACTCGCCGACACAGGCGCCGTGGAATTCCTCGCCGCGCCCTATGCGCACTCGCTGGCATCGCTCGCCGACCCGGAGGAGTTCGCGCAGCAGGTGCGTGTGGCCGTAGACAAACTGCACTCTCTGCTCGGCGTAAAACCGAAAGTGATGCACAACACCGAACTGATATACGACGACGAGATAGCACCGCAGGTACTCGCCATGGGCTTCAAGGGCGTGCTCACCGAAGGCGCCAAGCACATTCTCGGATGGAAATCGCCCAACTATGTGTACTCGGCGGCAAGCTGCCCCAAAGTGCGCCTGCTGCTGAAGAACGACAAGCTCAGCGACGACATTGCCGCACGATTCAGCAACACGTCATGGGATGAATACCCCCTTACGGCCGAAAAATACATAGGCTGGATCGCCTCCACTCCCGCCGAAGAACAGGTGGTGAACGTGTGCCTCAACCTCGAGACGTTCGGAGGCTTCCACTCCGCCAGCACCGGCATCTTCCAGTTCCTCGAGGCGCTGCCCCGCTTCGCCGCTGAAAGAGGCGTGGAATTCCGCACGCCATCGCAAGTGCTCTCCGTCGTGAAGCCGGTGGGCGAACTCAGCGTGATGCATCCCATCAGCGGAGCCGACGAAGCACGCGACGTGAGCGCATGGCTCGGCAACTCGCTTCAGAACGAGGCTTTCAACAAGCTCTACAGCGTGGCCGAACGCGTGCGCCTGTGCGACGACCGCCGCCTCAAGCAGGACTGGTACTACCTACAGGGCAGCGACCATCTCTACTACATGAGCACCAAACATTTCGCCGACGGCGCCGCGCACTCCATGTTCAGCCCTTACGAAACGCCCTACCAGGCTTTTACCAACTACATGAACGTGCTCGCCGACTTCATCGTGCGCGTGGAGGAACAATACCCCCTCAGCATTGAGAACGAGGAACTCAACTCGCTGCTCACCACCATCCGCAACCAGGCCACGGAGATAGAAGCCCTGAACAAGGAGCTCGGCTCGATGCGCAAAAACATCGAGCAGTTCAATGTGGAACACGCCCTGCGCGAGGAAAAGCCAGAAACAGCCAAACCAAAGGAGAAGGCAAAAAAGCCGGCCGCAAAGAAAACCACGACGACTAAGAAAACAGCAAAGAAAGCCTGATAGCAGACACGACACACCGATCCGCGTGCCGCAGCGCCACCATGCTGCGGCACGTATTTTTTTTTATTACTGTCCGCTAAACTTTTTTAGTAGCGGTTGAAAATTAGGGCTGGCACCTATTGCAGGAGTCAGCCCT
>VSPG01000019.1 GCA_009775265.1 Muribaculaceae bacterium
GAAGTGACCGTCAACCCGTCGCTGTTCCCCGTAGGAGAGAGCGACAACTCGAGCAAGCCTGTGACCGGACCCACAACCGTAGGCGGCTATACGCTGACCACCGACATGAACGGGGGAGCCACGGCTCCGTCGGTCAACACGTACAACGGCGTCGGCACGCTACGTCTGTATGCCGACAACACGCTGACAATCAAAGGCGCGGCCATGTCGAAGATAGTCTTCACCCTGAACACGGCCACGGGGTCGAAGCGCTACACCACGTTCACTCCCAGCACAGGCAGCATAGTTCCCGCCCAGGCTTCCGGCGACACGTCCATCACATGGGACGGAAACACCGGCGAAGTGAAGTTCACCGTCGGCCATGACGCCACGCTTGGAAGCGACGGAGCTTCCAAGCGCGGACAGGTGCACATATCATCCATCGAAATAACACCCGCAGAATAAGGTTCGAGGTTTTCCAATATTCACGAGGCAGCGCCATGGCGCTGCCTCTTTTTTATGTCTCCGAAACAAATCTTCAAAGGAACGGATACATCGCACCGCTTTTTGAAATATCATCCGAAAATGCAAATCTGAATAAAAATTCGGTTACAAGTCTGTTAAAAGCGAGCGCATGTCGGCGCTTTTGCCTATATTTGTCATGAATATAACGATAAAGCAGTTTCAAGAGTGGCCAATTCATCAGCATTAGGCAAGATTCTCGTTGTCGACAACGACGAACACATCACCGAACTTCTGCGCTGCAACCTCCGCGCGGAAGGCTATGACGTGTCGTCCCATGCCGATGCCTGCACGGCCATGAAACTCGATTTGAGCGACACGCATGTGGTAATTGTCGACGCTTTCGGCCCAAATGGCGGCACCGCTCTGCTGAACGAACTTGCCACAAGCCCCGAAACGGCTCACATCGGCATCATCGTATGCTCGTCCGGGCGCCATCCGGGCGAGGCCATCAGCGCTCTCGACGCAGGAGCCGACGATTACATCTCCAAGCCGTTCTCCCTGCGCGAAATGATAGCGCGCGTCCGCGCCGTGATGCGCCGCAGGCGTCCTGCCGCATTGGCTTCGGCGAGCGCATCGGCCACGTTCGGCCCGCTTAACGTCAACTACAGCGCGCGCACCGCCACTCTGCACGGACGACTGCTCAGCCTCACACCCACCGAGTATGCCATACTGGCCATGCTGCTTAAAAACCGCGACCGGCACCTTTCGCGTCTCGAAATATTCCGTCATGTGTGGAACAGCCCCGGCGCGGGCAGCAACGAACGCGTGGTCGACACCAACATCAGCCGCCTGCGACGCAAGCTCGAAGACCTCGGCCCTGCCATAGAGAACCATTACGGCAGCGGCTACATAATGGTGGAGCAGTAGCAGCCGGCCGGTGCTGTAGCGGTATCTCTGCGGCAGATGTGCTCTCATTACGGATTTTTTTCACTAATTTTGCGTGCGCGGCCGGGAGTGTCGCGCATAGAGGGCGTTTAACAAATACCCTTTTGTTGATTATGAAAAGTATTAAATACTGGATAGAGGCCATGCGCCTGCGCACACTGCCTGTGTCGGTGGCCGGAGTGGTGGCGGCATGCGGCTATGCGCTGCTCGACGGCACGTTCCGCGCCGCACCGGCAGCAATATGCCTCACATTCGCCGTGCTCGCGCAGATAGCGAGCAATTTTGCCAACGAATATTACGACTACACAGCCGGGCTCGACCGCGCCGGACGCGAAGGACCGCGCCGTGGCGTCACGGAAGGCGACATCACCCCGCAGGCGATGCTGCGCGCCACGTATGCGGCTCTCGGAGCCGCATGCCTCACGGGACTGTCGCTTGTGGCATGGGGCGGATGGTGGCTCATAATCGCCGGGGTGTTCATAGCCCTCGGAGCGCTTGCCTACAGTGCCGGGCCGTACCCGCTGTCGCGCCACGGCTGGGGAGAAGTGGCCGTGGTTGTTTTCTTCGGCGTGGTGCCTGTGTGCCTGTGCTATTATGTGCAGGCAGGCGCATGCGGCATGACCGTGGCCATGGGTTCGGTGGCCGTGGGGCTGATGGGGGCCAACGTCCTTATCGTGAACAACTACCGCGATTGCGCCGACGACTGCGCCGTCGGCAAGCGTACGCTTGCCGTGCGCTGCGGATGCCGCGCGGTGCGCGCGCTGTATCTTGTCAACGGCATTGCCGCAGTGGGTCTGACCGTCGGCGTGTGGCGCGGGATGCCCGCCGCAGCCCGTATAGTGCCTCTGGCCTATCTCGGCCTGCATGTGGCGCTATGGCGTGCGCTCGGCCGCCGCAGCGGCCGGGCCATCAACCCCCTGCTCGGCCTCACCGCATGCGCCATGCTGGCCTATGCGGCGGCTTTCGCCGTCTGTGCGGCCTTGGTTTGAACAAACGTAAACACTCTAAAATCCCTTCAATATGTTTTCAGGAATAGTAGAAGAAGCGGCCACGGTGGTGGCTGCCGTACGCGAAGGCGGCAACCTGCAGCTCACTGTGCGTTGCAGTTTCGCCAACGAACTCAAGATAGACCAGTCGGTGGCACACAATGGCGTGTGCCTGACAGTGGTGGCGCTGAATCCCGACGGCACGTACACAGTCACTGCCATACAGGAAACGCTCGACCGCTCCAACCTCGGCCTGCTGCATGAGGGAGACCTTGTGAACCTCGAGCGCTCCATGCTCATGAACGGACGCCTCGACGGACATATCGTGCAAGGGCATGTCGACACCACCGCCGTGTGCACGGAAGTGGAGGAAGTGGACGGCAGCCGCTATTTCAAGTTCGAGTACGAAGTATCGCCGGAAATGGCCGCCAAAGGCTACATGACGGTAGAAAAAGGCTCGGTGACGGTGAACGGCGTGAGCCTCACGGTGTGCGACAGCGAACTGCGCTCGTTCCGCGTGGCCATCATCCCCTATACGCTCGAGCACACCAACTTCTGCCGCATTGAGCCCGGAACGCGTGTCAACCTCGAGTTCGACATCATAGGCAAATACCTCGCCCGCCTGCAGGAAGTGGCCAGCCGGTAAACGTGCCGCATCATGCGGCGAACGATTAAGGGGGCGCCATACGGCGCCCCCTCGCTTTTATCTGTTGCTGAAGATTCGTCGCACGAAGCGTCGCATGCGTCTCGGCAGCGCCGACGGCGAGGAGCCGGCATCGGACGACATGGGGTCGACAAACGAGGTCAGGGCCGGCGCTTCACCGAACTGTTCGGGATAGATTACCATCAGGTTGTTTCCTCCGAAATATCGCTGCAGGAACTCCGGGAGATGCACCATGTCGGAATCGTGGCTGACAGAATTGGCGCGCGCGCCTATCACCACGAAAAGGTCGTCGTCGAGCACACGTCCGGCCATGGGAATGAAATCGTCCCATGTCTCGGCGGTGCGGAACTCGCAGCGCACACCGTAATTGGCCTGGTACAGCACGCCGCGTATCAGCGGCTGCACGGCTCCGGGACAGCAGAATATTATACGGCATCCGAGCTGGTGGGTGAGACGCGCCAGGCATCGCACCCAGCGGCTGAACCCCGTCTCGTACTGCGCTCCGGCCGGCACTCGCACCACAATGCGCGTGAGCGTGTTCGGCGGGATGTAGCAGCGCGGTATTATCACCATGCGGTTGGTGGCGCGGAGCAGCTGGTCCACTTTCGAACCGAAAAACGTGTCGATGACACCCGCACGGCGGTGCATGCCCAGTATCACTTCCGATATGTCGCGCTCCTCTATCACGTTCACCATGCCCGTGATGGCATTGAGGTCGTAGCGCTCCAGCGGCTGCACGCGCTCGTCCATGGCCGAACCTGCGCGGCAGGCCGAATCGAGAGCGTAACGCGACACGCGACGTGCCTGCGGAGAGTTTTCGGCGCGTACGTGCAGAGCGTAGAAATCGTGTGTGCCCCGGTCGTTGCGCATCAGCACGGCCATCTCCACGAGCGAGGGCGCCGTGAGCGGGTTCGCCACCGGGATGAGCGTGCGGTTGTGGCGCTGCGGGCGCTCTGCGTCGTCCTCCTCCTCGAGCATGGCTATCTTCACCCTGGCAGCCGCCCGGCCTGTAATCATGGGCGCTATGGCGCATGTGACGAGTATCACCAGCACGGTGCTGTTGAGCACGCGCACATCAAGCAGCCCCATGTTGTAGCCCACGGTGACTACGGCCAATGCAACTGCCGTGTGTGCGCACGTGAGACCGAACAGCACCTCGCGGCCTGCAGCGCGGTAGCCGTTGACTTTCTGCGCTATAAGCGCCGGGAGCCATTTGCCTGCAATGGCCACGGAGAGCATGACGGCGCTTACGGCAAGGGTGTCGGCGTTGAAAATCACGCGCACGTTTATCATCATACCGACGCCTATCAGGAAATAGGGTATGAAAAGGGCATTGCCCACAAATTCTATGGAACTCATGAGCGGCGAGGCCGACGGCACATAGCGGTTAAGCACAAGCCCGGCGGCGAACGCCCCAAGCACGGCTTCCAGACCTATGAGCTGCGCGCTCCATGCGCTTAGGAACACCATAACCATCACGAACACGTACTGAATCACCTTGTCGCCGTGGCTTTTGAAGAAGCGGCGTGTAAGGCGCGGCACACAATAGAGCATGGCCGCGGCCCAAAGCAGGAGTTTGGCAAGCAGCCACAGCATGGCGAGCACGCTGAACGTGCCGTCGCGCGCCACGCTCACCACTGCCGCGAGCACGAACAGCGCGCCCACCACGGCGATAATGGTGCCTACGATGGCAACAAGCACCGGCGCGGCCTTGGTGATGCCGAAGCGGGCGGCCACGGGATAGGAAATGAGAGTGTGAGAGGCGTACATGGCGCCGAGCAGAAGCGAGGTAGTCCAGTCGAGATGCAGCAGGAACACCGAGCTGAGCACGCCGAGCACAAGCGGAATCACAAGCGTGAGCACGCCGAAAAGCATGCCTCGGCGGAGGTTGAGCCGCAGATGGTACATGTCTATCTCCAGCCCCGCAAGGAACATGAGGTAGAGCAGACCCACCTGCCCGAAAATGGCGAAGCTCGAATCGTTGTCGAGCACATTGAAGCCATAGGGACCCACTACCACGCCGGCCACTATCATGCCCACGATGTGCGGAACCTTAAGCCTCGCGAACAGCAACGGCGCCAGCAGGATGATGACGAGCACCACCGAGAATATGGCTACGGGCTGTGTGACGAGAGGCGAGGGAGGCATGGGGGCGAGTCTGCTGAACAGGCGTTTGTAAAAAAAAGATGATTTACCGGTGGTCCATCACGTAGCGGGCAATCTGCACGGCATTGAGGGCGGCACCTTTCTTTATCTGGTCGGCCACGCACCAGTAGGCGAGGCCGCATGGGTCGGCAAGGTCGGCACGCACGCGCCCGATGAACACCGGGTCGGTGCCTGCGGCATGCAGCGGCATGGGATAGCCGTCGTCCACCACTTCCACGCCCGGCGCGGAGCGCCATGCGCGTAGCGCGCGTTCCACACCCACGGGCTCGGCCGTAGAAGCCCATATGGCCTCGCTGTGTGCGCGCATCACGGGCACACGCACGCAAGTGGCACTCACTTCGAGGGAGGGCGCATGCATTATCTTCTTTGTCTCGAAGTGCATTTTCATCTCCTCCTTGGTGTAGTCGTTGTCCTGAAACACGTCGATGTGCGGAATCACATTGTCGGCAAGCTGATGTGCAAAGCGTTCCACTCGCGGTTTTTCGCCGGACGCTATGGCGCGGTGCTGGTCGGACAGTTCCTGCATGGCAGGCAGTCCGGCTCCGCTGGCAGCCTGATAGGTAGCCACATGCACGCGGCGCAGCGGCGACATGTCGTTGATGGGCTTGAGTGTCACCACCATCTGTATGGTGGTGCAGTTGGGGTTGGCTATTATGCCGCGCGGAGCATGGAGCGCATCGTCGCCGTTCACTTCCGGCACCACGAGGGGCACATCGTCGTGCATACGGAACGCGCTGCTGTTGTCAATCATAATAGCTCCGTGGCGCGTGATGGTGTCGGCGAACTGTTCCGACACGCCTGCGCCTGCGCTTACAAAAGCGAAGTCCACGCCGCGGAATGCGTCGCCTTCCTCCAGTGCCTCCACCGCGACCTCACGGCCTCGGAAGCAGTAGCGTGTGCCCGCGCTGGCTGCACGGCCGAACAGCCGCAGGGTGTCCACGGGGAAATTCTGCTCGTCGAGCACCTTTAAAAGTTCCTGACCGACAGCGCCGCCGGCTCCAACGATAGCAATATTCATTAGGCAAATATATTTGAACTGCAAAATTACAAAAAATACAGAAAACGCGTGCCGTAAGGACACAAAAAAAGGGTAAGCTATCTACATCGCGACGCTCAACCCGATACCCTTGCTTCGGTCAAGACCTGGGGGAATTCTCGGGGAGCTGTCCGTGCAGGACTTACCCTGCTGCAAAGGTACGCACGTTTTCTGACTCTCGCAAATTTTTCCGCGATTTTGTTTTCGGCAGGATTGCAGGCTTATCAGAAAGACGACAATGCGAGGGCGCATAGCGCCAGGCAGCCGCCATAGTGGTCGCCGGGAGCTACGCGCCCGTTTTCAGTACTTGTTTGTGCTACGCCATGTGGCGGCGGAACTGTTCGCGGATGGAGTCGACTACGTTTATGATATAGTCGCCGGTGCGTTCGAGGTCCGATATTATGTCCATATAGTAGATACCGGCCTGATAGCTGTAGCGCTTGGAATTGATATTCTCGGGATTGGCCGTGCGCAGCGCGTTGCGCATGTTGTTGATTTCGCGCTCCTTGTTGTAGCTCTGTATGAGTTCTTTTTCGCTGATGTTCTCAACGTTCTCAAGCTCGGCAAGCATAAGGTGCATAGCCTCCTTCACATACACGTACAGGCTGTCCACGTTGTCGTAGATTTCTTTTGTGAATTCGGCTCCGCTCTGTGTTTTGCGCAGCAGTATCTTGCCGATGCCGAGACAGCTGTCGGCTATGCTCTCGATTTCGCTGATGATGCCGAGCATGGCGGCCACGCGCAGTTTGCCTTCGTTGGAGAGACGTCCTTCCGAGCAGCGGTAGAGATAATTGGCGATTTCCAGCTCCATGCGGTCGCTGATGTCCTCGTATTTCTCGAGGCGCGACAGCAGCCGGTTGAATTCCTCTCCTCCCTCCTCGGTGTGTATAAGCTGCTGCCCCATGTCGACCATGCGACCCACGCGCTGGGCGTACACCACGATTTCCTTCTCCGCCTGGGCGAGATTCAGTTCGGATGCGCCCACAAGTCCGCCTTTGATGAACTTAAGGTTGAACTCCTCGTCCTCCTTGTGCGCGTTGGGCACAAGACGCTTCACTATCTTCACATACAGCCCGGTGAGCCATATCATGATGCTGACATTGACGAGGTTGAAGATGGTGTGGAACATCGACAGTCCGAACGACACGCTGAGCTGCAGCGTGGCTATGCGCGTGAGCACATCGTGGCCGGCCGGCAATGAATTGTCGAAAAGGTGGTTGTATTGCTCGGGATTGCTTTGTTCAAGTCCGTTGACAAAGGTGTATAGCTCATTGGGATTGCCCATGCCGAGGCGCTCGGTCACCCATGCGTTGAAATCGGCGAACGGAATGAAACAGCACAAACACCACAGCGTGCCGAGCAGGTTGAACAGCAGATGCCCCATGGCCGCGCGCTTGGCGGCCACATTTCCGCTCATGGACGCGAGCAATGGAGATATGGTAGTGCCTATATTGCTGCCGAGCACAAGGGCGCAGGCCAGGTCGAACGTAATCCATCCTTTGCTGCACATGATAAGTGTGATGGCAAACATGGCAGACGACGACTGTATCACCATCGTCACCACTATGCCCACAAGCGTGAACAGCAGCACCGACGCTATGCCCATCGACGAATACTCCTTCAGGACGGCGAACATTTCGGGATTGCTCTGCAAGTCGGGCACATAGGTGCTTATCATGTCAAGGCCCATGAACAGGAACGCAAAGCCTATCAGGAATTCGCCGCAGCTGCGCGTGCGGCTTTTCTTCATGAACAGCAGCACCACCGCAAAGGCTATGAGCGGCAGCACCATCACCGACACGTTCACTTTGAAGCCGAAAATGGAGATAATCCAAGCAGTAAACGTAGTGCCGACATTGGCGCCCATTATTACAGCCATGGACTGTCCGAGGGTCATCAGACCCGCATTGACGAAACTCACCACCATCACCGTCGATGCCGACGAACTCTGGATGAGCGCTGTTATGACGATGCCCGTGAGCAAACCCGAGAATCGGTTGCGTGTCATGGCTCCGAGAATGTTGCGCAGGCGGTCGCCGGCGGCTTTCTGAAGGCCTTCGCTCATCACTTTCATGCCGTACAGGAAAAGGCCGACGGCGCCGAGTAGGCCAAGGAAGTCTAAGAGGCTGTAGTCCATCTTTTGCTTATGAGGTAATTGTATTACGAAATATATGTATTTACACTATACAGGATTTTTTGCTTCAGGGCGCCTATTCGTCGAGCGAATAGTTTATGAAATCTATAAGCGGACGCAACGGGGCCAACATGTCGGCGGCAGCCTCCGGCCAGTCGGCACGCGAGAAGAAGCCGGGAGCGAGCCCGCAGAATTTGCCGTAGCTTTTCAGGCGCAGCAGCGCGGCCTGCGGGTGATCCTTCGGCCATCCTTTCGGAGCCGTCTTAAGCGCCGGGCCTATCCACACATCGCCGTACAGGCGGCGAAGCTCCGGCTCGGCAAGGATGCCCTGAAGCTCGTCTATGTTGTCCACTATGGCATGGCGCATCTTGTTCAGGCGAGGGCCGTCCAAGCAATAAAGGCCGCCGTACAGGCCGCCTTCGCCCGGCCTCTCATCCATCTGCAGATAATAGCCGGCATAATCGTCGCGGTGTCCCTGCACGGAAAAAGCAGCCGAAAAATAAGTCTTATAGGGACTCTTGTCGTTGGAAAAACGCGTGTCGCGGTAGATTCTGTACGAGGCCGAACGCGCCGAAATGCCCCCTACCCTCGGGTCGTGCTGCGCAAGACGCGCTATAAGACGCCCCACTTCTGCATACCATTGCTCGCGCACTGCATCATATTCCGCCCTGTGGGCCTGAAACCACGGACGGTCGTTGTTCTCGCCGAGACGGCGCAGAAACGAGAATGCGGGATGGAGCTTTTGCTGAGGCATGCGGAATTAATCTTGAACCGGATGTTACTGTGGTGTTATTTTATTTCCTCCCAGTCGGCGTCCTCGACCTGCGTCTCCGACTTGAAGTCGGCGGCAGGCTCCGCCCCGTCTGTCTGCGACGAAAACACTTTCACTTCCTCAAAAGCCACATATTCGCCCACATCACGCGCGATTTTCTTTTTCTTGCGCCGTGGCGAAAAGCCGCTTTCATCCTCTTTTGCGCGTCCGCCCGAGGCACCACGCGCAAAAGCGTCGCGCATGGCTTCGGCATCGCGCATGTGCCGGCGCAGCATGCGGTATTGCCGCCACACAGCCCAGACCACCCGCCCGAGAGGCAGAAGTATGAAGAAAAATATGAGAAGGAAAATGAATGTACCCATAAAGAGAGCGTAAGGAATATCCACAGAACCCGCTCAGGCAGCCGTGCCGCCCGAAGGAATCAGTCGTCGCGGTGGCGAGTGAACATCGACAGCATGACGTACAGGACAATTGTCCACGCAAGTCCGCTGACTCCGTAAAACACCACGAACGCTATCGCAGCAAGAACAATCACGTAACGGCGGAAGTTCTCGCGCAGGTCTAAATTCTTGAATTTAAGAGAGAACATGCGCACATCGCTCACCATTGCGAGCGACACGAGCGCCACGAGCACCACCACCACACCGGTGCCGGGATAGCTGTAACGCTCTATCCACCCGCACAAGCCTATCCAGAATATGGCGTTGGCAGGTATGGGAAGACCGCGGAAACTGGTGGTCTGCGTGGTGTCCACGTTGAATTTGGCAAGCCGCAGAGCGCCCATCGCAGGAATGAACAGCGACGCATAGCACAGCCACGGATGCAATGAATGTTCCAGCATCACATTGAGCAGCAGCACAGCCGGAGCCACGCCGAAACTCACAAGATCGCTCAGCGAGTCGAGTTCCTTTCCGATAGCGGAATAAGCACGTAAAGCACGCGCCGAAGCACCGTCGAGAAAATCGAACAATGCTGCGGCGCCTATCATCACGTATGCCCACTGCTGGCCGGTCATGGGACCGAACACATCGTTGTGGCTGAACGCGAAAATTATTGCTGCACATCCGCTGAGCAGATTAAGCAGTGTAATCGTGTTCGGGATGCAGGATATTATTTTTCTTAGCATTTTGTCGGGGGATTAAGCCTTGCCACTTGCGTCACGCCGCCGGTGGTGTGGTCGCCGAGTTTCACAAGGATGTCGCTGCCCACAGGCACGAAAATGTCGACTCGCGAGCCGAACTTGATGAATCCCATGTGGTCTTCCACAGACGCCTCTATGCCCGGCTCGGCATAGGTGACGATGCGCCGGGCTATGGCGCCGGCTATCTGCCTCACCACCACAAGCTGCCCTTCCGGGGTGCGTATCACCACGGTGGCACGCTCGTTGTCCGTGCTGGATTTCGGAAGCCACGCGCCGAGATAGCGGCCGCTGTGGTGGCGCATGTACACCACCTCGCCGTCCACCGGAAACCAGTTGGCATGCACATTGAAAATGGTCATGAACATGGAAATCTGCACGGCGGGGCCATGAAGATATTCCTGCTCTACGGTTTGTTCCAGAGCCACCACCTTTCCGTCAGCGCTGGCCACAACGGCGTTGCGTCTGTCGCCTTTGAACTCACGGCGGGGCGAGCGGAAGAAGTTCACCATCACTATATACAGAACGGCACTGACAGCGGCGACGGCAAATGCCGCCACATGGTTACGGCCCCATACCCACAACGGTACATTGACTGCAAGCAGCGCGACAAGCGCCACTATCAGTATATTTGTGCCTTCATGATGCAGTTTTACTCTCATCTTTCGATGCATGTGTATGGGCCGAAACCCTGTTCATTATGCAAAGTTAGCTTATTTTTCCTTAGCCACAAATGTTTTTCGTGTTTTTTAGAGGTTGTCTAATAATCATTGTCAACGACAGGGTGGTGTATTTTATGTTAAGGTGCAGTTTATGAGGAGGAAGCAATGGGGTTCCATTGTGACCGACGAGTAAATGTGCGTTAACATAAAAGACACCATGCAGAAGTAATTTTAAATTTTTGTCAAGGTTGTCAACAATGGAATTGGCAACCCCCTGTCATTAACAAGCATTATTAAACAACCTCTTACAATTACAGCTCCTTACGCCAGGCGCGGCGGCGGCGGTGCTGGCGGCGTTCAAAGTACTCCCACTGGCGCTGCACGCTTTCATTCCCCTCAAGTTCGAGGTTGCTCTCGGCCTCACGGTAGCCGTGGGCTATGAAGCGCGGGATGAGGTCGCAGAACACCAGCGAGTTCACGCCCTTGCCCTGAAGGTCCTTACGCACGGCCACAAGCATGAGGTCCACCACTCCGACACCCTTCCCGCGTATGGCACGCAGCAGCTTCAGCCATCCTGCAGGAAGCAGCCTTCCGCCGCTGGCCTGCAATGCGGCCGTAAGGGACGGCATGGCTATGCCGGCGGCGGCCAGACGCCCGTCCGAATCGATTATGATGCTCAGGTCGTCGAGGCGCAGCATGCCGAGATAATTGTCCACGTAGTAGTCTATCATCCTGTCCGTAAGCGGAGTGAACCCGTACAAACCGGCATACGCCTCGTTGATGAGATGGAAAAACTCCCGGCCGTATTTTTTCTTCAGTTCCGACCTGGACTTGACGGATGCGCTCGACAGACCGTATTTCTTACGCACAATATCGGCTATGCGCAGCATTTTGGCAGGAACTTCGCCGGGCACTTTTATACGGTATTCCACCCAGTCCACCTCCTTGCTGAAGCCCATGCGCTCCATATGCACGGGATAATACGGATAATTATATATGGTGGCCATCGTGCCCTGCTCGTCGAAGCCTTCGACGAGCATTCCCTCGTGGTCCATGTCGGTAAAGCCCATAGGACCCACCATGGACGTCATGCCGCGCTCGCGCCCCCACTCGGCCACAGCCTCGAAAAGCGCATCTACTACGGCAGCGTCGTCCGTAAAGTCCACAAATCCGAAACGCACCACACGCTCGCCGAAGCGGCTGTTGGCGTCGCGGTTGATAATCGCCGTGATGCGTCCGGCCGCACGCCCGTCGCGGTAGGCCATGAAGCTCTGCGACTCGCACACTTCCGACGCAGGATTTCGCCGCGGATTGAGCGTGGCGAGTTCGTCTATCACCAGCGGCGGCACAAAGCAGCCGTTGCCACGGTACAGATCTATGCCGAAGCGCACGTAGCGAAGCAGTTCGCTACGCGTGGGTTTAAGCGGTTTTACTGTTATTCCGTCTGTCATAATCATGGATTTACCGGTCGCGCCGACAGCCATGCCAGCACTACCACCATCACCGTCAGAAAAGCTATTACAATGAAATAAAAACGTCGGGCGCGGCGCTCGCCGCTCAGAGCTATGTGCAGCGACTGCACGTCTGTTATGCGGCGACGGTCGGCACGCAGGCAGCGGTCGGCCACATCGCTCAGTCTGTTGTCCTCTATGCCCGAGGCGTCGAGAGCCTCACGCACGACCTCGCCATAGGCACGTATGTCGTCGGCCGCCGATGCGCGGCTCAGCGATTCACGCTGCTCGAAGCCTACGTCGATGAGTTTCAGATTCCCGATATTTTCCGTGAAAATAATGCGCTCCGGGCGTATGGGATGGTGCACTATATGATTTGTCTGTATGTACTCGAGCGCGGCAGGCAGGCAGCGGCGCAGCTGCCCGATGTGAGCCTCGGTCACTCCGCCGGTGTCGATGAGCTTGCGCAGCGATGTTCCGTACACGTCGTCGCACACGATGCAGCGGCCGAGCCCGGGCACATCCTCGAAATCGTTTATCATCACGATGTTCGGATGGGCAAGGTTATATCGAACGTCGAATTCCTGCTCAATCATGCGGCAGTACTCGGGTTTGTCGCGATACTCCGGACGCAGAGTCTTGAGCATCACCCACTTGCCAAGCTTGCGGGCAGTGTATACATGATAAAATTCCTCATCCCATTCGGGCAGATGCTCTATTTCTGTCCAGCGGGCGGTGCTATCGGTCATTTCTTTTCAGAATGTTATGATTACAAATGATTAAAGTGCAAAGTTACTGATTTTTTGCGACTTTGCAGTCTCTATATAAAAAAATTACCCGTCGTCACGACGAGCAATCTTCTTAACCTTAAATCTAATACCATGAAAAACACGTTGCAAATTTAGTCATTTTATGTTATACAACATATTTTCAAGGCTCAATATTTGAATATTTAACCTAATTTAACATGTCGCATGGTAGGTTTTGAATTCATAGGTCAGTAATGGCTGAATTGTTCTTTTCCGGCCGCAGGCTGCGTCCGGGCAGGGCACAATGCGGCATGGGATGTTTTGGGTAGAGAAAATTTCGATAGGTGGTAGAATGTGAATCCTCGGGTAATACCTATCGGTAGTCGGCAAACTGTTCCTGGAGTTTTTTGCGCGCAAAGAAGATGCGGCTTTTCACAGTGCCGAGCGGAAGGCTCATCTTTTCGGCGATTTCATTGTACTTGTAGCCTGCCACATGCATCGAGAACGGCACGCGGTACTCGTCAGAGAAACTATTGATGGCGTCGGTAATCTCCGAGGCAGCGAAAGAGCCTTCGGGGGTTTCAAGTCCGCTGTCCTGCGACAGGTTCAGGTGGTGGAGGTTGTCGGTGGTGTCGGTGACGGTGGCCGCACGGGCGCCACGGCGGTAGTTGTTGATGAAAATGTTGCGCATGATGGTGAACACCCATCCTTTGAAATTGGTGTTCTCGGCATACTTTGCCTCGTTGTCAAGCGCTTTGAGGGTGGTGTCCTGCAAAAGGTCGTAAGCGTCGTCGCGGTTACTTGTGAGCATGTAGGCAAAGTTCAGCAAATTGCTCTGAAGTCTCATCAAGTCGTTTTGAAATTTCTCGGTTCCCATAGTGATAAATTTGATGTAGATTTATGGATTATTTTATTTGCTTTTGTGATGTATCTTTGTTGTTGACGATTCAAAATTACACACAATTCGAGAAATGCAATAGTTTTTGTGTTAAAAATATGTTAAAACAATAATTTTTTAATTTTAATAATGCTACATGTTTGACATTCAACATTTTAAATAGATATCTTGCTGTTTCAGTATTGTTGCAAACTTGTAAAAACAAGCGCATTGCAATACATTTGTAACAAATACGAAACACATCCAACATCGTTTCGTCAACTAATTACCACAAACGAGACTAAGCCAAAAATGGTTCGTTTTCGTAAATATTTTAACTAAAAACATACACTTGGGCCAGCCGCCCCCCTTACGTAGCGGACTCTATTTTGTCTTCACCGGCCGCACACACACAAACTATGCGAATAAATCACTACCTTTGCAATTGTTTGCACGCCCGCGCGCAAAACAGTAATATTTTTAGAGGTTGCTTAATAATGCTTGTTAATGACAGGGCCGAAATTTTTCAGACGGATTTATTCCTGTGGCGAAGGAGCATAGCGGGCTATGCGACTGAAGCAAAGGGATAAAGACGCTCAAAATTTCGGATGCGTCGCTAATTCCATTGTTTACAACCTTAACAAAAATTTAAAATTACTTCTGCATGGCGTCTTTTATGTTAACGCACATTTACTCGTCGGTCACAATGGAACCACATTGCTCCCTCCTCATAAACTGCACCTTAACATAAAATACACCACCCTGTCGTTAACAATGATTATTAAACAACCTCTTAATAAATGGCAAAGAATCCGACCATAAAGCGTTCACTCGGAAAGGCGGCAGGCTACGCCGTTCCGCTCATCGTGAGCGTCGGCCTGTGCTACATGCTGTTCACCAACATTGATTTCGGGGAAATGACCGAGATAGTGAGCAGCCAGTGCCGCCCGTGGTGGATAGCTGCGGCAATGCTGCTAAGCATTGTGAGCCACGTGGCACGCGCAGCACGATGGCGCCTGCAGCTCAGCGCGCTCGGCATAAAATGCACCCTCTGGCAACTCACCCTGAGCATATTCGGCACCTATGCCGTCAATCTCGTGTTTCCGCGCCTCGGAGAAATATGGCGCACCACCTACGTCGCGCGCCGCAGCGGCGCTCCGTTCACGCAAGTGTTCGGCTCCATGGTGGCCGACCGCCTGAGCGACGCCGGCACAGCGCTGCTGCTCACAGCGCTGGCCATTGTGGCAGCCTCTGGCCATACACTCGAATATCTCCGCGGCAGCGCAGGCACCCTCGGAAGCATCGGCCGCATGCTGTCATCGCCATGGCTGTGGGCGGCAGCAATCGCCGCAACCGCTTCGGTGTGGCTTTACATAGCCCGTTCGCGTTCGGCATTGGCCGTAAAAGCCCGCGGCATAACAGCCGGCCTGTGGCAAGGTTTCGCAGTAGTGGCGTCGATGCCCGGCCGTGGCCGGTGGCTGCTGCTCACATGCGCAGTGTGGGGCTGCTACTATGTGCAGCTCTACCTCGCGTTTTTCGCGTTCCCCTTCACGGCCGGACTGGCCGCAGGAGCATCAGGCGCCACGGTCGTGCTCGTGGCATTCGCCCTCTCGAGCGTATCGATGGGCGTGCCCAGCAACGGTGGCATAGGCCCGTGGCAGTGGGCCGTAATCTTCGCCCTCGGCAGCTACGGAGTGGCGGCGCCTCAGGCCGGCGCGTTCGCCAACCTTGTGCTCGGCTCACAGACCCTGCTGATTATCGTCCTTGGCGTCTTCACTTTCGCTTACATAGCTATTTCCAACAAACACAAAGACATAAAGAAATGAAAGTTGTAATCATCGGCGTGGGCGGCGTCGGCACAGTCGTGGCCCACAAATGCGCCCAACACCCGGAGGTATTCTCCGAAATAGTGCTCGCATCACGCACCCTCTCCAAATGCGAAGCCGTGGCCAAAGCCACAGGGGCATCCAACATCAGTTGCGACACCGTCGATGCCGACGACGTGGAGCAGGTTGTAGCCCTTTTCGAACGCCACAAGCCCAAAATGGTAATCAACGTGGCGCTCCCCTACCAGGACCTCACCATCATGGAAGCATGCCTGCGCTGCGGCGTCAACTACCTTGACACGGCCAACTACGAACCGCGCGACGAAGCGCACTTCGAATACTCCTGGCAGTGGGCCTACCGCGAGCGCTTCGAGAAAGCCGGCCTCACGGCCATCCTCGGATGCGGATTCGACCCCGGAGTGAGCGGCGTGTTCACTGCCTACGCGGCCAAGCACCATTTCAGCGAAATGCACACCCTCGACATAGTCGACTGCAACGCCGGAAACCACGGCAAAGCCTTCGCCACCAATTTCAACCCCGAAATCAACATCCGCGAAATCACACAGCGCGGACGCTACTACAAGGACGGACAATGGGTGAGCACCGAACCCCTCGAGCACCACATGCCCATCACATACCCCAACATAGGCGAACGCGAAAGCTACATCCTTTACCACGAAGAGCTCGAATCGCTCGTGCTCAACTACCCCACCATACGCCGCGCACGCTTCTGGATGACCTTCGGGCAGGAGTACCTCACACACCTGCGCGTGATTCAGAACATCGGCATGGCACGCATCGACGAAGTAGACTACAAAGGCGTGAAAATCGTGCCCCTGCAGTTCCTCAAAGCAGTGCTGCCCGACCCTCAGGACCTCGGCGAGAACTACCACGGCGAGACAAGCATCGGATGCCGCATCGCCGGACTTGACAAAGACGGCAAGCCCCTCACATATTATATATACAACAACTGCTCGCACGAGGAAGCCTACCGCGAGACAGGCATGCAGGCCGTGAGCTACACCACGGGCGTGCCGGCCATGGTGGGCGCCATGATGTTCCTCACCGGCAAATGGGCCACACCCGGCGTGCACAACGTCGAGGAGTTCGATCCCGACCCCTTCCTCGCCGCCGTTGCCGCCAACGGCCTCCCCTGGCACGAAGTCATGCAGGCCGACCTCGAAGTCGACCGCATGGACCTGTAATCCGGATAAGTAAGCCAGAGCCGCAGCTACGCAACAGCCGCGTCAAGACTCAATGTTAGCCCCGGGCAATGTCCGCGTCAGCGGTCACAGCCCGGGGCTATGTGTCCCATAAGAATACCGGCTCAGTACCGGAGGATGAAAATAATACAGCCCCTATTTGCCCGGAAGCCTCATGGATTCTCCTCGCCGGCACGCTCGTAGGCCTCGACGATGCGCTGCACAAGGGCGTGGCGCACGATGTCTTTCTTACCGAACTCCACGCGACCTATGCCCTGCACATCGCGGAGCACACGCAGAGCCTGCACAAGGCCGCTCGCAGTGCTGCGCGGAAGGTCTATCTGCGTCACGTCGCCCGTGATTATCATCTTGGCGTTCATGCCCAGACGAGTGAGGAACATTTTTATCTGGTGCGTCGTGGTGTTCTGTGCCTCGTCGAGCACTATCACGGCGTCGCTCAGCGTGCGGCCGCGCATGAACGCGAGCGGGGCTATCTGTATCACCTTGCTCTCCATGTATTCGCGGAGTTTGGCCGCCGGAATCATGTCTTCCAGGGCATCGTACAGCGGCTGAAGGTAGGGGTCTATCTTGTCTTTCATGTCGCCGGGCAGGAATCCGAGCTTCTCCCCGGCCTCCACTGCCGGACGCGAGAGGATGATTTTGCGCACCTCGCGGTTTTTGAGCGCACGCACGGCAAGGGCTATGGCCACATAGGTCTTGCCCGTTCCGGCAGGGCCGAGCGCGAATGTAAGGTCGTTGTGGGCAAAAGCCTCCACGAGACGCTGCTGGTTGGGCGTCCGTCCAGTTATCGGCTTGCCGTTGATGCCGTAGATTATCACATCGTCGCGTTTCAGTTCCCTCGGAGCATCGCCTTTCACAATGTCGAGAATCACTTCCTCGGTGAGCGCATTGTGCTGCACGGCATACTCCTCCAGTTCCTTTATCTTGCGCTCGAACTCGGCGGTCTCGCCGTCTTCGCCTATCACCTTTATCACCGAGCCCCTGGCGGCCACACGCAGCTTCGGAAAAAGGTTGCGTATAAGCTGCATGTTGCAGTTGTTCACCCCGTAGAAACTCACAGGGTCGGCTGCGTCTATAAGTATTATACGTTCAATCATGGTTACGAATATGTCTTGTTGCTATCCCGCCGTAAGCCCTCCGTCCACTTTGAGCAGCGACCCCGTGCAGAATGTGCCGTTCACGGCAAGGAAATATATAGCTTCGGCAGCCTCGGCAGGAGTGCATGTGCGCCCCAGAGGAAACAGAGAGCGCTCCTCGGCCCACATCTGCGCCACATCGCCGCCTCCGGCGGCATGGGCGTCGGCGAATATCTTGTCCACCATCGGCGTGTCCACCGTGGCCGGACACACAGCATTGACGCGCACACCGGCCGGAGCAAGTTCGAGTGCGGCGGTGCGCGTGAGCTGAGCTATGGCCCCTTTGGTGAGGCCGTAGCCGAAATTGCCCGGCTTGCCGATAAAAGCCTGGTCCGATGCCGTAAGCACTATCGAGCCGGCACCGCGACCCGCAAGCAGCGGCGCGGTGCAGCGCAGGGTGTTGACAGTGCCTCGGATGTTGATGTCGAGCAGGCGGTCGAGTTCCGCATCGGTTATCGTGAGCAGCGTGTTCCGTGCATGCACCCCGGCATTGGCCACGACGCACGCAAGGCCGCCCGTGAGCGCATCAGCCTCGGCCACGACGGCAGCGAGCGCCGTGCGGTCTGTAATGTCCACGGTCAACAGAGCCGCCACTCCGCAGTGACCTCCAAGATTTCGTCGCAAGGCCTCGCCGTCGATGTCGGCCGCGGCCACCCGCCAGCCTTCGCCGGCAAACTTAAGCGCCGTGGCGAGGCCTATGCCTGAAGCGGCGCCGGTGATGAATACTCCTTTATTTGTCATATGCGGTATCTGCCAAGAGAGCTCATCGCATCCTCTTGTTTTTATAAACATTGTTTTTCCGGTTATTGTTTGTGTGCGCAAGCAGCCGGCGCAGAGCCAGCGGCAGAAGCCACGGCAGTACAAGCACGACAGGCGCCCACCAGCCCCACAGGCATTTGAACGCAAGCGCCGCAAAAGCCGTGGCCACAGCCATGGCGCAAAGCGCGGGCACGCCGTGCCCGAGGCGCAGGCCGTAGCGCCGGCGGTACACCCACAGCACCATGGCCGAATAAGCCGCATAGTGCAGCACATACGCAGCCCCGAGTCCGGCAAAACCTCCTATTCGGTAGCCGGCCACTTTCAGCACGAGGCAGAGCAAAGCGCTGGCCGACTCGGTAATGATGTAGCAGCGGCCGTCGCCGCGGGCAAGCATCACCAGCGCCGTGCAGAACGAAAAGGCGCGCAACGCCATTCCGCACACCGCCACGCCCACATAGTCGAGCATGGCCATGAAACTTTCGGCATAAAGCACGCGCACCATAAGCTCGTCGGCGGCGATGAACACCACTACGACAGGCATGAGCACCCACGCCGCCACCTTGAACTCCTGTCCCACGAAAGCCTGCGTGCGCAGTCGCGACGAAGCCACCGACGCCAGGCGAGGATAGTATTCTGCGACTATGGCCGTGAAAATCACGCCCGCATAGGTATTGACAAGCGTATAACCGGCCTGGTATATGCCGAGGTCGCCCGGAGCCGCCTCACGGTTCATATACGCCACGAACACATAGGCCCCGAGGCGCTCCGCCACGGCCGCCAGTGTGAAAAACAGCCCGAGGCGCAGCATAGGCCCGGCCTCGCGCAGCGCCTCGCGCCACGGCGGCAGCACCACCGTCCCGCAGTTGCGCCGCCGCTCGCGGTGCGCCCACAGGGCATACACCGCCACCACGGTTATAACCACCGGAAGCACGCCGTGCATACGCAGCCCGTAGTACATCGGCACGGCAATGACCGTGCCGGCCAAAGCCGACACGAAAGTCACCCGAGCGAGGGATTTCAGCCGTCCCGAGGCCTGAAGCATCGCAAGGTCGGCATCAAGATAGACAGCCGCACCCACGGCTATGGCGAGAAGGGCAAACTGCCACCATTCCTGCACCGTGCCCATGCTCCAGTAGCTGAGCGCAGGCGAGAGCACCAGGGTGAGTCCGGCGCCGCACAGCGCAAGCACCGACGCCATGCGCAGCAGCACGCCCTCGGTGCGCCCGCGCATGCCGGGGGGCGAGGCGGACAATTCGCGCACACCGCTCGTGCGGAGCCCGAGAGCGGCACACGACGCTATGAGTTCCTCCGTGGTAAGATAGATGGCGTTAAGCCCAACGCCGAGAGGCCCGAGCCACACGGCCACAAGCTTCGTGCGCACTATGCTCATCAGAATGACCGCCGCCTGCGCTCCGCCGAACAAGCCCATTGCCTTCAGGATATGTTGCGAGAGCTTAGACGCCATGGAGCCGGCCTGTCATCAAGGTTTCACCCATTCCGACGGATTGAGTTTCTGTTTTTCGCGGCGCAGCTCGAAGTGCAGCACCGGCCGTTCGCCGTCGTCGGCATCGCTGTAGATATGTCCCAGGCGTTGCCCTGTCTTTACTTTGTCGCCTTTGCGCACGGCGATATTGTCAAGGCCGGCATACACCGTAAGATATTCGCCATGGCGGAGAATCACGACATTCTGATAGCCGTCGATGCGGAAAACCGACGTCACAGTGCCGTCGTACACCGCGCGGGCATACGGAGAACCGCCTACGGCCTCGATGTCGATGCCGCTGTTCTGAATCTTCACACCCGGGATACGCGGATGGTCAGTGCGGCCGAACGTGCTTACTATGCGGTAGTTGCCCGCTACCGGAAACAGCAGTCGCCCTTTGTTGGCAAGGAATCCGCCGCTCAGCGTCCGGCTTTCGGCAGCGCTCTGCACCGGTTCCGGCGGAGGCAGCGGTTTGGCTTTCTCGGCAGGTTTTGCCGCAGGAGTCGCGGCCGCCGCTGCTTTTCCGCCGCTGCTTGCTGCGGCATTGGTTTTCGCCTTAGCCTTCGCTTCGGCTTCGGCGCGGGCTTTTGCCTCAGCGGCAGCCTTTGCCCGCTCGGCCTCCTCGGCCCTGCGTTGCTCCTCGGCTATTATGCGGTCGAGTTCTCTGTCCAGTTCGGCAGCCTGTCGGCGCTTTTCGGCCAGCACACGCTTCAGCGAGGCTCCCTCGCGCTTGAGCGAGGCCACAAGAGTGTCGGCCCGGAGCTGCTTCTCGCGCAGCATAGTGCGTGCCGCAGCCATGCGGCCGAGTTCCGTGGTCACATGGCCGTGCATGCGGTCAAGACGCGCCCTGCGGGCTGCCAGAGAGTCGGATGCCGCGCGCAAGCGTGCGGCTTTGTCGGCATGGGCTGCCGAAAGCTCGCGCAGATAGCGCGCACGGCGCCACGCCTCGCTCACGCTTCTCGCCCCGAGCACAAACGCCACAGCGCTCAGCTGCGTGCGGCGCGTGCGCATGGCGCGCAGGCTGCGCCCGTAGGCGGCACGCATGCCGGACACTTCCGCCGCCGTGCGGCCGATGCTGTCGGAAAGGAGCTTCATGGATTCCTCCAGCGTGTCGACGCGCTGCTGCATGCCGGCTATCGAAGCCTCGTTCCGCGATATTTCCGCATCGAGCGACGCCAGCCGGTTGAGCTGCCGCCGTGTCTCGCGCGTATTGCTGTTAATCTGCTGCTGTGTCTTCTCTATCTCTCCGGCTGTGCGGCGGCGCTCCTTGCGCACATCGCCCGAACTGCGGCGCGATGTGCTTTTCTTCTGCTCCGTGCGCGCCTTTTTAGGCGCACGGCGTCCGTCGGCCGGAGCCGGAACAGCCACGGCAAGCAGAAGCATCAGGACAATGACACCGAAGACACGCCTCATCCCGCCGGTTTATTTTCGCTCCACTTTGCGCACGAGCAGCACCTCCGTGGGAAAGTGGTCGGAATACCCGTTAAGGTAGCTTCCGGCGGAGAATGTGCGTCGCGGATAGCCCACGCGGTTGCCCTCTTTGTCCTTCAGGAAATCGTGGTTGTGGACTATGGCGCGGAGATAGTGCCAGCGGTTCTCGGGAGCCGTGGCGAGGTTGCCTGAAATGATAATCTGGTCGAAAAGGTTCCACGAACTCTTGTAGGCCAGCGTGCCTATGCCTTTGTCGAGCATTTCCCAGAACGGGTTGTAGAAGCCGTGGGGCGCGGCGTCCTTGATTTTGCGCTTGCCGCCGAGCACTTCCGCGCAGGAAGCGTCCTGGGGATCGTCGTTAAGGTCGCCCATCACTATCACGCCCATTTCGGGGTCTACGGTCCACAGAGAGTCTGCGATTGCCTTGCTCAGCGCAGCGGCAGCCTTGCGGTTGGGCTCCGACTGCTCCTGTCCTCCGAGGCGCGAAGGCCAGTGGTTGACAATGACAGCGATGCGCTGTCCCAGAAGCGAACCCACTACGCACATCTGGTCACGCGTGCGGAAAGGCACAGCGTGCAGGCGGTGGTTGGTCACGTTCTCAAGCTTGAAGTAGCGCGGATTGTAAAGCAGTCCCACGTCCACTCCGCGGGCGTCGGGCGAGTCGTGGTGCACCACCTGCAGTTTCCATGCGGCGATGGCGGGATTGGCCACGAGGTCGTCGAGCACCGACTTGTTCTCTATCTCGCTCACACCGATGATGGCCGGGCCGTAGGGCGTGGTCTTGGTGGTGAACTGCGATATTGCGTATGCCAGATTGTTGATTTTGTTGCGGTACTTGCGTCCGTCCCACTGGCGTGCTCCGCCGGGAGTGAACTCCAGGTCGCGGCCTTCGGGATTGTTGGGGATAGTGTCGAAAAGGTTTTCGAGATTGTAGAACGCTATTCCGGCAGTCTGTATGGCTGTGCGTTTTTCCTGTGCCTGGGCGCCCCATGCCAGGAGCGTGGCGGCGGCGAGGACGAGAAGAATACGTTTCATCTTTTTATATAACGTGTTTTGATGGATTTTTCCAGTTTCTGCGCAAATATACGCATTTTTCTTATATCTACAGCTTTTTCAGCTGAACACATACAGCGGCGACGAGTCGAAGCGCGGAAGCACCGCGAGCTGCACGCCCGCCTTGCGCATGGCGAACGGCTCCCCGGCGCCCACTGCCACCGTGGCTCCGGCCTGCTCGAGGGCCGCACGAGCGGCGTCCACGGCCAGCTCGGGAGTGTTGTTGTCATGGCTGAGATGGCACAGGAACACATGGTGCATGGCAGGCGTCCACAGTTCGGCCAGACGGGCTGCCGTGGCCGTGTTGTCCATGTGTCCGCGCTCGCCGCGTATGCGGGCCTGCAGATACATAGGATAGCGCCCGGCGGCAAGCATGCGGGCGTCGTAGTTCGACTCCACCATCAGCACCGTGGCCTTGGCCATGTAATGCAACGCCCGCTCCGTGACACAGCCCATGTCGGTGGCCACCACAAATGTCTCGGCTCCGCAGCTTATCGAGAAGCCCACGTTGTCGGTGCCGTCGTGGCTGGTCTCGAAAGGCGTCACGGCGAGCGGTCCCGCGTGGAACTCGAATTCCTTGTAGATGGGCTGGTGGTATTCCTTTATCCTGCGCGATATGCTGTGTCGGCGGAGTATTCCCGAGAGAGTCTTCGGCGTAGCCCACAGCCGCTTGTCGGCATGGCGGCGCAGAAGTTTGTAGACATAGCGCACATGGTCGCCGTGGTCGTGGGTGAGTATGATTCCGCGCACCGCGCCGGCATAGTCTATGCCATTGTCCTTAAGTCCCTTTAGCACAACACTGTCGTCCACGCCCGCATCGATTAGCACACCTCCGCTCCTCGTGCCCACATATGCGCAGTTGCCGCTGCTGCCGCTGCCGAAGCTCACAAACATAAGACGCTCCGAACGCTGAACGGCCGACGCGGGCATGGCAAGCGAATCGGCGCCCGACGCATCGGCTTTTCCCGACACACGCAGGCGGCGCACAGTGTCGGCCATTATGTCGGCCACGCCGAAAGGGTCTGCGCCCTCCACGTCGTCGAAAAGGCCGGGCTGGCCACCGTCGGTGCGTATGGTGCGTCGAGAACGTTTCATTGTCCGCGTCCGAGCAGGAATATGGTGGGGACTCTGTCGTAATCGTATTCGGCCTTGGCCCATCGCCCAACATTCATGGTGCGGATGTTCTGTTTCGGGCCGGTCACGTCGGAAGCCACGCACAGCAGCGTGTGGCTCGACAGCGAGCGCACGATGTCGGCTACCATGCGGTTGTTGCGGTAGGGCGCTTCTATGAAGATGCTTGTGCGGCCGGTCGTGCGCACTTCGCGCTCTATCTGGCGCAGGCGGGTGCGGCGAGCGTCGGCGTCGACGGGCAGATAGCCCAGGAATGCGAACTCCTGTCCGTTGAAGCCGCTGCCCATAAGTCCGAGCAGCAGGCTCGACGGCCCGATGAGCGGCAGCACCTCCACGCCCACGCGGTGGGCGGCGGCCACAAGGTCCGAGCCGGGATCGGCCACAGCCGGGCAGCCGGCCTCGCTTATCACGCCTATGTCATGGCCGTGAATGGCCGGCTCGAGCATAGCCACCACGTCGGCGGCATGCGTATGCTCATTCAGTTCCGTGAATGTGCAGGCGTCTATGTCGAAGTCGCTGATGGCCGAGCGCAGGAAGCGCCGGGCAGAGCGTGTGTTCTCGACCACGAAATATCGCACGCCGCGCAGCAGCCCGATATTGCCTGCGGGCATCACATCGGCCGGAGCTGTCTCGCTCAACGGCACGGGGAATAATATTACTCGTCCGGTATTCTTGCTCATAGCAAGCGCAAATTTACAATTTTTTTATGAAGAAAACAAGACGCCCGCACTACAGCCGGCGCTATTAGGCAAGTTTGACGCAGTTCATTTGCACGTAAGCGACAAAATCCGTATTTTTGCTAAAATTTTCGACACGGAAACCCCTATGAGTAGAAACCACGACGAACTTGCCGGCTGCACGCTGCTCGGCAACCAAGGCACAGAATATCCCACAGACTACGCGCCGCAGGTGCTCGAGACATTCCCGAACAAACATCCCGAGAACGACTACCTCGTCACATTCACCTGCCCGGAATTCACATCGCTCTGCCCGAAGACCGGGCAGCCCGACTTCGCGAAAATAATCATAAACTACATCCCCGGCGAGCGCATGGTGGAGAGCAAAAGCTTGAAGCTCTACCTTTTCAGCTTCCGCAACCACGGCGATTTCCACGAAGACTGCATCAACATAATCATGAAAGACCTCGTGGCGCTCATGCAGCCGCGCTACCTCGAGGTCATCGGCCTGTTCACCCCCCGCGGAGGCATCAGCATATACCCCTTCGCCAGCTACGCCGACGACGCACACGCCGACCTGCGCAGCGCACGGCTCCTCGCCGCCTTCCGCAACGACTTCTGACAACACACACTATGAAAAAAGACTCCATTATGGTGCTCAGCGGAGGCATGGACTCCACCACCATGCTCCACGACTACGCCGAACGCATAGCGCTGGCCGTCACCTTCGACTACGGCTCCAACCACAACGCTCGCGAGATAGACTGCGCACGGTATAACTGCGCCCTGCTCGGAATCGAACTGGTGGAGGTGAAGATGGACTTCATCGGACGCCTGTTCAACAGCTCGCTGCTCAGCGGCGCCGACGCCATACCCGAAGGCGACTATGCCGACGCCAACATGCGCTCCACCGTGGTGCCTTTCCGCAACGGCATCATGCTCGCCGCCGCCGCAGGCCTGGCCGAAAGCCGGGGACTGCACACCGTCATGCTCGCCAACCATTCCGGCGACCATTCCATCTACCCCGACTGCCGCCCCGGATTCGTCGACGCCATGAGCCGCGCCATCAGCGAGGGCACCTACGACCACATATCAATCTTCGCCCCCTACACCGGCATGACAAAGACAGAGATAGCCGCACGCGGCGCTCAGCTCGGCATCGACTACGCCCACACCTACAGCTGCTACAAAGGCGGCGAACGCCACTGCGGACGGTGCGGCACATGCCGCGAACGGCGCGAGGCGCTGCGCGACGCCGGACTCGACGACCCCACACTCTACGAAGAATGAACGCCGACACCATCAGAGAATCCATGCGCGCCATACTGCGCGCCGAAAGCGAGGCCGTGGCCGCCATACCCGTGGGCGACGGCTACGTACGCGCCGTCGAGACCATCATCGACCGCGTGCACGGCCGACACGGCAAACTCGTCACGTCCGGAATGGGCAAAGCCGGGCAGATAGCCATGAACATGGCCACCACATTCTGCTCCACAGGCACCCCGGCCGTGTTCCTCCACCCCAGCGAGGCACAGCACGGCGACCTCGGCGTGCTCGCCCCCGACGACGTACTCCTGCTCGTGAGCAACTCCGGCAAGACACGCGAGATCCTCGAGCTAATCGACCTCGCCGACGGCCTCTACGACGGTCTCCCGAAGATAGTCATCACCGGCGCGCCCGACAGCCCGCTCGCGCAGCGCGCCGACGCCGTGCTGCTCACGGGAGCCGCTCCCGAAGTGTGCCCCCTCGGTCTCACGCCCACCACCAGCACCACCGTCATGACCGTCATAGGCGACATACTCGTCGTCAACGTAATGAACAACATCGACTTCTCTCGCACCGACTACGCACGCCGCCACCACGGAGGCTACCTCGGCGTGGCCGCACGCGGCGAAAACCGCTGAATACACCCATGGACAACCGCAAAAAAATCATCTGCATAGGCGAATGCGCCCTCGACATAGTGTTCGGCCCCGACGGCACGCCCCTCGGCTCCATGCCCGGCGGACGCCTCGCCAACGCCGCAGCCCTCCTGGCACGCGACGGCTTGCCCGTCACAATGGCCGGCGAAGCCGCTGCCGACGCCGTGGGCGACACCGTGGTGGCTTTCCTCGCCGACGCCGGAGCCGACACCCGCTGCATCGACCGCTTCACGGAAGGACGCACGCCCGTCACCGTCTTCATGCCCGCGGCCGACGGCGCTACGGCAGCCACGCGCTACGAGGCCTACGCCGACGACTGCTTCGACATCGTGTGGCCGCGCATCGACGAAGGCGACATCGTGGTGTTCGGCGGCTACTACGCCATCGACCGACGCATGCGCCGGCGCATGCTCCCGCTGCTCCAGCACGCCGCCGAGCGCAAAGCCCTGCTCGTCTACCTGCCGGGCTACCTGCCGCAGCAAGAGCCGCGCATCACGCGCGTGATGCCCTCAATCCTCGAAAACATGGAGATGGCACACATCGTGTGCACGCGCTCGGCCGACCTGCACACCATCTTCGGAGCGCGCGACGCAGCAGCCTGCTACCGCAACAACATCAGCTTCTACTGCCGCCTGCTGCTGAACGTCGACGCCCCGGCCCGCACTATCTCATGCTACAGCCCCGGAGCCGTCGAATCGCTCGCCCTGCCGCTCTCGCCCTGCGCGGCGCTCATATGGAACGCCGGCGTGGCCGCAGGAGCCGTCAAGGCGCTGTACGAGGCAGGAGCATCGCCCGAGACGCTCGACGCCGCCTGCGCCGACCTGCGCGGCAGCATCCTGCGCGGCGCCGTGGCCACAGCCGACACCGCCGTGTGCGCCCTCGCCGACGACTGGCAGCGAACACACTGAATCCCCACCCGACCGAAACACAACAAGCAACAAAAAGAATACACATGTCAACAGCTCTCTCACATTCCGCACCCGCCGGCCAGCTGCCCGCAGTAGAAGACAAGCGCGTGGCCATAGTCACCGCCGAGTGGAACCGCCACATCACGGCCGCCCTGCGCGACGGAGCCGTACACACCCTGAACACGGCCGGAATAGCCGGCGACGCCATCGACCTCTACGACGTGCCCGGAGCCGTCGAACTCACTTTTGCCGCCTCGCAGCTCATCGAAGCCGGCATGTACGACGCCGTGATAGTCTTCGGCTGCGTAATCCGCGGCGACACGCCCCATTTCGACTACGTGTGCCAGAGCGTGACACAGGGAGTCACCGCCCTCAACGCCGACTGCGACACACCCGTCATCTTCGGCGTGCTCACCGTCAACACCGAGCAGCAGGCACTCGAACGCATCGGCGGCCCGCTCGGCCACAAAGGATGCGAAGCCGCCGAAGCCGCCGTGAAAATGATGGCCTTCGTCGACAAAGTGAAGAACTCATGAGATTCGCCCTCTTAACCCCCGCCGCGCTCCTGCTGGCCGCCTGCGCCGGCACTCCGGCCGCCGAACGCATCGGCGCAGCCGAGATGAGCCTCGAGGCAGGCGACCTCGACGCCGCACGCCGAGGCGCCGAACACGCCATCGCCGCACACGACACTGCCCACCTCACCGCCGGCGAGCTGTGCCGCCTGGCGCTCGTCTACGCCACCGTCGGCGACGACAACAGCGGCAACGAGGCCGACGTGGCCATGGCCGCGCGCTGCATACGCCGCGCCCTCGCCAAGGACTCCGCGGCCGTCGACTCGTTCATCCACGCCATGCCCGTCGAGCAGCGCCCGCTCATGACCCTCGCCGTGCAGCTGTGCCGCACAGCCTCCGCCGACGGCCTCCGCCAGTACGAAGAAAACGACAGCATACCCACGCAGCAATGACCGACAACCGACTCGAAGCCCTCGCCGCTTTCCTCGCTGCCAACCCGGACCTCCCGGAAGGCGACACCGCCCCCGCCGCGACGGAGCCATCCGCCCCCCTGCCCGTGCTCACCATAAGCATGGAGCGCAAAGGACGCGGAGGCAAGACAGCCACCATCATCGCAGGCTTTGCTTCTGAGGCACAGGCCTCCGACACCGCGTCGGCACTGAAAAAACGCCTTGCCACAGGCGGCTCGGCACGCGCATGCGAAGTCCTTCTCCAAGGCGACCGACGCGACGCCGTGCGCTCCGCGCTGCAGGCCATGGGATTCAAAACCAAGGGCTGATGCTCACCATCTACAAGGCGTCGGCCGGTTCGGGCAAGACCTACACGCTTGCTTTCGAATATATAAAAGCGCTGCTCGGCGTCAAAACCGACGACGGCACAGCCTACCGCCTCAACGGCGACCACAGTCCCGCCGGCAGGCGCATGCCGCGGCGGCACCGCTCCATTCTCGCCATCACCTTCACCAACAAGGCCACCGACGAGATGAAAGAGCGCATCATCGGCAAGCTCGACGCTCTCGCCCGCCCCGACGCACCCGGCCGGCCGGCCGACTATGCCGACCGCCTGCAGCAGCTTTTCGGCTGCTCCCGCAGCCGTCTCGCCGCCGAAGCCGCCGCCGCGCTGCGCGACCTGCTCAACGACTACCGCCACTTCAACGTAAGCACCATCGACTCGTTTTTCCAGACGGTGCTGCGCACATTCGCGCGCGAGGTCGACCGCCAGGGCGACTACGAGGTGGAACTCAACGACCGCTACGCTGTGGCGGCCGGCGTCGGCATGCTGTTCGACGACCTCAACTTCGGCGTCGCCCCGCGCGAGCAGCAGATAAAGCGTTGGATAGCCGAATACATGCGCAGCCGCATAGCCCGCGGACGCAGTTTCAACATCTTCGACCGCTCCAGCCGCCTCGCGGGCGAAGTGGTGAGCTACGTCCACAAGATGTGCGGCGAAGACTTCAAGCCACACGCCGCAGCCACCATGGCCTATCTCGACAACCCCGGCGCCCTGCGCCGCTACCGGGCCGCAGTCGACGCAGCCCGGCGCGAAACGGCGGCAGGCATGCAGGCCGCCGCCACCGCCGCCCTCGAAGCCCTCGACGCCGAAGGCCCGGGACGCGAAATCTGCCGCGCAGCATTCACATCCATGCTCGAGACAGCCGCCGCCGGGCGCATGCCCGACGCCAAGAAATTCGGCATCGGCGACCCCTCAGCCGCCAAGACATTCAAGGCCATACGCGAACGCGGCGACGACAAGGACATCTACGTGTCCTCCAGACTGCCGAAAGTAAAAGGCAAGGCCGCCTACCCGGCCGCCACGCTCTCCGCCGTGCTGCGCGACGCGGCCGACGCCCTGCAGCAGGCATTCGTGCGCTCGGCCATGCTCGACGCCGTGGCCGACGCCCTTCCGTCGCTCGAATTCCTCGGCCTGGCATGGAAATACGTGGCCGACTACCGCCGCAACAACAACCTCGTGCTGATGAGCGACACTAACGACCTGCTGCGGCGCATCATCGACGGCTCCGACGTGCCTTTCATCTACGAGCGCATCGGCGTGGAACTGAAGCATTTCCTCATCGACGAATTCCAGGACACCAGCGTGATGCAGTGGCAGAACCTCCGTCCGCTCGTGGCCAACGGCCTCGCCACACAGGCCGACAGCCTCATCATAGGCGACGAGAAACAGGCCATCTACCGCTTCCGCAACTCCGACAGCAGCCTGCTCCACCACAAAGTGGCACGCCGGGACTTCCCCACCCTCCACCTCGAGCGCGGCACCGACCCCGCCGACAACACCAACCACCGCAGCGCCCACGGCATAGTGCGCTTCAACAACGCGCTTTTCACGCGCCTTGCGTCCACACTCGGCGTGGACGGCTACGAGAACGTGCGCCAGAGCCTGTCGGCAAAATACGCGGGCATGGACGCCTATGTGTGCCTGCGCACATTCGACTCCCTCGCGACTTCCTCGGAAAGCACAGAAAAACCCTCGGCTGCGGAAAAGCGCGAAGCCTCCGTCGACGCCATGGCGGCCGAAATCCTGCGACAGCACGACGCAGGCTACCCGTGGCGACGCATCGCCGTGCTGGTGCGCCGACGCTCCGAAGCCCAGGAAGTGGTCGACACGCTCATGCGCCGCCACCCGTCCGTCCCGCTGCTCAGCAACGAGGGCCTGAGGCTCGACAGCAGCGCCGCCGTGCGCCTCATAGTCAGCGTGCTCAAGTTCGTCGACCGCTCCTACACTCCCGCCGCTGGCACCGACGGCAGCACATACGCAAGCTACGGCGACATCCTGCTCATGCTCTCGCGCTTCGAATACGCCGTGGGGCGCGGACAGCTATCGGCCGACGAAGCCCTCGGAGTGGCCATCGGCGGCGACTCGTCGGAAGCACTCGCCGCGGAAGCGTCCGACATCAGGGCGGCACGCGCGGGCAATCTCGCGGCACTCGTCGAAATCATCATCGGACGCAACGTGCCTCCGCAGCAACGCGAACGCGAATTTGCCTACATCGCGGCTTTCCAGGACACCGTGGCCGACTACTGCGCGCGCTACAACCCGTCTGTCCACGCATTCCTCGCGTGGTGGGAACGAAACTCACCGCGCCTCACCGTGGGGGCCGCCGCCACGCTCGACGCCGTTGCCGTCATGACCGTGCACAAAGCCAAAGGCCTCGAATGGGACTGTGTGCACATCCCGTTTGCCAACTGGCAGATAGAACCCCGCAGCGAGGACGTGTGGATGCCCATGGACGGCATACCCCTCGGCGACCCGGCCGACCGCCCTCCCGTGCTCGCCATGCCCCTCGGCCGCATATGGGCCGAGGCAGGCCCGCCATGGGACGCCGCCTACGCTGCCAACGCCGCGCTGCAGACCGCCGACAACCTCAACATGACCTACGTGGCCTTCACGCGTCCCGTGCGCGAACTGCACGTGCACTACGACCCCTCGGCCGGCGTCGGCCGTCTGCTGCCCGACGCCCTGCGCGCCGCCCACCCCTCCGACGCCGCGCCCGAAGGCCTCCCGCTCGCCCAAGGCGCCGCGGACGGCTGCGAGGGATGCTACACCTACGGCACACCCACCGCCCCGGCCGCACAGAAACCCGAGAGCAGCCGGGACGACACGATGTCTGCGCCGCCCTACCGCGTGTGCCTGCGCGACGACACCCGCGAACTCACCTGCGTGGCCGACATCACCAACAGCCCCGACGACGACGAACTCGAGATAGGCAACGAAGCCGACACGCGCCAACCGCTGCCGGCCATAGCCCGCAGCGACGAGGACAGCGCGCGAATCCGCGCCGCCGGACGCGGCAACGACCTCCACAACATCCTCGCGCGCATGCGCACCCTCGACGACCTCGACCACGCCCTCGCAAAGGTGTGCGACGCCGCAGGCGCCGGCGACTCCGTGCGCCGGGCCTACCGCGCCCTGCTCTCCGAAGCCTTCGGGGCGGGCGGCGAACAGGCCGCGGCATGGTTCGCCCCCGGACTGCGCGTGCTCGCCGAACGCACCATCTACGTGGGCCGCGACAACCGCAGCTTCCGCCCCGACCGCATCGTATTCCGTCCCGACGGCAGCGCCGACGTCATAGACTACAAATTCACCGCCGAGCCCTCCGACGCCCACCGGCGCCAGGTCGCGCAATACCTCGACATGATGCGAGACATGGGCCACACCCGTGTCTGCGGCTACCTGTGGTATCCCGAACTGCGCATCATCGAGCGCGTGGACTGACACCGGCACACCGGCAAAGCGCACACCCTCAGACGTTTTTTAACCTAATATTCACCTCAAAGGGTAAATTTTGTTAAAATTAGTTTAATTTCATACTATAATAATCTATAATTGTTAACTTTGCCGACCGAAACACCACAAGTAGCTTAAGTATAAGATTTTATCCTGAAGTGAACGCGCCATTTAACCGACGCGCAACCCGAAGTCCTATATTTCACATTCAACCATGAAAGTCATAGACTGGTTATTAGTGTTGCTTTTATCCGCAAGCCCCGTCGCATCCGCACAAAGCATGCGACACGACACACTGCACACCATCGTGAACTTCCGGAAAGGCTACTCGGTGCTGGATTCGGACTACATGGACAACGGCACGCGTCTGCGCCGGCTCTCCGACCGCATTGCCGAACTGCGAGACGACAGCATAATGACTATAGAACGCGTGTGCGTGAGGGGAGCCGCGTCGCCCGACGGCTACACCAACCGCAACCTCGCCCTCTCGCGCAAGCGCGCACGCACCATCGCCGATTATCTTTCGCACAACACCCCGCTGCCCGACAGCATCTTCACCGTGGAAGCCGCCGGCATAGACTGGGCGCAGCTCGAAGCCATGGTCGACACATCATCTATGCCCTACCGCGAAGAAGTGCTCGAAATCCTGCGCACGGTGCCGCAATGGGTGTTCGAAGGAAACGCCATCGTCGACAGCCGCAAGCGCCGCCTCGGCATGCTGCACGGCGGCCGCCCCTACAACTACATGGCCACGCACTTCTTCCCCGCCATGCGCCAGGCTTGCTTCATCACCGAAGTGTGCATGACGGAGCGCGCCGTGCCGGCCACACAGCCCGACACCACGTCGGCTGCCCCGGCTCTGCCCTCCGCGCCGTCCCGGCACGATGACGCCGCACCGGCGCCCGACCGCGCAACATCGGCCGACGCCGTGCCAGCCGCACACCCCGCCGCACACCCCTTCCACTTCGCATTGAAGACAAACATGCTATACGACGCCGCAGCAGTGCCCAACATAGGCCTGGAAATAGCCATAGACCGCAAATGGTCGCTGACAGCCAACGGCATGCTCGCATGGTGGAGCCGCGAGCGCTCACACTACTACTACCGATTTCGCGGCGGCGAGGTGGAAGCTCGCCGCTGGTGGACATGTCCACGCCCCGGAAAAGGCGACGGATGCCTGACCGGCCACCACCTCGGCCTCTACGCACAGCTGTTCGACTATGACATAGAGCTCGGAGGCACAGGACGCCAGAGCGACGGTCCCTGCTTCGGAGCCGGCATCTCCTACGGCTACTCCCTGCCCGTGAGCCGCCTGTTCTGCATCGACTTCACGGTAGGCATCGGGTGGATAGGCGGACAATACAGGAAATATCGCCCGGCCGACGGCTGCTACGTGTGGCAATCGACCGTGCGCCACAACTGGTTCGGCCCCACAAAAGCCGAAATATCGCTCGTGTACAAACTCGGCGGGAAAGGAGGACGGCGATGAGAGCGACGGCCAAAACAGCGCTTTTCGCGGCAGCCATAGCCACAGCCGCCATGATGCAGGGCTGCGCGCACAAAGACCTGTGCTACGACCACAGCCACGTGGTGGACCTGCGCGTCGACTTCGACTGGAGCCTCGCTCCCGACGCCACGCCGCGCACCATGGTGGTGCGCCTGTTCCGCCCCGACGGCTCGCACTACGCCGTGCACGAGTTCACGTCGGCCGAATCGGGACACATCCGCGTGGAAGCCGGCGACTACATGATTCTGTGCCACAACGGCGAAATGGAGAACGTGCTGGAAGGCGGCGACAGTTTTTCCGACTACCACCTCGCCACAAAAGCCCGGGCGCTGCTTTCGCCCATGGGACGAGCCGACGCCCAAGCGCCCCCGCGCCCGGGAGCATCCACGTCCGAGCCGGTGCGCAACACCCCCGAGCAAGTGTGGGCAGGATGCTGCACCAGCCTCAGCATTCAGCCCCGTACCGAGGGACAGAGCGTCACACTCCGGCCGGCGGAAGCCACCGCGCACTACACCGTCACTATTTACAAAGTCGAGAACCTTACTGCCGCCATAGACATCAGCGGAGCCATCACAGGCATGTCGGAGCAGTGGAACGTGGCTGCGGCAAGACCATCGGGAATCACAGTCACGCACCCCGTGGCATTCGAACGCCTCGACGAGCACACGCTGCGCGCAGAGTTCCATGCCTTCGGCCATTGCCACGAAAGCGATACACCGCACTATTTCTCAGTCTACACCTCAAACAACGTCTATAAGGATTTTGAAATCACCGAACAGCTCCACGGCGCCCAGAACCCCCGAGAGGTGAACATCGAAATCGAAGGACTGACACTCCCGCCGCAAGGCACAGGCATACAGCCCGGCATATCCGGATGGGACAACGTCGTCGACACCGAGATAGACATGCACTGAAAAGGAATCAAACAAAAAAAATACATAAATTACCACACCATCTTTAAGCTAAACGAAAAATGACCCACTCACGATTCAAGCTGTTTCCGGTAGCAGCAGCCGCAGCGCTCGCTATCGCATCCTGCGCCAACGAAGAAGAAGTGCAGCTCCCGCCCTCCGGCAACGAAATCCGGTTCACGACACGCGTGTCCCGCGCCACCGAGACCGACCTTGCCGTGCTCCAGAAAAGCGAAGGCTTCAAAGTGTACGCCGACGTAGACGACTGGACAAACTTCTTCATCAACGGCGACACCGCCAGATACGATGGCACCTCCGCTTTCGTGCTCAACAAAAAATACAACTGGAGTTCCGACATGAAGAAAATCCAGTTCTGGGCGTTCCACCCCATCGACAAAAACATAGTCAAGCCTGAAATTTCCGCAAGCAATATACGCATCGACGATTTCACCCCCGTGGCCTCTTTGACAAAACCCTATGATGTAGGCTCATTCACCAACGCAGGCCCCGGACAGAGCGACCTCATCATAGCCTACACCGAGGCCGAATTCGGCAAAGTGTCCAACAATGCCGTACCACTCAACTTCCAGCATGCTCTCGCACAGGTGGAAGTGAAGATAAAAAACGCCGAAGCATCCACCGACGGACGTAAAATCGTCAAAATAGCCGGAGCATGCATCGTCAATGCAAAGAACAAAGGAAACCTCGAATTCCATGCCCACGACGCAGACGCAACCGCAGCCGACGATTCCCGCTTCACAATCACCGACCTCAACGACAGCAAATACGACATCGTATGGAACACCGCCAGCGCCACTCTCGCAAGCTATGGCCAGGCTCTTTTGGGTAATGTCAAGCTCAATGTCGCTCCCGGCAGCGAAAGCTACGTCATAAGCAACGACAACAAGGACAACTCCAGCCTCATGCTCGTGCCGCAGAAAACGACAAAATACAACTTCAGCATTCCCAACGAAGGCTCCTACATCCTGCTGCTCTGCCGTGTTGAAATCCACCATCCGGGAGAAACGCACACCGGAACGAAAACAGAAACGACTACGGGCGGCACCGTCGGCTCCGACGGCAAAGGAGGACACATCCACCAGCTCTTCCCCGAACTCCAGAGCGGCGACACTTACAACGAGAAGGCCTACGGCTACACCTGCGTGCCCGTGGACTTTGACTGGAAGCCCGGCCTGCGCCACATCTACCACCTCAACTTCCTCGGGGCCAGCGCCGGCGCCGGACAGTACCCGCCGACGGACCACCCCGCAATTAAAGTCGACGACAGCATCAATGTCACTCCCACACCCGACGACAAAGAACCCGGCGATCTTGTGCTCGACAACCCCATCACATTCACCGTGACAGTCGCCGAATGGAAAGACGCGGACCAGACCCCCACACCCATGCCCTGACAATCCCCCGCAGAGTCATGTCTCGCGCATGACTCTGCGCCACAACCCTCCGTCTCCTCAACGCGGCCATGCCGCAACTCATTCATCACTACTGCTACAAAATGGTGGAAATCAAGAGATACAATCATTTTTCGAAGCTTAACGGCAGCAAGGCGTGCCGCGCACTCGCAGTGTGCGCGGCGCTCGCCCTGCTCGGCGCCTGCGCCGACGACGACATCCCCGGCTACGGCTGCCGACCCGGCGACAGCATGGACTTCGACATCGCCCTGACAGAATCCTGGCAGGAAGCCGCTCCGGAAGGTTCCCCGCGCCAGAAAGTCAGCATAAGCCGCATGTCGGGCGACAGCGACGAACTCTATCTCATCACCACCGCCACCCCGCAGCCCGACTCTGCCGCCACCACGGGCGCGACACAGAGCCGCGGCACAGCCGTCACCACGGCCACATTCTACGACAGCTTCGGCCTATCGGCGCTCTGCTACACCGGCACATGGCCCGACGAAGCCCACACCTACTGCGACAATCTCAGAATGAAAAAAACGGGCACCGCATGGGCGCCCGACGAAACCGGAAAAAAACTCGGATGGGTAGGCTCGGGACGCATACGCTTCTTCGCCTACGCGCCGCACAGCTCCGCCGCATCGGCCGGTGTGTCCGCGCCGACGGCCGGCACCGACGGAATCCCCGAAATAAAATTCACGGCCAAATCCACCGTGACGGCGCAGACCGACCTGCTCGCGGCCGTCACCGACACGCGCGGCGACGCCGGAGGCACCGTGGCCCTCACATTCGGCCACACTCTCACAGCCGTCAGCGTCAAGACAGGCGACGCCATGCTCGCCGGCACATTCAAAAGCGTGAAACTCTCGGGAGTATACGGCAGCGGCACACTGCGCGCCGACCTCGGCTCCGACAGCAAGACAACCTACAGCTGGACACCCTCGGGCAGCGCCACTTCGTTCACCGCCGAACTCGGAGCCGACGGCACCGTCATAGCCCCCGACACCGGCACCTACGGCGACAACCACTACACAAAGCCAGGCCAGAGCATAGCCGACGGCAGCCTGACATTCTTCATGGTGCCGCAGACGCTGCCTTCCGGCGCCAAGCTCGAAATAGTCTTCACCGACGAGCTCACAAAAGTGGAACGCACCCTCACAGCCGACCTCTCCGGCAAAAAATGGCTTCCCGGCGAACGCGTGGAGTATGCCGTATCGTCCACAGGCATCAAGGCCACGCCTGTGTTCAGCATCGAACTTGCCGATGAGACCACTCTCCCCTACACAGGCATCGTCGACGTAAAATCCATGCAGGCCTACATGAAAGTCGCCCAATACGGCAAAGACGACGTGAACCTGCCCCTCAAGCTGCGCTTCGAATCGAGTGTCGACACCAAGGCAGCCTGCACCTTCACCCCCACAGGCGAACCATCCACCGATGTGACAGCAAAAAAGACAGGCGTACTGCACCTGGTGCCGCAAGCGCCATACAAAGACGAAATGCGCAAGCCTTTCGACGACCTCCACCTGTCGGACAGATACACCACGGAAGCCGACGGCACGGCCATGGACCTCTCGCAGTTCAACGGCCTCGAAAAAGACGGACGCACGGAATCGGCCAACACCTACGTAATCCGCACCCCGGGCCTGTACAAACTGCCGCTCGTATACGGCAACTCGCTCAACAACACAAAAGCATACATCCCGGGAACAACTGCAGACAAACATGTGTGGGAGGTCATGGTGGACCACAGGAACAATCCCATAGCGCACGAGTGGATTACCGACCAGCATCCGCGCATCGAATTTGAGGCCGAACTGCTGTGGCAGGACTCCCCCGGCCTGCTGCGGAATCTCAAACTGAGCGAAGACAGGCGCTGGCTCCAGTTCGAAATACGCGAAGCCACCCTCAACCAGGGCAACGCCCACATAGCCATCAAAGACCCCGCCACAGGCCATGCCCTGTGGAGCTGGCAGATATACGTGACTCACTACGACTGGAGCGGCGCTGCCGACGTGGACATCACAGCCTACGAGTCAAACCTGAAACACGCAATAGCACCTGCCAACGTGGGCTACTGCACCATGCACTCCGGAGCCCCGGAGCGCACGCAGAAAATCACCGTCTACGCCACAGGCGCCGACGGCAAAGAGACCGCGCTGAAGACCTTCACTTTCACCCAGGAAGGAATCGCGGCATCATCGGCAGGCGACAACACATACTACCAGTGGGGGCGCAAAGACCCCGTGCCGGGCGGCATCTACAGCAGCAGCACGCCCGACAATCTGCTCATTGGCATGGACGACGAGCAAGAGGAGTTCAACATGATTACCAAACCCGTCTGGACTCCGGATGGTAATTATGGAGTCGCCGCAGGACAGTCTCTGAAGGCAGAGGATTCTGGCACGCTGGTTGATTACTACGAATCCATCGCCAGACCCGACGTTTTCTTCATGCACAACTACATCAAGCCTGCATCTGAATCCCATACTGGCCCCGACTATATCGCCCGGCGTATATGGACCGGACTTCCATACAACATATGGGACGGCCTGAGAAATCATAAAGCAACATCAAACAGCGTAACCGCCGAAAACGACAACGTCGTGCAGAAAACCGTCTACGACCCCTCGCCGCGAGGCTACAACGTTCCGCATGTGGGCGCATACACCGGACTCATATCACCGGACAAATACAAGGATTCAGGTTCATATCAGTTTAAGATGTGGGACAGCGGCAAAGACGTAATGGGCACTAACATACCGAACGCCGTGCGCATAACCAACGACGGATTCACCGTGGGCTGGCGCTTCACCGTAGGCGGCAAAACACTTGAATTCTACGCCACCGGGCTAAGGGATTTGGGATGCACCTTCGACCTGTCGCACCTTCCTGAAGGATGGACAGAACAATCATGGCCGGCATTCCGGGCACTTACATTTATATACACCGCTTCAGGCTACGAACTCGACAGCGAACGCACCCAGGCCATAATTTTTGCACTGGACGAAAGACATACAAAAATCGCCGGAATCGGCATGCACACAGCCGCATCCTCCAACGGCGCCTATGGCATGGCCGTGCGCCCCGAGCGCACAAAATAGCCGCGCACCGACAACTGGAAAAGGCGCATAAGCGCAAATACACAACAACAGCCCCGGGCAATGGCCGCGTAGCAGTCGCAGCCCGGGGTATATTGCACCCGGGCCGCTGCGCGGCAGTTCTTCGACACACACGATTTCTTGCGAAACACGCCGTGCCGGAAAACCGCATTTGCTTTTTTATCGTTTTTTTGCTAATTTTGCGAGCTACCGTGTGGCGCAAAGAATCTCCCCCCACAGGTATCAACAATGGGAAAAATAAAAAAACTACGTTCCGACATAGCCCACAGCGACTCGCTGTTCTTCTCGTTCCTGCGTTCTGGAGCGTCCTCACAGGCCGCATCGTGGGTAGACCTCAGCCTCGGCTTCGCACTGTTCGCATGGCTCGGCCTCGCCCCCTGGCTCTCGGCAGCCGTAGGCGCGCTGTGCGGCGGCGCCGTCAACTGCGTGCTCTGCTACCGCTACACTTTCCATGCGCAGGGATGCCCGTGGAAAGCCGTCATCGTGAAATACGCACTCGTGTGGCTCGGCAGCCTCGTGCTCAACTCCGGCGGCACCGAAGCCTGCTACCACCTCATGCAGGACTGGCCGTATCTCGAGACCTTAGGCTTCCGCCCCGACGGCTACTACGCCGCCGCCCGCATCGGCGTGTCGCTGCTCGTAGGCTGGTTCTGGAACTTCCTGCTGCAGCGCTACTTCGTGTTCCGCCACAGCAGCTTCGACCCCCACGCCATACGCATAGTCAACGCCATGCTGCCGCGACGCAGCGCCGACGCAAGCAAAGCCTGCTGACGCACCGCCCATGAGCAAGAAAATAGTCGAAACACCGCTCATGAAGCAGTATTTCGAGATGAAAGCCCTTCATCCCGACGCCGTGCTGCTGTTCCGCGTGGGCGACTTCTACGAGACATACGGCGAAGACGCCGTCACAGCGTCGCAGATTCTCGGCATCACACTCACACGCCGCGCCAACGGAGTGGCGCAGCACGTAGAAATGGCCGGATTTCCGCACCACGCCGTCGACACCTACCTCCCGAAACTCATACGCGCAGGCAAGCGCGTGGCCATCTGCGAACAGCTCGAAGACCCCAAGCTCACAAAAAAACTCGTCAAGCGCGGCATCACCGAGCTTGTCACGCCCGGCGTGGCCACCACCGACAACGTGCTCCTCAGCGGGCAGAACAACTTCCTCGCCGCCGTCCACTTCGGACGCAGCGCCACAGGCGTCGCCTTCCTCGACATCAGCACCGGCGAATTCCTCACGGCCGAAGGCGACACCGCCTACATCGACAAACTGCTCGCCAACATGGCCCCCAAGGAAGTGCTCGTGATGCGCGGATGCAAGCGCCGCCTCGAGGAGGAGATGACCGCACGCTACCTCGCATTCGAGCTGGACGACTGGGTGTTCACACTCGAGGCCGCCGACGAGCGCCTGCGGCGCCAGTTCTCCACAGCCTCCCTCAAAGGCTTCGGCATCGACCGCATGCCCGACGCCATAATAGCCGCCGGAGCCGCACTGCACTACCTCGACATCACACAGCACACGCGCATCGCCCACATCAGCGCCATTTCGCGCATCGAGGAGGAGCGCTACGTGCGCATGGACGCGTTCACCGTGCGCAACCTCGAGCTCATAGAGCCTCTCTCGGCCGAAGGGCGCAGCCTGCTCGGCGTGCTCGACCGCACCGCCACACCCATGGGCGCACGCCTGCTGCGACGATGGCTCCTCTTTCCGCTCAAAGACCCGCGCGCCATCAACGACCGCCTCGACATCGTGGAACATTTCTTCCGCGACACCGCCGCGCGCGACCGCATCGGCGAACTGCTCGCACGCATCGGCGACCTCGAGCGCCTATGCTCCAAAATAGCCAACGAGCGCATCACGCCACGCGAAATGCTCCAGCTGCGCACCGCCCTGCAGGCCATAGCCCCCGTGCGCGCCGTGTGCGAGAACTCCGGCCTCGAAGCGCTCATGGCCATCGGGCGACAGCTCAACGACTGCGTAGCCGTGGCCGAACGCATAGGCCGCGAAATCAGCGACGACGCACCCGCCGCACTCAACCGGGGCGGCGACATCATACGCCACGGCGTGGACGACGAACTCGACCGCCTGCGCGAAATATCACGCGGAGGCAAAGACTACCTGCTGCGCATACAGGCACGCGAGAGCGAAGCCACAGGCATCGGCTCCCTGAAAATAGGCTACAACAACGTGTTCGGCTACTACATCGAAGTCACCAACACACACCGCGACAAAGTGCCCGCCGAATGGATTCGAAAGCAGACACTCGTCAACGCCGAACGCTACATCACACCCGAGCTGAAAGAATACGAGCATAAAATCCTCACGGCCCAGGAAAGCATAGAAGCCATACAGACACGCCTCTACTCGCGCCTCGTGGCCGACACCGGAGCCTACATCCCCGCGCTGCAGCTCAACGCCTCCATGCTCGCCCGCCTCGACGTGCTGCTCGGATTCACCCGCGCGGCCGCCGAAGGACGCTACTGCCGCCCGGCAGTCGACGACTCGCTCACACTCAGCCTCACCGAGGCACGCCACCCCGTCATCGAGCGCGAGCTGCCCCCCGGCGAACCGTACATAGCCAACAGCCTCGAGCTCGACAACGACGCCACGCAGATAATGATGATCACCGGCCCCAACATGAGCGGCAAATCAGCCCTGCTGCGCCAGACGGCGCTCAACGTCATCATGGCCCAGTGCGGCAGCTTCGTGGCCGCCGACGCCGCACGCATCGGCGTGGTCGACAAGGTGTTCACCCGCGTCGGAGCCAGCGACAACATTGCCCTCGGAGAAAGCACCTTCATGGTGGAAATGAACGAGGCCGCGAGCATACTCAACAACATGAGCCCACGCTCGCTCATCCTTTTCGACGAACTCGGCCGAGGCACAAGCACCTACGACGGCATATCCATAGCATGGGCCATCGTCGAACACATCCACGAGCACCGAGGCATGCACCCGAAGACGCTGTTCGCCACACACTACCACGAACTCAACGACATGGAAGCCCGGTTCGCCCGCATCGCCAACTACAACGTAAGCGTGCGCGAAATCGACGGAAAAGTAGTGTTCCTGCGCAAACTCGCCCGCGGCGGCTCGGAACACAGCTTCGGCATCCACGTGGCACGCCTCGCCGGCATGCCGCGCAGCATCACCGACCGCGCCGACACCGTGCTGCAGCGCCTCGAGCAGGCCGCATCGCGCGGAAACGGCGCCGCCGCGCCCCCCGACATGGCTGCGGCCGCCACACCACAGGCGGGCATGCAGCTGTCGTTCTTCCAGCTCGACGACCCCGTGCTCGCACAGGTACGCGACGAACTCCTCGGCATCGACATCGACCGCCTCACACCACTCCAGGCACTCACAAAACTCAACGACATTCAGGCCATACTCTCCGGAAAAAGCAAATGAACATCACACTCTCCGCTCCCTCCCCCGCCCTGCTGCCCGCCCTCGGGCAGCTCTACCTCGACAGCTTCCCGCCCGAGGAACGGCGCCCGTGGCCGCAGATAGCCGCCGGCACAGCACGCCCGGCCCTGCTGTGCGCATCCGCCGCAGGAGAGGAAGCGGCCGGTCTCGTCAGCCTCTGGCGCTTCCCCGGCTTCACCTACATAGAGCACCTCTGCACACAGCCCGCCATGCGCGGCAGCGGCATAGGAGCGGAAATCCTGCGCCTGCTCGCCGCGGAAGGCCCGCCGCTGCTGCTCGAAGTCGAGCACCCGAAGGGCCCCGGCAGCATAGAGCAGCGCCGCATCGAATTCTACCGCCGCAACGGCTTCCGGCTGCTCGACTACGACTACGTGCAGCCGCCCTATGCCCCCGGCCTCCCGTCCGTGCCCCTGCTGCTCA
>VSPG01000002.1 GCA_009775265.1 Muribaculaceae bacterium
ATACAAAAAGTAAGCCCAACTTCTGCTGTTCAAGAAGTTGGACTCACCCTTTTATGGTTTAGCGGACAGTAATAATTGATTTTGTTGCTTGAGCTGAGGATGGAATAATTGCCATAATTACATATATCATACTCAGAAAAACAGGCCGCACTTCAATTCAGTGCGGCCTGTTTTAGTAGTTATAAAGCCGGAATCAGTCGAAAGCGGCTACGATGCCCATGAAATCGGCGCACTTAAGAGCAGCACCGCCGATGAGACCGCCGTCCACATTAGGTTTGGCGAAAATCTCACGTGCATTGGAGGGCTTGCAGCTGCCACCATAGAGGATGCTGGTGTTGTCGGCAACCTCATTGCCATATTTCGCAGCTATGACGCTGCGTATGTGGGCGTGCATGTCTTCTGCCTGCTCGGCTGTAGCTGTTTTGCCAGTACCGATGGCCCAAACGGGTTCGTAGGCAAGGATGATTTTGCCGAAATCTTCAGCACCGAGGTGGAAAAGGGCTTCTTCTATCTGCACTTTCACAACGTCGTTGTAGCTGCCGTCCTCGCGCTGTTCGAGTACTTCGCCTACGCAGAAAATGGGACGCAGACCGTTTGAAAGGGCAAGAGCGAGTTTTTCACGAAGCACGGCAGAATCCTCGCGGTAGTACTGGCGACGTTCGCTGTGGCCGAGAATCACATAGCCTGCGCCGGTGGAAGCCACCATGGCTGCGCTCACCTCGCCGGTGTATGCGCCCGAAGCATGGTCGGCACAGTTTTCAGCGCCGAGACCGAGTTCGGAATCGATTACAGCCTTCACGGAAGCAAGGTGTGTGAATGGAACGCACACGATTACGTCGCATTTGGCGTTTGCACCCTTAAGGGCTTCGTTCACTTCCTTGGCAAGAGCCACGCCTTCGGGCAGCGTGGTGTTCATTTTCCAGTTGCCGGCTACAATGTTCTTTCTCATTTTGTTATTTCTTTATTGTTGAGTTATTGTTTTCGCACTGCAAATTTACGTTTTTTTTCGCTACGGAGCAAACTTGGGCCATGTCATAAAACCACATCTATGACACGAAGATCGCCTTCACGGCTCGACGGTCCCACCATAAGTTCGTATTTGCCGGGCAAAACGTCCATCCTGCTGTTTTCGGTGTCCCACACTTCAAATGATTCACGCGGCATGTCGATGTTTACAATGCGGCTTTCTCCCGGTTCAAGCGACACCGTGGCATATCCGCGCAAAGTCTTTTCGGGACCTGACTTGTCGTCGGGGCGGCGTATGTACACCTGCACCACTTCCGTTCCTGCCATAGCGCCGGTGTTGCTTACTTCCACGCTCACACGTCCGTCGGCATATGCAGGCTTGCCGTATGAATAAGTGGTATAGCTGAGTCCGTGGCCGAAAGGATACAGCGGCGTAGTGCGCATATAGCGATATGTGCGTCCCTCCATTCGGTAATCCTCAAAATCGGGCAATTGCGAGTCGTCGCGATAAAAAGTGACAGGCAGCTTGCCTTGCGGGTTGAAATCGCCAAACAGCACGTCGGCAAGGGCGTGTCCGCCCTGCTCTCCGGGATACCAGGCCTGCACTATTGCGTCGCATATCGCTGCTTCGGGCGTAAGTGCCACGGCACTGCCGCTGCAATTCACATATACTATGCGTTTGCCGGCTTCGTGCAGAGCTTTCAAAAGGTTGCGCTGCACCTCGGGCAGTTCTATGGAAGTGCGGTCGCCGTTGTCGAATCCGGGTTCTTGCACGTATGCTTCCTCGCGTTCATACTCTGGAGATATGCCGCCTACGAACACCACAACTTCCGCATCGCCGGCAGCGTCCACCACTTCATCGGCACTCATGTCACGACGACGCACCACGTCGAAATTCAGCAAAGCGTCCTCGGCATACTGCATGTATTCAAGAACCACATCGCAGCTCTTGCCGCGTGTCAGCGACTTGCGCAATGCATGGCGGTGACGTTCGGAATTCCATCCGTTAAGCAGCGTGTCGCCGTCCACTATCAGGCGCAGACGGTCGTCGTTGCGTACTATAAATTCAATGTCTTCGTCGCGGTCGGCCACAAGCGTGCCTTGCATGCGCACACTGAAATTATTAAGATTCACTCCGGGTGCGAAAACCGTGTTGCCTCCGGTGCTGAGTGTAAGGGCCGATGTATACGAAGCTTCCGCAGCCACAGGTCCTTCGAGGTTCGTATTGTTCCAGTAGCACGCTTTCATACCGGGACGGCCAGATGCATCGTGGAGACGGTCGAACACACTCTCCTCCACCAGCATCGACGTGATGCCGCAACCGCGCAGATAAGGTACGTCGCCCACTTTGGCACGTATGCCTTCAAGTGCGGTGACCGTGTGAGATGGCTGGCCGTAGTAGATGCCCCACTGCATGGTAGAGTCCGCAGCATTAGGTCCCATCAGCATGAGACCGCGCGAATCTTTGGCAAGCGGAAGCACACCGTTATTTTTAAGCAGCACCATTTGCTCACGTGCCATCTGAAGGGCAAGCTTCTTGTGGGCGTCGCATGCGATGACCGACTGCGGGATACTGCGCCATTCCACAAGGGAATCCGCGTCCATGTCGCCCACGGAAAAGCGTCCTTCAAGCATACGGCACACGCTGCGGTCAATATCCGCCTCGTCTATAAGACCCTTTCTCACCGATTCTGCAAGCGAACGGTACACCGAGCCGCATTCCACATCCGTTCCGCTGCGCACTCCCAGTGCGGCAGCGGAGGGGGCATCGGCAGCCACACCATGACGCCCGGGCTCGTAAAAATCATTGATAGCTCCACAGTCGCTGACTACAACTCCGTCGAATCCCCAGCGGTCGCGCAGAATCTGTTGCAGCAGACGATCGGAACCGCAGCACGCCTTGCCTTCAAAACGCTGATAGGCACACATCACCTGACGCACATCGGCGTCCTGCACGAGTGTGCGGAAAGCCGGGAGATAGGTCTCCCACAGGTCGCGCTCCGGCAGGTCGGAGATGTCGAAGCTGTGGCGCACACGTTCCGGACCGCTGTGCACGGCATAATGCTTGGCACAAGCCAGGCTCTTGTAATAGCGCGAAGTGCCGTCGCCCTGCAGTCCGCGCACCACCCGCGCGCCCATACGACCGTTCATGTACGGATCCTCGCCGTAAGTCTCCTGCCCTCGTCCCCATCGAGGGTCGCGGAACACGTTGATATTAGGCGTCCAGAAAGTGATGCCGCGATAGTGTCCCACGGTGCCGTCGTGGCGCGCTTTGGTGTTTTTTGCGCGGCCCTCGTCGCTGACAGCGGAGAATACGCGTTCTATGAGGTCGTCGTCGAAAGAAGCTGCCATGCCTATGCATGACGGGAAAACAGTAGCTATGCCGTTTCGTCCAATGCCGTGCAGCGCCTCGCTCCACCAGTCATAGGACGGTATTCCGAGACGATCGATTGCCGGCGACGAGCTAAGTGTAAGCTGTACTTTCTCGTCAAGCGTAAGGCGCGAACATAGGTCGGCCGCACGTTCGGCAGGAGACAGTTCGGGATTCTGATAAGGCAACATCTGCGCAGCCGCCGACATTGAGACTGCTGTGAGCGTAGCTGCGAGTAGCTGTCGATATTTCATGGTTTATTATGGTTATGATGGATTATTAAATGATTATTTATTTTTATTGTACCCTGTCACGACGATAACGAACATTGCCGCCATACAGGGGAAAACGTATTTCAAGAAGCATTCCGTCGGTGATTAGCGCAGAGCAGTCGCCACCCATTGGTTCGCCGTAAGCGTCGTACCACACCAGGTCGAACTGTCCGATGAATCCCGTAGGCAGCAAGCGCCCTTTTACGCGCATCGGAGGCCATGCCTCTGCGTTCTCTACCGCACCGGAAATGTACACTATATCGTAGCCACCGCGCCCGTCTGAAATCGTGGCAAAGCGGTAATCGCCTCCGACAGACAGCCTTACGGGATCGGTATCCCGGTCGTAGTACACCCACTCACCCTCATTCACGTCACGGCTCAAAGAAAGGTGTTTGCGAAGACTGTCGATACTATAGGATGTAAATATTGGCTCCGGCAGGCTGTCCACGCACAATTCATGGCGCAGAGTGTCGCATGGCGACAATGAATAGCACCCTACCCGACCCTTAGTCACTATAGCTACAGGAACCGATATTTCAGGCTCACCGAATCCTGCAGAGAGAACGGCCTCGGATGCCCCGCGGTCAAGACTGAGGCGCAAAGAGCCTCCGCCGTCGCGCATCGAGGCTGCCGGAGAAAACTCATAAGCATCTTCTGAAGCCAACAAGCCGTCGCGAATACTGAAAATCCGCAGGCAAGCCGATTCGCGCCCGAATGCATCGGTGTAGCGTGCGTCGCGGAGAATCATTTCCGCACCATCGTAGCAGGAACTGTCCGCCACATTCCACACCACACCCCAGCGCGCTTCATCATGGCCAAGAGGCCGCACGCGCCAATGCATCCGCAGCCTGCTTACAAAGCCTGTCGTATGCAGGCATTCGGGCAACGGCGCAATTTGTGCATCCACGGCAAATGCAATACACGACATTGCGCATAACACGGCAAAACGTATGTCAATGCTGCGCATAGGCATTTACAAGTGCTGTTACTTCTTCAACAAAACGTTCTGCAGGCAGGTCGTATGGAAGCCAATTGATGCTATGGCCGCGACGTTCCATGCCGCGGAACCACGTCATCTGCCGTTTGGCAAACTGATGGATGGCCGTTTCAAGCCCGCGCTCCATCTCTGAACGGGATATGCGGCCTGTGACAAAAAGAGTTATATATTTGTATTCCAGGCCGTAATATATAAGGTCGTCGGGCGACACTCCCTCGGCAATAAGGCGCTCCACTTCGGCCGTCATGCCTTGAGAGAAACGTGTGCGCAGGCGCTCGCTGATGCGCCTGCGGCGCTCGTCGCGCGGAATATCGATACCCACAACGACCGCATCCGTACGCGGCGAGGGCGCTGCCGCACGCGCCGCTTCTGGGTGGTCTCGATAATAGCATTCAATTTCTATAGCCCTTATCGCACGCTTCGGACTGTCAACGTCGGTGCTGTTGTGCAACCGCTTCATGGAAGCAAGAATTTCAGTCAGTTCCTCCAGCGTCTTTTCCTCAAGAACGCTTCGCAATGCATAGTCGGCCGGCACCTGCGGAAGATGAATCCCCTGAAGCACGCTTTCCACATACAGCCCGGTGCCGCCGCATAAAACGGGTATGCGCCCTGCGGAGCGCACACGATTTTCGGCGCAGTCAAAATCCCGAAGGAACTCGTAAAGATTGTATTTGTAGCCCGCCGGAGCAATGTCAATTAAATGATACGGCACGCCGCCATACTCGTCGAGGTCCTTGCCTGTGCCGAGATCCATCCCGGTGTACACCTGACGCGAATCGGCACTTATGATTTCCGCATCAAGAGCACGCGCCACATCTACTGCGCGACGCGTTTTTCCGGAAGCTGTCGGACCTGTGATTACTACGAGCGGCAAAGCTGGCATCACCGATTGAATATGTCGAGGAACTTACGCCATACCCTGCGCACGCGGAAGAAAGGACGGTCTTCATTTTCAACTGAAATCTGCAACCACACGGGGTCATTGAAGTCGACATCCCATTCCTTGAAATCCCGGAGCCGGAATATGGGCTTATAATTCTTTATTGGATACAGGCGATGACCACGGCGGTCGTACGTCTTCCAGGCCATGGTTATGGTGTGAATGCGCACAAGCTCGTTTGCAAGCATTGGCGAGAGCCTGTTGCCATTCAACAAGCCGTCCACCTCATAAAGTGAGCACCACTTACCGCCGCGCAACGCCTTCTCCTTGCTTTCATCCGGGACAAACACGGCATAATGGAGCATTACGCTGCCGCCGCTGGTGCGGTTGGTGTAAAGATAGCGTATGGATGCGTCAGCCGGACCTCCCATAGCCTCGAATCTCTGCCTGGCTTTGTCGTCGTCGGCTTTGGACTGTGATGGAATCTCGGCTCTATAGGGTGTGTCCCATTCACCGTCGCCCTGTTCGCGCAGCAACATATTGTCGCCGCTTGTGACAAGGAAACGCAATTCGTTATTGCCATTGATTCTTGTCGATGCCGAAGCTGACGACTGAAACGCTTCCGTTATGCTGTAATATCGCGAAGCGAGGAATATTAGGGACAGAAGATACACTGCCACCGGCAGGAAATTAAAGAAAAATTTGTCGGGGCTGTTGAAGTTGACGTTGATGAAGAATGTCAGAAAATAGGCCCATTGCGTGGTTCCCATGCCTATGCACATCCAAAGCAACAGACGCAACTGCCGCTCCGACTCGTCGTTGAACAGGGAAGACGCAAGACTGTCGTTCTCATACTCGCCGTACATTCGGCGGCAAGCACGGCACACTCCGAGACTGACGCCCATAAACAATGCGTAGATGCATACGACAGAGCAGACCGTAAGCACGACAAGGCCTGTGACATAAGGTATTTGCGGATTGAAGTACGGAGCGTTGAAACGCGTGCCGAACAGCGACTCTACATGCGAAAGCAACAACGTGAACATCACAAATGCAGAAATCACGAATGTAGTGCGCACCACCCACGCTATGCGCATGCACACCTGACGGTTCTGCATGCCACGAACACGCATAAGTGCGGAAATGAAATAAGCAAGCACAAGGAGCACAAACGGCATAATCGTCTTGTTTACAAGATAGCTGATGCCGAGCACTAAGGCAATAAGGCCTACCGAAATGGCCCAGGTACGGAAAAGCGTCCGAAGGGCTCCCGCGACTATAGACTTCTGCTTCATTTCAGTTTACTATTAAAAAATTCAAGCATGCGGGCATACACAACTGCACGCGAATTGCAGCCGTTGATGCTATGGTTCATATTCGGGAACAGGAACATGTCGCACATCATACCTTCCGACTGCAAGGCCGACACGTACTGCATGGTATTGAACAGATGCACATTATCATCGGCCGTGCCGCTCATTATAAGCAGCGGACAAGCCAGGCTGCCGGCTCGCGAAAGCGGTGCAGATGCGGCATATCCATCGGCATTCTGCTGAGGAGTGAGCATATAGCGCTCGGCATACACCGTGTCGTAATATCTCCAGTCGGTGACAGGAGCCACAGACACAGCAGCGGCAAAGGGAGAAGCGTCGGCCGAAGCACACATCAACGCCTCATAACCTCCATAGCTCCAGCCGTATATGCCTATGCGCGACCCGTCGACAAACGGCAGAGAGGCCGCATAGCGCGCAGCAGCGATCTGGTCAATAGTCTCATAATGCCCGAGACGGCGGTACACCACATCGCTGAACGCGCGGCCACGGCCGCCGGTGCCGCGGCCGTCGACACACACTACCACATAGCCCTGAGTAGCATAATACTGCTCCCAGTCATAGCTCCAGCGGTTGAGCACGCTCTGCGAACCCGGACCGCTGTACTGCGACATCACGACAGGGTATTTTTTACCCTGCTGCATGGCGGCAGGCTTTATGATATAACCGTTGAGCTGAACGCCTCCTTCGGTTTCCATCTTGAAAAACTCTTTTTTCGGAGCGGAAGAATGGATTGAAGCATAAGCGGCATTATCTTCAATGACACGCAATGTTTTGCCTGAAGCGTTGACAAGAGTGTATACGGGCGGCTGAGACACGCTGCTGTGGCACAACACGGCCATAGACATCCCGGGGTCGAACGCCATAGACGACGTGCCTTCGGCGGGCGACAGGGTGCTGACACGCCCTTTGGCATCAACAGAGCACACAATGCGGTCAAGGGGCGTAGGCGACGCCACTTGATAGTAGTGGACGCCGGACGCGTCGCTTCCATAATAATCCGTAACGTCGGCATCGCCGGATGTGATGCTGCGCAGTTCCGCTCCGGTATAGGCATATTCATACAGTTGGGCAAAACCCGAACGCGACGAAAGCACAACCATGCTTTTGGCTCCGAAATGCAGGCGCTCATATGTCTCCGGTGAGATCCACGCTTTGCTTTCCTCCACGTATATGCTCTTGGCTACAGTGCTTTTGGGATTGACGGCGAATATTTCAAGACGGTTCTGGTCGCGGTTGAGAGTGGCCACCACGAGTCGCTCGGGCGTGTCGCCGTAACCGATGCGCGGTATATATTCTATGCCAGGAGCAGTCAGCGCTATGTCTTTGATTTTACGGGTCTCTATGTCGTAGCTGTGAAGCGTCACAGAGGAGTTGACAGCTCCGGCCACCGGATACTTGTAGCTATAGCTTCCGGGATACAGGGCATATTCGCTGCGAGGCTCGCATGAGCCTTCGTAAAGCGGAAAGCTGTACATCGGCACACTGCTTTCGTCATATCGCAGATAGCTCAGCGTAAGCGCATCGGGCGCCCACGCCATGGAACATGTTGTGGTGAACTCCTCCTCGTAGGTCCAGTCCGGCACTCCGTTGATTATGCCGTTACACACCCCGTCTGTCGTGACGGCAACCTCTGTATTATAGTCAAGCTTTTTTATATAAATATTATTTCCTGCCACAAATGCAACCATCCGGCTGTCGGGAGAAAACACAGGGCTTTGTGTAAGTGCATGCGACGAACTGAGCGGACGCAGTAAGCGCGAACGCACTTCATAGACATAGTACCGGGCCTCGAACGAACGCCTGTAAATGGCACGGCTATCGCGCCACACAAGTATCTGCTCTCCGTTGGGCGACACGGAGAACCCCTCGATGTCCGGCAGCGTGGTCTCACGCGTATGGCCTAGATCAAGCAGCAGTTCTCCGTCCTTGCCGCTTCTCAGGTCGACACGCACTATGCTGCGGCCGTCGGCTGCGAGGCGCAGTGCCGTACCGTCCGGAAGATATGAATAAGAATCGGGCTCCGCAGCCTTGTTGGCAGGCGCCACATAGCGGCCCAGATCGGCCACGTAAGGGCTTTTCTGCGCATTGGCTGCGGAGAATCCGGCTATAATTGTAAGCGCTGCGAACGCTATGCGTATATCCTTCATTTCAAAAGCTATATTTGTACCTTATGTTTCGGCGTTCTCGAAAACCCGCCTAAATTCGTACAAAATTAATTAAAAGAATCAATTTACGCAAACATATTTTCATACCCCTGCGCTATTCCGATTCCGGATGGATTATGCGGTAATTTCCGCTCAGGTGCATGAACGCGAACAGACGCAGCAGTCCGTCGTAGTAGGCGTCAAAGTATCCGTCGTCATACGGTTCGTGGCGGGCATCCCACAGCCGGTCCACAAACTCCCGTCCTATCATGCCTGTAGACACCAGCGACGCGGCCGCCGATGTGGCTACAAGCCCGAGCGAATGGCGCAGGCGGCGGTAGCCTCCTGCATCAAGCACATTCTCCACTTCCGTACCGTCCACGTTGTACTGGTCCACAAAATCGTCGATTCCGCGGCTGTACAGGAACCCTTGCAGGCGGTCGGCATAGCTGCGCTGCCACTCCCCGTCGGCGCACGCCCACGAATAGTCCAAAGCTATGTTCATGGGCACACGCCACGAGTCGAAACGGAAAGCGTCGCCTATAATGCCGCGTATTCCGGTAAGAGAGCCGTCATAATTGCTGTAGTCGGGCGTCAGGCCTGTTTCGGGATGCACGCAAGAGCGCAGGTATTCACGGCTGCGGCGTGCGCATTCCATCCAAAAATCGCTCCGGCCGTCGCCGAGATAACGGGCCCACACCTCATAGAAAGCCGGCACATGATACGACGGGTCGGTGAACGTGCCGCCGAAGTTGTCGGGAGTGAATGTAATCAGTTTCTTCTCCACGTTTATAAGCGGAGCGGAATGCGCCTTGCCCACTTTCAGCATTGACTGGTCCACGATGCGCCGGGCTTCGGCGAGATAGTCTATGCCGGTGTCGTTGCCCCAACGGTTGGATGCGAATATGAGCGACGTGATGAAATACAACTCGCCGTCGGATGCCGCGCCTTGGGAATTGCGCGTGCCGTCGGTGCGACAGCTCCAGGCGAAATAACCCTCGCGATCGCCGCTCTGGTGCTGCATGTAGCGGCGACTCCAGCGCCACAGACGGTCGAACACATCTTTCTTGTCGAGCTGCACAGCCACCATCATGCCATACGACATTCCTTCCGTGCGCACATCGTGGTTTTTGATGTCGCTGATGTAGGCCATGCTGTCGCCCACCTCGAAGTAGATTTTGTCAGGGCCATGGAAAAGAGATTCATAAATCCCGCCGAGCTTTTCGGCTATTTCTTCGTCGCTACGGCCTGTCTCGGAGAAAAGGTTGCGGTATTTGCCGCTATCGAAAGCCCCTTCCTCCCAAGGCAAGCCATCGAAGCCGAGCCAGTCCACCTCCACACCTTTGCCCGAAGCAAGACGCACGAAAAGGTCGTGCATGCCAGTGGGCGCGCCGGCCTCCACAGGCAGCTGAACATCGCACCACCGCCCGGCACGGGGCAGTGGCATACGGGCGATGAGGCCGGCGTCGGAAATAGTGTCGGCGTACACTTCAAGAACACCGCCCGAAGGTGATTTCACACGCGCCGTAACATGTGTCACCGGCTTTTCACCGAAGTCCACACGGTCGTAGCGCACCCACGCGCCACGGCGGGCCATCACCGTCTTCCATCCTTCGAAACGGTTTGCCGGGTCGACAAACTCCACCCGGGCATTGCGCGCAGAGATATCGCTGTAGCGGTCTATCTGTATGCGCCTGCGGGCATCGCTGAGCCCTACTCCGCGGAGTGTGGGCACGACTTTGCATATTGTCCCGTCGGCATTGAACGCAAGCGTATCAATACGAACCGAGCGGTTTTTATCGAAATCGGGCGAGTAATCGTTGTGATGATAGAAAAGATACCACTGTCCGCGCCATTCCACGATAGAATGGTGGTTGGTCCAGCAGCCGTCGGGCCATTGGTCCATAATCAAGCCTTTAAATTCAAACGGCCCGAGCGGCGAATCGCCCATGGCATAAGCCAGGGTCTCAGTCTTGTCCTGCACCCATGGGAAAGTGAAGTAATATTTGCCATCGCGCTTGAACACGAACGGCCCTTCCTTGAACCCCTCCGGCATGCCGTCTATAAGCACAGGTTCGGAAGCCAGTGTCATCATGTCGTCGGAAAGGCGCGCTCCGCGCAGCCCCATGCCGGCCCAATAGATATAGCTCGAGCCGTCATCGTCCACAAGCACACACGGGTCAATACCATTGATGCCATCGATAGGCTTCCGCATCGGCATAAAAGGCCCCTCCGGCTTGTCGGCTACAGCCACCCCTACCCTGAACCCGCGTTCTTCTCCTTTGGGAGCTGCCGGGAAATAGAAATAGTATCTGCCGTCTTTGAACACACAATCGGGCGCCCACATCGAGTAGGAGCCGGCATCGACCCACGGAACCCGTTCCTGACTGATTATCACACCATGGTCGGTCCAGTCGCTGAGATTATCGGATGAAAACACATGGTAGTCCGCCATGCAGAACCACTCTTTAAGTTTCTCTGTCGCGCCGGGGATGTCGTGTGACGGATATATGTACATACGGTCGTTGAATACCCGGGCCGTCGGGTCGGCAGAAAACTGGTCGCGTATTACGGGATTCTGCGCTGCGGCTGTCGGCAGCAACAATGCAGCCGCCGAAAGCAAAACTATACTTCGTGTAAACATGGTTGGTTATCGGTCTCTGAAACGCCATTTGGAATTATCACTGTTCATGTCGAACCTGCCCAACGTAGGCGTGCTGTCGGCCACGGAGATAAGGGCCAGTTGCTCAGTTTCGTGGCCGGGCACACTTTTCGGCATAATCCTGTAAGTGCCGTCGGTGAGCTGCTCTATGCGCCACAACTGCTCCGGCGAGCCTGTAAACGCAGGCACACACTCAAGTTCGGCATCCTCCGTGGCGGCCAAAGCGCGGTCGGTGCCTTCTATGACAATCTTATAGTAAGGTGCGCCGAGATAGCCTCCGGCATCGGGAACAGCCTCGACTGTCCAGCGCTGGTGGGGACGGAACATGTAATCGCCGAGGCGCACACCGTTGGGTCCCTCTCCCCATCCGCCGATAACGTCTTCGAGTTTTTGCGACTCTATCGGCACTATCGGCTCGTTGTCTTCCTCCCAAAAACGATGGCGGGTGGCGGGCATACGCACGAAGTCGACAGCCAACTCCAACGCATAGCCGTGACGCTGCGACTCTATCTCATAGCTGCCATCACGCAAGTTCTCGCCGGCAACCGGCCAGTCGTCATGCCAAAGCAGCGGTAGTATGGCGAGCACACTGCGGCCGCCCTGGTCGAAATCGGCTTCGTAATGAAACGACATTTTCTCCACTCCGTCGTCTTCTATGTATCGCCCGAAATGTCCGGGACCGGTTTTGCGATTTCCTGCCGACAGAAGCATCTTGCCGCCGCCACGGAGCATGTCGCGCCCGATGTTGTCAAGATAAGGCCCGGTGACACTGCGTGAGCGCCCCACCACTATATTATACGTGGAATTTGCGCCGTCGCAGCATGTGCCATGCGTGCCCAAAAGATAATACCAGCCGTTGCGGTATATCAGGTCGGTCGCCTCGCAGTCGATAGCTATGTTTACTGGCTCGTTGCCTTCCACACGCTCGCCGGTGGCGGGATCGAGTTCCACAAGGCGTATGAATCCGAAATAAGTGCCGTAGCTGAGCCACAGACGCCCGGTCGTAGGGTCCAGCAGCAAACCGGCGTCGATGGCGTCGCAGTCCTCGTCGTCGAGCGAGCTGGCCACCTCTACAGGTGCCGTATATGCGAAATCCGGCGATTCGGGATTGAGGGTGTTGTTCCACATTGTGAGCACACGGCCTGCATGGCCGCCGCCCAGTCCGCCGCCCGTAGCGCTGTAGGCCACGAGGTAGCGGTCGCCTATTTTGATTACATCCGGAGCGGCGCCTCCGCCGGGCCTCACCGCCCCGCCGCGCCATGTCCAGCCGTCGTCGGAGATAAGACCGCCGCCACCCGTGCCGAACGTATAGTAACGGCCGTCGCAGAACGCAATTGTAGACGGGTCGTGGATGAACGGACGCCCCGTCTGAGCCTCCGCCGCATTAGCTGCCGCAAGCGCTACGGCGCCTGCAAGCAATATATTAATTCCGTTTTTCATATTCAGCGGTTTCGTGTTGAAAAATCAGTTAGGGGACGGCCGTCTGCATCAACGAATCGCACGCAGAAATCGCTCATTCCGGGGCCGTTTATTATGGTACCCCGCAACACATTGCGACCTTTTTGCAGCGTCAGACGAGGCGACATGCAGTCGTCGGCCACCATACGGCGGTCGCCGGACAATACGAGCACCGGCTCGCCGTTCAGCCACCATTTCGATGCGGAATTGGAACCTACCGACAGGCGCACGTCACGCATCTCCTCCGGACAGTCTATTATCGTCACGGCATCGAATATCACGCCGTACACCGGTTTTTTAAGAGCGGCGGCAAAGCGGTAGAGCTTGACATTGAACATACGACTGTCAAGAGCATGCCACACAAGACGTCCTTTGCCCACACGCACCTTCTCGCCGTCGCGTGGCATGGTCTCGAGGCGCCCTTTGTAGTAGACCGAATCAAGTACTTCATTCAGATAGCTGTCGGTGAATACCACATTGGAACGATTTGGTTTGGATATAGGCTCCAGCAGCATCCAGCGGCGTATAAAACCATCTGAATCAGGAGCTGCGGAATCGCCGGACGACTCAATAAAATAGTCCGACAGATAAGTCGGTGTCTGAATCTCATAATCTGTCTGCCGTGGCGGAGGAAAATTATCATCGGACGGCGCAAAGCCGTACGCAGCCCCATTTAAAAGCGGCAGCAGGAGCGCGGCAACAGCAGCGCGACATTTGTTAAGTCCCATTCAATAAGATTTAAGGTTTCAATTGCAAAGTTAACGAATATGAGGATAAATATGAAAATTTACACCTACTATAGCCCCACCAATAACATTTTTTATTATTCTCACTCTATAATTCCGGATAGAGCCATAATTGGGGCGATGTTGACGGAGAATGGAAAAACACAGAGAACGTTTATGTAATGGTTCTTGAGAAACAGTAATCCGCATCCCTAACCTACAACACTGATAATGGCGGTCCGAAACCGGTTCGCCATTTCTAATTTTAAAGGGGATATAACAAAAAACGCCGCACCCTTGCGGGATTGGCGTCTATATCTTAAAAAGTGATGTATAGGTTAGAAATGCGTCGGTGGAGCATTATCTCTACGACCGACGGGATGGAATCGGATGCTTAAAGCGTCCAACGGCGGGTAATGCTGTGGAGGCGGTCGTATGCCTCACTGCGACCCATGTCTGCACTATAAAGTGCCGAGCTTGCGATGCAGTACCATTCTACTGCTTTCTTGATCATGTTCATAATTGTACCTAAATTTAATTAGTGAATCGTGTGCGCCCTCCGGCGCTTGCTCTCATCTTTTTTACACTTAAATAACACTGCAAAGTTACAAAAAGTTTTTGAAAAACATGCTATAAAACATATTTTTCAACATATCCATAAATAAATCAGGGGCAGCAATTACTTGCCACCCCTGACTATCAGTATGTTATAACTACTCAGGAATAATTAGTCCTGATTGAGGTTAACACGCTTGAAAGCTACAGCTGCAAGACCTTTTGCAGTCTGCTCAAGATATGCTGCGATGGTGAGGTTTCCGTCCTTGATGAATTCCTGCTCCATGAGCACGGACTCCTTATAGAACTTATTCACACGGCCATTGGCAATATTCTGAATCATCTGTTCGGGCATGTTGGCTGCCTTTGCTTCAGCGGCAGTCTTGGCTATTTCGCGAGCCTTGTCTGCTTCTTCGGCGGTGAGCCATCCCTTTGAGATGTTGCTTTCGATGTGAGCCTCGCTGTCTACGAGGTTGGGGTTGATGCCGGCCTTTTTAAGGGCTGCTTCAACTGCCTTCTTCACCTGCTCTTCCTTAGTCTTCTCGATGGCCACATTGTATTCGGCATCGATTACAGCCTGGGGAACAGCATCGCGGCTTACTGCCACGGGATTCATGGATGCAACCTGCATAGCCACGTCGCGACCCACCTGATAGTCCACATCTTCCTGGTTGAAGCCTACGATAGTAGCAAGCTTGTTTCCAAGGTGGTTATAGCTCATGGTAGTGGGAGCCTCGAGGCTTTCGTAAGCACCGATTTCGGTCTTCTCACCGGTTTTGCCGGTTTCTTCGACAACGAGATCTGCCACAGTGCGGCCACTGATTTCGAGAGCTGTCACCTCCTCGAGGCTCTTGCAGCGTGCTGCCACAGCTGCGTCGAGAATCTCCTGGGTGAGAGCTACGAATCCGGCGTTTTTGGCCACGAAGTCGGTTTCGCACTTGAGTGCGAGCACTGCGGCGAAGTTTCCGTCGTGCTTGGCGAGAACGCAGCCTTCAGCTGCTTCGCGGTCCTCGCGTTTGGCGGCTACGGCCTGACCCTTCTTGCGAAGAATTTCAACAGCTGCTTCGATGTCGCCGTTGGTTTCGGCCAAAGCTTTTTTGCAGTCCATCAAGCCGGCGCTTGTGAGGTGGCGCAGCTTGGTGATATCTGCCATGGATGGTGCCATATTGTAGAAGTTTTGCGGGTTTTATAAATGTTGTGTAACAGGTCGGAGTTTATTCGGCAACTTCCTCTGCTGCGGGAGCTGCGGCTTCAACAGCTTCTTCGGCTACTTCAGCCTCCGCATCGTTGCGGCGCACACGGCGACGCTCACGGCGGGGAGCAGCTTCGGCAGCGGGAGCATCCTTGTCGGTATCGACTTTCTCAACCTTACGTTCTTCAAGACCTTCTGCCATAGCGGCCACGATGGTGTCGAGAACGAGTTCGATGCTCTTAGATGCATCGTCGTTGCAGGGGATTACGAAGTCAATGCCGCTGGGGTCGCTATTGGTGTCGACCATAGCGAACACGGGGATACCGAGGCGGTTTGCCTCAGCTACAGCGATGCGTTCTTTAAGCACGTCCACTACAAAGAGAGCGGAGGGAAGACGGTTGAGATCGGCGATAGAACCGAGAGTCTTTTCCAACTTGGCGCGCTGACGGGAAATCTGCAGACGCTCGCGCTTCGAAAGGTTGTCGAATGTGCCGTCCTTGGCCATGCGGTCGATGGTAGTCATCTTTTTCACAGCCTTGCGGATGGTGGGGAAGTTGGTGAGCATACCGCCGGGCCAGCGTTCGATGACATAGGGCATGTTGACGGTAGCAGCTTTGTCGGCTACTACCTGTTTGGCCTGTTTCTTGGTTGCCACGAAGAGCACTTTCTTGCCCTGCTTGGCGATGTTTTTGAGAGCAGCAGCAGCTTCGTCGAGCTTAGCAGCTGTCTTATAGAGGTCTATAATGTGGATACCATTGCGCTCCATGAAGATATAAGGAGCCATGGCAGGATTCCATTTGCGTTTGAGGTGGCCGAAATGGCATCCTGCCTCGAGGAGTTGTTCAAAAGTGGGTGTTGCCATACTTTTAAATAAGGTTGGTTTACGTTCTTGTGGGAATTGCAACCGAGCGGTAGGGAACGTGTCCATCCACACGGTTTAGATACTAAACACTTATTATAGTGCAAGACTGCTTCACGCCGCACATAATGCGGCAAAGACAATCTTAACGCTTGCTGAACTGGAAGCGCTTGCGAGCCTTGGGCTGACCGGGCTTTTTACGCTCTACGGCGCGTGCGTCGCGAGTCATGAAGCCTGCCTTGCGGAGCACCGACTTGTCGTCGGGGTTGATTTTCACAAGTGCACGGGCGATGCCGAGACGGAGTGCTTCCGCCTGACCCTTGTAACCGCCGCCGTCGAGGTTGACATGTATGTCGTACTTCTCGGCTGCGTCAAGAGTGGTAAGGGGCTGCTTAACGATGAACTGAAGAATCGAAGACGGGAAATAAACTTCGAGGGGGCGCTTGTTGATAGTGATGACGCCGGTGCCTTCTTTAAGGATTACGCGGGCGACGGCGGCCTTACGACGGCCAACTGCATTGATATTTTCCATGCTTACGATTATTTCAGGGTGTTAACATCTAAAACGACGGGGTTCTGTGCAGCGTGGGGATGCTCAGGTCCGTTGTACACGTGCATGTTCTCGATGAGGCGGCGGCCAAGACGGTTCTTGGGGAGCATGCCTTTCATCACACGGATGAAGAGGGGATGCATGCCGGGCTTGATGTGCTTGTTGAAGCTCTTTTTCATGAGAACCTCGGGGGTGAGCTCACGCTGACCGCCGGGATAGCCGGTGTAGTTGAGGTAGATGCGGTCGGTCATCTTTTTGCCGGTAAGGCGCACCTTGTCGGCGTTGATGATGATTACGTTGTCGCCGCATTCCACGTTGGGAGAATAAGTAGGCTTGTTCTTGCCGCGGAGCAGAATGGCGACTTTTGAGCACAGACGGCCAAGGGGCTGGTCGGTTGCGTCGATCACCACCCACTGGTGTTCTACGCTCTGCGCATTCGGTGAAAGGGTTTTGTAGCTTAAAGTATCCACTTTATTAATTTCTTGATTAGATGTTAATTAAACGTGCGGCATCAAGGCGCGGCTTGGCCAAAAGCACATCGCCCGTATGCCACTGAAGCTTTAATTTGGACATAATCGGCCTGCAAAGGTACGTTTTTTTTCTTACATGACAATGGCTTATCGCAAATTCTTTCACAGAATTAAGGGTTGCATAAAACAAACCTGCCTGCGGCGCAATTGCCGCAGGCAGGTAAAGTCCCGTTCCCTACTATGCTTTTATTGTTTTTCGGGTTTCAGCCATTTGTCGAACCAACGGAAAAACAGGCGTTGCCACATGACAGCATTCTGAGGCTTGAGAATCCAGTGGTTCTCGTCGGGATAGATCACCATCTCCGCCGGTATGCCACGCAGTTTGGCGGCATTGAACGCAGCCATGCCCTGCGACGCGAGGATGCGGTAGTCATATTCGCCGTGCGAAATCATGATAGGCGTTGTCCAGCGGTCGACAAAGCGGTGGGGCGAATTGGCAAACGTGCGCTGCGCGGCGGCATTGTCTTTCTCCCAGAACGCACCGCCCATGTCCCAGTTGGCAAACCACATCTCCTCGGTTTCAAGATATTGCGCCTCCATATTGAAGATGCCTGCATGGGCAAGCAGCGCGGCAAACCGCCCGTCGTGGTTGCCGGCAAGCCAATACACGGAAAAACCGCCATAGCTCGCACCCGTAGCGCCGATGCGCGATGCATCGACGTATGGTTCGGCCTTGAGGTTGTCGACAGCGGCAAGGTAGTCTTTCATGTTCTGTCCGGGATAGTCCTTGGAAATCTGTTCATTCCACTCCGTGCCGAAACCGGGCAGTCCGCGACGGTTCGGAGCTATCACGACATAGCCGTTGGCTGCCATGAGCGCGAGATTCCACCGGTAGCTCCAGAACTGGCTCACGGCCTGCTGCGGGCCGCCCTGGCAATACAATATGGCAGGATATTTCTTCGCAGCATCGAATTTGGGAGGATAAAGCACCCATACAAGCATCTGCTTGCCATCGGTAGTCGGCACCATACGTTTTTCTACGGCCGGCATCTCGAACTGCGAGAATATATGCCCGTTCACGTCGGTGAGCGCAGTCAGCACAGGGGTTTTCTTTCCTTTCAGTGTAATCAGCTGCAGCTCGTTGGGGCGCAGCATACTGTGGTTCATCGCCACGATTCGGCCGGCACCGGCAGGGGCAAGCGAGGAGAAATCGGCCATGACATCGGTGAGCCGGCGTATTTCAGCATTGTCTACGCTTATGGAGAACACGGGTGCAACACCATCCTTGGGAGCTATGAAATAAATGTCTTTGCCGTCAGGCGCCCATGAGAACTCGTCTATGGTGTAATCCCATTCAGCCGTAAGCTCGCGCTTTTCGGCCGTGAAACAATCAAGAAGGAACAAACGGTTGCGATCGCTCTCATAGCCGTCGCGCTCCATCGACAGCCACGCGAGGTAGTGCCCGTCAGGAGAGAAAGCCGGCATAGTGTCGTAGCCCATCATGCCTTCGGTAAGGTTGCGTGTGGCGCCCGACTCAAGATGGTAAAGATAAAGGTCGGAATTGGTGGACAACGCATAGTCTATGCCGGTTTTCTTGCGCGACACATACACGAGCATCTCGCTGTTCGGATGCCACGCAAACGACTCTACGCCGCCGAAAGGCTTCATAGGGGCTTCAAATGGCTCATCGGCCATAATATCCTTGAGTCCTGCCACCTTAGTGCCGTCGAAAGACCCTACAAAAGGATGCGGAATTTCTGTGACCCACTCGTCCCAATGCTTGTACATAAGGTCGTCCACCACGCGTCCGGTGGCTTTCGGCAGGTCGGGATATATGTCGGCGGCATTGCGGGCGTATTTCACATTGCCTATAACCACCACTTTCTTTTCATCAGGCGAAAGCAGGAAACCGCTGATTCCGCCTGCATGTTCGCTGGCCTGGGCGCGGGCGCTGCCGTCGGCGTTCATTGTCCACATCTGCATGCTGCCGTCGGCGTCGGGATAGAGGAATGCTATGCGGCGTCCGCCATCGAACCACACCGCCCCGCTCTCGCTTTTCGGCGAGGTGGTGATGCGCACCGGCTGTGCTCCTTTTTGAGAAAGGTCGAGGATGTACAACTCGTTGTTTGATGTGTTCTGTTCAAGGCTCTCGTATGCGATGCCGAACAGCACGGTTTTTCCATCGGGACTGACACACGGAGCGCTCACGCGTCCGAGAGCCTCGAGAGCGTCAATGTCGAACACGCCTGTCTGCGAACGGAAGTCCGGGCGCTCTATGAGCGGAGCATCGGCAGCGGAAGCCGTGGACGATGCGGCAAGCATTGCTGATGCACCCATGATAACTGCTTTGAGTGTTTTATTCATTATACTGTTTATAATATGAAAGTTATATTGAAACTAATCAGTCGTACAACGTGGCGCCGTCAATATCGGCAATTCTCGCCCGGAGCATCGGCGCAGAGTCGGCATTGATGCTGAGCGTAAGACTGCACGTGTTATCGAAATTGCGCTCCACCACCTGCACGTCAAAATCTTTTGTCAGTTTCATCGCCGCATTCATGGCCGCGTAAGGAAAACGGAATCTTATGACAGCCATATCATGGCGCTCCACCACCTCTGCCGCTTCCAACGCCATTCGGGCCGCCGTACGGTAGGCCACTATAAGGCCGGAAGTGCCAAGTTTTATACCTCCGAAATAGCGCACGACAATGACAAGCACATTGGTGAGACCAAGCGAATTTATCTGGCCGAGGATAGGCTTTCCGGCCGTGCCGCTCGGCTCTCCGTTGTCATTGCTCTGAAATTCCGTCCGCGCGCTTCCCAGCATATAGGCCCAGCACACATGTCGGGCGTCATAATAACGCTTCTGCATCCGCGCCACATGCTCCTTGGCCTCCGCTGCGGTCTGCACCGGAAAGGCAAATGCTATGAATTTGCTCCGCTTCTCGGTGTACTGCGCCTCGGATGGGGCTTCGATGGTATGAAACAGGTCGGCCATCAGTATTGATGATGCTCGCGATGCAACTCTGACGGAGTGAGGGGATGGGCATTCATCTTGCGCCATACATATGCTATATAGGCAAGTACGAAAGGCACCAGCACCGACACCCAACTCATGACTTTAAGCGTGAACAGCGACGATGACGAATTGGCTATCGACAACGAACTCTGCGCGTCAAGCACTGAAGGGTAATACGCCGTGGAACGATAGCCGGCAAGGAAAAACAGCACCATCACCACGAGCGCCGTGCCTGTGCCGCCGAACCATATGCCTGCGCGCCAACGCCTGTCGAACGCGGTGCGGAATATGCCATAAAGCGCCATCACCACACCGGCAAGCAGCAGCACTGCCGCCCACCACATGCCGAGAAGATTGTGCAGATATATGTTCTGTTCGGCCACGAAGATGCCGTCAGCTCCCTGACGGAGACCGGATGCAAACATGAGCACCAACAGGAAGGCCACGAAAAGCAGCGCGAACACAGCCCCATTGACTCCGGCGGCGCGCCGCATGCGTGTGGCAAAAGCGCCGTCGCCGCATATATTATTCACAAAATACATCGCAGCCTGTGCCCTTGCAAGAAAAAACACAGCCACGCCGAGCAGCAGATTGCGCCAGTCGGCCATGGCCTCGAGGCCGTGTGTTGGCGCCCACCGGGATATTACCGGATTCGAACCGTCGAGAATGTTGCCTTTTGCCACGGTGAACTCAGCTCCGAAAAACATCATGGCCACCGCCACGCCAAGCATCACGCAGCCGAACAGGCCGTTGAACATCAGCAACGAATCATAGACCCGCGTGCCGTAGACGTTTCCGCTCTTACGACGGTATTCATAGCTCACGGCCTGCACGACGAAGCTTACAAGAATGAGCATCCACAGCCAGTAGGCTCCGCCGAAACTCGTGGAGTAAAACAGAGGAAACGACGCAAAAAACGCTCCGCCAAACACCACAAGCGTGGTGAACGTAAGTTCCCATTTTCGACCAAGTGAGTTGACCATGAGCTGGCGCTCGGTCTGCGTGCGAGCCTGCCACAACATGGACTGTCCGCCCTGTACAAATAGAAGAAACACAAGCGCCGAGCCGAGCACAGCGATAAGCAGCCACCAATAGGCCTGCAATATTTCAAGTTCTGTCATGTCTGCGGAAGTTTAAATGTTGTCTTTTTCAATGTCGGAGCGCGAACTGCGGGCGATAAACCGCACCATTATGCTGACTTCTGCCACAAGCAGCAACGTGAATATCACTGCAAATATCCAGAAAGTAGTCTGCACGGACGATGCGGGCACATCGCTGATGCCTGCACCCACCGGAAGCAGATCCTGGATAGTCCATGGCTGGCGGCCAACCTCGGCCACTATCCATCCGGCCTGGCTGCACACCCATACCAAAGGCAGCGACACCATTCCGGCATAATGCACCCATTTGTTTTCAAGCACGCGCGGACGGAACGAAGCGGCAAAAGCCATCAACACCAGCACCAGCAGCAGGAAAGAGCCGAGCATCACCATCACACGGAAGGAATAGAACGTGAGAGCCACCGGGGGCACAGCCTGTTCGGGGCTGTCGAAATAGCCGTAGCCGAAGTAGCGGAAATCACGTGCCACATCGGCACGTGCGGCATTCATGGCTGCGGTGTCTCCGGCTGCGTGAGCTTTATTGAACGCACGCAACGCCTCTTGGGCACGGCGGCCGATGGCGATACGCTCCTCATATCCCACCGTGCGCAGCGTATCGCCAGCCGGCGTTATTTCTATTCCCTCTATCAGGTCGTTGATACCCGGCACAAAACTGTTTATATCGTGGTTCGCCAGCAGGCTAAGACCATTCGGAATCGAAATTTCGAAATGCATGGCCTCCTTGTCGTCGCCGGGGCGCTTGTCGGCGTTCAGTATGCCGAAGCCCACAAGCTCCTGCCCTACCTTGCCATCATAGAGTCCCTCCATAGCCGCAAGTTTCATCGGCTGCACACGCGCCACCTGCACGGCCGAACCATCGCCCGTAAGGAACGTAAGCAGCATTCCCGCCAGACCGAACCATGCTCCTATTTTGAGCGAACTGCGGGCAGCGGCCACATTGCTGCGGCGCCACAGCAGCCAGCTGCTCACTCCCACCACAAATACGCCTGCCAAAGCCCACGACGAGAACACGGCATGGAAAAATTTGTTCATGGCCACGGCGTTGAACGCCACCGCCATGAAATCGCTCATCACGTTGCGCATCTGCTCGGGGTCGAACTCCATGCCCACCGGATTCTGCATCCAAGCGTTGGCCACGAGAATCCATAAAGCAGAAAGGCTCACACCCAAAGCCGTGAGCCATGTCGATGCAAGATGGAATCCACGGCTCACTTTATTCCAACCGAAGAACATCACAGCCACGAAAGTAGCCTCCATGAAAAATGCGAGAAGCCCCTCTATGGCAAGCGGAGCGCCGAATATGTCGCCCACGAACCAGCTGTAGTTCGACCAGTTTGTACCGAACTCGAATTCTAGAATAATGCCTGTCGCCACACCGATGGCGAAGTTTATACCGAAAAGAGTCATCCAGAACTTCGTAAGAGCCTTCCAGCGCTCGTTGCCTGTGCGGTAATAGATAGTCTCCATGATGCCCACAATCACGGACAGGCCGATAGTGAGCGGCACAAAAAGCCAGTGATACATGGCCGTGAGGGCAAATTGCGCCCTCGACCAGTCCACTACAGTCATTAAGTCGTTCATTATAAATGATTTTAGCGTTTGTCAGCTGGTTCAGGAGCAGACAATGCCGAGCGCACGGCAGCCGCGCGCTCGGCATCGTTGTCGTAGCGGGTAGAGAGAATGTCGGGAAAGAAAAAGACTTTCAGCACAGCGAAAATCACCACGAGTTTCACGATGATTATGGCCCACAGCGTGCGTCCGACGGTCATATTTCTGAAACCATCGGCATAAAAACGCAGTATGCGCTTCGCTATGTTGCCTTTCTCTGCCATGACTCCGCAAATATAACATTTTATTTCCACACAAACGCCATATGCAGAGGATTAATCCTCTGCAGGCGCCACAGCATCCGGCGACGCTGTGCGAGGCAGCGTGTAATGCATCGCCAGGAAGCCGAGCACACCGGCAAGCAGCGAACCCACCACTATGCCGAGCTTGGCATGGTCAAGCAGGTCGAGCATATGGGCGTTGCCTCCGGCGAATGTGAGTGTAGCTATAAACAAAGACACCGTAAAGCCTATGCCGCCGAGCATCGACACAGATGCCATCATCTTCCAATTGCTATGGGCGGGCATAGGTGCGAGACCGAGCCGCACCGTAATCCACGAGAATGTGAAGATGCCGAGGAACTTGCCGACAACAAGACCGGCTATGACAGCAAGCGAAATGCCTTCGAACACGCTTGCCGGGTCGGTGTCCAGCAGGAATATGCCCGCATTGGCAAAAGCGAAAAGCGGCACAATGAAGAAATTGACGATGTGGTGAAGCGAGTCTTCAAGATCCTGAAGCGGGGAAATCACTTTGTCGGAAGCCGATTCCACCACTTTCAGCCAGTCCATCTGCTCCTTGTTCAATATGGACTTACGTGTAAGCAGTTCCACGTCCTCGCCTCTGAAATTGGATATAGCTTTGTGTATCTGCTTGATATACTTCTTAGGCTCGAACACGGGAGTGGCCGGCACGCAGAACGCCACCAGCACGCCGGCAATAGTGGGATGTATGCCAGAATTAAGAAACAGGAACCATATCACGCCGCCTATTCCTATGTAGAATATCTTACTCTTTATGCGCATATTAGAGCCAAGCAGAAGCACTACGAACAATGCCGCGGCGATGAGCAGCAGCGTAACGTCGATATGGGTGCTGTAGAAAGCCGCAATGACGATGATTCCGCCAATGTCGTCCACCACGGCAAGTGTGGTGAGGAATATCTTCAGCGATACCGGCACCCGCGACCCGAGCATGGCCAGCACACCGAGAGAGAACGCGATGTCGGTGGCCATCGGTATAGCCGCGCCTCCGGCAAAATCCGTGCCGGCGCTCAACGCGTAGAATATGCACACCGGCACAATCATTCCGCCCACGGCTGCAAGTATGGGGAGAAGGGCCTGCTTGAACGAGGCGAGCTCGCCAACGAGGATTTCGCGTTTTATCTCCAGCCCTATGCTGAAAAAGAATACCGCCATAAGGGCGTCGTTTATGAAGGCGAGCAGCGTCATTGGTTCGCCATGATGGCTGAACACATTGAAATCTCCGAGCTGCAGATGCACTTCCTGCGTCCAGAACTCAAAATAATATCCGTTCACAGCCGGAATATTGGCAATTGCAAGAGCCAGCACCGTAGCGGCAATAAGCACATTGCCGCCGCTGGCATGACGCCGCAGAGCCTGACGTGCAGCATAAAATATATGGCCTGCAAAGTCCGGCAAGTCGGCGCTGTGGTTTTTACTCTTCATTTCGGTTGACAGTTGATAAACGTGATTATGGCACGGCAGGCTGCCGCGCCTATAAAATACAACAATGTGAAAGCGTTTTTTGCACTCTGCGAACAGAGCAAAAAACGCTTTTGTTCAATCAAGTTTGAGCACGGCAAGGAATGCTTTCTGCGGCACCTCGACAGAACCGATCTGTTTCATGCGCTTCTTGCCTTTTTTCTGCTTTTCGAGCAGTTTACGCTTTCGGGATATGTCGCCGCCGTAGCATTTGGCCGTCACATCCTTGCGGACGGCCTTGATGGTTTCACGTGCGATGATTTTCGCGCCAATGGCAGCCTGGATAGCGATGTCGAACTGCTGGCGAGGAATCAGCTCCTTAAGCTTCTCGCACATGCGCCGGCCGAACGTCAGCGCGTTGTCGGCATGCGTGAGCGTGCTGAGCGCATCCACGCTTTCGCCGTTGAGAAGGATGTCGAGTTTCACAAGTCGGCTTTCGCGGAAATCCTGTATATGGTAGTCGAACGACGCATACCCCTTGCTGATGCTCTTGAGCTTGTCGTAGAAGTCTATGACTATTTCTCCGAGAGGCATGTCAAACGTCAGTTCCATGCGGTTGCCGCTTATGTATTCCTGGCGCACGAGTTCGCCGCGCTTGCCGAGGCACAGAGTCATGATAGGCCCTATGAAATCGGCGGTCGTTATGATGGTGGCGCGGATATATGGCTCCTCGATGTAGTCGATAAGCGTCGCTTCAGGCAGCCCCGACGGGTTGTGCACTTCGGAGACATTACCTTTTTTGTCGTGCACGAGATACGACACGTTGGGCACGGTCGTGATGACATCCATGTCAAACTCTCTCCCGAGACGCTCCTGGATTATCTCCATATGCAGCAGACCGAGGAAACCGCAGCGGAATCCGAACCCGAGGGCGGCAGACGACTCGGGGGAGAACGTGAGCGACGCATCATTGAGCTGAAGTTTTTCGAGCGATGCGCGCAGATTTTCAAAATCTTCGGTCTCTATGGGATATACACCGGCAAACACCATCGGCTTTACTTCCTCGAACCCGTCGATGGCCGCCTCGCACGGACGGTCGAGATGGGTGATGGTATCGCCCACCTTTACCTCCCTCGAGGTCTTGATGCCGGAAATTATATATCCTACGTTTCCGGCCGAAAGAGTGTCGCGCGGCGAAAGGTCGAGTTTGAGCACGCCGATTTCGTCTGCATCATACTCCTTGCCCGTAGCCACGAATTTCACGTCGTCGCCCTTGCGTATTGTGCCGTTGACGATTTTGAAGTATGCGATGATGCCTCGGAAAGGGTTGAACACCGAGTCGAAAATCAAAGCTTGGAGAGGAGCGTCAGGGTCGCCTACAGGTGCCGGCACACGCTCCACTATGGCTTGCAGAATCTCGGGCACGCCCATTCCGGTTTTGCCGCTGGCGCGGATTATCTCGTCGCGTTCGCATCCCAGCAGGTCGATTATCTGATCCTCCACCTCGTCGGGGTTGGCCGAGTCAAGATCGCATTTATTGATTATAGGTATTATCTCCAAATTGTTGTCGATGGCCATGTACAGGTTCGATATAGTCTGAGCCTGTATGCCCTGCGACGCATCCACTATAAGCAGCGCACCCTCGCACGCGGCAATGCTGCGCGACACCTCGTAAGAGAAATCGACATGCCCCGGGGTGTCTATAAGGTTAAGCGTATAGTCTTCTCCGCCAAGCTCATATGCCATCTGTATGGCATGGCTTTTTATGGTGATGCCACGTTCGCGTTCAAGATCCATGTCGTCAAGCACCTGTGCCTCCATATCCTTGCCGGTCACGGTATCGGTATATTCAAGCAAGCGGTCGGCAAGAGTGCTTTTGCCGTGGTCGATATGCGCTATTATGCAGAAATTGCGTATATTTTTCATTCAGTCGTAATCTTTTCGAACTGCAAAATTAACAATTTTCGCGCAAATTATAGCAATATGCCCTAATTTAGCGTAACTTTCGGGCAGCCTCGAGCATATTGAGCGTGGCTTCGTCGAGAGGAGCTGCATTGTCAGGGACTTCAAGTGCGGGCGTAGCCGGATTTTCTTTCTCGGCCGCACGTGCTTCCGTCGCAGTCAGGTATTCGCGGTCCACGGGATATATCTCGAAAAACGCTTTCATCTTCATATCGCTTTTACATCCAAGCAATTTTTTTAAAAGTTTTCCGCGTGCCAGAGCCTCCATCGAGAATGTGCGCATCACCATGTCTTCCGGGCGCAGTTCTCCGCTTTCGGGCGGCACATACCCTGTAGAAGACGTCAGTTCGGCGATGTCTATAGTCAACCCGAAAAGTTTGAAAAACCACGGCGATATACGGTGCTCCTCACTGTCGGCCAAAGGATCGACGTTTACGGTGACAAGCGCCGGCGTAACCCTGTATTCCCTGAGCGTCCCATACTTGCCGGGCACAGAATAGCTGCATGCACGTCCGCGCACGCTGTCGGGCAACATTTCGTACGTGCCGTCGGGAGACGGGGCCGGCATCGAGGCCAGCTGGAGCCACGGCAATTCGTCCGCCCCCTCCGGATCAGCCGCGATAGAGTCGGCGGCATCTGTGCGCGACATACGCATCACGCTGCGCTTTGCAAGCACACGCGGCGAGAAGCGCCCCTTGAATTTCTTCAGTTTACGCACAGGGAGCATATAATCCACCATATATTCTGCATACAGGACAGAAGTAGTGCTGTCGGCCGCCATTCCCATGAACTCGCGCACATAACACACCAGCCGCAACACATCGCGTTCGGCGAGGTTTACTGTCATGCCCTGCAACTCATAGCTTGCCGGACTCATCCGCAAAGTATCGGCATCAACCGCCAGCGTGGCCGGCTCATAACCCATGCAGCGCACAGTGGCCGGCAAAGCGGCGGAAAAAGCGCCGTCGGCGTCGGTGAGCGCGACCATCCTGCCCGTAGCATCGAAGACCGACGCCGCCGGTAGCGGCGTCGCGTCAACGGCATCCACCACCACCGTCCGGGCACGGCACGGAACTGAAAGCACGTATAACAACGCGGAAAGCAAGAGTATTTTCACCATAAATAAAATCCAAAGAATAGACATAAATATTTGCAAAGTTAACACGTGGACACGGCTTTTGACACACCGCTAAGTTAAAAAAGTTTTATTTATCAAAAAAAATGACTACCTTTGCGGCATATTCGGAGGTACTTTACGTTCCTCCGCCGCGCTTTAAAGCGCGCCAGGTACAATTCTAACACTTTGTTGCATACAAGGTAACAGAAATTCCGCCACGAGACTGGCGACGAACACAAAGGCTTGACGACGAGGCACATCGCAGCATAGGCTGCGCATTTAATGCTCGACGGACTCGAGAGTCCACCCCACCCCGACGGCCGCCGCGACGAGTTCGTGTGAAAATACGGTGCAAAATACAATAAACCATATATTTTCATATTTCTTAATCCCAAGCAACTTCAGTATGAAGAGACTATTTCTCTTAACCTGTGCAATTTGGATTTCCTGCATGGCAGCCATGAGCGCCAGCGCAGCGGTGAAAGTCACCGGCCAAGTTGTCGACGATCAGGACGAGCCGATTATCGGCGCCTCAGTAACGGTGCCGGGAAGCAATGCCGCAGCAGTCACCGACATTGACGGCCACTTCACCCTCAGCGTCCCTGACAACGCCAAGAACATCAAAATCAGCTACATCGGTTTCAAAAGCGCAGAGCGCAAAGTAGCAAAAGACCTCGGCGTAATCAAACTCGAAACCGACAACACCCTGCTCAACGACGTCATCGTGACCCAGTCCATCGGTAAGACACGCGTCACCCCCGTGGCCATGAGCAATGTGGACCAGGCCACTATCGACCTCAAGCTCGGACAGCAGGAATTCCCCGAAATCCTTAAGACCACTCCCGGCGTGTACACCAACAAGCAGGGCGGCGGCTACGGCGATGCCGAAACCCGCATGCGCGGCTTCAAGAGCCAGTGGGTGGCCGTGACAGTGAACGGCGTTCCTGTCAACGACATGGAGAACGGCAACGTATACTGGAGCAACTGGGCCGGCCTCAGCGACGTCACATCCAACATCCAGACACAACGCGGCCTCGGCGCATCCATTCTTTCCACGCCCTCTATCGGCGGCACCATCGCAATCACAACGCGCACCCTCGACGTCGACCGTGGCGGCAGCCTTTGGTACGGCATGGGCAACGACGGCATGAACCAGTACGGCTTCAAACTCTCCACAGGCGTGATGAAGAACGGCTGGGCCGTTACCGTGCTCGGCGCACACCGCTGGGGCGACGGCTACATCCAGGGCACAGCCTACAGCGGCTACAACTGGTTCTTCAACGTGTCGAAGCGCATCAACGAAAAGCATGAAATCTCCCTCACCGGCATGGGCGCCCCCCAGACCCACGACCAGCGCGATAACCTTTACGGCGGTCTCACCGTGGAAGGATGGCAGGGCGTGCGCAATTACATGGGTGACGAAAGCCCCTACCGCTACAACCCCATCTACGGCTACGACAACGAAGGCCGCGAACGCACGTCCAAGCGCAATGTCTACCACAAGCCGCAGTTCACGCTGCGCCATATGTGGCAGATTGACAACACATCGTCGTGGGCCACTTCCGTCTATGCCTCCATTTCCTCCGGCTACGGCTATAACGGCCAGGGACGCACAAGCACAATGCGCAACTGGTGGAACGGTGCAAACAGCGGCCAGCTGAGTACCAAATTCCGTCGCCCCGACGGCACATTCGACTACGGCGCGATTCAGGACATGAACGCCGAAAGCACCACCGGTTCGAATATGGTGATGAGCAAGAGCAACAACAGCCACCAGTGGTACGGACTCGTGTCGAACTACAAGAAATTCTGGGACATGAAGAACGGCGACCGCCTCGCAGTCACCGGCGGTGTCGACTTCCGCTACTATGTGGGCGACCACAACAACGAAATCATCGACCTCTATGACGGCGAATACTACATGGACGACGCTGACCGCGCGTCCGTCAACCCCAAAGACAACGCCGCAGCCGCCGACCCCAACTGGAAATACGAACACCTCGGCGTAGGCGACATCGTGTATCGCGACTTCAAAGGCTATACCCTTCAGGAAGGCATCTACGGACAGATGGAATACACCATGCTCGACAAGAAACTCAACCTCGTGCTCTCCGGCGCGGTGTCCAACACCGCCTACTGGCGCGACGACCATTTCTACTATGACGACGAACACTCCAAGTCGAAGAAAGTAAACTTCTGGGGCGGCCAGATCAAAGGCGGCGCCAACTACAACATCGACCGCCACAACAACGTGTTCTTCAATGTAGGCTACATCTCCCGCGCACCCTTCTTCAAGAACGCTTTCGCTGCCTACAACACGAGCAACGTACTCAACGAAAATGCAGTGAACGAGAAAACTTTCTCGGCAGAAATAGGCTACGGCTTCTCCAGCCGCATCTTCGCCCTCACCCTCAATGCCTACTACACCAAGTGGCTCGACCGCGCCATCATGCGCTCCGGTACAATGCAGGCCACAGAAGACCGCTATGTGCTCAACCTCCAGGGCATCGACGCACGCCACATGGGCGTGGAACTCGATTTCACCTTCAAGCCCGCCACATGGTTCGAACTCAACGGTATGCTCTCGCTGGGCAACTGGGAATGGGTAAGCGACGCCACCGGCTACTACTACAACTCCATCGGCCAGCCCCTCGCCGTAGTCAAGGGCAACCTCGACGGCACACTCGCCTCCGGAATCTATGCCGAAGACCACGCCAAATCCACCCTTAACTACAAAGGCATCAAAGTGGACGGCTCGCCTCAGACCACAGGCGCACTCGGAGTCACATTCAAGCCTTTCAACGGCTTGCGCATCGGTGCCGACTGGGTATTCGAAAGCCGCAACTATGCCGACCAATACCTGAGCACCAGCGCTCTCAGCTTCGACAAGCCCCTCAACGTGGCACAGCCCTGGAAAATGCCCTGGGGACACACCACCGACCTCAATGCAAGCTATCGCTTCAAGATGGGCGGATTCGACGCCATCCTCTCCGGCAGCGTAAACAACCTCTTCGACTACAACTACATCACCCACGGCCAAAGCCCGCTCACCACGGACGGCACATGGGAGAACGCCGAATTCGTGTTCTACTCTTTCGGCCGCACATATTCGATGAAGCTGCGTCTCAATTTCTAATCCTCTCAATAGTCCATAATAATGAAAAACCATATAGCTAAATCCCTGATTGCAGGCGCTGCAGTGCTCGCTCTCGCAGCTTGCGACTACAACAGCTGGAATGAAGACTATCTCGACGGCTTCGAAACACCGGACAACACCGACGTAAAGACCGTAGAGTACACCCTCACTGCCGCCGACTATGCCGCAGTGGCCGCCAACAAGACCAACGCGGCGCTCGCCGGAGACGCGCTCAAGGACCAGCTTGCCAACGTGGGCAAGCTCCACCGCTTTACCGACGAGATTCCGGCTGCCGATTACATGCCGGCCTTCCTTGCTTCGACAAGCTTCCCCTACTTCTCGCTCAGCGACGGCTCGGCCGTAAAACTCACGTTCAACGTGGCCGACGCCCTGCCTGAAGAACTTGAAAAGCTCAACGCTACAGAAGCCTATACTCTTACCACCGAAGACTATCAGACCATCTGGGACAGTGAGGAAGATTATGCCGACGCACTCGCCCCCTCACATACTCCCGAAGTAGCCATTCCCGCAGTGTTGGCCGGAAAATATCCGGATGCCGAACTCGGAGACTACGTTGTAGTGAACTACAACTGGAGCGAAACCGACCCCGTGTTCAACGCCCAGCCCACACCCGACCCCGGTTTTGAACCCACTGCAGTTCTCGGAAGCCTGGAAATGGATCAGACCGTTACCGTACGCGGATGGATCACAGGCGTGTGCGAACGCGGCTATATCGTCACCGACGCCAGCGGCTCTGTCTTTGCCTATTATGGCGGAGGCATCGACATCGCCACCTACCCCATAGGCGCAGAAATCGAAGTGACAGCCCCCGTAAGTTCATACAACAAGGGCTGGCAGCTTGACGGCTCAAAAGTGATAAGCGAGACCGTGAACAAAAACGGCGAGCCCTATACCTACCCCGCACCCGAAGTGCTCACAGGTTCCAAGATGGATGAACTCATCACCCGCGCTGACAACGAGCTGGCCATGTACGTGCAGATGACCGGCACCGTGGCCGTAAGCGGCAACAACATCAACATTGTCGTTGAAGGAGCGGAAGAAGCCAAAGGCAGCGCATATTTCTCCACAGAAGCACAGAAAGAGATGCTTACCGACAGAGCCAAAGTGACCGTTACCGGCTACTTCATTGCCGTGGCAGGCACACGCTACATGAACACCGTGGTGACCGACATCAAGACCGGTGCAGCAGCACCTGCACGCGTTGCTCAACTTGCAAGCACAGGCAAGGCACAGGCCTACTATTTCAACGGCACACGCTGGTCGAAACCCAACAATGTGACCGCACTCAGCGCCGCACAATGCAATGAGATTACCGGTAAAACCTACGGCAACCTCACCAAGGCGCAGGCCGACTATGCCCTGCCCATCTTCCTCAAGCAGACATTCCCCTATGCGCAGGCTGGCAACCAGCAGTTCATCGTGTTCAACTGCAACGACGTGAAAGCCTACGTAGGACGCCAGTACATCTTCGACGGCGCCGAATGGGCCGAGAACGACGGCATCGAGGAAACCACCCTCCAGTTCGTGCGCCAGGGCGGTTCGTGGAAAGCTGACCCGAGCGTAGTGCTCGTACTCCCCAGCGGAAAAGGACAGGAACTCAGCGCCACCTACTACCAGGCATGCACCGACTGGGTATACGAGAACATCGACGTGCCCCTGGGCTCCACAAGCATCACCAGCGGCTTCGGCTATGTGACGTCTTTCGGCAACAACGAATACTACTCGGGCACTTCAGCCTACCAGAACAACGTCGACCTCCGTGCCGACAAAGCAGCAGCCCAATATCCTGAAGGCTATGCAGGCATGAGCGACGCTGAAATCGTGGCTCTGATGAAGAAACGCTTCGAGACGGAAGTGATGCCCGGCGTTCTTGCCAAGCTCCATCCGGAAGCAGCACCCATGGAAGGCGTGCAGGTGACATACACCATCACTTTCGGCACCTACGACGGCTCCAACCACACCGAAACCATCCGTTTCGAAGTGACAGCTCCCGGAACATTCACATTCCTCGACTGCACCTGGAACGAGGAATAACATTCCTGAAATATACGCAAAAAAAACGCCGCGAACGCATCGCGGCGTTTTTTTTGATTACGAGAAAACAACTTATGGCATGGTTTTTGCGTTACAAAGACTATAAGAGTTTGTCTAAACAATAGACTATGATTTGCAACTAAAAAAATGGAAAACCTGAAAGAAAAAGCCCTCTCCTACCACCAGCACCCACAACCCGGCAAAATAGCCGTCGTGCCGACCAAGCCCTATGCCGACCCCGCCGACCTGTCGCTCGCCTACTCGCCCGGCGTCGCATACCCCTGCAAAGAGATTAAGGAGAACCCTGCCGCAGTGCGGCACTACACGGGACGTTCCAATCTCGTAGCCGTAATCTCCAACGGCACGGCCGTGCTCGGCCTGGGCAATATCGGCCCTCTGGCGGCAAAGCCCGTGATGGAAGGAAAAGCCCTTCTCTTTAAAATATACGCAGGACTCGACGCATTCGACATTGAACTTGACGCCGACGACCCCGAAGCATTCATCGCTGCGGTAAAAGCCATGACTCCGACTTTCGGAGGCATAAACCTCGAAGACATCAAAGCCCCGGAATGTTTTGAAATAGAGCGCAGACTGCGCGAGGAGTGCGACATACCCGTCATGCACGACGACCAGCACGGCACAGCCATAATATCGTCGGCCGCCCTGCTCAACGCGCTTGAAATTCAGGAAAAACGAATCGACAGCATAAAACTTGTGGTAAACGGCGCAGGAGCTGCTGCCATAGCCTGCACACGGCTATACATTGCCCTCGGCGTAAGACGCGAGAATATCGTGATGTGCGACAGCCGTGGCGTGATACGTGCCGACCGAGCCGGACTCTCAGGCGCTAAAAAAGAGTTCGCCACCGCACGAGACCTGCACACACTCGCCGAGGCCCTAAAAGACGCCGACGTGTTTCTCGGACTCTCCGTGGCAGATGTCATGACAAAAGAAATGCTGCTATCAATGGCACCGAAGCCCATCGTATTCGCGCTTGCAAATCCCGACCCGGAAATCGACCACGACCTCGCTCTCGCCACCCGCACCGACCTTATATTCGCCACCGGACGAAGCGATTTTTCCAATCAGATAAACAACGTGCTCGGATTCCCCTACATTTTCCGAGGCGCGCTCGACTGCGACGCGTCGGAAATAAACGAAGCCATGAAGCTCGCCGCAGCGCGTGCGGTAGCAGCCATCGCGCACGAACCCGCCACTGAGGCTCTGAAACAACTTTACCCCGACAAGTCTCTGACATTCGGACCCAAATACATTCTCCCGAAGCCGTTCGACAAACGACTGCTTCCGAAAGTTTCACGTGCTGTGGCACAGGCCGCAGACGAAAGCGGCGTGGCACGCCGTCCTCTCGCCGACCTCGACGCATACGAACGCTGGCTGAACACACTGATCGACCGCGAAAACCGCTATCTGTCAGAACTCATGGCCCACGAAGGAGCCGAACGCCCCAAGCTATAACGAATTATTTTGAAACTGCGTAAACACGAACTGCCCCAAAAAGTTTTTTATCTAACTTTTTGGGGCAGTTCGTGTATTTTCTTGCAGTTATAAATGTCTTGTCAGCGCTGACGCACAACCATGAACTCGCCACGGCCTCCGGGACCCACCCCATAGCGGCGCAATCCCCATCCCTCTTCGGCTGCGCGTCCCGACAGAGGATGGCCATCCAGCGAAAACACATCGAATGTGCTGTGACATACAGGGCATTCCGCCTCATGCTCATCATTGATGAACACACGCACATCGCGCTTCACCTCCACCGGGCATGCTGCATCATAAGCTTTGGGCACACCCATGACATCACAGACAAGCCACACGCCGCCATAGCCCGTCTCCTCGATGGACGTATACGGGAAATCGGACGGAATAAGACTCTGCTTTACAAACAGACGCGCATCCATAGCGGCAGGAGTGCCGTAAAGAGTCCATTCCGCCTGCGATTTGAATGCAAGCCACACCGGCATCATCGGCACGCGGTCATCGTCAAGATGATGACAGGACGAAAACATCATTCCGGCCAGACAAGCCGCCAAGGCGGCGATACGGGCCTTCACCGGCTGAGCTGGCCTATAAGAACGCCGAACTGATCGACAGCCTTCTGCATCGTGCCGCCGACCATTGGTTTGAGCACGGCAGGAATGTCAATATCGAGCGAAGCCTCCACCTCGGTCGAGGTGTCCGACACGCTTTTCATATCTACAGCTATCACCATAGGCATCGGAAGGCCTCCGGCCACGAATGCCACACGCTCGGGCGTGCGCTCCTTTACTTCAAATTTTATCTCCCCCACCTGTGCAGTCTGCATCACAATGGAGTCCGCCGTAAAACGGACATCGCCCACTTTGGCGCGTTCCGCCTCAGGAAGCTTGTCAAGAGCACCCTGCAAGCGCGTAAGGTCGGCAAACTGGGCGGCGATTTCGGCCGCCGGCTTATCTATCACAGATGGTTTTGCTTTATATGTAGCCATATAGTGTAATCTACGGAAATGTTATATAATTCAGAAGCTGCGTTTATCAGTCAAACGTCCTCCTATTCGTTGTCGTTGTCGCCGGGCGTCCATGTCTCCGGGTCGTCATGCCACTCATTGAATGCCGCCACATCGGCCGGCACTATCACCTTCTGCGAAAGCGCCACGGCAAGCAGGTCGCCGTATGTGCTAAGCGCCTTGAACGGAATTCCCATCTCGTCGAAACGCTCTGCTGCGGATTCAAATTCAAAATCGAGCATAGCCACTATGCCGAGCACTTCACAACCGGCATCGCGCAATGTCTGCGCCACAAGCAGCGAGCGGGACGCATTCGTTATCAAGTCGTTTACGACCACCACTTTATCGCCCGGTTTCAGACTGCCTTCAATAAGGTTCTCAAGACCGTGATCTTTAGGAGTCGTGCGCACATAGGCATAGGGCAGCCCAAGTTCGTCCGCCACCATGGCAGAATATGCGATAGCGCCCGTAGCCACACCGGCCACAGCGTCAGCCTCGCCGAAATGCTCCATAATAAGGCGAGCGAGCTGAATCTTTATGAATGTGCGCAGCGGCGGATACGACAGCGTCTTGCGCATATCGGTGTACATGGGCGCGTTCCAGCCGTTGGCCCAGATGAACGAATTGTAGGGCTGAAGATTGATAGCGCTGATTTTAAGAAGTTTGCCTGCAAGCAAACGTGCCACATGTTCCATATAGTTTACACTTGAATTATTCGGACTACAAAGTTACAAAAAAACACGCAAAACAGAAATAGTGCGTATTTTTTTTGCCGTTTGTTAAACCTTTTTGCCAAATAGGCATCAATATAATATACACATCACATAATTACGCACGATTATGCAGAGATTTTTACGAATCATGGCAATTGCAGCCCTAATCGCAGCCATGTGCGCCCCCTGCGCCATTGCCCGGGGACGAAACCCGGAAAAGCAGCACAACAGCGTGCAGCACGAAAAAAAACGCCCCGACAAACATCGCGGCGACAAAGGAAAGGATTTCAAGAAACACAATAGACACCACGACAACAAATACCACGGCAACCACCGACCTCCGCATCCGCCGCAGTCACACCGCCCACCACACAGGCCGCCCTACCACAACGTGCACCACGGACGCCCCCACCGCCCGCACATGCCACGCCATTGGCACTACTACCGTCCCACGCCTCCCCCACCGGCATGGCGCCCCCGCCATTGGCGTCCATTCCGCAGCATTTTAGGAATAGCGCTCGGCTCGGCCGTGAACATCAGCATCAACGCCCTCGTCAACAACGGATACACCGTGAGCGGTTACGACGACAACATCGTATACCTAAGCAACGTGCCTATGCTCAACTACTCTTGGCCTGCCGCCAACCTCTATTACAGCAACGGCGGACTCTACGGCTCGGAATTCGTATATTCAACTCCCGGCCATAACATGGGACGCTACAACGCCGTGTACAACAGCCTTACAGGAGTGTACGGCGCCCCATACAACGTACAGATGCTTGCAGGAGGTGGCCGCCGCGCCACATGGTGGGGCAACGACGGCCAGTACATAACCCTAAGTTTCGCTGCCAATATTGCTGCCAACGGCGCATCGCGCTTCTTCACGACACTCAGTTTCGGCCGTTGAACAATCATTTTTAGCGTGCAAAAGTTGCACTTTCACCAAAAAGTCGTAACTTTGCACGCAATTCCGCGCATGTGGCGTAATGGTAGCCGCGTCAGACTTAGGATCTGATGTCTCAGGACGTGGGGGTTCGAGTCCCTTCATGCGCACAGACAGCCTCCTGTAATCGTTTGATTCACAGGAGGCTGCTTTATTACAAAGCAAAGAAAATAAGGCAGGATGTTTTGGCCATCTTTACTCCCCACATAAGTTCCTCGAATCTGCGGCGGTGCTATAGATAATTCAGTTTCATAGAACATCAACCCGCAGCCACTATTTCCGTCTATGCGTAATATTGTTGCCGTCGATTTATAGCTGTATGACACTTGATTCACAACCATCCGACACCATTCTTCTGTGTTAAATTTGCATCTAATCGATTTTTGGCGTAAATAAGTATTGGTCGACATGAAAAAAAAGTAATATCTTTGCAAAAAAATGTTGATACACATCATCGAACAAACCACATAACGACCGATATTCACATGAACAGATTCTTGACCCTACTCCTACTCGTGGCCGTATCGGCCGTGTGCCAGGTGTCGGTGGCGCAATCACGCGGAGCCGAATACAAGAAACAGGCTCAAAATTTCCTCAACAACAAAGAGTACGTCAAGGCCCGCTATTATTTCCTGCAGGCCTATAATTCCTTTGCACGTGACAAAGACGTGCCCAACGCTGTTGAATGCGGCGCAAAAGTGAGCAGCCTGTATCACCGCGAAAACTACTATAAAGAAGCTTTCGACGCACTGCGCGGGGCAGAGGCGCTGCTCACTGCGGCAGAATCCGAAACAGGTACTCCGCAGCCCGGCATGCACTACACCATCGGACGTGAACGCCTGCAGATGTACATGAAGCTGAAAAACGCGCCTAAAGCAAAAGAACAACTGTCGCGCCTCGAGCAGCTGGCAAAATCCATAGGCAGCGACTCCATAGCCAACGACGCGCTTTATGCGCAGGCCAATTATTACTACACATTCGGCATACCACAGCAGGGCGACTCCGCCCTCGACAAACTCATCGGCAAATACAAAGCCGTGAAAGACTATGGCAAGGTGAGCGACTGCTACAAAACCCTTATAGACATCGCCATAAAAGGCAACAACGCGAAACTCACCTCACGCACCTATGGCAAACTCATGGCATGGAACGACTCTGTGCGGGCTCTAACTGCTGCCGACGAACTGGCCGCTTTGCAGACGAAATACGACGAAAGCCTCGCCACCATCGAAGCCAAAGACAGCACAATATCCGGCAAGCAATACATAATAGTAGCTCTCTGCGTCCTTGCCGCAATCCTCGCAGCCGCTCTCGTGCTCGGAGCCATCGTGCTGATGCGCTACATTGTGATGAACCGCAGACAGAAACACACCATCGAAGTGGCGAACGAACACAACCGCCTCAAAAATAAATTCATCAAAAATATATCCGCACAACTGCGTCCCACCGTCAACACCCTCGACCCTTCGCTGCCGGCCGTCAAAGCACTGAACCGCTTCCTTGACAACGTGCAGGAGCTCTCGGAGCTCGAAAGCACACTCGGTGAAGGATATGACACCGAAGAATGCAACGCACAGACATTCTGCCAGGAAGTGATGGAACGAATCGAAGGCCATACACGCCCCGACGTGTCACTCGCCGTCGACGCCGCAAAGGTGAACGTAAAACTCAGCCGCGAACCGCTCGAGCAAGTGCTGCTCCACCTGCTTTCCAACGCAGCCATACACACCCCCGAAGGCGGACGCATCCTCCTCGAGTTCAAAAAACGCGGAGCTAAAGTGCACCAGTTCATCGTCACTGACAACGGCCCAGGAGTACCGGAAGAAATCAGCGAAAGCCTGTTCAGACCTTTCGCCGAAATCCGCGACCTCACACAGGGCGACGGCCTCGGGCTTCCCATCTGCTCGCTGAAAGTGACGAAAATGCACGGCACCATAACCCTCGACCCAGACTACAAGCGTGGCGCGCGTTTCATAATCGAAATACGCTCCTGAAGCACTTTACAATACAAAGCAAAAGCCGCGATGCATATGCATCGCGGCTTTTGCTTTGTATTGTTTACGACTTTGTTTTTTGACAACCCCCTAACGGCCATTCTTCTTTTCCGCTCCGGCCGCGCGCCGATGATGACGCATTAGACGCTGGGTGAACTTTCTTTCGGCCTTGCGGAGTCTCAGAAGCTGCTTTCCGGACAATATCTGTCTGAAGCGATCAAAATACTGCTTTTCCACTTCCCCCTCGGCGCTTTTCTGCGAGAACACAGCACGGGCGGCCGCCTCTATCTCCACTTCGCTGGCATCGGCTTTCTGCGACACCTTGCGCTCCAGTTCGCGGGTTTCGAAATTAATGCGGTCCACAGCTTCGTCCATCTCGTCGTAGACCGGAAAGAACTCCCGTTGCTGCTCGCGCGACATTTCAAGTTCACGGGCAAGGAACTCATGCTTATAGCTGCGTATCTCGCTTCGGATGCGCTGCCTGTCTTCATCGGTGAGCGGCTTTCCCTGACGCTGAGCTGCTGAATTGAACGCCGACAAAGCACACAGGACTGAAAGTAATATTGCTGAAATTCTCTTCATCTCTGAAAGTTGTTCTATTCAAAATCCAACATCAGGCTGTCAAGGTCTATGCCCTCGTCCATAATGTCATCTATCACGTCGTTGGAACTTACATCGTCCAACACATAATCACTGAAAAATTCGTCGCTGCCGAACGCTTTTGCCATGACAGGATTCTTATCCATGGGCGCAAGCTGCTGCGGCCCTGACACAGTCGTGAAAATCTTGAGCATGCACCACACGCCAGCAAACATCGCTGCCATGTACACGTAAGGCCTCAACTTTCCCCAAAGAGAAGCGGGAGGCGCCACCACATTCATGGCAGCGAGTTCCGGCCGCTGAGGAAGCTGTCCGGCCATACGTTCCGCAAAATCGGCGAAATATCCGTCGGGCACAGTCATGCCGTCGCTACGACCGATGGTTTTTAGTATGTCATTGTCTTCTTTCATGACTGGAGAGTTTGTTATCACTTATTTGACATCGCACCTGTGCTAAGGTTTAATCACCGTCTGAAAAAAATTGCTCCACTTTCTTCACCGCAATGTGGTAGGATGCCTTGAGCGCACCCACGCTCGTTCCGAGCACTGCGGAAATCTCGTCGTAAGGCATATCGTCGTAATACCGCATGTTAAACACAAGACGCTGCTTTTCAGGCAGCGTGGCTATGGCCTTACGCAGACGCAGCGCGAGCATGTCGCCGTCAATATCTGTGTCGGCTTCAATGCTGTTTATAAGGGACGCCTCCTGATCGTCGAGCGAAACGCCTTTGCGCTTCCGTTCGCGGTCGAGATGCGAAAGAGTCTCGTTCACGGCTATCTTGTACAGCCACGTGCCCAGCCGCGCATCGCCACGAAAATACTCTATGTTGCTCCATGCTTTAAGGAAGGTATTCTGCAAAAGGTCGTTGGCGTCGTCATGCTTCTGCACCATGCGGCGTATCTGCCGGTAAAGCGGTTCGGAATACTGCGCTATGACTTCGCCGAATGCCTCGCGCACCGTGGCCGGGTCGCGCAAGCGCTCGACAAGTTTAGGATTGTCATGCATAAATTCCGCCATTTCTTACGAGTTTTTCGTTTTTCGTTTCAAATTTACGATATTTTTTTCAGTTCAGGATACTTGTGTACGATTCTTTAAGATTAATTTTGAAAAAATCATTACCTTTGATGTCCGATTATGCAGAACATAAAAATCACATTGCTGCTTGTGGCCGTGACGGCATTTACGGCAACGGCAACATCGCCGGGCGATTCGACAGCCCGCCACCGCACACTGCGGCCCGTCGAGGTGATGGGCGTAAAGCAGGACGCCGCCGTGGAGTCGTCCGTAGCGGCCGTCACGCTCGTACGAGGCGAGCAGCTTCGCCGCCTCGGAATAAATGCGGCAAAAGGCCTCAGCGAAATAGCCCCGAACTTCTTCGCGCCCGACTACGGCTCGCGCATGACATCGTCCATATACGTGCGCGGCCTCGGCTCACGCATGGACCAGCCGGTAGTGGGCATGTCGGTGGATGGAGTCCCCTTTCTCAACAAAGACTGCTACGATTTCGACGTAGACGACATCGAACGCATGGAGGTATGGCGCGGAGCGCAATCCGTGCTCAACGGGCGCAATGCCATGGCCGGGCAGGTAAACATATACACCCGCTCTCCATGGAGCGGCCCGCGCCTGCGGCTCATGGCAGGCTACGGCCGCGGCAACAGCTGGCGCGCAGGCGCCGTGTGGCGCACGAGGCTCGGCCAGACGGCAGCAACCAATATAAGCGCCTACATGCGGTCGTCCGACGGCTTCACGCGAAACGCCGCCAACGGAGCCAAAATCGACACCGAGCGGCAAGGCTCGGCACGATGGAAAACCTCGTGGCGCCCGGCCTCGCACATGTCGCTGACAAACACCGCAGCCGTAAGCCTTCTGCGACAGGGCGGCTATCCTTACCGTGAAATCGCCACCGGAACCATCGCGCGCAACGACACATGTTTCTATCGGCGCTCGACATTCTCCGACGGGCTCACAATATCATGGGCTGGACGGCGCATAGTCGCCACGTCGCTCACGTCTGTGCAGTATCTCGACGACAACATGACGCTCGACCAGGATTTCACCACAGACGATATGTTCACCCTCACACAGAAACGCCGCGAATGGGGATTCACACAGGACCTGTTCACCCGTGGCTCGCGCGGCAGATACTCGTGGCTCGGAGGTGTATTCGGCTTCTTCCGCCCGTCGCGGATGGACGCTCCGGTGGATTTCAAAGACCAGGGCATAGCCCGGCTCATCGAGCAGCACCGCAACGAGTCCAACCCCGACTACCCCATTTCATGGTTCACACGGCGCTTCACCCTTGGCAGCGACTTCCGCACCCGCAACGGCGGCTTCGCACTCTACCATGAGAGCCGCTACACCACCGGACCATGGACAATAGAGGCCGCCGTGCGCTACGACTTCGAACACGTGTCGCTCGACTGGCACAGCGAATGCTCCACAGGCTACCACACCCTGCACGTTCTGCCCGACGGCAGCACCGAGCACTATCTGACCACCCCTGTAGATATTGACGAAAGAGGCCATATGAGCCAAAATTTCAGCCAACTGCTGCCCAAAGTGGCATTAAGCTACCGGATAGGCGCCCTCGGCGATGTGTACGTGAACATAGCCAAAGGCTACAAAGCCGGAGGCTTCAACCTGCAGATGTTCAGCGACGTGCTCCAGCAGAAGCTCATGAAGCTCATGGGATTCGGCATGGCCTACAATCCCGACGAAGTAGTGAGCTACCGCCCCGAGACAAGCTGGAACTACGAAGCCGGCACACACATAAGCGGAAAGCGGTGGAGCGCGGAAGCCACCGTGTTTTTCATAGACACACGCAACCGCCAGCTCACGACATTCCCCGCCGGAACCACCACAGGCCGCCTCATGACAAACGCCGCGCGTGCCCACAGCTGCGGCATAGAGCTGTCCGGGCAATGGATGCCGGCCGGAGGACTGACCCTTGCAGGCTCCTACGGATTCACCAACGCCACATTCCGCTCCTACACCAGCGGAGGGGTGAGCTACCGCGGCAAGCACCTGCCCTACGCACCGGCACACACGGTTTTCGCATCGGCCGAATGGCAGCTGCCGCTACACATCGGAGACACATCCGTCTCTGCCGGGGCAAACATGCGCGGCGCAGGCCCTATATACTGGGACGACGCCAACACCGTGCGCCAGAAATTCTACGCCACGCTCGGCGCCCACATCACCATCGCAGGAACAGACGAACGCTGGTCGCTGCGGCTATGGGGTGAAAACATCACCGACACGCACTACGACACATTCTACTTCGTAAGCGTCGGCAAGGCATTCCTCCAGCAAGGCAAACCATGGCAGGCGGGAGTGACACTGCGCTACTCCATAGATTATTGACAGGTTGGCTGCATTAACGTATTTTATATTGCACATACAGCACAAATACTATAATTTTGCGCTGCAATAAAACAGAAAATCAAATCCAATAAAATATAATGAATATAAAATCCACCATCGCCTGCGCCCTCGCGGCAACAGCACTGATGATGACATCATGCTTAAGCAGTAGCAACGACGACCAGACACAGACCGAGACCTTGAACAAGGCGCTGATGTTCATATCCGACAACGGCTCTATGAGCCAATGCAAGGAAACAAGCATACAGATAGAATACAACTACACCAAGCTGACAATGGGCGTCACCGTCAAGAATCTCACGCTCCCCGACGGCACCGTGCTCCCCAACGCCAAATTCTCCGACATAAAACTGATACAGAACAACACCGGCTGGATGATAGCGGAATCCGACGGCATACGCCCCGAAGTGGAAGGTTTCAGCAGCGAATCCATCCCCATGTTCTCAAAAGTGAAAATCGCCAGCATCAACCACCTCACGGAACTCAACGGACAAATGCAGGTAGGATACGAACGCGCCGTGATGCTTCAGACAGGCAGCTGCATCGTCTACATAACCACTCCTGACGCATGGAGCACCGGATTCACCTACGTCGACAGCTCCACCGTTCCCGAGCCGTTCAAGTCCGCGAAGCCCATATACCTCGTGAAAATCGACACTGAAAAGCAGCTCGCTTCCATACAGGTACACAACGCCGTATTCGCCCCCCAGATGGAGAACCTCGGACTGGTGATAGAATTCCGCGACCTGCCCTACACCACATTGCCCAACGGCTCGATACGCATATCCCGCAGCGAGGAGTTCGACCCCTACCACGACAATGCGCCGAACTCCAAATTCCCCATCAGCAACCTTACATGCACATGGGATCTTTTCCGCGGCATAAACCTGTCGTTCAACTGCGCAGCCATGGGCGGCAACTACAGCGTGCGCGCCGACATGCCTTTCAACTACGGCATCAACAGCGGCGACAAACAATAACAAAACCGCCATACGGCATCACAGCCGCCGCGTAATTTATGCAATGACAGCAAAATTACGCGGCGGCCTCTTGCATAATAAGACAAAAAGCATTAATTTTGCAGCGAATTTCGCAACCTCTGGCCTGGACAAGCAGCCGGCGAATGTTGCGAGTAATGTTAACATTATAATTACCAATACAATGGACCTGATTAAAATTGCCGAAGAAGCATTTGCCACCGGCAAACAGCATCCCCAGTTCGGCCCCGGCGACACCATCACCGTGGCTTACCGTATCAAAGAAGGCAACAAAGAGCGTATCCAGCAGTACCGCGGCGTCGTAATCCGCATCTCCGGCGACGGTGACAAAAAGCGCTTCACCGTGCGCAAAATGAGCGACAACATCGGCGTGGAACGTATCTTCCCCATCGAATCGCCCTTCATCGACAGCATCACCGTAAACAAATACGGCAAAGTGCGTCGCGCCAAACTTTACTACCTGCGCAACCTCACAGGTAAGAAAGCACGCATCAAAGAACGTCGCGTGAAATAAGCTTCACGGCACAGGAATCAAACAAAAAGCGCAATCCCGCTGCAGCGAGGGTTGCGCTTTTTGTTTGGCAGGGCGGCTATGCCATATTCTCCACCGCAGAACCCACAAAAGCCGCCACATCAGTGTCCCCGAGAAGGTCGGCATATGTCAGCCATACGAGAAGAAGGATTATGAGGACTACCGCCCCGATCGCCACCCATGCGCTTGTCTTATTTTTATTTCTCTTGCTCATAGTTGAAGTTGAAACTTTTGGTGATGCTTTATTTTTCAACAAAACAGCACATTTAAAGTTCACTACACTTTTTTTTGACATTTTTATAGCGGCGTTGTGGCACGAAAAGTGTAATTTTGCAAAAGTTAAATTCACAAAAAATACACAGCAATGTCGTTATTTGAAAAACTATCGGCCAAAGCCAAATCCTGTCCGCAACGCATAGTGTTGCCGGAGGGCACAGAACCGCGAACGCTTACAGCCGCCGACCGCATTCTCGGCGACGGTCTTGCTGAAATCATACTCATCGGCGCTCCCGACGAGATCATGCACATGGCCTCGGAACTGAAACTTGACAACATCGGAAAAGCCACCATCGTCAACCCCGCCGATGAAGCCGTAATCGACCGCTACGCCCCCCTGCTGCTCGAACTGCGCCGCAGCAAGGGCATGACCGAGGAAGAATCGCGCCTTACAACAGCCAACCCCCTCTATCTCGGCTGCCTCATGGTAAAAGCAGGCGATGCCGACGGCCAGGTGGCCGGTGCGATGAACACGACAGGCAACGTGCTCCGGGCCGCTTTTCAGGTAATCAAGACACAGCCGGGCATCAGCGTCGTGAGCGGGGCTTTCATCATGCTCCTGCCCGAAGGCCTTAAATTCGGCACAAACGGCATACTCGTATTCGCCGACTGCGCCGTAGTCCCCGATCCGGACGCCTCCGAGCTCGCCCAGATAGCAGTAAGCGCAGCCCAGACCGCCCGCGACATCGCCGGAATAGAACCGCGCGTGGCGCTGCTGTCGTTCTCCACCAAAGGCTCCGCACGCCACGAGCGAGTAAACAAAGTAATCGAGGCCGGACGCATAGCGCATGAAATGGCACCCAACCTCATCATCGACGCCGAACTGCAGGCCGATGCCGCCATCGTGCCCAACGTGGCAAACACCAAAGCGCCGAACAGTTCCCTCAACGGGCGCGCCAACGTGCTCGTATTCCCGTCGCTCGAAGTCGGCAACATAGCCTACAAACTCGTGCAGCGTCTCGGCGGAGTGCAGGCCGTAGGGCCGGTGCTCCAAGGCCTTGCCGCTCCTGTCAACGACCTTAGCCGAGGTGCATTCCCGGAAGACATCTACAAAACCATAATCATCACAGCCAATCAGGCCATAGGCCTTAAAGAAAACGCTTGACAGCCATGAAAATACTTGTTCTGAACTCGGGCAGCAGCTCGGTAAAATACAAACTCATCGACACCGACGGCGAGAAAGTGCTCGCCGAAGGCGGAGTGGAAAAAATCGGCCTTGCCGACGGATTCCTGAAATACAAACGCGCCGACGGCAGCAAAGACATCGTTGAACTCGGCCTCACCGACCACAAAGGAGCCATCGAAGCCGTGCTGCGCCAGCTCACCGACAAAACCGAAGGCTGCATCAAGAGCTACAGCGAAATCGACGCCGTAGGCCACCGCGTGGTGCACGGAGGAGAAAAATTCGCCAAGAGCGTAATCATAGACGACGCAGTCAAGGAAATGATACGCCAGTGCTACGACATCGCTCCGCTCCACAACCCTGCCAACATGACAGGAATCGAGGCCATGGAAGCCCTTCTGCCTGGTGTGCCGCAGGTAGGCGTGTTCGACACCGCCTTCCACCAGACAATGCCCGCTAAAAGCTTCATGTATGCTCTCCCCTACAAATACTATGAGGAAGACGGAGTGCGCCGCTACGGTTTCCACGGCACAAGCCACCGCTACGTATCGCAACGCGTTGCCGAAATACTCGGTGTGGACATCCACTCGGTGAAAATCATAACATGCCATGTGGGCAACGGCGGCAGCATCACAGCCGTCGACGGCGGCCGGAGCGTGGACACCTCGATGGGTCTTACGCCTACCGAAGGTCTTATGATGGGCACACGCGTGGGCGACATCGACCCCGGAGTTCTCACATACCTCATGACAAAACACAACCTTAGCGCAACCGATGTACAGCGCATCATAAACAAAGAGGGCGGCATAGCCGGTGTCACGGAAATCAGCAGCGACATGCGCGAAATCGAAGCCGCCGTGGCCGCCGGCAACGAGCGTGCACGCCTCGGCCTGGAAATGTACGAGCAGCGCATCACCAAATACATCGGCGCCTATGCCGCCGAAATGGGTGGCGTGGACATCATCGTGTTCACAGGCGGCGTGGGCGAGAACCAGACCGGACTGCGCGCCGACGTCTGCGCTCCGCTCGCTTTCATGGGCGTGGAAATCGATGCTGAAGCCAATAAGGCACGTGGTGTGGAAGCCGTCATCTCCACTCCCGGCAGCAAGGTGAAAGTGGTAGTAGTCCCCACCGACGAAGAACTCATGATAGCGCGCGACACGGCAGCGCTCGTGAAATAAGCAATTACGACTCCTATTAGCAAAACGACAGGCGGAAACTTTCAAGTTTCCGCCTGTCGTTTTGTTCATGCTTTATAAAGATAACGCTTTATGGAGCGCTTTGCTGTCTTTTCAAATTCTTCCTGATATATGCGCACGTCCGATATACGGCTGTAATTCGGAAGTTCGGGATTAAGGGCCGATATATTCTCCCGCATTACCGCAAGCAGGTCGGCGTCGCCGAGTCCCTGCACACGCGCAGCGTCCAGATCGGGATAGACCAGAGCCACCAGGCGGCCGTCTTTCTCCACCACAATGCTTTCCGCCACATACGGCATGTTGTTCAGCCTCGCCTCTATCTCCTCGGGATATATATTCTGTCCGTTCGGGCCGAGAATCATGTTTTTGTCGCGGCCGCGCACAAACAGGAATCCGTCGTCATCAAGCGTACATATATCGCCTGTACAGAGCCACCCGTCGCGCATCACAGCCTCCGTGGCCTCCTCATTTTTGAAATATCCGTCCATCATGTTCACACCGCGCACCCATAGCACTCCGGGCACCGATGCCGGATGCGGGGAGTCGATGCGCAGCTCCATGCGTTCGACAGCCCGGCCGCACGAGCCGGGGCGCGTGTCGCGCGTAGACATGTAAGATATGAACGGACCGCACTCCGTCATGCCATACACATTGGCATACGGAAAATGTATACGCGCAAGAAACTCCTCTATCTCGTGGTTGAGCGGCGCTCCCCCCACTATCAGTTCCTCCACCTTGCCTCCGAACGCTCCCACAAGCGCTGCACGCACACGCGCCATGAGGCGCGTGTCTATGCCCGGCACGCGCAGCAGCACGCGCATTATGCGTTTTTCAAGCATCGGAAGGATACGCGTGCGTATCATCTTTTCGAGCACAAGCGGAACAGTAGTGATAAGTTTCGGCTGTATTTCCGACATAGCCTCCACTATAATACGCGGTGCCGGCGTACGCGTCAGGAACGTCACATGGCAACCCATGCATATGGGATAGAACAGCTCTATGGCCAGTCCGTACATATGCGCAAGCGGAAGCAGGCTTACCATCGGATCACCTGCATGCAGGCGTCCCACCCTGTTGCGGCAGAACACCACATTGCTCCACAGCGAGCGGTGAGGCAGAGCCACTCCTTTGCTGAAACCTGTCGACCCGCTCGTGTAATTGATAAGCATCAGGTCTGAAGCATCACGGCGGCAATAACGCACATCGTCGGGGGTGAAACGTTCGGGATAGCGCCGGCCGAACAATTCATTGAGCCTCGAGCGGGCCTCGGCAAGCGCATCGCTCCTCGAAAACAGCAACGAGAAATCGGCCATGCGAAGCACACCCTCGAGAGCAGGCAGCTGCTCGGGATCAAGATTCTCCCATATCGAATTGTCGGCAAGCAGAAGGCGCGCCTCGCTATGGTTTATAAGATGGTGCACCGAATCCGGTTTGAAATCCTGTAGAATCGGCACAGCCACACAACCGTAGGTCACTACCGAAATCATCGCCGTGCCCCATTGTGCGGAGTTGCGTCCGCACAATGCTATGCGATCGCCCGGCTTCAGTCCGGCGCTTTCGTAAAGGATATGAAGTTTGGCTATCTTGCGAGCAATGTCGCGGTATTGGAAGGATACGCCACGATAATTTGTAAGCGCCGGGCGTTCCCAATTGTTCTTAATACTTTCTTCTAAAAGCGGAATCAGTGTCCGGTTTTGTTCTTCCATCAATTATCAATTGGTGTTTGATACCATATGCAATTCAAGTTCTGTCGAAAATCCTTCGCCACTTATGCGCAGAGAATACTTTCATGTGACAATAATTTGTGCAAATATAGCGTTTTTAATCCGTATTCTGCGATATTTTCGCTAATTTTGCGACAAGATAAAGCAAGTCCTTATCCGAAATACGACACGGTATTATTTTCGGAAATTATCATACAAACTCTCAGATATGCGTAAACTACTATATGCCGTTGCATTCGCTTTGTGCTCGTCGGCCACGGCTACGGCCGGACCGCTGGACAATGCAAAGCAAATGTATATCGACGGACAATACGAAGAAGCGCTCACAGCCCTGCAGGCTTTGCATAAAAAATCGCCCCGCGACGGCAACACCGCCTACTATCTTGGCGCAACGCTTATTGCGCTCGGCCGCGCAGACGAAGCCGTCGCCCCGCTGAAAACCGCGGAAAGCCGCAGTGTGGCTGAAGCGTCGAAAGCACTTGCCGGATTGGCGCTCAACGAATACCGTCCCGATGACGCATCTTCCCATATCGATAAATGGGAGACCGCATTGCGCAAAAAACGGAACGCCACCATACCGGACGAACTCGATGAAATGCAGGCGCGGGTGCTGACCATGCGCAACATGATGGAACGTGTCGAACGGCTGGAAATAATAGACTCCCTCACTGTGGATTCAGTCGAATTCTTCCGTCATTACCGGCTTTCTCGCGAAGCCGGCCGCATCTGTTCCGGCGCTGAAGCCGGCATTGAAGGTGCCACAATGGTATTCATGCCGCAGACCGGACGCGAGATGTTCTGGACCGCAGTATCCGACAGCACGCGAGCGCCGGCGCTGATGTGCGCCGGAATACTCGACGACGGGAGCGTGGAAAACAGCGAGCCGGCAGACATCTATCCCGAGGCCGAGGCTCTCGCCTTTCCGTTCCTTATGCCTGACGGGGTGACGCTCTATTTCGCGGCAAAAAGCCCTGCAAGCCTTGGTGGCTACGACATTTTCATGACAAGGCGCACCGACGACGGAGAATACCTCCAGCCACAGAACATAGGCATGCCCTACAACTCCCCAGCCAACGACTACCTGCTGGCCATCGACGAAGCCACCGGCACCGGCTGGTGGGCCACCGACCGCTTCGCCCCTGAAGGAAAAGTGACGATTTACACTTTTATCCCGTCGGATATGCGCGTCAATGTCGAGCCTGACGCACCCGACCTCGCAAGCCGGGCACGGGTTACAAGCATCGCCGCCACACAGGAGCCGGGAAAGGATTACGACGCATTGCGCCGGCAACTTGGAGAGATGACACGCAGCGACGGACAGAACGACCGACACAAGGTCGACTTCCTTATGGCCATGGGCAACGGCAATGTGTACCATAGGCTTTCCGACTTCAAAAAACCCGAGGCACGCCGCGCCATGGAGAATCTGTTGGGCATTGACGACGAAATAACAGCCATTACCTCCGACCTCGAATCGCTGCGCGAAAAATACCGCGCAGGCAATACCTCCGTGGAACGCCGCATACGCGGATTGGAGAGCGAACTCGACAAAGCCCGTGCGCGCCGGCGCACTGCAGCAAACAAGGTCGTACGCCTCGAGCAGAGCCAAACCATCTTGCGATGACGGCGTTTATCATCGCCCTGGCTGCCCTCATCGGCGGCTACGTCATATACGGAGCTGTGGCCGAGCGCGTATTCGGCATAGAACCCGCACGAAAAACCCCGGCTTGCACTTCGGCCGACGGCGTAGACTTCGTTCCGCTGCCAGCATGGCGTGTTTTTCTGATACAGTTCCTCAACATCGCAGGACTTGGCCCGATATTCGGCGCCATCATGGGGATAATGTTCGGTCCGGCAGCCTTTCTGTGGATTGTGTTCGCCCCGATTTTCGCAGGCGCAGTCCACGACTTCATCTCGGCCATGATGAGCGTGCGGGCCGGGGGCGAGTCTCTGCCCGAACTGGTGGGACACGAACTCGGCACAGGCATTAAACAACTGATGCGCGGGTTCTCTTTGGTTCTTCTCATCCTTGTCGGCGCCGTGTTCGTTCTCACCCCGGCCGGATTGCTCGCGTCCATGACACCCGGAATCTTCGACACAACGTTCTGGATAGCCTGCATCTTCATTTACTATGCACTGGCCACACTGCTGCCTGTCGACAAAGTGATAGCACGGATTTATCCTGTGTTCGGCTTTGCCCTGCTGTTCATGGCTGCCGGGCTGTTGTTTGTGCTGCTGTTCGGCTCTGAAAGCATTCCGGACGGCTTTGCCGACGGACTCGCGAGCCGCTACGGAGATGATGCGCATCCGGTGTTCCCGATGATGTTCGTCAGCATAGCATGCGGCGCCATAAGCGGATTCCATGCCACCCAAAGCCCGATGATGGCACGGTGTCTTAAAAACGAACGCCTTGCACGCCCCATATTCTACGGCGCGATGGTGGCCGAAGGTCTCGTGGCCCTTATCTGGGCGGCGGCAGCCATCACTTTCACCGGCGGCTACGACGGGCTACGCGAATATATGGCCGGAGGAGGAAGCGCCGGCTCGCTCGTGCACGACATATCCATAAGCCGCCTGGGCGCTATCGGCGGCCTGTTGGCCATACTCGGCGTAGTTGCGGCGCCTATAACCACCGGCGACACGGCCCTGCGTTCGGCGCGCCTGATTGCCGCCGACTTCATGCATGCCGACCAGCGGCCAATATCACGCCGTCTGCTCGTGTCGCTACCCATATTCGCACTTACGGCATGTGTGATGATGATTGATTTCAACGTGCTGTGGCGCTACTTCGCATGGTGCAACCAGACTCTCGCCGTGTTCACCCTGTGGGCGGCCTCGGCCTATCTCTACCGTTGCGGACGAGCTTACATAATCACCATGCTTCCAGCCATGTTCATGACCGCAGTGTGCGTGTGCTACATCCTTTTCGCCCCGTCGCCGGAAGGCTTCGGCATGCCGTGGACTTATGCCGTGCTCTGTTCGCTCGGAGCCACAGCTTTGTGCACCGCAGCATTCGCCCGTATGGCACCACGATTGAAAACGGAAAAAATATGACAAAAATACACGACATACTCGCCGCCATCGGAAGCGGCACACGATACAACCTACATAGCCACACGCAGTTCTGCGACGGGCATGCCGACATGGAAACCATGGTGCAGGGTGCAATTGCCGCCGGACTGACGCATTACGGATTCTCTCCGCACGGCCCTGTCCCTATAGCGTCGCCATGCAATATGGCCGCTTCCGACATGAATGCCTATATGTCGGAAGTCATGCGCCTGCGCGATAAATATTCCGGCATTATCAGCCTGTACGCCGGAATGGAGGTCGATTACCTCGGCCCGCAATGGGGACCATCTTCGCCGGAAGTAGAAAGCTACGGGCTCGAATATGTCATAGGCAGCGTGCATTTCGTGCCGGCGCAAAACGGCGAATACGCCGACACGGACGGCCCGGCCGACCGCTTCCGGCAATATGTGGAAAGTGTGTTCTGCGGCGATTTGCGCTATGTGGTAGACCGTTTTTTCGCGCAGACACAGGCCATGATAGAAGCCGGCGGACTCGACATCGTAGGGCATTTCGACAAAATAGGCCTCAACGCGTCAAGCATGCAGCCCGGCATCGAAGACAAGCCATGGTACGCACGCCATATAGCCGACACTATCGACTGCATGGCGGCGCACGGCGTGATAGCAGAAATAAACACCAAAGCACGCGGACGCCACGGACGCTTCTTCCCGGGCGAACGATGGTGGCCTCAGTTGTTCCGCGCCGGTGTGCCCGTACTGGTGAACAGCGACGCACACGACCCTGCCCGCACCGACGCACACCGCACCGACGCGCTCAACCTCATTGAATCGATGCCATGAAGCCGACACAGCTCGAACTGCTCGCTCCTGCCCGCACCGCCGACATAGCCATAGAAGCCGTCGACTGCGGTGCCGATGCGGTCTACATGGGCGCACCTGCCTTCGGAGCACGCGCGGCTGCCGGCAATTCCGTGGACGACATAGCGCGCGCGGCGGCACACGCACATCGTTTCGGCGCACGGATATACGTCACGCTCAACACCATTCTATACGATGATGAAACAGCACGCGCCGAAGCGCTCGCAAGAGAACTCTACGACGCAGGCGCAGACGCATTCATCGTGCAGGACATGGCATATCTGCGCATGTCTCTGCCGCCTATAGCCCTGCACGCCAGCACACAATGCGACACACGCACGCCCGGCCGCGCGGCTTTTCTTGAAAAAGCAGGATTCTCGCAGATAGTGCTCGCCCGCGAACTTACCCTTGAGGAAATCCGCGCCGTGCGCGCAGCCACATCCGTGCCGCTCGAAGCATTCGTGCACGGGGCATTGTGCGTGAGCTACAGCGGCGACTGCCACGCCGGATTCATGGCCACAGGGCGAAGCGCCAACCGGGGAGAATGCCCGCAGATGTGCCGCCTGCCATACCGCCTCTGCGACAGAGACGGACACGAACTCGCTCCCGAGCGCCACTATCTGTCGCTGCGCGACATGAACCGCATAGACCTGCTCGGCGACATGGCCGACGCCGGCGTGTCGTCTTTCAAGATTGAAGGACGGCTCAAAGATTCAGCCTATGTGCGCAGCACAGTTGCCGCCTACTCAACCGCTCTCGACCGCCTCGTGGCAGCATCGGGCGGGAAATACATCCGCGCGTCGTTCGGGCACAGCGAGGCAGGATTCGTCCCGCATCTCGACAAAGTGTTCAACCGCGGCTACACATCCTATTTCCTCGGCACTCCGCGCCGAGCGCCCGGCCTCATCGCCTCGCTCGCGTCGCCGAAAAACACAGGCATCGCCGTGGGTACGGTCATATCATGCCGCGGACGTAACATCACGGCAAAACTCCGCACCGAGCTTCACAACGGCGACGGCCTCGGCTATTTCGATTCAGAAAACCGCTTTACAGGCTTCCGGCTGAACAAAGCGGAAGGCAGCAGACTCTACGCTGCTTCCGACATCAGCCCGACACCGGGCACCACCATTTACCGCAATTCCGACAAAGCCTACGCCGATGCCGTAGACAATGCCGTTCCACACCGCACAATAGGCTTGCACATGACCCTTAGAGAAATCAAAACAGGACGCATCGCGCTCGAAATAAGCGACGAACGCGGCAACATGGTGGAAAAATGTGCAGAAATACCGCATGACCGCGCCCAAAGCCCGCAGACAGAAGCCAGACGCCGCATCCTCGGCCGCCTCGGCGGAAGCATCTACCGCCTTGACAGCCTTGACGACCGGCTCGCCGACCGCTTTGTCCCGGCTTCGGCCCTGACTGCATTACGCCGCGAATGCATAACGCTGCTCGACAGCGCCCAATGCGCCCGCCACTCATACGACCGACGGCGCCCTTGCGCTCTTTCGACGGACGCACTGAAAGGGGTGTCGACAAGCTATCACGACAACATCGCAAACAGCATCGCAAAAGAGTTTTACAGAAGCGCAGGCGCCACTGTCGCGGAACTGGCCGCCGAAGTGCAGCGCCCGGACGGAGAAATGCGCGTCATGACCACACGCTATTGTCTGCGGCGCGAACTCGGGGCATGCCTGCGCACATCCTCCGCTTCGAAACTCCCGTCGCCGCTCTACCTATGCGCAAAAGGCCTGCGATACCGCCTCGACTTCGACTGCACGGCCTGCGAAATGCACGTAATCACAGCAAAATAGCACCCCTGACCCTCTTAGGCAACGCGTTAAGCACAAGAACATACGCACCGGACAGCAGCTCACATATCAATGCGTCAGGAACATCCGATTCCAGCCGTATGCTCAGCCAATGCCGCTTATTCATATGCCATGCAGGGAAGGCCCCTTCATAATGCTCCTGCATGCACACCACCCGCTCCGGCTCGCATTTTATGTTGATGAATTTCTTGTCAAGGTCGGCAATGCAGAACCATTTGCCGCCTATAGAGTATGTCACCATCATCGAATAACGCGGCTCGCTCCACGGAGCGTTTTCCTCCGCCCCATGCAGTCCGAGACAATACGCCCTTAATTCTTCTACATTCATTGTGGATGCAAAATTACTGAGATTTACAACATTTTCGCAGAAGTAGCGATTTTTTTCGTATTTTTGCATGTTAAATATGAAACCAATCGTGAATCAACCGAAAAACATAGCAGTGCTGGGTTGCACCGGCTCGATAGGCACACAGACGCTCGACATCGTGGACAAGCATCCCGAACTTTACAGAGCATCGGTGCTCGCTGCCGGACGCCGTGTCGACGAGCTTATCGGACTGGCGCGCCACCACCGGCCCGACCTTGCCGTGATCGCCGACGAAAGCGCATTGCCCAGACTGCGCGACGCTCTCGAGCCATTGGGCATCCGCACGGCGGCCGGAGCCAGCGCCCTGGCTGAAGCAGCCGAAGAACCAGGCGTGGAAATGGTGGTGACGGCCACAGTGGGCTACAGCGGACTTGAGCCCACCATCCGTGCCATCCGTGCCGGCAAGGACATCGCGCTCGCCAACAAAGAAACCCTCGTCGTGGCAGGCGACTATGTGCGCCGTCTGCTGGAAAAATCACCCTCGCGTGTATATCCGGTAGACTCCGAGCACTCCGCCGTGTACCAGTGTCTCGCCGGCGAGCGGCGAAACAAAGTCCGCCGCCTTATCATCACCGCTTCCGGAGGACCGTTCCGCACATGGAGTCGCGAACGCATCGCTGCAGCCACAGCCAAGGACGCACTCAAGCATCCCAACTGGGACATGGGCGCGAAAATCACCATTGACTCTGCCACGATGATGAACAAAGCGTTCGAGATAATCGAAGCCCGTTGGCTTTTCGACATGGAGCCGGAGCGGATTTCTGCCATCGTGCATCCGCAAAGTATCATACACTCCATGGTGGAGTTCACCGACGGAGCCATAAAAGCGCAGCTCGGCGTGCCCGACATGCGCCTGCCCATCGCATATGCGCTCGGATGCGCCGATCGCCTCGAAGGCGCGGAGCGACCGCTCACTACCGACCAGCTCGCCACACTGACATTCGAGCAGCCCGACACAAGCCGCTTTCCATGCCTTGCTCTGGCCGATGAAGCCATACGCCGCGGCGGCAATGCCGCGTGCGTCATAAACGCTGCCAACGAAATTGCAGTAGCAGCCTATCTGCACGGGCAAATCGGCTTTTACGACATCTACGACACTATCGCCCACACACTCGGCAATGCATCATACATAGCCGAGCCCGGCTACGCCGACTACGTGGCATCCAACACAGAAGCCCGCACAATCGCCCGGGAATACATCAAACGATAAACACACCCTTACAAGTGGAATCATTTCTTTTCAAAGCACTACAGCTAATACTGGCACTTGTGATACTTGTGACCGTACACGAGTTCGGCCATTACATATTCGCCCGCATGTTCGGCATAAAGGTGAACCGCTTCTATCTGTTCTTCAACCCTTGGTTCTCGCTGCTTAAATACGATCCGCGCAAAGGACAGCTTCAGATTATAGGCTACACCCGCGACGAAAACGGCATAGAAACGCAGCATGCGTGGAAGACATTACAGATAGGACGGCCGCACCCGGCCGCACCCGGAGCGAAGCCCACATGGCGCGACACCATATACGGCCTCGGATGGCTGCCCCTCGGCGGCTACTGCGACATCGCCGGCATGGTGGACGAAACCAAGAGCAGCAAAGACCTCGCAGCCGAGCCCCAGCCATGGGAGTTCCGCAGCAAGGCGGCGTGGAAGCGTCTGCTCGTGATGGTGGCAGGCGTTTTGCTGAACTTTGTCCTCGCAATCATAATATACGCAGGCATCGCATTTCATTGGGGCGACCGCGTAGTGCCTTATCAGGCCATGACAGAGGGGCTCGACTTCGCGCCGGAGATGCACGATGCGGGATTCCGCGACGGCGACCGTCTGTTGTCGCTCGACGGGCGCCCGTTCGATGCCATGGACGCTTCGCAGCGCTGGCAGATGGTGCAGCCGGGCGCACACGTCGCCGTGATGCGCGGAACAGACACCACCGACATCGTCGTGCCCGACGAACTCATAAAAAAACTCATGAACAGCACCGACGGGTTCATGGCCATGCGAGTACCCGTCTACATCGAGAAACTCATGCCCGGCGAACCGGCCATACATGCCGGCCTGCGTGAAGGCGACAGAATAATAAAAATCGGCAACGACACCACACCCTCCATGACGGAATTCTACCCCGCGCTGGCCGCCAATAAAGGAAAAGCCGTGCCGATGACTGTCGTACGCGACGGAAAAGAGCAGACAATGCCCCGAGTGGATGTGAACGAATACGGAAAGATAGGCATACAGATGCGCATGCCCGACAAGATTTTCGACATCGAAGAAGTGCGCTACTCGCTGCTCGGCGCCATTCCGCGCGGCTGGCAGCTGGGCACGGCGCAGCTTTCCAACTACGTGTCGTCGCTTCGCCTCGTGTTCAGCAAAGAGGGCGCGCAGAGCGTCGGTGGCTTCGGCACACTCGGCAGCCTGTTCCCCGAGAAATGGAACTGGTACTCGTTCTGGCAGATTACCGCATTCCTGTCGGTGATACTCGCTTTCATGAACATAATCCCCATACCCGCGCTCGACGGAGGCTACACCCTGTTCCTGCTCGTGGAAATAGTGACACGCCGCAAGCCAAGCGAGCGCTTCCTTGAGATAGCCAACATGATAGGCATGGGCTTCCTCTTCCTGCTCCTGCTATACGCCAACGCCAACGACATTTTCCGATTCCTGCTCAAATGACCACCGACACAATCCCCACCCTGCGGCTGCGCCGCGGCAAAGAAGACTCGCTGGACCGCCTGCACCCATGGGTGTTTTCCGGCGCCCTGACCGAAATGCCACGCGACATAGACGAAGGCACCGTAGTGCGCGTAGTTGCCGCCGACGGCCGAATGATAGGCGTAGGACACTACCAGATAGGCAGCATCGCCGTGCGCATGCTTGATTTCGCCGACACAGACATAGACGACGACTTTTTCGCGCGCCGCCTGTCGGAAGCCTACGCCCTGCGGCGCACGCTCGGCCTGCAACGCCACGACAACACGGCATTCCGTCTCGTACACGGCGAGGGCGACTTCCTCCCCGGACTCGTAGTGGACGTGTACGGCGACACTGCCGTCGTACAGGCACACTCCCCGGGTATGCACTTCATGCGTGACTGCATAGCACGCGCCCTTACCCGCCTTCCCGGAGCCGGAATCGCCAACGTCTATTACAAAAGCGAGACCACGCTGCCCTACAAAGCGCGCCTCGACCCTCAGAACGACTATATCATAGGCTCCTACAGCGGCAACGTGGCCACGGAAAACGGCCTTAAATTCCACATCGACTGGCTGCGCGGACAGAAAACAGGATTTTTCGTGGACCAGCGCGACAACCGCGCCCTGCTCGCGCGGTTGTCGGCCGGACGGCGTGTCCTGAACATGTTCTGCTACACAGGAGGGTTCTCCGTCTACGCCCTCGGCGGTGGTGCCGCCGAGGTAGTGTCGGTAGATTCATCGGCAAAAGCCGTGACACTTACAGAAGCCAACGTCGAGCTAAACTTTCCTGGCGACACGCGCCACCGCGCCGTGGCCGAGGATGCGTTCAAGCATCTCGACGCGATGGAGCGCGGCGCATACGACCTTATTGTGCTTGACCCGCCGGCATTCGCCAAACACCGCAGCGCGCTGCACAACGCGCTGCAAGGCTACCGACGCCTAAATGCGCGCGCATTCGAAAAAATCGCCCCGGGAGGGGTGCTGTTCACATTCTCCTGTTCGCAGGCCGTGAGCCGTGAGCAATTCCGCGTAGCAGTATTCTCTGCAGCCGCACAGAGCCGCCGCAGAGTGCGCATACTGCACCAGCTCACACAACCCGCCGACCATCCCGTGAGCATATACCACCCTGAGGGAGAATACCTGAAAGGGCTCGTACTTTATGTTGAATAACAATGAATAACGACAACGATATGACAAACTTACGCATTCTTGCCGCTGCAGCCACCGCTACAGCTTTGTGGGCGTGCACGCCCAAGCAGGCCGCCGACACCGGATTCGACTACACGGCCGACCGATTCGCCGACATCGAAGTGCTGCGCTATCAGGTGCCCGATTTCGACAGCCTGAGCGTGAATCAGAAAGCCCTCATCTACTATCTCACGGAAGCAGCCCTTTGGGGACGCGACATACTTTGGGATCAGAACTGCTCTGCCAACCTGCCCCTTCGCCATGCGCTTGAAAACATCTACACCACATACAACGGCGACCGCGAAAGCGCCGACTTCAAGGCTTTCGAGCAATACATGAAGCAGGTGTGGTTCGGCAACGGCATCCATCACCACTATTCGATGGACAAATTCGCTCCATCTTTCTCAAAAGAGTTCTTCGCCGAGCAGCTCAACCGCACCGGCGTGACTGCCGACGAGCAGGCCGAACTCATGAAAGTGGTGTTCGACCCGACCTACCTCGCCAAGCGCGTCAACCAGGCCGACAACGCCGACCTCGTGGCCACATCGGCATGCAACTTCTACGGACCCGGCCTGACACAGGACGAAGTGGAGGCCTACTACGCTGCACTGAAAGACAGCGCCGACCCCACCCCGGTTTCCTACGGACTCAACAGCCGCCTTGTCAAAGACGAAAACGGGAAAGTGGCCGAACAGGTCTACCGAATCGGCGGGCTCTACTCCGCAGCTATAGAGAAAATCGTGGAAAATCTCGAAAAAGCGAAACCTTACGCCGAAAACGACGCTCAGCGCGACATTATCGAAAAACTCATCGAATACTACACCACAGGCTCGCTTAAGACATTCGACGACTACTCGATAGCATGGGCCGAAGACACCGCTTCGCAAGTCGACTTCATCAACGGCTTCATCGAAAGCTACGGCGACCCGCTCGGCATGACCGGCTCATGGGAAAGCATCGTCAACTTCAAGAACATCCCCGCAAGCCGCCGCACAGAGACCCTTAGCGCCAACGCACAATGGTTCGAAGACAATTCGCCAGTCGACCCCGCATTCCGCAAGGACGAGGTAAAAGGCGTATCGGCCAAAGTCATCACAGCAGCCATCCTCGCCGGCGACGCATATCCCGCCACACCCATCGGCATTAACCTGCCCAACGCCAACTGGATACGCGCCGCCCACGGCTCCAAGAGCGTCACTCTTGAGAACATCACCCAGGCCTACGACGCAGCCAACCACGGCAGCGGCTTCGATGAGGAATTCGTCATCGACGAACCAACCCGCAAGCTCATGGCCGACTACCTGTTCATCACCGACAACCTTCACACCGACCTGCACGAATGCCTCGGCCACGGCAGCGGACGGCTCATGCCCGGAGTCGACCCCGATGCGCTCAAAGCCCACGGCTCCACACTTGAGGAAACCCGCGCCGACCTGTTCGCTCTCTACTATCTTGCCGACCCGAAACTGCTCGAAATCGGTCTGCTCGACAATCCCGACGCATACAAAGCCGAGTACTACAAGTACATCCTCAATGGCCTGATGACGCAGCTCAACCGCATCGAACCCGGCAAAGACATCGAGGAAGCGCACATGCGCAACCGCGCGCTCATAGCCCGCTGGGCCTACGAGCACGGCAAGGACGCCAACGTGATAGAGCTCGTCAGCCGCGACGGCAAGACCTACGTACAGATCAACGACTACGAAGCCCTGCGCCGTTTGTTCGGCGAACTTCTCGCCGAAGTGCAGCGCATCCGCAGCACCGGCGACTACGAAGCCGGCCGCGCCCTCGTGGAGCAGTACGCCGTAAAGGTCGACCCCGCTCTGCATAAAGAGGTTCTCGACCGCTACGCGCGCCTCAACCTCGCCCCCTACCGCGGATTCGTCAACCCCGTCTACACACCCGTGATGGACGGCGACAGCATCACCGACGTGAAAGTAAGCTACGGCGAAGGATACGCCGACCAGATGCTCCGCTACAGCCGCGACTATTCCGCGCTGAAATAACCGCATATTGCAAGACACAGACCGCGGGCGGCGACATACTCAATGTCGCCGCCCGCGTCGCATATATGGCATAGAAAACACATCTATAATTCTTTTCGAAAAATTTGCAATCATTAAAGCAATTGCATATCTTTGCAATATCAAAACAATATCATTTTCTTGTGCCATGAAAACGAACAACGACAACAGAGAGTACGCCTACAAAGGCTCTACAATCAATGGTTTTGCAATGCTTGCAGTAGTTCTGCTGCTCATACCCGCGCTTGCAGGAATCTCATTCACCTCGCTCGACCGTCCCGGGTTCGCCGTAGCCGTATTGGCGCTGCTATGGACCGTCTGCTTATGCGGCTTCTTCATCCAGCAGCCCAATCAGGCCCGCGTAATGATATTTTTCGGAAAATACAGGGGAACGCTCACTGCCACGGGTTTTTATTGGGTAAACCCCTTCATGACGGCTAAAAAAGTGTCTTTGCGGCTGCACAACATCGATGTCGAGCCGATAAAGGTCAACGACAAAGTAGGCAATCCCGTGATGATAGGCATGGTGATGGTATGGAAAGTCAAGGACACGTACAAGGCAATCTTCGATGTGGATGCACCGAGCATGGCATCCGTAGGCCTCAACGGCAACGTGCAGCTGAACTCTGCCAACCACAAGGCCGCCCTCGAAGCCTTCGTACGCATACAGAGCGACGCCGCCCTCCGCGAGGTCACAGGCCATTTCGCCTACGACAACATAGACGGGATGCACGACGAAATCACCCTTCGCGGAGGAGGAGAAGAAATCAACGACCTGCTTGAGAAAAAGATAAACGAGCGCCTCGCCATGGCGGGCATCGAAGTGGTGGAAGCCCGCATCAACTACCTCGCCTACGCGCCCGAAATAGCGGCCGTGATGCTGCGCAGGCAACAGGCGGCAGCCATAATCTCCGCACGCGAGAAAATAGTGGAAGGAGCCGTGTCCATGGTGAGAATGGCCCTCAAACAACTTGAAGACGAGCAAGTAGTGGAACTCGACGCAGAACGCAAAGCCGCAATGGTGAGCAATATGCTCGTGGTGCTCTGCGCCGACGAACCCGCCCAGCCCGTACTCAACACCGGCTCGCTGTACCAGTAATCCACACTCGCAATGCCGGCAAAGAAATCATCCTGCGACAAAGGCTTCCTGCTGCGCATCGACGCCGCCACCATGGCCACCATAGAACAATGGGCGGCAGACGAGTTCCGCTCCGTCAACGGGCAGTTGCAATGGATTATAAACGATGCCATAAAGCGCCACCGACGTAAAAAAGCCACGATAACGCCCGAGTAGAAGCCGGCTTTTCGCTTTTTTATAATAACTCTGCGGTAAAAAAGAGCCTAAATTGCTGAATGGATTGAATTTCAGGAGGAATAATTAGTAATATCATTCAGAGACGGCAAGTTTTGAGCGTTTCCGACAACTCAAAAGCAACCCGTTTCGCTAATTTTATTTCCTGAAAATTGTCCGAAATTATGGCTCTTTTGAACGCAGTAGTGCTCCAGTCGAAGGAGGTCAAGGGCGGCAGAAACAAAGTAAGAATCTCTGTCGCTCACAACGGCGAGACTCGCTACATCGTAACAGACATTATCCTGAACTCTTCCAAGGAGTTCAAAAAGGGTGCCGTGGTCAAACGGCCAGACGCCACCATCCTGAACGTGAAGATTCGCGGACTACTCCAACGCTATCAGTCGGCTCTTGATGAGCTTGACTACATCGACGGCCTGACCTGTCCCGAACTGGTGTTCCAGCTCAAGAACGCCGGAAACTACAAGCACCGTACTCTCAAATCTATCTACGAGGAGTACATGGAAAAGGCTCACATCAAGTCCGGGACGGCTGCCGGGTATCGCAACATCTGGAGAGTCATCAGTCATCACCTTGGGGAGAAACTATTGGCCGAGAACATCAATCACGGCACAATCCTCGGCCTCGACAAGTATCTCCGTGGACGTGGCCTCAAACTGACTACCGTCCGCAACTATCTCGTGTTCCTCATGGTGCTTCTCAACTATGCCAAGCGATGCGGTTATGTGCAGTTCCGTGTCGATCCGTTCTTTGGCTACGAGCTGCCAAAGATGGAAGTCAGGGAGTCGTGGATTTCCGTCGATGAGGTAAGGCGCATCCGAGACCTTGAAAGCACAAAGCCGAACATCATCAAGTGCCGGGACCTATTCATGCTCTCATACTATCTCGGCGGCATCAACATGACCGACCTGCTCGACATCAATTTCAACGAGCAATCCGAAATCATCCACTACGTCCGCAAAAAGACCGAGAATCGTCCCAAACTGAACAAGTTTGTGGAGTTTCGCATTCCTGATGAGGCCAAGGCAATCATCGCCAAATACAAAGGTTCTGACGGTCGATTGGCCGTAACAAAATATCAGCGCACGGACGGTATGCACTGCTTCTTCGATGTGAACATGAGGAAGCTGGCCGAACTGACAGGAATAAAGAACCTGATCTACTACTCGGCGCGGAAATCATTCAGTCAGCACGCATTCGACCTCGGCATCAGTACAAGCACAATCGACTACATTCTGGGGCATCGCGTAGACAAAGGAGGTACCTCACTCTACAATTATATCTCGGTTACACCGGAAATTGCAACAGAGGCCGTGCGTAAAGTGTTGGATAATCTAAAATAAAGTGTTAACTTTGCGCTATCAATAATTCCATGAGGGGTTTATTCCTCCTTGGTTTTATTGGTTTGACTTGGCGAGGGGGTGGTTCCCCTCGCTTTTTACTTTCCTCAATTATGATACAGACACTGACAACCGACACATCATTTGACAAGTACGAGGAATACCGACTGCACATGGAAACGCTGCTCTCGGCATCGCTGACTGATTTCGATATTCCGGGGCGCATTCTGATACCACTCGGCGACGCAGGCATACGCCGCCTCCGAGACCTTGTGGCAATGACGAAAAAACAACTTCTCTCGGTCAGCCGTATGGGTGTCGTGTCGGTGGAGTTTTTAGAGAATTTTCTTGCCAAACAGAATCTCTCCCTGAAGAAATAACAAAGGGCCGACAATCGCCGGCCCTGGGAGCGCCATCACATCATCATCAACATCATCACTGACGCTCCACTCCATATTACTAACAAGTGCGAAAATAATTTGAGTAAGTATAAAAAATGGCTGCGTTTCACAACGTGGCCATTCTTATTATCCGAAATAAAACTTTTGAACAAAGGTAAAACACAAATTCTCTAACCTATAACCTTCCTAATCAGTTTCAGGAACGGTTTCCTGAAGATATACGCTCCGGCGACAAGTGCGGTTCCTACGAGATACCAGAAGGCCGACAGCTTGAACTGCTCGGATTTGCTCAGCGATTTCTCGACATAGACTGGGTATGGCTGAGGCACCGGGATTTCTTTTGTCTTGACGGCCTCATTGTTGTTCTCGGTGGTAGTCTGCGGCACATAGGCTTCTCCGCTCAACTTGACATCCTTATTGACGAGGTTGTGAAAGAGCGTGCCGTCTGACGTGATCCATGCGTCGCTCACCGCTACGTCGGTCTCGATATGGCTGGTGTCAGTCTCAAAGACGATGTTGCTGACGGACTGCTGAGGCACCGGCACATCGACCATTACCGGAACATACTCGGTTTTGATGACGGTCTCGACTCGCACACTGTCGGAGTTGTTGAGAACGATAGGTGCCGGTGGCAATGTCTGTGCAATTTGCTTGTTGGTGTGGCACGATGTCAGGGCAAACGCGGCCACGAGAATAATCAGGAATTTCTTCATGGTTCAGACGTTTTTATATTCCTCCCTGGCATTGAAACCGGGGCAAGGTTTATTGGCAAATTCGTTGTGACCGTGGACGGGCGCTTGGGGATAACGCTTGCGCAGTTCTTTGAGCAGATTGAGGATGCTCACTTTCTGCGCCGCAGTTCGGGTATCGAGGCCGATGTTTTGCCAGTTCTTTGTGGTGCTGACAGGACAGCCGCCCTCATAGCAGATGCCGATTGAGTGAGCGTTGTAGCCGCTGGCGTGGCACCCTCTCACGTTCTCCGGGCGGCAGGCAATGATGGTTCCGTCCTTACGGATGTAGTAATGGTAGCCGATATGCCATCTTCGTCCGTCCTTGATATAAACCGAGAAATTACGCGAATTATGGCAGGCTTCCAGGGTTTCGATGCCAAAATCCATGTCAATGGGCGTGGCTGCATAATGTAGAATAATCATATTGATGGTCCGTGTGTCGCGGACTGCGTCGACGGTCTCATAGCCGAGGCTACTCCATGTCTTCGCTCCGGCGATGCCGTCAACGGTCAGGCCGTGGGCCTTCTGGTAAGCCTTGACTGCGGCCTCGGTCTTGAGTCCGAAGATTCCGTCAGCGGTGATGCCGAGTTTTGTTTGCAGGGTCTTTACTTCGGGGCCTCTGCTCCCTCTCTTGATTGTATTCATTCTATTTCTTCTTTAGAGTCGAGTTCTGAAAGGTCAATGTCGAAATGACGCTCGGTCTTGTCAACGAGAATTTTCTGCATTACTTTCGCCCACTTGGCACCGTTACAACTGGACTCGTTCTCCAAGATGGACCATAACTGCCAGAAGCAGATTGCTCCGGCGGCAATCTTGGTCAGGTCGATGGGGAGGCCGTCGGTAATGTTCTGCTGAATGTAGAATGCCACTATCACAAGGAAGTATGATTTCATGAGCGTGATCAGCACCTTGCCGAAATGGGAAGATGCGAATTTGTGGCCGTCTTTACGGACTCTTTCGGGATGGGCTTTCTTCACCCTCTTGCCCAGCTGCCACGCCGTGAAGCAATCGGCCAGAATAAGCAGAGTGCAGATGAGAATGTACGGAAGTGTGGGCTCCAAAACAGCCAGCACGGCTCCGAGCAACGAGAACAGGGAGCGGAAGATGTCAGAAACGTTGTGCATGATGATGATTGATTTTTGTTAGACCATTGAAACGAGAGCTCCGACACCTGAACCGAGCAAAGCACCGATAGCGTCGGCAAGAATGTCATTCCAATCCCAACGATTGCCGATGGCACATTTGTCACCATACTCCTTGCCTACACCTATTGCGACACCGGCAATCATACCGGCGAGGAATGAAAGAGGATATGATGCGCCGAAAGCCGACTCTATGACGGCGGCTGCGGCCGACACTATGAAGCACACTGCCAAATGCTTGATTTTATCTGTTTGGATTTTCATGACATTACTTTTTCGGCAAAAGTAACGCGCTAACCAACAGCTCCGACGAAATCTAAAATTTTCTAAAACTTGAAATAGCCTAAATCGCGCAATAATAGGCACTTCCTAAAAATGCAAAATGGCCCGGCGCATTGCCGAGCCATTAAATCTACTTTGTGAAATTGAAGAAATGTCTACCGAAAATCCGAACACTCTTATAATACAGCAGCGCGTTCAGTGAGAGCCAAATCATTCGTCCCGGACTTGTCTCACGCTCATGGATTAACCGGAAGCACCGTCGGAACAATGCACGGTCGGCCGAGCGTCTGGCTTCAGCGTCTCCGCCACGGTCGTAATCATCATCGTGCATACAGCAGGCGACATAGAAGTATCTTGCGTATGGGGGACGGAGATATTTTAATGGCCCTGACGAGCATCCGCACCCGTTACTCATCGCGCTCGAAAGTCATGCTGTCGGCCAAATCTTTCTCAACCCACCCCTCGTTGAGGACGGTGTTGATGTGCTGCATGGCCGAGGTGTAGAAACTGCCGAAATCCTCAAGGCTCTCGAAAGTATAATACACCGGGGTCTCGTCGGTGCCGAACTTGAAGCGCACAGGTAACGTGGCGCCGCCTGTCTGCACGGCGAGGTCATAGGCGGCCTTGTAGTTGAACTGGTTCTCGGAGGACAGCCACACGGGCATATCCTTCCACACGAACCCTTCAAGGATTCTGCGGTCGGTCTCCTTATTGATTGTTGCTTTGACAATGGCCCTGATTTCCTCGACGCTCGGTTTGTACTTGAACTTACGGCGCCAGTTCCAGCCGGTCTCATCGTCGGGGTTGTCTTTTCCGAAGCCGTAGAACAGCTCCCATTTATTGCGGCCGATAGAGTATAAGCCATCCTGCCGCTCTGTTGCTCCGTATATCTTTTCCATGCGGTTTTGAATTTTCCGCTAATATACAACAAAGAACGGCAGATTGAACGAAATGCTCTCAAAACCGAAAATCAGGTAAACTTGTATTTCACTTTGTTTCCGTCAAATACCTCACTTTGGATGACGGTTTCAAATGGAAATCCATCCTCCAGGTCGCTCACCTGATCGAGGATGTTTTTCATCTCTTCGGACGATGTGAAGAACTTGCCCCACTCGCCTGTCTGGGTATCACGGAACGAAACAAGGTAGCGATCCTCACCGTGAGAAGTGTGCATCTCGCTCTCGAAATCGTGTATCTCCAGACTCTTGTTCTGGAGTGCGCTCAGTCGCATGACTTTGCCGGGGAACCGCTTCTTGCCGTCGGCCGGCGTAAAGACAATTCCCATCTCAGAAAATTTCTTCATTTTATGATGTGTTAAGATGTAAAACAAATGTTTGCAATCTGCGTGGCACGCCATGCCCTTGAAAGAGCCGATAATCTGCTGTCGGCGCTTTCGTGACTTGACCTTTGCAAGTTTCCGGGCCGCGTTCTGTTTCACTCGCTTTCGTATGAGTGAATAGACACGGCCAGTCTTGGCATCTCGGTAATGTGTATACCCGAGACAGTCAAGACCCTCAGTCATCGGCCGGACTGCGTAATTGGGTTTTACCTGCAAGCCGAGCTTGCTCACCTCATCCATATAGATGTGCATAAGCCTCCATGCCTCCTTCTTATTGGGCGCGAGGAAATCAGTATCATCACAATAGCTGTAATACAGATAACGCACCTCGACGGTGCCATCAGGATATGACAGCATATAGTGAGGAACCTCTTGGAGCATACGATGATGAACCGGGTTGAGGTAAAGATTGGCGAGACATTGAGAGGAACGCAGTCCTTTGGAGAGTCCCTTTGGCATCAAGGTTATGAAGCGGTCTATGATTTTGAGCAGAATTTGGTCTGAAATGAAAGTACGGATTGTTGCTTTCATACCCTCTTGGGGGATATTGTCATAATATCCCACTATATCGGTCTGCCCATAGCACTGACTCATTTCAGGTGCAGCCACTAAATCGTCTTCTAAGATATGGTGGAGCCAGTGCATACCACGGCCTTTGATACTGGCCGCCGTGTTCTTTATGAGTGCCGGGCGCGTGTACTTCTCAACGACAACCATAATGGCATTGATGCCTATACGCTTGATAATGTTAGGAGCTTGCACGTCCCTCTCCTTGGGCCCATCCTTAACATGAATATCCTGAACATCAGCACGAGTGATTGAAAATTCACCCGTCTCTATCTCACGTTTTAGAATATTATAGACCCTATCCCTCCATGCGTAATAACGATTCCAGCGCTCCTGAATCTGAGGGTCGCTGTCATCAAGAGTTTTATCTGGCCGGAACCTATCGCGTTGGTGCTTGCATTCGAGATGATCGATTACATAGTCTATGCTTGCGTATAAGTTCTCCCGGCTGACAATCTCGGGGATAAGATTGTCAAGAGGATATTCTATCTCCATAGCCTTCAGGGCTCTTAGTTATGTTCCGGCTTTCTCCGGACTGATGTCCGCAAGGGTTGCCGAGGCTCGAACTTCTCGCCTCTTTCATCGTCATACATGACAGTCGCAGGGTGGCGATTATATAACAAAAGGCGACTATTCGCCTCTATTATAGTCCTCAATGTCAGCCGCACGCCGTTGTTCGTGTTCGCGTTCGAGGCAGCGTTGTTCGCATTGACGTACGCGAGACCGTAGTTCGCGTTCGCATTGTTGCCGGCGCGCCGGGGCAAACGGCTTTGAAGTTCTCTACCTTTTGGGTGCAAAATTACGAAAAATCAGGGACATGGAAAAATCAAAATATATCGACTCGCCTTACGGCGAGGAAAAAGGGAGAGGGAGCAGCCTCCCGATGGTCGGCTCTCCCTCTGTCGCTTTTTCGCTCTTACGATTTACGTTAGGCCGCTTGTACGATGACGATTCCGTTCTTCTTTCTGAAGGCCAGCCGCACGCCGTAGCCCGAGCTCGCGTACGAGGCAGCGACGTTCGCATGGACGAACGCGAGACCGCAGACCGCGCACGCATTGTAGCCGGCGCGCCGGGGCAAACGGCCTCTTGAATGAGAATACCACTGCGCATCAGCATAGTTCTGGTTCCACTGCGTTTTGTCATTAGTAAGCCTTGATGCTATCATGTCGCAGAATCTGCCATGCTTAGTTCGGCCGATACAATAGTCAGTGGCGTTTAGACCCTGAACGACACGCTCGGTACCAGTAAGCATATTGTAGATATGCCACTTGGCATCAATCGGGAATGATGCGTCGTTGTCGCTGTACTTGCCCTTACGCCAGTCAATGAACGTAGAGATGTTGATACCTACGCAATCCATAGCCTCATAGCAGCACGCAACATAGTTCTGTAAACCAAACAGAATATTACCGAGATGTCCGGTTGAGGTACCGAATCGGGTAATGTTGCCTAAGTCATTGGCTCCGTTGGCACCGGTCGTATAAGCATGAGTACAACCGTATCCACACTTTGCCTGAATGTCGCGATCGCCGACGATGCCGTAGATGATTTGTGCAAGGTCACAGTTCATCTCATAGTCCTCGGCCTGGAAACCCTCGCCGCGCATACGGCAAAGGTTGATGAGGTCAGCCGATGAGTAGTGCATGGTTGATGTTGGCACTGTTGTGTTGGTCAAGTTGCCGTTGGAGTCATACGCCCACTCTGAATTGGTGGAGTGATTGTCATCTCCTCGACGAACAGCCGCACCACTTATGGAACGTATCCTCATCAGCGCATCGAGAGAACCGCCATACACACCGAGAAGGTATTCGTCAACCTCCACCCAATCGGGTTCGATGGCCTCGATAGCGGAGCTGTCAACGGCGATAGCCTCCTGGTCGTCGAATCCCTTTGGCGACGTGAACACGAACTTCTTTGCTCCTTTGGGCACATCAATAAAGATGTAATCGCCAAGTGTGAAGTCGAAGAGCGAGTTGCTGACGCTCATATTGTACTTCGAGATGACTTTACCGTCCTCGTCAAGGAATACCGCGCCTATCTGAGCATTGTTAAGACCGGGCCAACGCACCTGCTTCATGCCGTCAACATCAATGGCATAGACATTCATGTTGGGGTTGTCGGTAAGCGCGCAGGTGCCACCGGCCACAACATCAGTCGTAACGATTGCCGATAACTCCTTAACCAAGATCTGCGACAGCTTTTTGCGGATGCGGCGCAGTGTGCCGTCGGCATTGAGTGCGCAGGTTGAAAGCGGCTCGGTTGACAACATTGAGAAACAAGTGTATTTCAACTGGTTCTTGTAGTCATTGATACCCTTATAATGGTGCTTGGGAATGTGCTTCATCACATCAAACCCCTCACCTGACATATCAGAGGGGTCATAGGAGGAGCCGTCGGCGAGCAACGCATAATTGCTGTCGCTGATAGGAGTACAGTACATCTTCCCGTCAGTGGCGTTGAGAGCAGCTTTCATAGCGTGGCTCCGCTGAACCATCAGTTGCCAGTGCGCCGGTACGGTGTAGGTGTTGTTAAAACGGTACCCAGTGCTGTCATCCATGTTGGAGATATTCTCGGTGTCAGGCTCTACATCGGAATAGCAGATAGTAGAATACTGCGAGTTGTGGATGTCGAGTGCCGGGAAATACGCCTTGAACGCAGAGAGTTGTGCATCAGTAACAAGGTCGGTGAATATCCATCGTCCTGTAACGCCGGAACACTTGCCGGTCTCGTCGTATGCCTGTCCGGTGGGGTCAAGGCCGATGGCTCCGCTCGCTTTCAGAGCAGAGAGCGTTGCAGAGGGAGCTATGATGTTCACATCCGGCAGACGGAGATAACGAATGTTGGAGGCCGATATAATTCCGTTGATAAGGCTCATCGGGTCGATGTCGGGACATCCAGCTAACATCAGACGGTTCACGTTGGCCATGCTTGCGATTGTCAGGCCGCCGGGATAAGATAGTTTGGGCAGGTTCACGAGGTTGAGTTCTGTCATGCCGGCAGGCAGTTCGAGAGTCTCAATCGGCGAGGTCTCGGCAAGTCGGATAGTGGTGAGGTCCGAGCCGGAGGCCAGTACGGTCTCAAGTCGTGGGCAACCCTCGGCGTTGATAGTGGTTATCTCCGTGTTGCGCACGTCGAGATGCTTCAGGAACGGAAGGTCGCCGAGGTTCATCTGCTGGAGAAATCCCGTATTGCCTGGCGACAGCGTCCAATTCGTCTTGTGGTTGAGTGAGCCGATGACGATTTTCTCGGCCAATCTCATCTGCGAGAACTGGAAATTCGGGTCAAGCGAGATTTCCGATAGGTCTATCTCGCTCATCTGGTCGGCCTGATAGATGTAGAGCAGCACATTGTCGCCGTGCTGGAACTGTGTGAACACCCCGGTCTCTCCGGCTTTGAGGTACATTCCTTGCGTAACATTACCACCGTCATTACCGATACCGAAATACCCGTCTTTGGCGGCCTTGAACGTAATCTTGGCACCAGTCTTGGCTCCGATACGACCGCCGAGAACGTGCGAGGCATCCTTGAAGTCGCCCGTCTGATAGTAGCCGTCGCGGACACGCCAGCGTTGCTGTATGAAGGCAGGGAGCGACTGTCGGCCGGAACCGTGCAGGGCATAGAAATAGATGTCGTTGTATAGCTCGGAATACTTGATGTATTTGCGCTCACAGTCGTAGGTGCAGACCACTTTCGGCCACACCTCAATTCTGTTCTTGACGAAATAGTAGAGTGCGCCCTGTGGCGAGAACGGCCCTGCGCCGACTCCCTCTATTTCGGGGAGGTTGCGCATGGTATTCACCACGCCGGGGAGAGTGAGGGTGTTGCCGCTTGCATCGCATACCATTTCCTGATTTGAGCAACGGCGCAGATTGTTCCAAAGGATAGAGCCACGGCCGGCGTAACACTTTTCATCCTCTTCCGGGTTGAGGTCGGCAGGAATGGTGTTGCCGCCGTCGTTGTCCTTGCCGTTGCAGGTATCGCAGTCGTACACTTTATTCTCGTACATCCGTATGGGTTCCATAGCGGAAGGAGATGTATAGACACCGTTCTCAACGGAGCAACCGCCCTCAAGGAAGAACATAGGCTGCATATTCTTTGCTTGCTGGTCCACGGCGGCGAGGAAATCTGTAAAGGCATAGTAGGCGTTGAGCGAATGTGCGCTCATGTACTTCCATGCGTTCTGTTTCCAGATGCCTTGCCATGTGTCGGCAAGTGACTCTTTCGAGTAATCGCACGAGTTGCAGAACCTGAGAACATTGAACAGCTCAAACGGAACCTTGCGACCCATTGCGAGGTCTTCCTGAAGATGATCGTCATCAATCATGCACTCGAAATACTGTGTCCATGCCGGATAGGTAGGCTGGCCGAGGCTCAGCTTCTGAACCCACGAAGATGCGGTGGTGGTGGGCGCCATCATGTCGTCGATACCGCCTACTCCCATAAACCAGTCCATGCCGTCGTAGGTGATGAGTTCGTAGCCGCTGACAGGATTCAGCACATCGCCTGAAATGACCCATTGGCCGTTGACTTGTTTCATTGAGCCGGGAGCCACTGCCCACTCGCCGCCGCTGTACCGCATGAATTTATAATCGCGGCCGCAATACTGCGAGAGCAGATAGAGTTTCGATGTGTCAAGCCCCTCGGTGGTCTTGAACCGGGCCACGATTTCAGCGAGAGTCTCCTGCTTTACGAAGTGGCCGTTGCTGTCGAATGTGGCCTTGCCGAAGAACTCTATGAAGTCTCCATAATTCCTGCACCCCTTGTTGTATCCGGGCGTGTCCATGAATCCGAGCGCAACCTGCTCCCCTTTGTCCTCTTTCCAGTTACCGCGTGCATGGAACCAGGCATCAGTCAGGCTCTCGTTGGTGGCGCGGAACGCGGCAATGGGATGGTTGGCCGTGGAGTGGTTCATTTGCAATCCGGTGACGGTTATATCGCCTTTCTTCCATGTGCCGTCAAAGGCACGTTGCGCCGGAGTGAGATAGTTGTTGCCGAGGGCACGGAACGTGGCGTTCATCATATCGCACACTCCGCAGTCATTCGCCATCGAGGAATCCGAGTAGTCAACCTTGACGGTGATGATTGCAACCGGGATGGTGTTCTGGCCGACGCGGATATAGTTCTGCGCGAACAGCTCGTAGGTCTTGAGTGCGTCAGTGTTGGTGTAATCGGGATTGAGTGCCGTAATGACGGTTGGATTGGCCTTGTCGACAGGCTTACGGAGATAAAATCTATCGTTCTTAATGGGCCTCTTGGCCGAGGTGGTACCCTGACGGCGCCATTGCACATTGGTAGCCTTGAACGACCTCCACGGCATTGTCGGGTGGAAATAGAACAGCGTGCAGTTGAACTTGGTCGATGTATTGATGTCGGAGTCAAAGCTGTCGAATGTGGCCTGAGATGCGACAACTACATAGTAAGGGAAGCCCTTCTCTTTGAGCTGCTGCATCGAGGGGCGGTTCTGATTATCGAGAACATTCTCTGCATCGTACTCGGCAATCATCGCGTCGGTGTCGGTCAGTTTGCAGAGGTAATTGTCGAAAGCTTGTGCCCACTCGTAATAGGTATCATAGGCCATCAGATAGTAGAGGTAGAAATCGGCATCGGTGCCGTCGAAATCTATCTCTTTCTGATTGAGGATTGCGCCGGAGTTGGAGACATAGCCGATAGTGCCTATCTCCTCGCCGTCCATGTAGAGCTTGATGTTGGAGTATTCGGTGGTACCGCGCAGATGGCTGATGGTCGAAGGCTCTACAACAAGTCCGACGGTGTGCTTCTCTCCGCACTTGAACGAGCGTGTAATTGTACCTGGTGTACCCGTCTTGCAGTTCACGACTATCTTATTGCCGCAGATATAGAATCCGGCACCGCTGTCAGGGTCGTAGCACTCCATCAGTTTGGCCTCGCTGTCCTTTACGTTGTTAGTCGCAAAGGCGAATTGCAGAGCCATACCGTTGGTGCGCTCGGTGGCCGACAATGCGAAAGGTGCGTATGGCAGGTGAGCCTTGACATTCTCGGCAATGCGCAGGGCTGTCTCACCGAGGTACGGACGGAATCCGTTGGATGACCAGTTGGAGCCGACAACGCTCAGTACATAGCTTCCGTCGCTGATGGTGTGGTCGGCCTCATCATTGGAGCGCGTGGCGAAGTCGAGGCCGAACAGTGCGCCACTCTTGATTGCGGCGGCAATCGCGGAGCCTTGAACTGTAACCTCGATGGCTTTGGACTGTACGGACGCGCTCCGGGAGTAGCAGCTGATTTTCTTGGTGCCGTCGGCAGCGTATCCGTTGATCTGCTTGCGGACGGTGTAGGTCTGGCCTATCTGACATTCAAGAGTCGTGGCTTTCTGTCCGTCGATATAGACATCGGCCGAGGTGGAGTTTTTGCCGGGAGTATAGGCGGCCACTTCGAGAACGAGCGTGTCATACAGACGGATGGAGCCGTTGTTGGTGTCGTTGAAGCGCATGGCCACTATCGGCGTGGAGGACTCCGGATCCACGCACATCACGGCAGTATAGAACTTGTTGCCGGTAACGCCGGAGGCCACATCCTCACCCCAGAAGCGAATGGGATATGAGCCGTGGGTCATCTTCTCGTTGCCCCCAAGTACATTGTTAGGGTTAATGGAGATAGAGTGCGTGTAGTTGTCGGTGATGATTGCCGTGCCCAGGCTCTTCCACTCGCCGCCGATGAATATCTCGGTGTAGGCTTTCACGCCCTGCTTGCTTACGTTGTTCGGGAACTTGTAGAGGCTGATGTTCTTGACGCTCCCGCCGACTTCAAGAGAGTTTCGGGTATAGTTCAACGCCTGCTCACAAGTAACAGTAACATCGACAGCCGTAACGGTCACGGTCTTGCGGCGCACGTTGCCGTCGGCATCATAGGCCACTATGGTGAAATCGCGGGCGGCAGCCTCGCTGAAATATGGCGTAAAGTCGAATGTGAACGAGTAATTGGTGGCAGAGGTTGATGAGTTCTGGTTGACAGCCTCGCTCAGGAGCGTGATGCCGGAGGTGGTGTCTACTATTTCGACGCGGCGGATCATGTTCAGTATCTCGGTCTCGCCCTCATAGGTGACGGAACGGATAGCGGCACGGAGTATGATGTCGGAACCGAAAGCGGCATAGACGGAGGACTCTTCAGGAATGATTGAAAGAGTCGTGCCGCCGGCCTGACCGCTGCCGGTGCTCTTGGGTAACTTGATGGAGTCGCCCATCTCCTTGTCGCTCTTGCTTACGGCCTTGATGATGTAGTGTTCGGCGTCCTGCTCCAGTTCCATGTGGTCGAAGGCGGCCTGAGCCATATCGTAGGCGCCGCCCGTGGAGAAGGCATCTTTGCCGCCGGAGGCAGGGGTATCTTCCGTCTTGACGGCACCACCGCCGCCGAAAGACTTCCAGAGGTCTTTGCTTGAAAGGTCGGTGGCCTGACCGGTGAACTGATAAGTCTCCCATCCGTACTCGCTGGCGCGGAAAGTGATTATCAGACCGCCTTTCGAGTAGTCGATGCTCGATGACTGTATGTAGGAAAGTAGCGCGTCAATGGCGGTGTCTTTGGTATAGTAACCGGCCACGGCCCGGGGAACGAGTTCGTCGATATTGATTATGGCCTCAGACCCGGCGCTCATGCCGGCGAGGTCAATCCAGTTGTCGATGTTCTTGAACTGGCCTTCGGTGTCGTTCACTCCGACGTACTGATAGGACTTCCATGTGCGCGGGCCGATGGCGAATGTGATTTGCAGACCGACAGAGGCCACGCCGTGCTCAAATACGGCGGTCAGTACATTGTGAGTCTGCGCCTCGGCCTTGATATCGGAGTAGTATTCGCCGGTCGGCAGAGGTATTTCTACGGTGGCGTTGAATGTGTTGCCGACGGCGGAGCCGGACAACGGCATCATCTTGCCGTCTACGACATGGAACAGCTCTGACTCGCATCGATAGATGTTGTCGGGGTTGGCCGTCATGTCGGAGTTGTAGATTTCCTCGTACCATCCTTTCATCTCGAAAGTAGAGTTGCCGAAACAGCGGAATCCGGCACCGTCCTCATCATTGGGGCAATAGTAGATGCCACTCGTCGGGGCGGTGCCTGTACCGTCCCATATACCGTCAAAGGGCAATATTTTTACACCGAAGATTTGGTTTTCGAGGTCTCTGGCTTTGGACTGGAGAGCTGCGCCCTCGTCGCCGGGGAAGGCCGAGGATGCAGTGTGGCCGAGAGCGAGGTCGGAACCGATTGTGACGAGTTCAGAACCACTCCAGCGGTATGTTTTGTTCGATGAGGTGCAGGTATAAATCTTGCCGCTGTCAGGAGTACGCCCGTCAATCGTTGCGTCCTCTCCGAAACTGTCTGCATCGAGCCAATTATTGTAGTAGGTGAACTGACCGACGATGATGATAGGTTCTCCGGTGGTGTCCTCAATCTGCCAGAACTCGCCCGCAAGTTCTCCGAGCTGATACTTGGAGCCAATATTTCCGCTTACAGTAGTCTGAGTCGTGATGTCTCCGACGCTCTGTGCTTTGAGCGTCCTTACAGGACGAATGACGGTACCCCAGTTCTCGGCGGTGTCAATGGTTCGTTTCGCTACGGCGAGAAGGAATCTGTTCTTCTCGGTATCATACACGACCATACAGCCTGAATCGGTGGATTTATGGATTGAAGATGCCATCTGCGGAGTAACGCCGCTTACCATAGCATTGAACTCTACGACATCATCGACATATCCGGGCAACTGTGCAGCCGGAACCTTGCCGCCGCTGTCAAGCGTGGCGAGGCCACCGGGTTGTCCTTTGGTGTCGGTTACAGCCTTTGCCGCATTGGCGGTACTTTGAGCTGCTGCCGCAGCAGAGCTGGCCGCATTAGCGGTGTTTTGGGCGCCGGTGGCTGCTGACCTTGCCGCGTTGGCGGTGTCCTGGGCGGCATTTGCCTTGGAGATTGCGGTCTGCCCATTGTCATAGGCTGTCTGAATCTTGACCTTATCCAAAGCAGTGATGATACCGGCCTTTGCAGAGGTAGCAACCGGCACGTTGCATGAAATGGTTGTACCGGCTGACTTGATAGTGAGCGTCGCGGTACTTTCTCCTACATCGAATGATACCGATTTCAGTACATTCTTTCCGATGAGTGTTCTCAACGAGTCCTGATCAGAAGATGACATGGACGCGATGAGGTCTCTCAGAACAGTGTACGATACTTTGCGACCCCCGTTTAACTCGAACCAGTCGTTAGAGCCGAGCGTCGTCTGTGGCGTCAGCTGCTCTATCGTCTTGGAGTTGGTACGGAGAGACGAAAGTACGGCATCGAAGATTGTCTGTTGTTCTTGTGTTAATGCCATACGCTATTTTATTAATCTGTTGTTTGTCTCGTTTACTGCACGGTAGTTAGTTGTATCTACGCGGCGCATGATTGCCTGATGTTCCAGAGTGAGTTTCGGGTCGATGTTTACGACCTTCTGCAAATTCTGTGTGAACACAAATGAGTTGAGGCCGTCCATGACTGCGTTAGTTTCCGGGACGCTGGCCTCTTTGCGGGCGAAACGTACACCGTCGAAGTAGACGTAATCGCAAGTGAGGAGGCGGTTAAGGAGTTCGGCAAACCATACAGGACACCCCTCAGACATGCCGAGAGTGAATTTCATCTGCGTGGACTCAAGTCCGTAGAGTTGGATTATATCCGAGTCCTCGGTAACGAACTGCTCACTCTCTACTCCGAAAGTCCAGTTGCTGTCCTTGAAACCGCCGGGCACTCTGAAATCAAAGAAATGTTGCATCCCGTCAATCCAGGAAATGACATCATGTCGGCTACGGTTATCCTTGTTGGAATATTGAATGAGTGTCGTATTGTCGAGTATATCAGCATCGTCAGTTACGCGGAACACCGCGCTGCGCCCTATTCCCATTATGCTCACTTGATAGAATCCGGGCGACAGCGACAGTGCCGCGAACCTGAGCCGAGTTGACTCAGTTATATCCCAATAGTTAAATTGTATCCGAAAGGATGCAGAGCCGTTAATACCTACCACAGTGGCTAATCCAGCCCAAATCTTAGGGCCTAAAAGCTCTATGAGAATTTTGTCGGTCGGAGCAAAGGTCTGTATGTAGGCACTCTCTATGCCGTCGGCTTTGGCCGAGGGGAAGAACAACGGTGTGAACGGACTCAGTATCATAGCTCTATCTCCTTTACGATTAGTTTATACTTCACCGTCTCGGCTTTGGCGTACTTGAAGGATACCTCTTTGAGGAAGCCTCGGTAAGTGATGCCGTTGGATTGTACCTCATAGAGCGCGTTCACATCAAGTTTGGTGTCAACATCAGCCGATGAGAACTGAACCTCACCAAGCGTAAAAAGCTGCTCGTTCAGTTGCAGGTCTGCGTTACCCTTTATGCCATCGATGCTGACATCCGTATTGCCGTCAAACGATGCGAATTTAAGGGTCATGGGACACATGGCAGCGGCAATGTATGCGGCATTGGCTTTGGCGCAGAGATATGGAGAATACTCGCCGTTGAAAACATCAGAGGATAATGCTCCAGATATTGTGCATCCTGACCTATCTATTTTAAGAGTGGAACTCTGTGTGATTTCAGTTTCCTCGTCACCTCGTGAGCCTTCAGATTCTTCCTCTTCTACCTTGACTGAACAATAGGCGAAGAAAACTGTGTTGTCGCTCTTATTATCCTTTGTATCTTTGGCTCGCTCTTGTGAAAGAAACTCAAAGCCGTAGCAGTCGGCGCGGTACTTGCTGATAAGTGAAAGTTTCTTCTCGAACTTATCAACACCGGTAGTATATTGTGCAGAGAAATTCCACTCATCACGGCCACATTCTGCCTCATATTCCTGCTTGTCGTAGCCAATAGTCAAAGCAGAATAGGCAAGGGCTGTGTTTATGCTGAAATTCAACTCTCGGATATTAGATAGTCTTACAGTTTTAGTGCCAGCGAATATCTCGGTTCGTGGAACGAAATAGATAGTTTGAGAGTCACACGCTCCTTTGTTGACATCTCCCACATAAGATTGGAGCGTGTAGGTGTCATCGAAATACACGCCTTGGTTGTAGTCCGCATCATAGAAAAGAGTGTCAAGACGCGCTTTTCCAGTCTCGGAGTCGTTGTAATCTTCGCTACCATCCCATTTTGTATAGAAATTAAGCGTGCCGTCTGCATTATAATCATCGCCCATGACAGCAAAGTAGGGCGTACCCTCCACGATTATTACCTGACTGCCATGACCACCGGGACATTGCGTATGCAAAAGATGAGCTGTTCCTAACGGAAATTCCAAAGAATATTCCTGAATGCGTTTGAATTGCGCCTTTGCTCGTGGACCGAGATAATAAGTATACCCGAATACAGTCTCCATCCAATCGCAGAAATCGTTGAACGAAGTATAGAATTTGGCTCCGGGAATATTACGGACACTCTCAGCAGCGAATAAGTATGTCTTCGCAATTCGGGGATCTGTATCTTTAATCTGAGCGTCAACATTCAGACTATTCTCTACGATTTTAGACATCAGCGAGTTGAGAACTGATGTCGGTCTCAGAGCGTCTATTGATATTGTTTTGGCTTTGCTCTCCCATCGAGTTTCGATTTTTGATGAAAGAGCCATTGATTTTTGGCGGAATTGCGAGCCTGGATATTTATCTGACATTGAAAGCTCATAAAATAGAGCATAGCAAGTTCCTGCGCTTATATTGGAAAGATTAAATTTATATTGAAAAACAAATTGAGAGCAGCCTCTTCCATTTACTGGCCCTCCACGATAGGCGTGTGTGGCCCAGGGGCTTGCATGTATCCACTCTTTGGGCGTTATATTCCCTATTGGCGAAATATAAGCCTCGTTTGCTGTTTCCCATTTTTCACCAACCAATGCCCAGGAATTGTTAGGGGGTGTAGGATAACGACGTTTTAATGCTTCAAATGTTGGAAATAATCCTAAATATTGTCTTTGAGACTCACTATTTGATGTATAGTTGAGTAATTCTCCGAGATTGGTATAAGTGTTCGCATTATAATCCTTATTAGCCTTGTTGAAAGACATTAAGTAGATTTTTGCACTATTTATAGTGGCCCCAAAACTCTCAGGTCTGGATATCCTTATTTCTATGTCAATGCTAATATCTTTAGCGGTACTTACAACTTCAAGGAAACATGCTCCACTGTCATCGCTTTGGTCTTGGAAAAGAACTGGACTATTTTCGTATGTTTCACCATCACAGACTAAATATGTCGGCAACCTCTTCAGATTGGCAGGATACAGCAAAACTTTATTGGAGTTGTTGGCTGTTTCATCGCCAATAATCTCATGGACACAGCTGTTCCGCATCGTTATTCTATCAAATTCGAGAGAACTTGCAACCGGAATATCCTGCCCGACAACGAACTCATACTTGGTGCCTTTCTTAGCTTTGATAGCAGCGGCGAGGCTATCGTCGATGCAGTTCATCTTGACGATGTAGTTGTCCCACTCTATCGAGGAGAAATCAAGGTCGCAGGTGAATTGTTCCTCCCAGGCCCATTCATTCGTGATGGTGTAGAGTGAAATCGCCGCACGGGCGTTGACTCCATCACGCAGATACAGCGCCATGAGTCTGTCGTACATCTCTCCGACAAATTCAAACTGTGTGGTGAATGAGCGTGTCACGCCGCTGAAATCAGAGCGCTTGTAGACACACTTTATCTCGTCCCAATTCTTCAGGCATCCTTTGGGAACTTCGGCCTTTACGCCGTCTATCTCTATGTAGTATTTCGTGAGCATGGAGCAAAGGTAACTCAAAAGTGTTCCCATGCTCCAAAACCTTGAAAAAACTGGTTTTTTGAAAAAGCGCATAATCCACTCTAACTAACTGTTATTGTGAACTATGCGCCGAAGTTAGCCCTGAAAGCGAACTTTAGATTGTGCAGATGAGGTTCTCAATCTTGAAGCAACGGAAGGAGTTTTTCTCGGTGTCGAAGTAGGCCATAGTCTTGTAGGAGGGCTTGGTCACTTTCTTGCCGCCGAGGGTGGCACCGGCAGGAAGATTTTTGAGAGTACCCATAGCCTTGCGGATGGTGCCGTCGGCTTTCTCGTAGTAGAATGTTACCACTCCCTCGCGCATGGCTTTTGCAAGCCGGTAGAGCTGCCACGCTTTTATCATGCAGATGCGCCACTGCTGTTTGGTGGCACGCCAAAGCTGCCATGCGTACTTCATCACTCTTGCTCTAAAATTGATTTTCTTTTCCATGATTATGGGGTTTTATTGGTTTGACTTATGTTCTCGTAAGGTGTTTTAGTATCTCCCTTACACCTGTAAAGTTAGGGCACGAAAACAGATATTGCAAACAAAATAACCACCATTTAATCACCATTTTACCGCCTTAACATTTACTGACGTTTATGCCAATATGTGTCAAGGCTTCGCGGATGCGCTTGCGTCCGGCAAAGAGCCTGCTCCTGATTGTGGCCGGGAGTGCGTCCATCATTTCGGCTATCTCGCTGACAGTATAGCCATCGACAAAGAGCTGCACACATCGGACGCTGTTGAACTCCTCGGCCAATTCCTCTATGGCACCCCGGACAATGGATGCTTGTACCTCCTCTTCGGGAGTCAGGACCATAGGCGCGTCATAGTCCAACAACGGCAGGAACTCGATACGCTTCTTCCTGCTCAGCTGCGTGAACCGCAGATTATACATGATTGTCTGCGCCCAGGGCCGGAACTCACGTTGTGTGTCAAACCGTGAGCCGCTTTCAAGTATCCTGAGAACGGTGTCGGCAACAAGATCCTCGGCATCATACTCGTTATAGCATAGCCTGCGGGCCTTGGCAAACAGCCATTCATAATTCGATATGACAAGGTTTTCAATCTTCATCGGCGCGGCTTTCGAGATGGGAAGGTCTCTCGGAAGCGTTGCGCTTCTTTAATGGCCTGGGCTTTCATTCGCCGGGCCTGAAGGTGCATGAGGCTGATGGTCCGGTCTAATTCCTTTTCTTCGGCTCGTGGACGGAGCAGGGCGAGTATCGTATCGCACTTGCGCTCTATGCGTGCAAGTCGTTTCCTACTGTGTTGATAATGGGGGTTGTCTTTTTTCATAACTCATTGTGATTTGAAATGAGTTACTAACAACTCCCTCTATAATTTGAGTGGATAATAAAAAAACAGACAAACCGCCGTTCGGTCTGCCTGTCCTCTATGCAAAATTATGATTTTATGCTAAATCATCAGTGCTGCTTCATGGCTTTTTTCATCGCTTTCATCTCTGCGTGGTACCGGGCCACAAGATGAGCGAACACCGGAGCCATCATCTTGACCACATCAATCTGGAATTTGAAGTGAGCCATCATCGCGGCAATCATCCCGTTAAAGGCGTTGCGGATGTTTTCTTTCTCTTCCTCTGAGTTGTCATCGTCTTTGTCTGCCTCATCAAAGGCTCGTTTGCTTTTCTGGAGTTGAATGTGTACCTCAGACTCGATGCGCTTGTCATTCCATCCCTCGGCAGGGAGTCCGGCGGCAATCAGAACCTCTCTTGTTCTCTCTAACTGTCCCAAAAGGACGAGGTTCTGACACATGGAATAGACGGTAACGGCAATCCGGGATTTGATTATGGCATCCACACGCTGAAGATATGTGGCGTTGCCGCCGGGGTCGGCGATGCTTCGATACTCCATGACTATGTTACGGAGCGCGATAGTCAGCTTATAGGGGTTCGGTATCTCGTGCTTACCGAGAATCACGTCCTTATTGCCGCACACGAGGTCTATGAACTCGGCGGTCGTGAGTTGGTCTAATCGGGTTTTCATACGCTCTTGCTGGTTAAGTAACGCGCAAGCTGACTGTCTATGTCAGACTGTCGCCGTGTGCGAGATTCACGTTGTTTTATGAATATGAGGTTATCAAGACGGTCTATGACTTTGGCGTCATTGTACGTTTTGGGAGCGTCGTTACCGCCCTGCATCAAAGGCCGGGCTACGGATAGCTCCGACTCGTCAAGGTTTGACACATCAGGAATGACGGAGGCACCGGCCGGCAGATCAACGAGCGTCGGTTTGTCAGGCGTAATCCACGCATTGCCGCCATAGGTGATGACCTCCGGCACACCACCATCACCGACGATTGCCGGACCGCCTTTGTGGTGGCTCGTACCTTTGGCATACTTAGGCAGAGGTGTGGCGATAATGGTAGCCAGCTGTACGGCTCCCATCGCGGCGGCTATGGCGGCCATAGCGATACCGACAGGGAACGGTTGCATCTGTAAAGCGTTCATTATGGCTATGGCCGTGGCTATACCGCACTGGGCGATGCTGTTCAACTTGTCAAACTTGGCCTGCTTTTCTTTGAGCTTGGCCTTTTTCTTTTCAAGTTCCTCGTTCTTCTTGGCGGTCTTGTCCTCGGCTGCACGCTTGCGGGCCTCGCCCTCCTCTTCAGTGATTACGTTCTGCTCTACCATCTGCGCAATACGCTCCTGCTCGGCTTCTCCGGCCTCCGTATTGGCTTCCTGCTCTTCCTCGACTTTTGAGATTTTGGCATCGTAAATGGTGCTGACAAGGTCGTTGATCGAGTTGAGAGAGTCTGCGGCTACCTGCAACCACTGCTGTGCGTTCTTTATGCGCTGCTCTCTGGATTTGGCGTCCTTCTCGTTGACACGCTCGATATTGGCAATGGCGGCATCGGCCATCTGCTGTTCAAGTTGTGCCTTTGCCTGGGCCAACTGACGCTCCAGATTGGCGCGTTCCTCGGCAGATAAATTCTCAGTCTTGAGCTGTTCCTCAATAAGCGCAATGGCACTCCGGGCCGTCTGTACTGCATACTTCTGCTGAATATCCGCCGACTCTTGCTCAAATTGTTCTTTCAACCGAGTCTGAGCAGCTGCATCGCCCTTGGCAGCGGCAAGTTTCTTAGCATACTGGGCCTTGAGATTGTTGAGTTCGACAATCAAGGCGGTGTTGGATGACTCTTCTTGATCAGCATACTTTTTCTGTATGACTTGAAGCTGCTTGGCGGCAAACTCAGTTTCTGCATCTTCTCGGAGTTTCTGATACTTTCGTTCAAGATTGAGTCTCATCTCCTCGGCCTGTTCAACAGTGAGGGTTTGGTCAGCCTCTGCCTTTTGGACAGTCAGGAGTTCAGCGGCATATTGGTTATCCAATGCTTTGAGCGTCCAGTCGTATTCTTCCTGACTGCCATTCTTTACATACGAAAGATGAGAGGAAATCAAATCGGACTCTGTTTTGAGCCTACGTTCAGCAAAGGAAAATTCTATATCCTGAAGTTTGCGATTATGTTCAGCAGTCAGTCCTTCTATCTGTTGATTAAGGGCTGTGCGCAGTTTAACCTCTGTCGTTTTAGTCTTGGAAAGTCTTTCCTGCAATTCTTTCAGCTTACGGTTGTATGCAAGATTCTCGGCCTGACGCTGGCGCTCCAGACTATCGGTTATTATTTTGAGAAGCGCATCCTCTCCGGCTTGCACCTCTTTTTTAAGGTCATTGGCCGATTTCTTGGCAGCAGCAACGCGCTTTTTATCGACTTTCGGCTCATCTTTTTTTATTTCCGTGGTTGTATATGGCAGTTCCCCTTTACTGGGGTCTCCGGGATGTTCCACGACTTCAGTATGTGGTGCTGTCTTTAAGTCATACCATGTGCCGAGTTTGGCTTTCTCGTTATTCCACTTTGCCGTAATTGCATCGACCCTGCGACCATATTCTTCCAAAGACAGACCGAGGTTTGCCAAATCATCAATCTGCCTTTGATAGTATGTATCGCAGGTGTCAAGGAGCGCCCTATATGCCTTGTCAATCTGATAGACTGCATATTCGTGTTCGCCCATAGAATTACGGATGGCGGCATCCTCAACCTCAGCGATTTTAGAGAGGACATTGTTGTGAGCGTCCTCAAGAGCTGCATAGTAGTCCTGAGTAGCCTGCAATTTAGCATCAAGGGCATCCTTGTACTCATCCTCATCATCATCGTATGCGGCTCTTGCGGCGGCAAAAGCCTTTTCTGCCTGGTCCATCTCAGCCTTACGGCATTCTATGGCAAGGTTGCTCAATTCCTGTTCCTGAACGCCACGGGCTTTTGCCTGATCAACAAGTTTATCATTGTTCTTCTTTAAATCTTCAAGAGCTTTTTTCTCCTCCTCATACTTCTTTTTACGGGCCTCACTATCACCTCCGAATATGTTGAAAACCTTTATAAGCCCATACACAGCCGCAATACAGGCCATAATTGCGAGAACAAGGAGTCCGATAGGATTTGCATAGCACGCCTTGTTGAACAGCCATTGAGCGGCAGTGAGCAGTTTTGTAGTAACAACTCCCTTACCCTCGGCCGCAGTCTTGAGTTTAATTGCAATGGCCCCGGCCTTTGTCTGCAAGTTCGCTACGCCCTGCATCACGGCAGACTGTTTTTGCAAAGAGTTTTGAATCTTTGTCATCGCATTGCTGGCAGCGATGGCAGCTTGCAGTTTGGTTTGAATCTCGGCTAATTCCCCCTCACTGATACCCAACATCTCGGCGGCGCCGGCGGCGAGACCGAAACCATCTATGGCAAGTTGAATCGTTCCGCTAAGTTGGTCGAACCCACGAGTATCAGACGCGGCATTAGTTATGGCGGCGTTGGTATCTGCAATGGCATCTTTGAGTACACCGGCCTTTTCAGTAAGATCGCGGATATGTTCTGCAAGTTCCTGTCCCTCGGCCGAGTTCTTCTCTTCCTCTGATAGATTCTGGTACTCTATGGTAAGATTGGCAATTTCCAGCACCAATTCTTTTAGGTCTCGTTTGACACTGGATGTGGTGCCACCGGTTTCTCCGAGAGAACGACGGGCATCCTCAACAGCCGCAGTCTGCTCATCAAGAGTTTTCTTGGTCTCTTTTGCAGCAACAGATACCTCATCTATGCTTGCGGCCAATTTCTTGCCCTCGGCACTCGCTTTGTCGGCCTCGGACATTTTACCGTATGCGGATTGGAGAGCCGCAAGTGTTCCAACAAGTTCATCATATTTCTTCTTGAGGTCATTGTTCGCTACTGCATAATTACCGACATTACGCTGAAATTCGCCCATGTCGGCCGCCATATCTTTGAGGTGCGCGTCAAGGTTCTGAATGGTCTCTTCCATTTCTTTGCCGAAATCGGAGGCTTTGGCCTCATCGCCCATCTCCTTGTAGGCTTTCTTCAACAATTCGAGTTGCTGAGAGAGCTGTACATAGCTGCCTTCAACTGCTTGGTTAGCTTTCTCCTCAGCCGTCATTATTTGGTTGAGGGTGCGCTTCTGCTGTGTGAGGTCGCGTGTGGAGGCCATAAGTTCAGCCTGCGCCTTTGCAAAATCAGACGCTGACATACGCCCCATTTTAAGAGCCTGCTCATTGGATTTCTGCTTCTTCTTGTTCTCTTCGAGTTCACGATTGATGCGTATTAACGAATCAATCTGATTTTCGTAAGTGTCGTGATACTGGTCCAGGAGTTTCTTGACGCGCTCCTGCTCGGTGTAGGCTGCACGAGTGGTTTTGTTGACGCGCTCCTGCTCCATCAACTGCCGGGATATGGTGTTGGTGGTATTGGCAATGACCTCACTCTGCTGGCGCATTACGTTGGTGAGGTTTTGTTGTGCCTCGGCCGCCTCCTTACCTTTATCTACAAGCAGCTTCTCCAGTCTTTCAATGTCGCCGGCAACCTTAATATTTATCTCAAGACCCTGCGCCAAATCCTTGGCAACCTTAGTGTAGGTGTCAAGGACGGTTATTAACTCAGCATCGAGTTCTTTGAGTTTCCTAATCTCATCGGGATCGACGAGGTCTGTTATTTTTATATCAGCCATCAGAACTGAGTTATGTATTCAATAATCGGTTTACTTATCTCGACAGATACGCTACAAAAGCCATATGTCCCGTCAGGATTGCTATATATGGCCACGGTGGTATCTTCCATTCTCGCGTATGCCTTGGCGAGTTTCCTAATACGTTCTATCTCGCCGCCGAGTTTCCTATGTTCACAATCGCAACTCATTGGTATCCGCAATCTTTGAAAAATTTTATTATTGAGGGCAGAAGGTACTCTCGGTTGAAGTATTCGACAGCCGACGGACCCATGTTGAGGATTTCATCACCAAACTTGGCCACAATCGCCGGGCCGTCGCCGGTGCCGGGGTCTACATGAAGGACGTCGCCCCGGCGATCAGCGAGGATGTCGGAGAAGAATTTGCCGTTGATGTAAAGGTTCGGCACGTTCTCCGGGCGCGGAGGTAGTCCAAGCAATGTACTGCCGCGTGGGGGCGTGATGTCTCTCTTCCATGCCTTGTATGCAGCGTTCCTATGGTGCCAATAACCTTCCTCCTCAAAATATGGGTCATCGTCATAGGTAGGAGACAGCAGTTCACCAGCACCGTTCTGGCCGCTGTATATCTGCTCCTGAACGGCGATAACGACATTGCCCGAATGGTCGGAGAGGCATTTCATGCCGTTCTCCTCAAAACCATCGGCAATCTTATGAATGATGTCTGCTACCTTCGAGATATTCATGTCTGATAAATCAAGGGGGCGAGATTTGCACCCCGCCCCCGTTAGTCACTTGGCTTTCTTAGGCCCGGCGCAAAGGTCGTATGCCTGCGAGAGCATTTTTCTGCGGGTCTCCTCGTCCTTGTCTCTCCAGAAGATGTTGAGATGGCTGGAGATAAACTCCGTTTTCTTCATCTTCAGGACTTCGGACTTGATGAATGTTACGTTCTCGAACTTGATCATACCTGCTCGATGCCTTCAATGCCAGCCTCGAACAGTGCGCTCGGCGCTTTGAGAGCCGGAACGACACCGCCAGTAGTGGCGATGGTGAGTGTTTCGGTGCTTTCGTTGTAAGTCACGCCGGAAGCACCGCCGGTGATGAGGTTGGCATTGTCTGCGAGCAGCTTGCCGTAGGTGGAGGTGAGGTCATAACCGCCTACTTTCTCCAGCAGCTTGTAATCGTTGCCGGTGGTGCCGGCCTTGACGAGTTCTACCGGGGTTAGGCCTACGACTGCGCGGGCAATGGCGAAATCGAGCTGAACGAAATCCATGTTCTCGAAGTAGTAGCGTGCGTCCTCGAACGCAAACGATACATCCATTGTAGCGGCGGCCGACGATGTGGGATGAGGTGTCGGAGTCGAATAGACGGTACTCATCGGTATGCCGGCGAGAGTGTCGGTGCCGTCGTTGAGTCCGTAAATGACGTTCTTCTCGTCGTAGAAGTACGCATCCCATGCCTTGTTGGCAGTCTTGGTAAGAGAGGCATTGAGTTCGGGATAGAACTTGTCCATCGTAAAGGTATAGGTCAGCGCACTGATGCCCGTCATCTGAGATGGGCCGTAGCCGTTGGCCGCTACTTGCGGCTCGCCGCCGTTCTTGGCAAACTCGACGAATGGCAGAATCGGATAGATACGCTCCGGGCGGTCGGCATGGCAGAGTTCCTTGGCTTTGGTGGCCGTGAACTCGGCGGGCAGCTTGACCCCGTGAGGAACTAAGATTGCGCCTTTCACCTTTTCAGGGTCAAGGTGACATTTTGAAACACCGGTATTGAGGTTTGAGCCGGTGCAGGTTCTTGTCTTTCTCATAATTATCTACATGAGGGATTTTTGATTTTTAATTCTAAGTTGGAAATATTTATGGCATCTATGGGCTCACTCAGAGCATCCCCGGTGCCAGTGTGAGCACCATAGCGGCCATAAGAGTAGTTCTCAGAGTATTCGTGCGGTATGAGGTCGTTATAGCCGAAATCAATGCGGCCATCGGCCAGCAGTTCCGCTTTCAGCCTCTCGTAGATTGGCCGGAGAATGTTCTGGAATGAGATTGCAAGGCGTTCCTCATTGCTCAATTCTTTGTTTGAGGAGCAGGCGATCAGAATTTGGACGGTCGCTTTTGAGAAATACTCAGGGACATTACGCTGTTCCTTAAACGGGCAGAATAATGCGATGAGGGGGAATTTCATGTCATTGGTCGTAACAGCTTTGCTCATGGCATCCAACTGGTCTTTCACATATTGGGCGTTGCCGAATATGTAATTGATTTGCGGGCACGCAATAGCCTCAGAGATACCATCGCGGTGCGTTACCACGATGTTGCACCCATCGGCAGTAGCCTTGACCACATCGCCTATAATTTCGATTATCTCACGGCTTTTCTTCATAGGTTGAGCGGATTGATTTTGGTAAGGAAGTCAGTCTCCTTACCAAGCCAGGAACTATATCCTTCGGCTCTCGCCCACACATGAAAATCGCGTATCAGATCCACCATCTCATTCCACGCGCTCACCTGACGCCGCAGAGGTGCCACATATTCATTGGCACATTTGAGCCGTACAAGCCCCGTTACAGTAGGCTGTGTGTTGGCATCACGCAGTATCTTGAAGAACACGAAGTTTGCGAACGGCTCACGGAGCTGCTCAATCACCATGTCTGCATCAGCCTCAGGCTCCGTTTCGGGGTCTTTGTCTATCAGCTTGAGGTAATTGTCCACAACTCCGGCATACGCTACCGTAAGCACCCCGTTGAGGAACCGTCTCTGCCAGTGGCGTATGTACGCCTTGATTGTGGCATTGACCGCTTCGGCATCGGCATTCGGCAGTTTGCCGAGAGATGCGTTCTGAATGTGGCGCGGGCCTTCGGTGAAATATGATACGTCGATTAACATCACTCTGATTTTTTGGAACGTGTTTTCTTGGGTGCCGGAGCGGGCTCGGCTTTCGCCTCCTCTTCGGGAGCGTCCTTGACGTCATCAAGGTTGACTTCCTTCATGTCGGTTCCGGCATCCACGGTCTTGTTATCTTCCACGGCTTCGGGTTCGTTGGGAACGGTTTCGGGTACGTTTGAGCCAGCGTTTTCAACGTTTGGGCTATCGTTGGGAACGGTTTCGGCCACTTTGGGAACGGTTATGAACTTGGCAAGCTGAGCCGAAAGGTCATCAGGAATGACAATACCATTCTCTACGACTATATCGGCTACGGCCTCTGCCAAGTTGGCAAGCACCAACTGATCTGCGGCCATTTCCACGCACTCATTAGTCTTGGCTTCCAGCTCTGCCCGAAGTGTGGCGATGCTGTCGGCATCAAGAGCCGAGTCCGGCTGACAGGGCGTGAACGAAATCACGCCTCTGTCAACACGGATACGGTTTTCCTGAAGGACTTTCGCCACTTCTTTGGGGTCGCCTTTCAGAATGTAGTCCATGACTTACGCTTTCTTGATGGCGGTTTTGAGGGCGCTGATGCTACCGTAGGAGAATGCCCACGGGCAGAACACCGGAACAATCTCTTCGGCCTGGGCGAGCAGAACTATCTGGTTCTTGAGCTTGGTGTTCACGTCGTCGGCCCACTCGGCGGTAAGCGGAGTGTAGTCGATGATCTGAGCGCCGCGCTGCATGTCGCCGAGGAAGTATTTGCCCACCGGCATACCGCTGTAAGGAACGACGCGGAGACCGCCGATGACGGGGTTGCCGTTGATGTCCTTGACAACTTCGAGGCGATTGCCGTCGGTGGCCTTCTCGCAACGGATGGCGTTGATGGTGATCGGGTTCAGCACGAGCACGGTGGGAACGAACTGAGCGTAGGTCATTACAGAGATGGCAGTTTCCAGAGCGTCGATGCTATTGGGTGATTCGATGCTCTGATATGCGCCGTTGGTGAACGTCAGCTTCAGGGCGGCCACATCAGCGGCCAGCAGAGCGTCGGTGTTGGCCGCTGCGAGGGTGGCCCCTTCGAGGAAGATGCGGCGGTCGTTGACCTTGATGACATCGTAAGTCTTGTTGAGGTCGGTGTTGGTGACGGCGGCGGCGCCGGTCACTTTCAGACCCTCGATAAGCAGGTCGTTGGGTTCCTTCAGTTCTACGATGAGGCCGTTGTCTACCTCTTCGATAGACAGTACGCCGCCGGCGGCCACGGTAAAGATTGCATCGGAGATAATCTTCTCGATAGGCAGAACGCCATCGTACTTGGTAATACCCAAAAGGTTGTCGCCGGAGCCGTCACCGAAAAGAATCTGGAAGTCCTCGGCATCGCGGACACCGGAGAGCAGACAGTTCATGACGAAACCACGGAGGTAAGTCTTGCACTTGAGCGCACGCTTCGACAGTTTGAAATGATGACCGACACGGGAAACCTGGGCGGTGGCCTCCTTTACTTTCAGGCTGGATTCCGGGAGCATACCGTTCTCCGAAACGTAGCGGGCGTTGCGGTCCACATGGTGAATCTGCTGGAACGCGAAGATGGGGAACTCCGGATCGCCGGGCAGGACGGTAGCGAAGTCGCGGACGTGGAGTTTTTTGTCGGTGGCCTGAGTCACGATGCGGTCGCTCTGCTGCGTCATGGTGAGAGTGCCGCCTGGAACTACATTGCCGGAGAGAGAGATGTCCTTGAACTGGAATGAGCCGGAGGATTTCTCGCGGTCGTTGATGAAGTCCTGCATCTTCGGGGAGTTATACATCTCCTCGAAAGCCTCGTTGAACTTGCTGACGAAATCGAGGCCGATGCCACGCTTCTTCATCTTTTCCAGAGCGTCAGACAGGCTCTTGACCTGAGTGACGAGTTCCTGGTTCTCTTTGGCGAGAGATGTAAGGGTTACACCGTCCTCGGCAACGAAAGGCTTGAGAGCCTCTTTGAGGGCGGCGGTGTCGACAACGTTGTCAACAGACTTGTTGATAGCATCGGTGAAAGCACCGAGGAGCGTGTTGACGAACTGCTTCTGTTCGTCGGGGAGACCGGCGGTCTTTACGCCTACAATCTCCTGAACTTCTTTGACTGTTAATTTTGCCATAATGCACTATGAATTTGAATGGTTGTTATTTCTTCGTGGCAGCTGACAGTGATGCCCAGAACGAGGCAGAGGGTATCGGCTCTTCAGCGGACTTCTTTTTGGTATCGTCCTTCTTTCCGGGCTTCTTCTCTTCATCCTCAGGCTTAGCACCTTCGGTCGGCTTTTCGGTTGATGGTTTCGTGCCTTCCTCGTCCTCCGGCTTCTTTTCCTTGGTCTCGGTAGGATCGGCAGGGATAAGTAGGCTGTTGGAACGATAGACACGGCTCCAGCAATAAGGACAGCGGACGTATGCAAAGGCCTCCACGATGCTCTTTGTGGAGATTTCTTTCTTTGCCGCCGAAAGGCCGTCAATGATTGCTGAAACTTCGTTTTGGATTTCGGGGCGGTAGCGTTCTATCTGTCGGCGTGCCTCATTGCGTCCAATGGACATTACGAGTTCTCCGGCCGCTTCCTGAACTTCTTGCGAGAACGTATGCTCCGGCTCGTTGTCATAGTCGAACTGATGACCGCAACACGGACAGGTAACTATCATGCCGCCACCCAGGGATTTGAGTAACAGATTCAGTTCCATATCGTAGTTTTTAAGTCGCTCGTCTGAATATCCGCGCTGCTTGAAAGCCATGCGGAGCAGTTCGACGGCATCCCGAATCTGGTCCTCGGATGCGCTCTTCAATCCAACGAGGAACGTCTGAGGATTGGCGCCCCAGCCCGTCAGCGTGGAATATTCGAGCATCTTCCATCTTACGACCTTGCGGCGGTCCTCCTCATCACGGGCAAGAGCCTTGACACCGATAGAGTGTTCAAGTGTGCGGCCTGCCTCATGGAAGAGCTTGTAGTCCTCAAAGACATCGCGGCATATCTGCTTGTTGAGGTTCATCTGCCCGGTCATAATGAGGTTTCCGTCCTTCTCTTCACCTGACAGAGGTACGCCAAGCAGCTGGCGCGTGTCGTGGTTGAGGTACCATCGCATTTTGCTTATGTCATCGCGGAGGGTGTCCACGAATGACCCCGGCATCGAGATGTCGTGCTGTGCGTCCTCGATGCCTATACCGTTCACCGCTACGGTGACGATACCCTTCTCAGTGACATCCAGTGCTTTTGTTTCGTACTGGAGATTAATCATCTGTTCTTTCATTTCTTTCTCCTTTCGAGGGTTTGGGTTTATTATTGAATTGATTGTCGTCGTTATCCTGATTATCTCCGGGCTTACCGCCGGCGCCGGGCTGCCCCGTGTTAATCTGTATGGGAGAGGTCTGAGCCTTGATGACGCTGTCAACAATGGCTATCTCTTCTGGTGTCATCTCAAACTTGACCTTATCGAATATTTCACCTTCAAGAGCATCCTCGTGGATTTGAGAACGCCAGTCATTGATGGATATGAGGCCGTTGTTGAACTGATTGAGGCATCGCTCATTGACGAGCTTCTTGACTTCCTCCTGTTCCTTGAGGCCGATTTGCAGACAGGCTACATCGGAGAAATCACAATCGAGATACAGCCCCTTCTGGTCAAGGCCGAGGAACGTTGTCAGAGCCTCGCAGAAGCGTTTGGCCGCCGGTATGATTACCGAGGTATAGACGCTCTTCTCGGCGGTGTCCTGGTTGCTGAACGTGGATTGGTCTTTACGCGGCACCAATACTGCCGGAATGCCAAAGACAGAAGCAATCTTGATAGCGTCCTCCAATGTCTCGTCAAAGGGCTGGAGTTCGGTAATGGAGAGGTTGGTTCTTACGAAGTTGATAGGAATATCCGTTACTCCGTATGGAGATTTACCCTCTCCGACACCATAGTTGGCATTGATGGTATCTCTCAGTTCTTTCTTCTCGCCAGGTTCAAGTGCCACGGTGCCCGTCGGGTCCTCCTTCTGAGCCACGATGAAACCAAGTGCGCCACGCTTCAGATAAATCACATTACGCGCCTCATAGACTGCGAGGAGGTTTGCAATCGGCTTCTTCACGGCCAGGAGTCGGCTCTGTGCCTTCATGTAGCCTACGCCCCGGATGAGTTCTGGAATGCCGTCTCGGTCATGCCATATCTGATAATATGGGATAGTGTAGCCTGAATATTCGCCGAGGTCGAGAGTATAGCCCTTGATAAGTTCGTCTATCTTGGCGATACCGAACATAGGCACGCCATAACTGTACTCCATCGGCTCAACCTTGACGAGGTGGGCCGGCAGACTCCAGTAGTTGGAACACCATTGGAACTTGACGGCATCGGCCGTGATAGTCTCGCCCATAGCAGCTCTGAAAAAGGCGTTTCCGGTGGCGAGCTTATACACGAAATGCTGATACACAATCTCGCGCCATGTCATTATTGGGTTGGGCTGTTTGAGAATAGCATCGGCTCCGAGACGATTACACCATACTATGCTGTCATCTTTAGTTCTCTTCAAGTCAAAATGAGCCTCAGATATACGCTTGGCAATGAAATCTATCGGCCAGAACACCTCAGGGATTGTCTTGAACATCTCTATGAAGTTGTTGCCGACAACCGAGGGCTGTATGAGTGCGTCGAGTTTAGCAAGAATCTGATGATACCTCCATGCGTCTGTGACATTAATGTCCGAGTTAGCCTGACTGACAGCCTGGGGAGTTTCCTCACGAGGAGTTTCCTCCCGGACTGTCAGAGCCTCGGTCTTTTCCTTGGTGCCAAATATGCCTTGTAGGAATTTCATGCGGTTTCTTTTGGCGCAAAGAAAAGGAGTAATAAGACAAGTTGAGCCAAACGCCGAAAAAACTGAAATTTGCGACCTGCCGAAAATCAGCCTTAATCCTTTGTATCTTCGGAAGTTACAGCCTTATTGTCCGAAAAGCTGAACTTTACTACGAACTGAATGAAGCCACTCAGAACCGCACTTGCCTCCTTGCAATCACTGTCTTTGTTGTAGTCAAGAAGATTGGCCATGAACGTGGAATACACAACATCGTCATTCAGCCTCTCCTCATTGAACAGGAGATGGTTCTTCACGAAATCGGATGTGGCGGCTATGCGTCGGTCTATGTCCGGCACCTCTTGCATCGCTCTCACTCCTGGCAGCTCTTTGCGCAGATCCTTGACAAATCGGTAATAGGCCGGGGCGCACTCTATGATTGTCTGGGGGCTGGCGGTGTCTATCAGGATTTGCTTTATCTCGTCTGTCGATGCTGTCTCAGTCAGCTGCACATCGAGAATGTGCCATTTATTCCCGCACAGCTTGCCATGCACCAGGGCAAACTTTCCGTTGACATTTGGCATCGCGTAGGCAATCTCCCGGCTATATACGCACTTAGTGTCGGGATTGAAGAAATGAATGGCACCTCCTTTGGCATAGAGGTTGCGCTTACGGCGGTTTGAGAACAGAAGAAACTCTTCACGGAGCATATCAACAACAACATAGCGGAACGTATCGGAGATATGGCCGTGTTCCTCGTATGTCTGCATGGTGATTTTGTTCTTGACCTTGGTTTTAAGTATGCCTCCGTTCACATCTTTCTGGACGCTCATGTAGTCCTCAATCGAGACCTTGCACTCCTCGTCAATGGTAATCTCCAGTCCGGGGAATATCTTGTCGAATATGGCATTGATAAACTCGCCGGACATCGGCACACTCGGATTCTTGTTGCTGACCTTATCCTCTACCTCTATACCCTCCTTCTGCAAAGTATCAATGAACAAGTCGTGGAATGAACGCTTCTCATCATCAATGTTGTTGGCGGCTCTCGTTGAGGCATCGCCGTGGAGTATGACCTTATCGACACCCATCTCATGCAGACGCTTGGCAACGAGCTTGGCCGCTTTCCTGACGGTATTGTTCGGACTGTCGGCGCACGTCTCGCCAATCTGTCTGATATGTTTCCTGCCACCCTCTAACGCAATCTGCCAATAGGTACATGAGATATAAGGCAGCACGTTGGAGTCGACGCTGATATGAACCGGCAATGTCGGGTCATACTCGCATACTCCCGTATGCACACCACGATTGAATGATGAGAAGAACTCGGAGCCGGTGCGGATAACGCCCCATTCTCCGAGAGCATAAACGTTGTAATAGTCGGGGTCATTGAGGCGGTCTCGCTCAAAGTCGGCCACGCACTGCTCGTCATAGAATCCGTATGTGCCATCTGGAGACCCGACAACCCAAAAGTTATTGAGGTAGGTTGTCTGAATGACAACAGTGTCCGAAGGGTGTTCCTCTATCTCTTTGGTGCGAGGGTTGAGGATTGATTTCGGCTCGTTCATCCGTATTGATTTCACGTCGGTGAGTTGTGGTGGCAACACTCGCCCTGCTATCTCTACTATTTTGGGAATGTCGTGCCACTTCTCTTTGTCGAATACTTGGGTCTTAATCCAATGCGTTTCCTTGATAGGGTTGAATGTGGTTATAATCTGCTGGCCCACCATACCGCGCAGACGCTTACGAATCTGCTTGTAGTCCTCCTCTTCAAATTCGCTCTCCTCGTCAAGAACAACACGCTTGAAACTTGACAGACCTTTTATCTTCTCCGAATCATCAAGACCCTTGAACACAATACGCGCCCCGTTGCTGAGGCACGTTATTGTCTTAACTCCATCGGAAAACCTGAATAAATTCGTAATTCCAAGTTGATCTGCGGCTGTCTTGAAGTCCTGGTATATGGAGTCTCGGATTGAGGCTCCAACCTTACGCATGACGAGCGTGTTGCTTCCTTCCCATAGTGTGAATATGAGAATAATCTGCGCCACGCTATAAGACTTGCCGGACGATGACCCTCCGAACAAGATGATAAAGCGGATGGTCAGGTCTTGCAGGAATCTCAACAGATAGAATCCAACCGGATTGAGCTTCTTGAAATTTATTTCCATTGAATTTGACAGTTTGTAAGGAGATTTGGCGGTGTCGCTTACACGGTTTTGTATTTCCTCGGAGATTTTTCTAACCTCACCGACAAAGTGAAATGAATTATCCCAACCTTACTTTCACTTTGATTACTCTTCATCATCGTCAAAACCGATGCGGAGCTCTCCGGCAACATTGCTCTGTGAGGTTACTTTGATGTCCTTGGCGGCGGCAAATCCCAGTACGTCGATAAGGCGTTTCTTGGCGGCATCCTTGTCTACCTCCGGGACTATGTTCTTGCCGACTCTCACGAACTTCAACAGCTTGCGTGTCTTCTTGGGTATCTCATGCAGGTAGCGCATACGCCAGCGGCCCGTCTTGCTGTCGATAGTCCACAAGTCAAGAGGGTCTAAGTCAAGGATGCTCACATCGTCGCTGATGATGCGCTCCCGGCTTATTGACGCGAGGCGCGCCTGCTCTTCTCGAAGCTGCTCTACTCTTGCTGTTATCTTGCTATTAGCCATAAGTCTTGACGCATTGGCATAATGCGTGTTCGCCTGAGCGTCATTCTTACAGTTGTAAGCCTTGCGATAAGCGGCCACAAGTATGCCTTTGGTGTCGGTGCCATACGCATCGACTACATACTGACAGAACAGTTCCTGCTGAGGAGTCAGACCATGTTTATTCTTTGCTCTTGCCATAGATGATAATGATGTTATGCTGTTGTTGTCACTGATGATGTTGTCGTAATAATAGTTTCAGATGATAGACAGATGCCGTTGAGGTATTAGACATCATTTGGATTTCTCCCGCTCCCTTAAAAATTTTGGCAAATGCGTAAAATTCTACCCGCTTTGCCGCTTTTTATGGCGGTATAAGCCGTTTTCGCGCTCAGATGAGGTGGGGATTGTCTCAAATTCATCGCCGGGAGAATGGATTTATCGGTTACTGATGCCTATGAGGTTGAGAACCATGTCGCGGTCTCCGAGCTGCGCGTTGGTCGCTATCATCGTAGCGCCGGTGGTGATGATGTCATCATAGACTATCACCCGCCGCTCGGCGATGGGCCGCAACAGCATAAAGTCAGGGTGCAGACGGTCATGGTTGATACACTGCAAGGCATCATCGTAGAACGGAAGTCCGAGAGTGTCCGATATTATGCGGCATACCTCGGTAGCGAAATGGAAGCCATCGGCGTGCCGACGCCTCGGAGTGGTGATGATGCACCAGTCTTCCGTATTGCCGACGAATGAGGTTAAGAATTTGCACGCAACCTCGGCGAACATCGCGGCATGACCGGCCGAGGATTTAATCTCCCGGAATGTCAGCCCCTCCTTGCTCCTCTTGAACTGAGAGATGTAGTAGAGCGAGCCGATGCGGTGCAACGCTTCTCTTGGAGTGAGGTCGCAACGAGGGACGTTGTCGCTTAGGAGTTTCGGCCCCTTGGCGACAGCGTCCCAGTCATCCATGCGTATAATCTTACTTCTCCGTCTCATGTTCCAGACAGCGCCGGATGCCTTCGGCTACCGACACATATTGCAAAGGTACAGTAGGAATACTCTCATCGACCGTTTGCGCCTTACGGTCAAAATCGCGTTTGTGCCTATCAATCACGATTTCAAGAGGTTTGTATTTCTCCACCTCTAACGCGAAATCATAGACGGAGGTCTCTTCGGGATTGGCCACGTTCAACAGCTTCTCTCCGCTTCCGTAGGCATAGATGAAGCCCTCGACGGCATCGGAGATGAATGTGAAGTGGCGCACGTTGCGTCCGGCATTTACGAGCTTGACAGGATTGTCGTTGAGAATATGCCAAAGAAGAGTACCCTGACGTGGGTCAGGCCCGTAGATGTTGTGGAGGCGCACGCCGGTGGCTCCGGGATGGTAGCAGGCGGCATACTGTTCGTCGAACCGCTTGCTGATGCCGTAGAGTGATGTGGTATTGCATCCGTTCGCCGTGGAGGAGGACGCATACACCAGACGCACGTTATAACGGCGGCAGGCATCGCACACTACCATGAACGCATTGATGTTGTCAGCCATGACGGCCTCATTGTCGGTATTGAACACTGAGGTCTGGGCGGCCAGATGATACACACAGTCGATGTCCGAGAGGTCGGCAGTCCTGAAGAAGTCAGCAACTTCAATTCCGGCGCGGCGGTCGATGACGGCCACTTCCACGCCTCGCTTTTTAAGAGCAGCGGTGAGAGCCTTGCCGATAAAGCCCTCACCGCCGGTTACAATCATTTTCATGTCTTATTGGTTGATTGGTTCAAGTTCGTCCATATCATATTCATAGATGATGCGCTTTTTGTAAATTCTCGCGGCTTCTTTTTCGAGTTGACACCCCAAAGAATGACGGTAATCCATACTGAGGCAGATAGCATCGCAGTCAAGCAATGCCTCTATATCACGCCCCATGTAGAATGAGTATGGCATATCCGGCTCCGGGCAGACCTCAAACGGCGTGATTGCATGATGACCTTTGCTCTCGATTAAACGTTTGAGCCGTTCAGCCTGCGCCTTGGCCACTTCAGGCGGACGCCCGGTTATCGGGATTGATATGTAGATTTTCATGACTTATATGTGAAAAATTTGTTGTATCTTTGTAATTGACTCGGAGATGTGGGACCGGAACGAGCCGCCGCCCACCTTGTGAGGAATCTGCCTTTGGCATACTTCGTGGCCGGGAGAAATTCCCGTGTAGGAAACCGAGAGAGCTTGGTAAGTTCGTGAGTCCAGCGTTTAGCCGTCCTTTCGGGCGGCTTTTTACTTATGCGTATCCCAACGATGAATCCGGCCGTCTTTGGTAACTACATAGACGCGGAGCGGCTTGCTGTTATGCTGCCGATATTTTTCTATACCAGCCTTCACTGTAGCCTTTGTGTGGCCCGCATCTCTCATATACACGACTGCCGCCGTTGCTCCTGGCTTATCCCTCGCGTGTTCCAGACAGTTCTTGAAGTTGTTGACGCTATCACCTTTCGGCGATGACTGCTCAAATCCGGCTGAAAACACATATCCGTCTGGAGTCCTTACATCGCCAGCTTCATCTTTGAGCGTGATTTTGTAACCTTTGTCGGCCATGAATCGTGCAGCTTCTATCTCTTCCGGCTTATGACTTGCGGAACTCTTCTCAATGAGATAATAACCGCCGCCTTTTTTGCTGAAATAGCCGTCAGAATAGCGGCCAGAGTGCATGAGTTGATTATACTCGACCTCTCGGCGGCCATATTCGCGGCTACCGCCGGACAGTGTGCGAGAGCCGCCGGATAACTTAACCATTGGCACCTCCTTTCTCGGTCATAAAGTCATGGATATATGTGAGAGAGTTTTGATTGCAGAAGTCATGTATCTCTTGGCCACCGCCATATACGATGAGATTGGGGATAGCTTGCCCGGAGATTTCGCGGGCGATCATCAGTTCAGTTTCCAACTCGGCGAGATGTCCGCGTGTGCCGCGTGTGGCAAAAGCGTTATAACCGGCAGGGATGCCGAGGCGGTTGACCTCATAAAACTTGCTACTGACATTCAAGTCGGCATAGACGTTCAGGCCGCACTCTTGGAAGTATCGGGCGAGCCATCTCTTTTTGTAGATGAGGTCGAGGCCCTGGGCAAACGGAGTCGTGTCAAAAAGAGAAAAATTTGGTTCTATCACTGCGCGGGCGCAGGTGTTCAGCACTTTTGCAGGATTTTTCCATACACTTGCAAAACGATAATCATCCACATAAAAATGAATTGTTTGCGCTGTTTTCGTTTTTCTTCCGGCACCATAAGGCGCAAATGGGAGCAACAGATGCCCTCCCTGCCTATCACTCCGCAAACACGGAATGTCATACTTGTTGTCGCTCGGATATAGGCAGTCCTCTGCGACATTCAATTCAGTTGCGTTCATATTGTGATGATGTGATGTGATGATTTATGAACTTGGCCGCTATAAGAATGGAGATTTAGATTTTGCGTAAATGGGGCATTTATCACGATAGGCGCATTCTCCGGCCTTTGCCTGGGCGAAACGCTCATGCCATAGAACCTCGTAGAACTCGGTGCCCATCTGCGCCTCTTCGTTGAGGTAGCCAACGAGTTTCATACAGAAGAACCCGCTGTCACTTTCTTTATCATCGTGGAGTACCACAATGCCGTTACTGTTCGGTCTTGCCATAATTGGTTTTGATATTAAGGGTCCTCAACTTCGAGCAGTACGTTATACTCGTTCTCACCAAACTCATCACAGACTCTCTCCCGGCTCACATTGACAAGTGGGTGAGCGTATCTCCACCGATCTTTGTCCTCGTCCCATGCGTCGGGGCTGGTTTTGTCCGTAACGAGATAGATACGGGCATCCGAGGGTATGTTATGAATCTTCTTGCGCAGTTCACCTGCGGTCATTGCTTCTTCCATTTTATTGTAATACCGATTGTCTTTGTAATTTCAAAATTGCCCGACACAAGGCCGGGCACCATGCTTTAGGGATGCTCGTGTGTACGGCGTTACCGATGAATTTCTTCTGATCGCTCTGATTGCCCATCAGCACATAGTCATCGGGAAAGCCTTGGATACGTTTCAACTCCACGACCTTGAGCATCCTCATCTTGATGTCGATGATGTTGTAGAGAGCCATAAACTCTTTTATCTTTACTGTCATGGGCGAGTCATTCTCACAGACCTCTATGCCGATACCTCCACCCTCGACACAGACGAGGTAAGGAGGTCGTTTGTCCATTCGGGCAATGAGAGTGAAACACGGCTCATCTATGGAGCTGCCGGCCGAGAAGAACTGTGGGTTCATCAGGTAGAACTGATGGCGGTCGGCTGTGATGACCTTACACGGCTCGTCTATGCCACTCCCGACATTGTTGTAGCTTGTGTCCATAATCCATTGCTCGGCAGTGATGAGGTGGTGCTTCGGATTGGCTGTTATACATCCGGCAGGCTCTTCAATAGAGGTCGGGCGGCCTTGGCCGTACTGCATATCTATGAACTGAGGATTTACAAGCGCGAACTTGTCTTTGGTCGGAATGGTAGGTGCCGGACTGTCTATGTCCCGACAGCCGCCATTACCGTAGAATGATGTTAGGAAATGAGCACTGACGAGCGCATGATGATCAACACACGTTATCGTTCCGGCCGGCTCATCCAACGATACGTTCTTATCGTAGGTCGAGCCGCTGAACTGCTTCGACAGAAACTCCACGTGAGCAATGCCGAGGCGGTTCTGAGTGGCCACTGTCGGGCATGGTTCATCAATGGAGGGCGGCACATACTTTCCTCGCTGGCTCATGCTGTTGAACTTTACAAGGAAAGCATCTTTGCCACCGGCCACAAATTTTATGAGGCCGGCATAGATACGCATCAGCGTTTTCTCGGCCAATGGTTTCTTCCTCGTGAATATGGATTGTCCCCACTCATCGAGATTAAGGACATAGCGCACGGCGCGCCATCGCTCCAGATTGCCAGTGGGCCGTCGGCTGTGGGTCGGTTCGGGAAACACTATCGGCAGACCTTTCTTGGCGAACATACCGAAATAACGCTTGCGTGTGGTCCGGGCGCCGTAGTCGGCCGAGTTCAAGATGCGGTAGTCGTAGTTGTAGCCATATCCTTTTACGTTCCTAATCCAGCGGACATAATCACGCCCTTTGTCCATTGAAAGCGGACGGCCATTCTTATCGAGCGGACCCCACGACATGAACTCCTCAACGTTCTCTATCTGGATAAAATCGGGGTCGATGGCTTCGATGTAGCGGTACAGGTGTTCCGCGAGAGTCCGGCTGTCGGCATCACGCGGCTGACCGCCTTTGGCTCTGCTGAAATTGGTACACTCCAGCGATGCCCATAGAACAATCAAGGCTTGCGAATTTTCATGTCTGCAAGCCTTGATGCGTTGGATAAGCGGTGTCAGGTTCAACGTCCTGATGTCTTCCGTAAAGTGGAGCGCGCCCGGATGATTGGCCGCGTGTGAGGCTATGGCTTTCGGGTCGTGGTTGACACAAGCGATAACCTTGGCACACTGCTCACCATTCAGCCGGGCCTCGTTTACTCCCGTGGAGGTTCCGCCGGCACCGCAGAATAGGTCAATGTATAGCAGTTGTATCATCTTCTTTTTGCTGATTGGATTTGTATCCGATTTTTACTTTTGGCGGTCTGTTGGCCGCTCCGTCCTGATACCCCTTGCGATAGCCTATGTCCTCAACCTTGCCGATGAGCAGGTAGGCAAGGAATATCAGAACCACATTGATGAGAGACACCGTCATATTAGTCTGCGTTAAATATATCTTTGCCGAATATATCTTCTAAACTTTCGAGAGCATCGCACACACAATCCTCATGGCACAGACTTAGACCTTCCTTCAGATTGTTGTAAAGGATTCTTATTTTATTGCGATCTTCTTCTGTCATGCGTTCTGCAAGGTTGTCAGTGAAATCTTTGGTATTGCCAAGTTCCAGCGCTACTTTGAGGGTAATATTGCTTTCTCGCAGATATTTTTCACATGAACCGATGGCTTCCTCAAAAGTTTCAGTTGCTATGGCTGTCGTATTTTTAGCCACCTCATTAGCCATATCGGGGATAGCCTGTGGATTATTCTTGAACTCATCAAGAAGAGCCGGATAGAATTCGCGGCTTGCCTCAATTTTAATTATCATAATCGTTCTCCTAATTTAATGATGAACACTTCTTCATTTGGCGCGCCCCATGCAGGGTTGCCGAAACCTATGTGCATACTCTTGATTTCAAAGAGCATTGTAGTTGATGTGTAGCCTCTGTGAAAGCGGACATGAGTGTACTCCTGCCATACTTGGTCTGTCGGAAGCATGGCGAGATATTTCAAAGCGCCATCTCGCCCGCTATTGAGTCGGAGGAACCGCTTGACCCAATGGTCAGATAGAATTCGGTATTCTTCAGGCTTTTCGCCGGACTCTTCCATGTCGTACCACTTGTGTTTTACGACCAAATCAAGGATTTTCATCACATTATCTGCTTAATGGATTTATACGCCTTTACAATATCCTCGCGATGTTCTTCCAAATATCGTTCGAAAGAGCCGTTACCGCCAAATATCTCATCAAGCCGTTTGGCTATCTTCCCAGAAGGGTTTAGCCAACTGTCGTCCTTAACCACTTCTTTAGGCTCATACAATGCTATCAAGTGTGAACTTCTGTCAAAGTGGCAACACATGGCAGCATAAGCCGTGAGTTTGTTGTCAGCCTCTAACTCATAGACGCTTGACACTGCTCCGTATCTGAATTTAGTATTTTCCATTAAAGTATTCTTTGAATGGTTCCAGAACCTTAGAGATACCAGTAGAAAGCGCTCCCTCATAGGTTCTATATGTTTTGTTGTCTATCACATCGGTACGTTGAGACCATCGCCAAAAATAGCCGATGCGGTCGCCGGTTTTACTGTTGAAGCGTGGGCTGACAACAAGGTCTGCACCCCATTCTTCTCTAAGGAATTTGGCAGCATCGTGGATAGTTGGATTATCGATGTCAAATCCGAGCTTCTTCAATATCCCGACTTTCTCCAGCGTTAGTTTTTCTTTCATTGCTGTTCTCGGTTTTAGGTTCATGCAACGGACAACTGCCGGTCTTTTCATCGTACATCGGCATTGTCCATGTTAATGTCTCTTGTACTTCCTGGCAGAATGGAATGTGCCGTTTACAGTTTTGGCAGAGTGCCGGCCCTCCGAAATAGTTGGGGCCGACACAATAGGCGTAGTCTTTGTTCATGTTAGAGCCATGTTAAAACGACATAATCATTACGAGGGTCACTGTTGGCAATCCACTTGCAGAGTATGGTGATAAATTTTTCTGGAGTGCTGTCTATTGAATTGTTTTTAAGCCACTCGCAAAAGTTATCGCGATCTCCTGCAATTTTAGATACGAGATTGGCAAGGTCGGCACGAGGCACCTCAAGTCGCTCAGAGCACTCTATATCATCGCCATCGAAGCTGATGTCTTCACTATTTTCTTTTAGCAATCGGTTGATTTCTGCGGTGTGGTTGTTAAAATCACCGCCTCCATAGGTCACTTGATAGACTGGAGAGTAATGAATACAGTATCCCATTTTAATGTGGCTTTATTGGTTTGACTTGGTTATTTCGTTCACGAAGCGGAGAGTCCAACGGTTGATGTAGGCTTGCCAACACCCCATTGAGGGTGCCCATCGGAAACCGTTCCGCTTCAGTTGTGTTCTCATCTCATCATCGGGCTTGCCGGGGAAATAGATGCGGACGCGGTTCTCGGAGTAGCACTCTTCAATAGTCACATCATCAATGGTATATTCCCGGTCTTCCTTGTTCGCCAATGCCTCTGCCTTTGCGAGCTGCTTTTTGGCAGCGTTTATTTTGGCATTGTTGTTGGTAAGAGCGTAGGCAGGGAATTGTGTGCCATTGGCAACATATCGCTGAGCGTATGGAGCGGAAAAGCCGAGGTGAACAAGAGCCTCAACTTTCTCGACATCGGTCATATTCTTGGCGCGTATGATTTTATTTGTCGCCTTCATTTGCTCCTGAACCGCTGTCAACTCGGCAATCTTCTTTTTCAGCCGATCTATTGCGTCATCGTCGCCGATGTAGATGTTGTCATTATTCTCAACGGCCTCGGCTTTTCGAGCGTAGTAGGCCGCTTTCTCGGACTCATGTACGCTTCTCATCATGGCCCCATTGGAACGCTCCAGGGCGCGACGGTGGGCTTTTTCGGAGTGGTGGCCGACGAGGATAGGCTGACCGAGGGGAATGTTTGCTACGGCATCATTGCTTGCATTGAAAGCGGCTGTGGCTCTCTTAGCGGCGTTCTCGGCATATTCGCGGTACCGCTCGGCCCGCGCCTCTTGTCTTTCTTTCCGTGTCATGCGTTCTCAGTTCTTAGGAGTTCTACACGGGTGATAGAGTGATACTCACTCCTGATTTCGCACTCGGCCTCTTGGCGGCTGTTCGCTCTGACCCAGGCATTGAAGCCATCATCGGGGTCATAGGTCGTATAGACCCGAAAAACATACTTTTTCATTCTCGTTGGTTTTATGGTTTGACTTATGCTATATCTTCAAGGACTTTGTCAAGAGAACTCCAAAGCTCTTTCACGTCATCCTCGCTAAATTCGGTTTCCTCATCGGTGTCTTCATCATAGTGAGAGGCGGTAATTTCCGTAACCTCGCCCCATGCTTTCCGAAGATCGCAGCTCGGTGGAGTCCAATAATCACCGGGGTCATTATCCCACTCTCCACAGCACTCATAGGTAACTTCAATGAGCCAGCCATCTTCCTCATAGCAGAAGTAGTTGGTGGTTGAGTCATCGCATCGTCCCCATCCATCCTCGTCTTGTTCGTAGTAGGACTCTCCGATTTCGTGGTCTTGGCTTGCGAGCAGGTCTACAAGTGTAGGAATGAGAGTGTTGAGGTCGGATATTGTTTTCATCTCTTTGGCGATTTTATTGGTTTGACTTGTGGAGATTGTATCTCCCTTACACCTGTAAAGTTAGGGCAGTGAAACTGGTTTTGCAATCAGAATGGCCACCATTTTAGCACCTTAACGTTTGTCAAGAAAAGTCAAGGCTGAGAACTCTCGGAGGCATCTTCTTCGGCCATGATGACATCAACAATGCTATGGCATCGGTTGGCGAGGACTTTCACACACAATGCCATTGTGTCGGTGATCTTCATAATCTGGCCGAATGACTCGGCAATATCCATGCACAGCACAGAAATCAGGAAGCAATATGGGTCCTGCTTCCGGCAGCATGGTTTATTAATTCGATCGGCTATAACCTTATCCATATTCTTGTCGAAATCCTCTACGAATGTGAGTATCATCCGCACGAGGGCCACACGCGCCGGAATCTCTTTATGAGGGTGGCCGACATACTGCCGGGCAGCCTCGTTGGTAAACGTACACCAGCACTTGAACAAGTCTAACTCAACGCTCTTGCGCAACCGCTCCAGATAGTTCTGATAGGAGTACCATGCGCGACCATAACTCTTACGGAGTTCAAAGTTATACTCGTCGATACACTTGCGCATCTCTCGGTTGTGCCGCTTATACTCAGAGAGCCGATTGTCCCGGCAATACTTGATAAACGCCTCGGCCTGCTCCAAGGCCAGAGCCGTAAGCATCTGCGGTATGAAATTCATCAGCACGGCCTCTCTCGCTCCGAACAGCTTGACGCACTCGTCAGATGTGAGCGCCTTTTGAGTCTGCGGCTGTCGCTTCTTGATGTTGATGCCGAATGTGTCTGCCGGTGCCGGGATGATGGGTACCGCGTCTGGAGCGATACCCATCTTTGCCAGCAATCCTTTGTCTAAGGGTGGTAATTCCATACAGCGTCAATCAGTAATTGGAAACTGAAACTATTATCCAATCGTTAGAGAGTATATCGGTCTGCGAGGCGAGCCATCCCGACAGAACTTCTCCATGTTCCGTGAACATACAGATTGTACCGAGGGCCGGGACCTCACCGCCCAACTTTTCTACAACAGTGCGGAGAATGGGGTCTTTGCACCACTCTGCTTTGATGATGCCGGCAGGCTTGAGCCATAGGAATGACCCAACACTCCAGTCTTTACGTGCCACTTTGCAACCGCGTTTGAGTTTCTCGATAGCCTGACCGAAAGTAAGGTCTTCGGATAACCCATCGCCATTGGCTCCAATATGGTAGCCGTAGATTACTGAGGTTTGGATAAGGTCCTCAGCTGCCTTTGCCTCGGGATTGGCATACACAACGCCTCTTGCGTGTTCTTCTGCCAAAAATTCAAGATTTGCCATTTGTTGTGTTGTTTAAAATAAAGCGGCCCGGACTATGAGTCCGAACCGTCGAAAAGATTTGTAGGTGGTGGAGGAACGAGGTCATCGAACAGACCGGGAACTCTCGGCTGTAACGCCTCGTATTCATCTCTGAAAAATTCCTCCTTTGTCCGATTATACTTCTTGCCTTTTGCCGTGTGGACATCGTAAGTATAATCAGGTATGGGGATAGGATAGCGGCGCACATCTTCAATCCAATGCTCCACGTCCACCATTTTGTGGTCATAGATGAAGTTTTGAAGATGATCCGCGTCTCGGTTCTTGCGGCACTCGCATAAGAGAAGCACCGCTTTGCTCACGAAAATACGACCTTTGCCTTCGGGATGGTTTTTGTTGACTAACTCATGCCCTTGCCATAAGGCTTCAATCTCTGAGGTGATGAGTCCGTAGCAGTCCTCTGCGCTGATAGTGAACAGCCGCTTCCAAACATAGTCACGGAAGCCGGAATGCCATAGCTCCAGAGCGAAGAACCCGGCCACTCGGGCATCAGCCCGTCGGATGGCCTTCTGCATCGCGCTGCTCACCTCAAAGAAATTATATCCTGATACAGTTCTTTTTATCATAACTAATTGATATTATTATGTTTTATACTGTAAAGGTAATTCAGATGAGCAAGAGATGCAATCAGATTGAACACCATTTTTACACCATTTTTGCTCACCGAAATACCTTTCAGAATTTGAACTGTGCCGTGATATTGTACTGGACGAGTTGCTTGGTCTTGTCCTTGCCGTTGTTGGTGGCGCCTTTGAGGTTGATGCTGTCACCGAAATGCTTTTTGATGAACAAAATGCTCCGGCGCTCCTCGTCCTGGTTCCTGAAGGCGGCCAGCCCTCCAGCATTGACAAAGGTGCCTTTCTGGGCGAAATTGTAGCGCAAGTCGGTGAGGATTCTGCGCTCTTTGTATTTCATGTAGCAGCTTATCCAAAAGTCCTCTTTGAGCCGGATTTCCTCGTTCCACCATACGTTCTTGTTGTAGCGGACACCATACGCGCAACCGGTGATCATCTTCATCAGCGAGTAGTAACCCCACTCGTTATACATCACCGGGGAGATTGCCGAGGTGAAGCCGAACAGGTGAATATCGAGCATACACGCCAACTCATACAGCGACTCGATGATGCGGGTTATCTCGTCGGGGTCGCGGATTACGCCCGGCTCTCCTTTCTCGACAAAGAGCGTCTTGACGACATGGACGTCATCGTCAAGCATCATAAGATTTCCGAAATGCCGGGCCATCCAATTTCGTTTCGGTATCAGGCCTATCACATCATCAGGGTGCGTCACTATCTCGCACTCCGGATTGTACTCCCGATAGATGTCTGCCTGACTCTCGGCCACGCAGATGATAGGATTGTTAACGAGTTTCTTTGAGAAAACTCGGTCGTGCCGCTTGTGGGAGGGTATGACAATTTTCAGGTCGCTCATTTTTTCTCGCCCTCCAGTGCGACACGGACATCTCTAACGTCAATCACATTGCTCTTGCTCACCTTGCCGGTCTTGTAGGATTTCATCCTCTGCATTCCGAGCCTCTCACGGAGCCAGTTGCTGTCGACCTCACTGGCCGACTGGATGATGAACAGCTCGTGCCGCTCATCATACTTGGGAACGAGAGGATAGACGGCGGTTTCATCGGTGATGGAGTCGAACCGTTCCTTGAACTCATCGACAGGCTTCTCCGGGGCGAACTCAACGCCCCAGCCCTGCAACTCATCTTTGTCCCATTCGTTGAGCATCACGTCCTTGTCATTCTCGCCGAAACTCACATTGTCCTTTGTGGCGTATTCGCGCAACTTCTTTACGTCGGTTTCAGGGTCAAGGACTTTACAGGGAAGCTCTTTGTAGCCGAGTTCCTTGCAAGCCCTCAAACGCAAATTGCCACAAACGACTAAATAGCGTCCTTCGGCATAAGGATAGACAATCAGCTCACGAAGCTCAAGCATCTCCGGGGACTCGGCAATGCTCTTTTTCATCGCTTCATACCGGTAGTCCCGAAAGAACCGGGGATTCTTCGGGAGTCCCGATAGTTGCCCCTTGTTGAAATCAAGGAGGCTGATAGGAATAATTGTTATTTCTGCCATGACTAAACATCATCATTAAAACATCATCATTAGCCACACACGAAACCTACAATTTGGCTGATTCTTGCTCCAGCGTGTCGCGGAGCAGTTGCTCGACATTCTTACACCCGATGCGTTCAAGGTATGTAAGACTGGCAATAATGACCTCGGCGGCTGCTACCTCTTTCTCGCTCCAGCCATCGACGGACTCGCTTGAAAAGCTCGTCGCATCGTACAGCTCTCGCCATTTCCGGGAAATCTCGTATAGAGATACCCGTGAGGAACTCGTCTCGGTTATTTTGCCGCCTTCAATCGCAACCTGAACACATTGGGCTGCAAATCTTCTCAGCGGTATTGCCATTTGTGATGAGTTTTGGGTTTGTGAATGACTGGTTAATACACACGGTTCAGGAGCGGGGAGGCGATTTGTTCAACTGTTTCATGTCGGTTAATGTTTCTTCACGCGAAATGCAAGCACGCAAAAGGAGATGACTGCAAGCACCACTACGAGTGCCACAACAATCCAGAGTGGCGATGTAATCCACCACCAGGACCACGTTACAAGGTTCGTCAGCTTCAGAATTAGAAACACGACGAACACGACAACAGGCAGACTTAGGCCGATTGCCGGGGAGGGGTTCTTTTTTTCCATATTCTTATTATTTGGTTTGAAGTTCTGCTGGCAACTCCTCATTGTCATCCTCAGCATTCTCTTCGTCGAGGAAATCAAACAATGACGGAGCTTCCTTTTTATTAGCGGCCTGGGCGCAATACTGAGCACCATCAAGGAAATATGTCGGCGAGAGTTCTATGCCCCAGCCCTTGCGGCCCTTGTTGAGCGCACAGTAGGGAACCGTCATCAGACCACCGAATGGGTCAAGCACAACATCACCGGGATTACTCATCTGGTCAATCACACGGTTCACTATATCGAATTGCAGTGGGCATAGGTGTTGTTCCTTACCCTTGACAGACTGAATGGTGTTGAGGGTTCGCATACGGGCGATGTCAGACCAAACATCATCCGTCCAACTCCCGGGCTGGAGCAGCATGAAGCCCGTAGGCAGTTTGCCGTGCAGCTCCAGTTCTTCAGCGATCTTCACGACATAATCATAATCCCACACATTGGTGAGAGTGTACCGGCGAAAGTATCGGTAAATAGCCTTGTGGTCCATCTTCGCTATCTCCTCGGGAGTCATAAGACGGTCGCCGGAGGATCGAGTGTAGCCGTGGGCATCCATCTGCCAGCGGGCGCGGCTGTACCCGTCAGGATTATCCCACTGCCGCGTCTGCTCGTTCCACCACTTCTTATCCTTGACAACAGGGATATCCGCGTAAGCGTTGGTGCGGTCTGTGGCTGGCTTACGGAAGATGAGAAGATACTCCGGCATACCGACACCCATTTTGGTGCCGTCCTTGCACTGCTCAGTCCATCCGAGACGATATGTCTGATTGTTCTCCCTGACTACATCGGTAACGATGGTTTTCATGCCCATGTAGGCAAACCCGTGTCGGGTGTAATGGGCGATGCATTCGCAGTGGAATGGATAGACCGTCTGGCATCCCATACCGCTGAGACCCATTGGCACGATGCGGTCTTTGACATGGATAATGGCCATGCGGCCCGGCTGGAGTACTCTGAACAGATTGGGGGTGAGGAAATCCATCTGCTTGAAAAACTCCTCGTTGCTCTCCGAGTGGCCGAAGTCGGCATAGTTGGGAGAGTATTCGTATTGTGTCGCAAATGGAATAGATGTTACTATGAGGCCAACAGAATTGTCCGGGTAGAGTTCTGTGTTCTGCAATTCCAGAACATTGTCATTGTTGGCAATGCGGTAGCCATCACCGACAATCTCCACTCGCTCGACACCCATTTTGCGGGCGAGGTGCGCCGCCATCTCCTTGTGGGAGAGTCCGTATTTCTTTATGATTTCTGTCATGTTGTGAACGAGTTTATTGTGGTTCTGCCACTTGGTTTCAAGAGCCTTGCGGACCCCGCGCTCTGCCTCAGTGTAGATGAGGTCAACCCTTACGACTTTCGTCTGAAGGAATCGCTGCAAGCGGTGGATTGATTGGATAAAGTCATTGAACTTATAACCTATGCCGAGGTATATGGCCCAGGAGCAATGACGCTGAAAGTTACAGCCGGAACCGGCAATGACTGGCTTTGCGGCCAACTCCTGAATACGGCCATAGGAGAAGTCGAGAATGTTGCGCTCTCGCTTCTCATAGTCCTGGGAGCCGTAGATTGACTTGATTGTCGGAATGGCTTTCTCAATAGCGTGGCGTTCACTTTCAAGGTCGTGCCAGATGATACGGTGAGCATCGGGATCTTCGGCTCTCAACTCCATCATCTTGGCTATTCGGTCAGGCAGACTCTCGCGTTTTTCTTTGGCTGACTGTTGCAGGCCCATCGCCTCAGTGGCAAAAAGTATAGGATTGCCGTATTTGTCGACACTTGGCTTAGAGTAGTCCGTCGGTATCTCGTGCCATCGCAAGTCAAGTTCCGACAGGATATAACCCTCGTCATCGGTTTCATCGCCGGTAATGTCCGAGGGTTTGCTTACGAATAAGGCCCAAGAGGATACCCACAGCCAAAACTCTTCTTCCTTGTGTGGGTGTAGGGTCAGATTGTCGGCGTGCGTGGAGTCTCGCTTAAAAAAGCGAGTTTTAGCTTGCGACACATCCATGATGCCGAGGAAGTCGGCATAGGCAAGCAGCTCTATGTAATCGTTAGGTGAGGGTGTGGCGGTTGCCACATAGCGGAACTTGATACGCTCTGCCTGGCGGCGCACCTGCATGGGGCCGCCATCGCCGGTGAACAGACGCATAAACTCCCGGAATGTCTTTGAGCCTCCGAGACCTCTCAGAACCGATGCCTCGTCAAGGCTGGCTACGACAAACAATTCAGGGTCTAATTTGCCGTCTCGGATACTTTCGTAGTTGGTAAGGTATATACCGTCTCCGTCCATCTCTTCAGGGCGACGTATGAATTTAGGTGGGATAACCCATCCGAGGATGTTCTTGGAGTCCTCAACGAACTCTTGTCTGACCGACAGTGGGCAGACTATCAGTCCGGAGCCATGCCCTACCTTTGTGAGAGTGAGCCGCACGGCCTCCAGCTGAGTGACGGTCTTATGCAGCCCGAAAGAAGCGAAACACGCCCTCTTGCCACCTTCAACAAGCCACTTTACCATCAGTTTGTTGTGAGGTTTGAGGTTGGGATTTATTTCGCTCATGTCAACCTTGAAGCCGTAATCCTCGGAGATTTTTATTTTTGATTTGAGAAATTCCTGATACTCCATAGTAAAATAGGCGACACCACTCAGAAGATGAGCGGTGCCGCGTTTGGATTGATGATGTGATTGACTCGTTACCTCACTTCTTGGGGGCTTCAAGCTGTTCGCAGACTGCCACTCTGACACCTGCTTTCGTTAGTTTTCGCACATAGGTGTCGAGTGCATTATGAGGGAACCCGGCGACCATCTTCTTGCCACGCTTGGTAATGGTTATCTGGAGTAACTCAGCGGCTTTTTCCGCATCCTCGTTGAACAACTCGTAGAAGTCATTGACGCGGAAGATGAGGATTGAACCAGGGTGCTTCTTCTTCATCTCCTTGAATTGCTTCTCTATGGAGGTTGGACGCTTGGCCGGAGTGGTTTCGGCGGCAGGTGCCTCGGTTTCGATTTTCTTACCGTCAAGAGTATAACCGAGGGCTTTCAGCTGAGCCGTGATTTTCTTCTCGCTCTTGCTGAATTTCTCGTTGACCTTGTCGCGGGCCTCATTGTACTCGACAGGGCACCAAATCTCTCCGAGACGGTCAACATGAGGCTTGGCCAGGTGCTTGACTTCATCAAGGATGAGAATTGTGGTACCGCAAGCAAGCGCGTGTTTCATCCATGCTCTGAGAATAAAGGGCGCCATCTCAAAATGGCCGGAGACATAGGCCGTGATTTCCTCGGCGGAGGGATACTTACCGAGGCCGAGTTCGGTGCAGAGCTCGCTATTGTTCTTCACCATCATTGAGTAAGCGAGGATAAACTCGGAATTGTCAAGTCCGTTGAGGTCCTTGATTTGGCCATGCTCGCCGAGAGCCTTACAACCCTGAGATACAAGGTAGGCAGGGAGCGAGCTTTTCTCAGACTTGTACTTACTGACAAGCTCCTGAACTTTGAGAGGGAGTCCGTTGCTGTCAATATTCGTGGTCTGATCGTCTTTTTTGAGGTACCACGCCTGCTCTTCTATGCGGATGTAGTTGTAGCTCCCCAACTGAATAACACGGTAGCACTCTCCGCTCTCCAGGAATTTTTGAGTGCGTTCATCGTCCATGTCGTACCAGCATCGGCTCTTGAACTGACTCGACGGCTCAACTATTTCGTAGCCGAGTTCCTTGACTTTGGCGCGTACAGCCTCTTTGAGTTTTTTGATACTGCCGGGGGCATAGGAATCATTACCTATGGCTATAACAGCTTTGCCCTTTTCAAGAGGCTGTCCGGCCTTGACAAGAGTGCTGTCATTGCTCCGCAGATATTCCGCGATGTAGGCAACAGTCTTGGCGATGAATTTATCCTCGCAAGTACACTGGCCGTCGGTGGCTTTCATTTCGTAGAACAGACAGCCGTGGTTGCAGATGTTGTGCTGACACTCACTGCAAGAGGTGCCACAACCACCGGCAAATTCAGCATCGCTTTTCCACACTGCATCAATGATGTTGAGGAACAGGCCCTTGACAAATCCCGAAGCGTTTGCTGTTGTGAAGCCCTGATAGCTGTCATCGTACTGCTTGAAGTATGCGCGCTGCTGATCCTCGGTAACTTTGCAGATTATCATGGCCGCACTGATGGGCATCTTTTCCTCTTTCAAGGCTTTCATCAACTCAGGAATGAGAGAGTTGAGTTTGATGCGGTCCTGAACGAAGCGGATGCTCTTGCCGAAGCGGAGCGCAATGTCTTGGATTGAGCTGCCTTTCTTTTGGAGTTGCCCGAAAGCAAAGGCTTCCTCCATCGGGTCAACATCCTGACGTTGCAGGTTCTCGGTGATCATCGCGTCGAAGGCCTCCTCATCGGACATCTCTTTCACAATGGCCATAATCTCGTCCCAGGGATTGAACGGCAACTCGTTATTGAGTTCCGTTTCCTCAAAGAGGATACGGTAAGCACGATAGCGGCGCTCTCCGCAGACAATCTCATACTCGGTGTTATCTGCTACCGGACGCACCGTGATAGGCTGGAGAAGTCCCTGCTGACGAATATTCTCCGACAGTTCCTTCAACGCCGCCTCGTCGAATGTTTTGCGAGGATTCATCGGTGACGGATGCACCGATGATAGTTTTACGGATTTTACTTCCATAGTGGGTTTTATTGGTTTGACTTTTAGTTGATTGTACTGTAAAGTTAGTCACCGTGAGCGGATTTTGCAAACAGAATGGCCACCATTTTTACACCATTTTACCATGAGTAAGTGGCACCGTTGAATGTCCATTCAACTTTCTGATAGCGGAAGAAACCGCGTCGGGCAGTCTCTTCAAACATCGGAATATCTTTCGTCTTGATCTCTCCGGGAGTATGACCGTTCACAGTCGTATATTTGGGAAGACCGAAATGTTTCCTAATGGCCACGATTGCTTCCTCGTCTTTCGTGACCCAATAGATTACAACCTTCATCGCCATGACTCGCCGGACATTTGAACGAAGTTGAACATTTCAAAGCAGCGGTCATAGATATGGTCGCCGTAGATTTCGCCAATCTGTTCAGGGGCGAGATTGGAGGTGACATGGGTAAAATCGCCGCGTCTTATGTCATATCGCCGTTGGAAGATATACTGAAAGACATTCTCCATATTACCGAAAAATCCGGTGGGGATACATTCGCGGCCGACTTCATCGAAAGCCTGACGGCATGATGTTATGTACTCCTCAATGCCTGGGTACCCTTCTTTGGCGAACATTCCGGCAACGTAGCTGGCGTTGGTAATGCGGAAGCTATATGCCCAGGGGTCGCGGCGCATCGTTCTCGGATTGTCTTTTTCCCGATAACATACAGGGCGGCGCACCATGTGGCAATAGTCTCGGATGATTTCAAGCATTGTCGATTTGCCGGTGCCGATGTCGCCCCATAGCCACAGACCTTTGTCGGGATCCAATTTGCCGTCAATCATCAGGCACCACCGCACAAGGTCGTTCAGTAAAGGCTTCATGCTGTCGCGGATTTGGAATTTGGGGCAAATGGACTTGCATATTTCGAGAAAATCAAGTTTCTCCTGACGGGTCACGTCTCTTGAGCCCGCAACTTGGCGTGACTTTTCCTCGAATGGGTATGCCGCCGCTTGGAGGTATCGGTCTATCTGTTCTGGTTTGCTCATTTTGTTTCCTTTCTTTTTCTCGCTTTTCATCGTCGATTATCCACGAATTTGCTTTGCTATCCCAACGAGTAATGCGTCGGTTGTATTTATCAATCCAGCCTACAGCTGCGTAATTGTCGTAAAACCGACGCGCACTCTCTTCCCAATTTTCCAGACGCTTGTCGGCATCTTGGCTCAGGAAGTACCGCCGGACATCATCGAGTGTCGGCGGCTCAAAAGTAATTTTTGGCTTTGGCGGAGATTTTTTCTTTGCAGCCTTTCTCTCTTCCTCAGCAAAAAGACTTTCAGGTTCTATGAGTTGAGGTGCGCCGCGTGTTGCGACAGCAACACTATTGTCTTTAGTCTTATGTCTTCTTTCTTCTATTAATAAGGTGGAATCAGGCGTTGTGTTACCTTTGTGTAACCCTTGTGTTACCTTTGTGTTTCCATTTGTGTTACCTTCGTGTTTCTCAGGGGAAACACAATCGGAAACACAAAACCTCTCATAAAGCTCCGAATTATTGATATTGACCCCATCTATAAGATAGATAGTCGGACCTCTCCCTTGTGCCTCTATAAAATCAATCATACCGCGTTGCTTGAGCCTATTCCTGGCCTCTCCAATCGTCTTGCGAGAAATCTGAAGGCATACTTCCAAATTCCTCGTCTGCAATTCAAAGGGGTTAAGCCATCTTCTAATATTGCACTCATTTAGCAGGAAAAAGTAAATAGCAGTGTCTATATCTGAAAATTTCTTAACGCGATAGGCTTCCCAAAAGCGGTTTATTAAATCTATGTAGGTCATCGGTAAAGTGGGTACTTGTTTAGAGCCTCTTCAATATATGGCGCTGGCGACACTCTAAGGTATCGGCACACGGCGGTTATGAACTCTATTATACCGTGGCAAACGGCATACACACTGCCGTTTCGCTCTACTAATTCTTGCCACGATTTCTGCTCGTCTGACTGGGTTCCGGCCTTAGAACCTTTGCGCTTGGGGACTTTCATCTCAATGCAGAGGCTCGCCTTGCCGCCCGATGGGAACAAGAGAATGAGGTCGGCCACTCCTTTGACCTGACCCTCATAGACCATAGATGCACCGGCACGGCCGCCACGCCATCCTCCATTGGGAACAGAGAAAAGCAGACGGTCAACCTTTGGGAATGTCATACGGAACCAGCATACGCAAGTGTGCTGTATCTTGGCCTCTGAGTAGTCTTTCTCCGCTTCTAAGATTTCCTTTTCTGTCATGGTTTCGGATGTTCGGTGCGTCGGTCGCACTCGTTTAACTGTTTTACAATCTGCTTGACCCGTTCTAAATTGCCATCCCGATTGTCAAATACGGCGATGCTCTCAAGCTGCGGCCCGAACAATCCGATGCCGTTTTTGAGAATATGGATTCTCTCGCCGATGATTTTATGACGGAACGCTCGTTTCATAACTCATCTCTGAACAGGTTCATGGTGATGTTGACAATATCCTCCTCTATTTGAGTGGTTGTGCCGGTCACTCCGTTGGCGATGTCTTTCTTGGTCTGAATGATTTTATACATCTTCTCGTCAATGGTCTTGTCGCCGAGGAAGTAATAGCAGTTCACCGCGTTCTTTTGGCCGTTACGGTGGGCGCGGTCCTCGGCCTGCTCACAGTCGCTGTAAGTCCAGGGGAACTCGATAAAGCCTACGCGGCTGGCGGCTGTCAAGGTCAGGCCCGTACCGCCGGAACGATAGTTGAGGATAATGAGCTTGCAGTCGGGGTCGTTCTGGAACTTGTCAACGGCGGCCTGCTTCTGAGTGGTATTCTCGCTACCCGTTACGCAGACGGCATCGGGAAATTCTTGTTTGAGAGCTGCCACTACATCTTTCAAGAAAGCGAACATGATCAACTTCTCGCCGCCGTCTATGATGTCGTGAATAAAATCCGACACGGCCTTGATTTTGCCGTGAGCTGCTATCTGTTTGAGGATGCCGATTTGCACCATCACCTGACCTCGCATGGCTCTCATCAGCTTGTCATCCGAGGCGTTCTTATACTGCCTCAGATAGCCGAGCAGGTTCTTCTCCGCATCTGTGTACTCCTTGCGGTTTGTGATGTCGCAGGTGATATACTGGCGCGTCTTGTCGGGGAGCTGGGTGAGAACCTTTTGCTTTTCCCGGCGAAAGAAACAACACATCCACAGACGGTAGTTCAACTCACGCAGATTGGAAGATTGCTTGGGTCCGTCGCAGAAGCGTCTCATAAATTGCTGATAGCCGCCGAAGTCCTCAAGACGGTCAAGAATTTTAAGCTGCTGCACAAGGTCGGTATTGTTGTTGACAACCGGGGTGCCGGTCAGCTCAAATATCCACCTCTTACCCTTGCAGATGCCCTCGACATACTTTGCCTGCTGGGTCTTGCTGCATTTGCACTTGTGGCTCTCGTCTATGATGACGCACTTAAAGAGATTGATGCGCTCGTCAAAATGAATGGAGCGGAGAGTGATACGCTTGGTGGCCGTGACTTTCGTGACGAAAAACTTTTTAAGGCTCTCGTAGTTGGTGATGAACACCGGGCAGATAGACTCTCCGTCAGGTCTCTTCAACTCGTAAAAACGGTGCCAGTCGGCTTTGTTGTGGTCATCGAGAATGATTGCATCAATACCGGCGAACTTCTTAAACTCGCGCTGCCAGTTGACTTTTAGAGCCGCCGGGCAGATTACAAGTACAGGGAAGGTGTCGCCATACTTGGCCGCTTCTTTGTGCGCCTTGACAACCGTGCAGATAGCTTGGAGCGTTTTGCCAAGTCCGGGCTGATCGCCAAAGATGCAACGCTGATGGTCCAAAGCATAGCGGACACCCTCCAACTGGTACTCATAAGGATTCAGGAGCATATAATGGTCGCCGGTGAACGGCTTCATCGGCGGTATCTCGAAGATAACATCACTCGCTTCCTTACGCCTCTGAACCGACATGCAGTAACGATTCTTGACGGCCCACCCTGCAAAAGCCTCAACATACCACCGAGCATCAAAGCCCGGCGGATAGAAGGGACTCTTCTTTGCTACAATCCACACGCGGTCTCCGTTGTCCCATCGGGGACGGCTGGGTATGCGCTTGATAACCTCTATGAGACGAGGATTGTAGTCAAAGGAGAGACGGAATGTGCCGGGTGTCTCGGTAACGTATATTGGGTTCATGTCTTATGCAGGTATCTCTTCAGGAATAGCTACATCTACTGTGGCTCCGGCCTCGCCGAATGGGTCTTCCGTATTGCCGGATGTGTCATCCTGATTGAAGTCCAGCACTCCGTCGGTGTCATACTTGCGGTCGAGTATATACTGCTCGACCTCATAGAGAAATGCCTGCACGGCCATGTCGAACTCATCGCCGTGTTCCAGACCCTCGTCGCCGAGGTCAACGCCGGGAGAGCATAGGTTCAACACCTTTCTCGTCATGAGGATACGCTTGCCGCTCATCACTATGAACGGCGCAGAGTCATCGCCGCCCTTGCTCACGGCCGACACTGAAATCTGCTTCAGCAATTCATTGTTGGCTTCTCCGTTAAGGTCAGACCAATCTATTGAGTCTGCCTCTTTCTGCTCAGTCAGTGCCGCGAAGAATGGTACCAACTCCTGAAGGCGACTGCGCAGATCCACGTGGGCGCGGTGATTGCCTTTGATGGTAATCTCGTTGCCGTCCTGGTCAATGTAAGTCGCCTCAACGCTGCCTCCCTTGGTAAGTTTGGCTTTCTTGATTTTTAATTCCATTTTTGTTTTTTTGAGGTGAAAAAATATCGGACGGCATTTGGCGCCGCCCGATTTATCGGTGTTTGTATTCGTTTATGAAATCCTGATAATGCCTGTCCGCTGGCAATGGGAGGTTTATCCCGAACTCAGTAGCGGCATCAGCTTGAATCTTGTTGAGGTAGTCGGTCATCTGGAGCGTGTTCAGGTCTGTTGTGCTGCCTATCACATGAACCCATCGGCCTCTGACCGCTATGTCTCGCCCAAGGTATTTAGCCTTGTAGTAGTCGTGGATGTCATCTTTCGGAGTGCCGGTCGCTTCCTCCATGCACTTGAACCACATCCACATCAGCGCATTTTGGCTTACTGTCCTCGGCTGTGTCTTACGGACTATCTTGACAGTGTAGGTTCCGTTCTGGAGAAGTGAGCAGAGGTAGTCAAAGGACTTATCCATGCTCACCTCTCCGTTACACTTGGTAAGGGTAGCTTCAGGCATTGGTCTTGAACGGTAAGCCGTCTACACCGAGGTTTTGGGGCGTACTGCCACCGGCAGGATACTGGCCGGGGAACGGCGCGGCTTGCGGCGCGGCTGGTTGAGGATATGACGGCTGTTGGGGATAGGCAGGTTGCTGGGGGTAGCTCGGCTGTTGGGGATAACCCTGCTGTGGATAGGTGGGCTGTTGAGGATATGCACCATATCCGGGCGCCGGTGCCGGTGCGGACTGTTGGGGATAGCCCTGCTGAGGCTGCTGACTGTAACCCTGCTGAGGCTGTTCCTGATAAGGAGTGATGTTGAGACCCTTGATTGACGTGAACACTCGGCCATTGTACTCTCGGCCGTTGACGCACGCATCGACGCTGACACGCTGGCCCGGCTGAAAGTTGTCAAGGAGTCCCATCTTGTCCCCGGTGAACTCCACTAATACATAGTTGGGATGCACAACGCCGTCGCGGTCGGACCACGAGTCATCGAGTATCAGCTCACGCTTTCTGAACGGATCGCCGCCGTTTCTGGAGGGTATTTCCTGAACTTGGGAGATAGAATAAATGATTGCACCTCCCGAAATTTGTAATTTAATCATCGCTGTTATCTTTAAGTGTTATTTTGAACGAGCCGCTGACGGCCTTTTGGGTGAAATATTGAGCGGCCAAGTCGGGATGGTCTTTCTCGAAACTTTTTGCATCGAATGTCCGTCGCATTGAGGCCGCTCCGAGAGTTGTCTTGAACAGACCGCTGTCCCAACTCCTTAGACCTCGCTTCTCCATCGCTTCTCTCAGCAAAGGCTTCACTCGGTCAAGTTCTGAGTCTATGTGCTGCTTTTGTTTGAGCAGCTTGTTTACATAGGCTATCATGTCTTCCGGCAAAATGCTCCCGGCATCGCTTGTGGACCGCTGTCCGAGTTGAGGATGCAGGAGCTTGCGGTCGGGATGCTCATAGACGATTGAGCCGTCAAAGGACTCATACCACACCGCTTTCAGCAGTTCAAGAACGAGTTCGTCGGGCTTGCGCTCGATAATCCAAAACGCTGCCTCATCCTTGCGGAGCCAGTTGGCACACAGACCTTCTACTTTGAGTCCGGGGTTCTGTCTCTCGAACAGCACCGCGTACACTGACAGCTGCCATGAGAGATATTCTTTCAGACCGTCCGCGTGATTGGCGAAGTAGTTAGGCAATCCGTAGCCGTCAAGCGGATAGTAGTTGAGGTTGTTGGTCTTGGTGTCGGCCAGCCAGATGCCGCCGGTACTCTCGCGTATCCATACGTTGTCTATCTGAGATGCGTATTGGAAATTGTCGCTGACAGTGTACTCGTTGGCAAGAGGAATGAAGCCCTGGCGGTGGCGGATGTAACTGTCAAGTTCGCGGCTCACGTCCCAATCTTCATCGCCGAAGCTATTGGGATATGTGGTTTCCTTGATGCCGAGGTCATCATACAGCTCAATAGCTTTGTGGACGGATGAACCATACTGGCCGGCCCTTGGGATTGCCGTGTTCTTTACGAAGTCACTTGCATCAGGATAGACACCCAATTCAAGGACTGAATGAATGAGTCCGGTGATGCCCATCAGTCGCTTATCGCCGAGGGCATACCGGTGGAGCTCCTCATTGAACTCCACCGGGCTTTTAATCAGTTCGATGCTCATTTAGCCGGATTTTGGATTGAGTGAGATTTTGCGCTTACAGCCTGATAGAACTCGGTGCCTTTGGCGCAGAGTGCCGGAACTGCGGTGCTCCACTTTTTCCACACAGATGTTATGTGGTCGGGGGTGGTGCATCGGCCAAGTTCCTCAAGCGCCTCTTTGAGTTGTGCGCCGGTGAACGTGGCGGCAGGTTGCTGATGTCCGCGTTCCTTGAACTCAGCCTGATTGCCGCAGGCGAGGTTGGCATCATCGTCGGTGTCAGCCACGATACCGAGGATAGCACAGTAGGAGTAGCGCTTCAGGTAGGTAATGGCGGAGCCATAAGCCTGATAGTCGGTTGTCTGATTGGGTAACATCAGTTCGCTCTTGAACCACTGGCCGCTCTTGTGCGAGAGGATGGTTACGAGCTTGCCGTCGCTGATGAGCTGACAGACGGAGAGACCGTTGGCTTTGAGAGCCGGGGTGGCGGCTTTCACACAAGCGCAGAGGTCTGCGTACTTGAACGAGTATGAGCCGCCGGTCTTGGTCTTCACCTTAACCTCTTTTTCAAGTTTGGGCTGCTCGACACTGCCCTGAAAGGCAGAGAGAGCTGCGCTGATTTCGTTGATACTCTCGCTCATGTAGGAGACGAGTCTGGGAGTTGTTTCTTCCATTTTGAATGGGTTTTATTGGTTTGACTTATGTTTCATTTCACCTGTAAAGTTAAGGCAGATTGACGAGAGGTACAAACAGATTAAACACCATTTTATCAATATTTTACGCCTTAACATTTACTGACATTTGACCCCGAAACGAGGAGCGTAGAAGTTGAAATTCCGACGCTCTACATCGGCATCTTCTGGATGCCATCTTGCATTCCTGAGCCATCTTTCATAGCACTCCTTACAGCGCCATTGATTGAGGACTGCAATATAGCACCCTTTGTCCGCAGGGAGATAGGGGCGTCCGCACCAGTCGCAGATGCAGATTTCAGAGCCGACGGCATCCATCAGCTCCCCAGCGGTACATTCTATGACGAGGAATTTGCCTGCTTCGATTTGTTTAGCCATTTTGTCTGATGTATTTGAGAATTATCTTTGACAATCTTATTGTCTTCCGGCAAAGCTCCTCATCGAACATTCCGATGTGAGTTTGCTCCTTTGGCAATCGGAATGCGGTTGACAAAACCTCGTAGGCCGCAGTCAGTGGCAGATAGCCCTCTTTCCAAATTGGGTCAAAAGCCTCGTGCGCCTGATGCTTCAGTTGTCGGAGTTCTTTGTTTGCAACTCTGCCAAGTGCTTTGTCAGTACCTTTGTGGCATCCGACCCATGCACCGCACGGCTCACACAGGTAGCACTTGGTGCCATAGGAGCGCCCATAGATTTGTGAGTCGTCAACGAGTTTAGTTGGAGATCCACAATACGGGCAACTCCAGCCGAGAAGCACAAGCGGATCATCTTTCAATGTCATTTTTGATGTGGTCTATCGCGGCGTTCAAGGCATCCTGAAACTCGTCGAGGTGTTCAGGATGCAGGAAGATACGCTGCCGTTTCCTTGGGCCTTTCGACTTGTCTGTCGGAATTTCCGATATGGCAATATAAGGAGAGCCCTTGCTGTCCTTGTGGGTGTCTATGTAGTAGACGCGAGTCCCACCACTGACACGCTTTGAGAATGTCGGTTTATCCATGTTGATGATGTGTTGATGATGTTGTCGGGAGAGTTGGACTTGAACCAACTTGTCAACTATTCGATATGCGTCCCGTCGCCCTGTGCGATGCCCATACCCGTATTTATTGACGCCAGCCTCTACTGGTAGCACTTGCCGTGTGCAATTCTCCCGTGAAAAACCGGACTATCTTCGCAGACGGCCCGGTGCTAATGATATTATTCTAATTGGGTGGTGGACGGTGCAGGAGTCGAACCCACCTCTCTGCATCGGCGCGCCTCAGCAGTGTTTCAGCCATCTAAACTGACCGCCCATGAAGCCGAAATAACCCGTCCGGCCATCGGGATTGATTGATTGACGCTGTAAACCCTCACGGGCGTTTTCAAAGGCATCACTATGTGGTTAATAACAGCGACCCTCTCGGGCTAATATATCGTTATCTTTTTTTCTTTCTGGTATTCCGACAATGCCTCAAAACCTGGGCGGCGTTACAGAACCATTTACCGTTCTGCGCCTCGGTCGGCTTTGTTGCCTCTATCTTTCCGGCGGCGATAAGGTCTGTGAGCTTCTTTTCGCCTCCGACAATGTGCATGGCGTCCTTCTTGCCAAATGTAAAGTCAGACATTATTGTGAGTATATTCTCCAATAAAATAGCCGAGGGATCTACGGCATTGATTTGACCTCTTCCCATAGGCTCTACTTTACTCTTGCGACATAGACGCATTTATCTTCCATGTCGGTGCTTGTTATCCACTTTTTACCCATTTTCACACGCTCGTTAAGCATGGAGGCACTTGGCGTGTTCCGGACGGTATTCGGATTGTAGATGTCCATAGGAAATGCGATGGCTTCACCTACCTTCAAATTGCGGAACTCTTCCGCAACGCCTCCGCTGGCGATTCTTATTGTATTATTCTCCATATTTGTTTTTGAGATTAATTGGGAACGGTAGTCGGCTTTGCTCCGACGACCTTCAGGAGTGTTCCTGACGCTCTACTGACTGAGCTATACCGTTCTGATTTATATATGTGGAAACTCAGATGCTGTGAGTTCTTTGCATACTTGGTTATTACCGGTCCATTTGCCACGGGCGGACACGACTCAACCCGCCATCCGTCATTGTTCGGCATAAGCACGGATGGTTCTTTCTTACCGTAGCACCGACCCGCTTCAATGTGCCGTTCACCCTTGCGAGGCTATTGAGCTGCATCTTTATCGGCTACTACTCATCGCTGACTCTCCGGCGGTCTCCCGTCCGGGCAGTATCAGCGGAATTTCCATTACGTCAAGGTACTCTTCTTTGGTGGTGGGAGCGGCAGGACTCGAACCTGCAACCACTCGCTTAGTCTGCGAGCCTCTATCCAATTGAGATTATCTACACTCCCGATTGCAACCCCTTTCGGGGCCGGGGCTCTCTTGCCCCTCGGCATTGCTCACTCTTGAGCGCCGTTATTGGTTAGTTTGACTTGGCGGAGGTTAATCTTCGGGGAAGATTGAGTTTACCAGCACTGCAATTGCCTTGACTTGGCTCTTGACTCTGTCAGCACCCTGCTTGGTCTCGTAGTACCACTTCTGGTACATGTCGCGGTTCTCTTTGGCTGAGTCGCGCTGTTTGGTGATGTCTTCGAGGACGCTCTTGTGAGTCTCGGCCATTGCTCGCTTCTCTTCCATCATCCGGTAGATGATTTTGCGGAGGGTGTCGGCATCGGTGGTCTCACTGTCGATTACGTCGCGGAGGTTGTCATCATCAACCTCTATCGGATTGATGTGGAAGTCGAGGCCGTTGTCGTCGATGAACTCGCCGATCTCCTTAGCAGCGTTCTCGGAAACTACGATGGTGAGGAGTCCGGGGTGGAGGGTTACGGTTGCCGGGATGGTGGAGGCGTAGGCGGCGAGGCTGTTGTAAGAAGCCTCGTTGTGGGCCTTGTACTGATAGGAGGTTGTTAATTCCATGTTGATTTGGTTTTATTGGTTTGACTTGGGAGGGTTATTTGAAAAAGCGCTCTACATATCCGCCGAGGATGACGGCTACTGTTGCTTGACCGAGAGATATGTCACTGTGGTCATCAAGTGCGCCTTTGGTATGCTGCTGGTAGTGGTGGAAGCGGATGCACTGTTCAAGCCGTTTGAGGCTCTGATAGTCCTTATCCTTTACAGTGTCCTTGATGTGTCTGAGATAGGCGGCAACAAATGAGTTGGCACTGAACTGGAGATTGGCTTCCTTATACTCCACGTCAGAGGGTTTCATCTTTTCGAGGACGTGCATAGCGTTGTCGGCCACCTTTTCTCGTTCTGCGATGTCCTGACTGATAGCGTCGAGGATTGCATTAATTTTTTCTACATGAGTTTCCATATATGTTGAATTTGATTAGTCCGAGATTTCGTCAAGGGTCTCAGTGGTGACGTACCACTTGTAGCGGCACTCTACAAGTTGCTTATCCGAGAGAGAGCAACAATGCTTTGCGGCATAGAAGTAGAGAGCTTGGATAGGTATTCCGTTTGCGTCCCTAATGAAGCCAAAGGAGCGGTCGCGCTTCTTAAAGCCGAGTTTCTTAATCTCACTCCACGGTGCCAGGAGAGCAAGACAACAGCCACCCCAAATGGGAGCGCTGATTTCTTTTCCGTTGATTTTCGCTGTCATAGCTTGTCGTTTTATTTCGTTTTAGTCGCTGTTATCTCAATCAAAATCGTTACCTTTGCGGTCTTGATTGATTGATGCTGCAAAGGTAATCGCATTTACGTTAATAGCCAAACGTAAATACGTTTATTTTTGTGGATTTAACGATTATTAACGTATATACGTTCACGGCATGACTACACTAAATTCAAAAATTAGAGATATAATCTCGACATATAAATTGTCTGACAGGCAATTTGCTATCAAAATAGGCGTCACCCAGTCGGTAATTGGTTCAATGTTCCAAAAGGGAACTGAGCCATCTTCCAAGGTGATTCGTAATACCCTGATAGCGTTTCCCGAAATCTCAGCCGACTGGTTCCTTAGAGATTCGGGGGAAATGTTTATCTCGCAAAACAAAGAATTGGAGCGTATCAATAAACTCGTCGACACCATTGCTACACTCCAAGATACAATCAATGCCAAGAACGAATCAATCGCTACGCTCACCGAGCGTATCAAACAACTTGAATCTCAACTCACAACGAAATAAATATGAATAAGTTAACAAAACTCTTGGTACTATTCACGGTGCTTATCTTCTCGGCGTGTTCTTCTGATGATGAACCAGAACCTGAATACACTGGACCGTGGGAGGTTGTTTACGATGAACAGTATATAGGTTGGCACACAAAAGACCCAAACTTTAAGAACTGGTTCCTTAAACACTTACAAGATTTTGAAGATGCAGAGTTTAAGGACGCTTCGGGTTCATCTGGTGTCACCTATACAAAGGATAATGGCGACTGGATAGAATGGCAAGACTATTCTAAATGGTATTCCGGCCGAATTATTTGGGCAGAAAAGGTTCAGTATGCCTCGGAAAACGAAATTAAGGCCAAAGTAAATGAATTTGAGTCGTTCTCTTCGTACAAATCGGAGATCGATCATCAAGTTGGAGATGATTTCCGGGCTCATTACAGAAGATTAGGTCAGTAAAAAGTTTCCGCAAAATTGTCGGAGCGGAAATCTAACCCCTCCGAAATTCAAGAAATACAGGCAACTACAAGGATATTCCGCAAAAATATAATAAATTTGCAGGACAATTAAGAGCGAAATGAATTTCCAGCTACAAGCAACATGTCCCGGTTCCGACGCAAGAGCCGGACTTATAACCACCGGCCACGGCACTATTGAAACGCCGATTTTCATGCCCGTGGGCACTCAGGGCACCGTCAAGGGCGTGCACATGAGCGAACTGCGCGAACAGGTGAAAGCGCAGATTATACTCGGCAACACCTACCATCTTTACCTGCGCCCCGGCATGGACATAATGCGCCGTGCCGGAGGCCTTCACCGCTTCAACGGATGGGACCGCCCCATCCTCACCGACAGCGGCGGATTCCAGGTGTTCTCGCTCAGCGACCGACGCAAACTATCGGAGGAAGGAGCGCATTTCCGCAGCCACATAGACGGTTCTCGCCACCTGTTCACCCCGGAAAACGTCGTGGACACACAGCGCATCATCGGTTCGGACATAATGATGGCCCTTGACGAATGCACGCCGGGCGACGCCGACTTCAACTATGCGCGCCGTTCCCTCAGTCTCACAAAGCGCTGGCTGGAACGCGGATGGAAGCACTTCCGCGAAACAGAGCCGCTCTACGGCCACAGCCAGGCGTTCTTCCCCATCGTGCAGGGATGCACCTATCCCGAACTGCGTCGCGAGGCCGCACACCATGTGGCCGACCTCGGCGCCGAAGGCAATGCCATAGGCGGGCTGGCCGTCGGAGAACCCACCGAAGTGATGTACGAAATGATCGAAGTTGTGAACGACATCCTTCCGAAAGACCGTCCACGCTATCTGATGGGCGTTGGCACCCCCGCCAACATACTCGAAGCCATCGACCGCGGCGTCGACATGATGGACTGCGTGATGCCCACCCGAAACGCCCGGAACGGGATGCTGTTCACCGCACACGGCACCATGAACATGCGCAACCGCAAATGGGCCGACGATTTCTCGCCCCTGCAGGAAGACGGCCCCGCCGAAGTCGACCGCGTGTACACAAAAGCCTATGTGCGCCATCTGTTCATAGCCGACGAGCTGCTGGCCATGCAGATAGCATCCATACACAATCTCGCATTCTATCTATGGCTCGTCGGAGAAGCCCGCAAGCACATCACCGCCGGAGACTTCCCTACATGGAAACGCGACATGCTTGAGCGCGTGCAACGCCGTCTATAACACCACCACACGCAGGAAACAGCATGTTCAAGATTCTTGACAGATACATAATACGCACATTTCTCGGCACATATGTCTTCGCCATAGTGCTGCTGCTGGCCATAGTCGTCATGTTCGACGTGAACGAAAAGCTCGACGCTTTCCTTAAAGCGCCACTGCAGGCCACGATAATGGACTATTATGTCAACTTCCTGCCTTATTTTGCCAATCAGTTCTCGCCGCTGTTCACTTTCATTGCAGTAATTTTTTTCACATCCAAACTGGCGGGAAACAGCGAAATAATAGCCATGCTGTCCACAGGCATGAGTTTCGGACGCCTGATGAGGCCCTATCTCATAGCCGCCGCCGTGATAGCCTCCGCCACATTCGTGCTTGACGCATACATTATCCCGCCGGCCAACGTAAAGAGAATCAATTACACCAACACCTACGTTAAGAACAAGCGCGTGGACTACGGCTCAAACATAATGCTCATGGTGCAGCCGGGGCAGATAGCCTACATGAGCCGCTACGACAACATAACCAGGACCGGAGCGAAATTCTCGCTCGAAAGCTTCGACGAGAACAAGCAGCTGCGCTCGCGCATGACCGCCCAAAGCATCGTGTGGGACACCCTGTACAACTGGCGCGTGAACGACTACGTGATACGCGACTTCCGCGACAACCGCGAATACATCACAAAAGGCTCGCGCCTCGACACCATAATCCCCTTCGAACCGCGCGACTTCCTGATCTCCAAAAACGACCATGAGAAGATGACCACGCCCGACCTGTCGGCCTACATCGACGGCCAGCGTCGCCGAGGAGTGGGCAACATTGCCAGCTTCGAAGTGGAATACCACCGCCGCTATGCCATGACTGCCGCGGCCTTCATCCTCACGGTGATAGGCATGACGCTTTCGTCGCGCAAAGTAAAAGGCGGTATGGGACTGAACATAGGCATCGGACTGGTTCTGAGTTTCAGCTACATACTATTCATGACCATCACGCAGACATTCGCGCTGTCGGGACTGACATCCCCGTTAGTGGCCATGTGGATTCCAAACCTCATATTCTCCATAGTGGCCGTGATTCTCTATCTGCGCGCCCGCCGCTGAGCGAACTTTTTCCGACAACACGCTGTTTATGGTGTATCGACATCAAAATTAAAACAGCACAATTATGGATATTCAGAAACTCGCAGGACAGGCCGTTGACGCGGTCAAAGAAAAGGCCGCACAAGCAGCGGCGGCAACAAAATCGGCAGCGGCCAACGGCACGGAATCCATCAGCGACAAGGCTGCGCAGGCCACCGAAAACATCAAGGAAAAAACATCCGGAATAGCCGACAAGGTGAAGGACGCCGCAGCCAACGTGCTCGAGAACTTAGCCGACAAAGCCCACGGATTAAGCGACAAACTCAAAGACTGACGTAGCATCCGGCTACTTAAAAAACGATGTCCCCTCCGCCTCAAGAAACCGAGACGGAGGGGACTTTTCTATAATTCGTCGAAAAAACGGCTTACTGCATGCCGCTCACGGCCACGTTGCGGTCGATTTTAGCGACAAGGCCCTGAAGCACCTTGCCCGGACCGAGTTCCACGAACTCAGTGGCACCTGCGGCAATCATATTGCGCACGGTCTGCGTCCAGCGCACGGGGGCGGTGAGCTGTGCGATAAGGTTGGCTTTGATTTCGGCAGGGTCGGTGTGGGGCTGAGCGTCGACATTCTGGAACACAGGGCACACCGGAGTGTGAATTTCCGTAGCGGCTATAGCTTCGGCAAGTTCTGCACGGGCAGGCTCCATGCAGGGCGAATGGAACGCGCCGCCCACCTTCAGTTTCAACGCACGCTTCGCACCGGCGGCAAGCAGACGCTCGCATGCAGCGTCAATAGCCTCTATTTCACCGGATATGACAAGCTGTCCGGGGCAGTTGTAATTGGCGCACACCACCACACCGGGCACTTCCGCACAGATGCTCTCCACCGTTTCGTCGGGAAGTGCGAGCACAGCAGCCATAGTGCTGGGTTTCAGTTCGCACGCACGCTGCATGGCGTGTGCACGTGCGGCGACAAGCTTCAGGCCGTCGGCAAAATTCATGGCTCCGGCCGAGACAAGAGCAGAAAATTCGCCGAGAGAGTGTCCGGCCACCATGTCGGGGAGGAACTCGTCGCCGAGGCTCTTTGCCAGCAGCACAGAATGCAGAAATATAGCAGGCTGGGTCACGGCCGTCTGCCGCAGGTCCTCGTCAGTGCCGGCATGCATCAGGTCTGTGATGCGGAAGCCGAGAATATCGTTGGCCTGCTCGAAAAGTTCGTGTGCGGCGGCATTGTTGTCGTAAAGATCTTTGCCCATACCTACGAACTGAGCGCCTTGGCCCGGAAATACGTAAGCTTTCATGTGAAATTTTATTATTTGATTGGATTTTGGATGCAAAGTTACTCACTTTTTCATGAAAAGTACGTAACTTTACCAACAAAATTACTTGAAATGGACACATCTACAATACTACCTTTATTTTTAGGAAACCTGCGCGGATGGGAGTGGATTATAATCTTTTTGGCCATCCTTCTGCTTTTCGGAGGCAAGAAAATCCCCGAACTGATGCGCGGCCTCGGTAAAGGCGTGCACAGCTTCAAACAAGGAGTGGAAGAAGCAAAACGCGAAATCAACAAACCCGCCGACAGCCAGGAGAATAACGACAACGAAAAATAGCGCGTGAGCGGCGAAATGACATTCTGGGAGCACCTCGACGACCTGCGGGGTGTGCTTGTGCGTGTGGCAGCCACCGTTGCCGTGTGCGCAGTATCCGCATTCGTCGCAATGCCATGGATTTTCGACAACGTGGTGCTTGCCCCGTGCAGCCCCGACTTTTGGCTCTACCGCCTGCTCGACACAGCCGGCGCCACCGACGCCTCACGGCCATTGCGCATAGAACTGGTGAGCATAGAACTCGCATCACAATTCTTCATACACATGTCGGCCGCATGCTGGACCGCATTCATCGTAGCTTTTCCAATTATAATATACCAGTTGTGGGGATTCGTGTCTCCTGCACTCTATGAACATGAAAAACGCGGCATGCGCCGCGCGTTCGTGCTCGGCAACTGCATGTTTTATCTCGGAGCCGCGACAGGCTACTTTTTCGTATTTCCGATAGCGCTCCGCTTTTTGGCCGACTACAGCCTCAGCCCGTCCATATCTTCGGTGGTATCGCTCGACAGCTATATGGACAACTTCTTCACCGTCGTGCTGCTGATGGGAACCGTATTCGAACTGCCACTGCTTGCATGGCTGCTGGGATGCGTCGGACTGCTGCACCGCTCATTTTTCAGGCGTTACCGTCGCCATGCCATAGTGGCGTGCCTGACAGCGGCGGCGCTCATCACCCCCACCGGCGACCCGTTCACACTGTTCGCCGTATTCATCCCGATATACACTTTGTGGGAATTCAGCGCACGGCTCGTGAAAGAGCAAAAAAGCGCATGACTTCCGACGCATTAAGAGGTTGTTTAATAATCATTGTTAACGACAGGGTGGTGTATTTTATGTTAAGGTGCAGTTTATGAGGAGGAAG
>VSPG01000020.1 GCA_009775265.1 Muribaculaceae bacterium
TGTGGCTGTGCCTCTCTGATCCCGGTGTTTTGGGCAAAGAATTTGTCAAGTCGACTGTAGGAAAATGCACGGTCAATTTTCGAACCGTTGAAGGTAAATTCGCCGTCTGAGAAGCGTATGCCCTGCGGTTTGCCTGTGTCGCGGTCGTTGTAAAATTCGACCGTTATACCTGCCGGAGCGAGGCGGCGACGGAACTCGTCCCAAGATTTGCAGCGGTACATCGCCGCCTGAATCCTGGGCTTCATCTCGGCAATCGCGTCTTCATACAGTTTCTTTTTAGGCGAAAAAGTCAGTCCGTATTTCAGTTTGATAGCTTTGGTAGCATCACGGCTTTTGTCGAAATTGTTGCTCTCGTCGATGGCTTTACCATGGAGATTGACGCGATTATAGACGATATGGAAGTGCGGAGAGCCGGTTTCGAGATGGCGCACAATCAGATATTGTGTGTCTCGGATGTCCATTTGTTCCATATATTCCTTTGCCAGTTGCACCATGAAATCATCTGTTAGGCGTGGCAAATCCGCCTTGTCGAAACTCACGGCGATGTGTCCGATTGGTTTGCTGATTCTCTTGTTGAGACTCGCTCCGATGTCGAAACTGTCCACAATTCTGCGGTAGTCATTGCCAAGAATCCCGTCGGAATCTATCACTCGCCAAGTGTCTGGGGTGAACTGCTCCTTGTCGTGAAACTCACGCATGACGTAGCCAACAATATCGGCTGCGGCTCCTATTGCGAGTATTTTTGCTATCATAACAATGAGGAATTTGATGTTTTCAACTTGCCGAGTGTGGCTAAAATTCCATCGAGACAGGCCTCTGCCTTTCGCTTTGTCGAGGGCCATGCGTTAGCCTGACACGCCTTGACTTGAGCGTTCAGATTCTTGCCTTGATACATCAGTTCGCGTATCGCCTCGCGTTCAAAATCGGTGAGGCGACCGACAACGGAGAGCCGGAAGACGCAAATTCTAAGCAGCTCGGCAATGCTGACACCGGCAGCCGCAGCTTTGGCTTTCACCTCACGCTCCTCCGCATCGGTAAAATTCACGGAGACTTTTCGGTCTCTCTTATCACTGGATTCTTTCTTTGGTCGCCCACGGAGTTTCACACCGGGAGCGTCCTGATTGAACTTTCTCATTCGTTGGGTTGGGGATGGTGACCGCAGGGAACAGAGAGCGTCCTTCGGGATGCGAGGGGTTTCGGCTGGGGAATTTTTTACCTCCCGAAACATACCCTTGCATCCCCAACTAATCCACTATCGTTTCTTAGTTGTGCGCTGACGATAACCGCTCCCTGCGGTCGGGTTATACGTTAGAGTTTGCGCCAGATTTCGATGTCGTCACCGTAGATGTCGAGATGCTCGGCAAGGATGGCATTGATGTAGCTGCCGACAGTAGTGTCGCGGTCACCGAGGATGCGGGCGATGCGTTCAAGCTTCTCCCATACGCTGTCATCGATGTTTACCGGATGACGCTTTGACAGCTTTGACGGCACAAGATAGGTTGCCTTGAACTCGGCGAAGTCCGATTTGCGCTGTTGCTTGCCGATTCGCTGTTGCTTCGGCGGCTCAGTTATGGCTGTTGCCTCGGTTGAAGTATGCTCGTTGCCAAACAGATTTTCATTGGCAACGGCGTTGGCAGTGGTGGTGCTGTTAACAGCGTTGTCGCTGTTGACTGCGGGATTGGAGTTGGTAGAGTTATCGGGTTGCATAATAATTTGGGGGTTAGAGGTTGATACTTGGATTTCGGGTGCATCGGTCAACTTGGTTGACTTGGATGCAGTGGTTGTGGATGTTTTTGTGGTTTTCATTGTTTTGAGGGTGTTGAGGTTTTGTTGATTGCATCAGTATCCGGGGTGTACCGTTCAACAGACACGAGGGTGAGTTGCAAGTCGTCGATGAGTTTCTGCAACATCGGATTTTTTCTAATCATAGTTTGCAGCACTGCCTGGTCGGGTTCGATTTGCAGGAGATAGTCTGCAATGTCAAGTCCTGCTGTTCGCTCGTTATCAGTGGCAACTTCTTCAAGGTAGTTGAAGATACTTGCCTCGATATCGAGACTGCGTAACAAATTCAGCTTCTGCCGCCACTGGTCGGTCGCGCCTATATCGGGATACAGAATTACCTGACGGCCTCGGAGAACATGGAGTGCATCAGTATTGAAGCATCCGTTTTTACCACCTGTTGCCAGCCATACATATTCCGGCAGATAATATGCTCCCACAAGTGAAGTCTTTTCGCTCTCGACAATGGCGACAGGCTTGCCTCTGTTCATCGGCAACAGATGTTCACCGAAGAAACACTGACGCAGATTGAAGTCAGGCAGTCGGAGCAACGAATGAACCCATGTTACATGGTTGAATGGCTCCTTCACGCGCTTGCCTGTCTCGGCATCGTAAAGCATCACCTTTCCGGTGCGAATACTACCGTTGATATCGGTCTGCCAGAACACGCATGATCCGGGCCAGTGCTTTGAGGTGCCTACACGATAGTCTTTCATCAGTCGTAGGGTTTCCTCGGCTCCGAACTTGGAGCGGAGGAACAGATAGATATTGTTCTTCTCATATCCGTGCAGAGTCTGTGCAACAGTCTCTGACGCGATGAAGGATGTCGGCTTTTGCTGCTCGGTCGGCTTGGCTCGCCATGCTGACTGAGTAGTGTAATCGCCGTGTAATGGCTTAGCCTCCGGATTGCGCTCAAAGTATTCCTTTGGTGTGAGATGGTAACCGCAACTCTGTTCATGGTCACACCTGCCGACATCGTCGGGAAACGAGATTTGTTTTTCGGTGTCAATATACCGGCTAAAACAACGTTTCTTGTGACAGGCGGGGCAACAGTGACGGCTTCCGACCCCTTTATAGGGCTGGAGAATGAATCGATGATTATTCATTGTCAAATTATGGGATTAAGATGGTGCGGTTCTTGCAGTTTCCGCAGTTTGGCGATTGAAACTGCTGAAACTGCGGATATTGCATGGGTCAAAGTTTGATGTATTTGCCATGCGAGGACTTTTGAAACAATTTTCCGAGGTTATTCTTCAAAAATTCCATAAAGGTGCGCTCTGCCATACCGTTCTCCATTGCCACGGCGATACCTCCCCCTGTCTCAAATTCTTGGGGCAATGCGGTGACGATGGCCAACTGCTGGGCAGTGAGCGACAACTCTTTTAGAATTGTCTGTACCTTTACGGCTGATTCCTTGAAATACTCGGCAAGAGAAATGGCACGTTCTACCGATATGAGGTCAATCATATCCTTTCCGGCATCATTGCACGCCCAGCGTGCCATCTGAATAATCAGACAGAAACGTATGGCATAGATTTGTAGCTTGCAGTAGATGCCGACAATGGTCTCGTTGGGCTCACGGTCGCAGATGTCCGACAGCTCATGTTGCCACTTGAACAGACGCACCATAGCTTCCTCGGTAAACGGTATGCTTACCGGCACAATGTCGTTGTTTTCATCAACGGTACATTGCAATTCCATAAGCCTCGATAAAATGCACTGCCATTCAGCGGCCACATCGAATGTCGGTTGCTTCATCGACCACCGGGTAGAAGTTTCGTGGCGGAGCAGGACAAACAGGATGCGGTCAATAAAACCGTTGGCAGAGCGTTCACCTTTGGCGAGTTCGGAAAGAATACGTTTCTGCATCGTGCCGATTACGGACACAAACGGACGCTTGATGAAGATAGAGCTGCGCGAGCTTTTGCGGTCGGACATGGTAGGCTTGGCGCTGAACACCGACAGCCAGAATTGTTCCTCTGAGCCGTTATTGTAACGGTTGAAGTTCTTGACCCATGCCGAGAGTTCATCTGACAAGAGACATAGACCACGGCGATTCTGCGAATGGACGAGACTCAGACCTTCCGGGGTAATATCAGACACAAGAAAACGATGGCGGACAGGTTCACGGGGGCAGACCTCAATACCTTTTTCTGCACGTTCCTTCCGGCTCATGTCAAGTTGATCCTGATATTCCAGATACTGTTTCTCGTAAATCCGGTTCTGCTCGTAGTCATGCTCCACAAACGGACGCATTGCAAAACTCAGCGGATGGCTCTTGTTGGCACCGGGTCTTCCGATGAGTGCCATATACAAGATAGCACTCTCGTCCCAGCCCTCTTTCATTCGCGCAAGATGCGTGTTGCCTATCGCTACCGACACTGCCACCAGCATAGCCGCCGCAACATAATCGACTGGAAATCCATAGCAGTCGTTCACCTCCCTGATGATACGTTGTATTTTGGAGGGATAGAGGCTAATGGGAAAACCGCCGCCTGTGATTGCGGTGCAATGGTCAATGGCCTTGTCGAGCACGAGCTGAGGAGTAATCTTATCGCTCATAGGCTAACGGCTCAAACAGTTTCGTCCGCCTGGGCGCAGACCTTTGTTCATCTCGGCAACCATTTCATCATACTTCTCCTGCTGAGATTTGGGCTTGCCGGATGCCATGTATTCGAGAAGCTCGCTCTTAATGAACCTCCACGACTTGCCGCCGGGATTCTTGTATGCCGGTATGATTCCGGCGCGAGCCTTTTCATAGAGAGTGTTCTTGGACTCTCCGAGTAGTTGACAGGCCTCCTTTGTGGTGATGAAAGGAGAACTGTCTTTTGATGGTGGAGCAAGCGCGTTGCGCAGCTCCCGTAGCTCATCTTGCAAGGCTGAGACTCGCTCGATGAGATAGACAACCGCTTCGGGCAGTCTGTCGAAAGTCACGGGTGTTGTGAACATGATGCAACCGAAACCTTAGGAAACCGTCATGCCAACGCGGCACGTCCGGGCTAAGATTTCGGTTGCAAATGTATAAGGAGAAAAAACAGAGAACAATGAGGTCTAATCCCTCTCAAAACGTTCTCCAAAACGTCTCCAAAGCCTCTCCTACTGGAGATATATGATTCTCCAATAGGAGATTGAAGTTTTATCCGGCAATAAGGTCGCCACAGTCGAGACTTCTCGAATCCTTACCACGTTCCATAGAGCGTTGAACGAACTCTGCCCACTCTTCGTCATTCATAGGCTCATCGTTGTCATTATCCATATCTCTATCCTCATCGTAGTCGTTAAGATTATCGTAATCGTCGCGTTCTTCATCTGCTGGTTCTTGGGCTTCCTCTGATTCGGCAATTTTCGATTTTTCTTCGGTAGAGATTGGTGGATCGGGTTTATAATATATGGGAGCAGCCGTTTTAGGGATTGTTTCCTTAACGACCTTTTCAGTGGCAGGCTCAATATTTGATGCTTCTGTATTTGCGGAAGTGGTTGTATCCTCCTCGATATTATAATCCGCTATCGTTAGACCTTTGTCAAAACGTTCCTCAATTTTGATTACGCCTTGAAGAGGATTTTGCTTGAGCTTCTTTGGTAGTTGATTATCTGAAAGACCATCAAGGTGGTAATGGAACGTGGTCTTTAGAAAATGGTTAATAAAATTATTAGGTTTGCCAAATAGTCTTCCCATGTTCCAGCCAAAATGCAATAATGCCCACTTCTCTATCGGTGATGCGACCTCGATTCTTGCAGCCGGTATATTAGCCTCGATTTCCTCCGGAGTACGTGAATCCCAGTTTGGAGACGATGCTCTTTGAAACAATCCCAAACGGAAAAACAGCTTTTCCAAATCACAAGGTTTGACATATGGACCTAGTTTCTCGGCGGTGTATTCGCAGGCAAACCGATATTTGGTGTCTTCCTGCGACTGTACCAGAGATGCGGCTGATTCCTTCATGTCATTTATGTTGAAGGATACGACTCCGGTCTCATCATGTTTCTTTAATGATGCTTCCGGCGGGATTGCCGTTTCTTGCCGCAATTTAGTTACAACATTAAGCATCATATCCTCAAAATCGCCACGAGATAAGGGCCTTTCTTTGGACTGTGGAGTGGATGAATTGATGTCAATAACCGGTTGCGATACAGGAATCTGCTGTACAATCTTCGCTTCCTTTTCTTCTGTTTCGCCGATTAGCGGCATATCTTTGCCTGAAAGAAATTCGACGAGCAAAGCATATAGTGCAAGTCCGGCGACAATGACAATTAAAAAGAAAACGTTAGCATTGAACTCTGATTCTCCTTTTGATAAAATAGAGTGGCGGATGGTCAGTGCTGAAAAAATATCAACAGCAATCACCAACACAAGCAACCATGGATGATGGCCTTTGAATAGGTCTTTCATTCGCGTAATTGTTTAATTGTATAGCCTTAAAAAATGATGAGTTATGCAAACAAGGTTAAAACACGGTAACACTTTCGATTGTTCATTCTCCGAAAATTGAATCAGCATTGTTGGTTGGAGATATGCTTGATTCGTTGTACCTTTGCACTCAAAAATAACATAATGGCGACATCAGCTCAAAAGAAAATAATTACGTTCTCTCTGAGAGTAGATCTCATAGAACGTCTTAAAGATATGGCTAAACAAGAGCATTGTAGCCTTGACAATTTGGTTGAGAGCATATTGTTTGAAGCTGCTTATAATGAGTCTAATGAGATAACAAAGGCCGCTCTTGAGGAAGCTATTAGTGGAAAATTGAGGACTAAACCTCCCATTGATACATCATCTGTAGAGGCTATGTTTAAGTCAATCGATTAGACACTATAATAGCAATATAATTATAGACCGAGACAATGCTGACAAGGCAATCATCCCGGTCTATATTATTATTATTTCAGAGTGATGGCGTTGGATGCCTCGCGTTTTTTCTCGCTTACGACATCTGCGTAAATCTGCGTGGTTCGGACACTGCGGTGGGTCAGCATCTTTGATACTACATATACGTCGATACCCAGCGAGATAAGGAGCGTAGCAAACGAATGGCGAAGACAGTGGAACGAGAGTTTTTTCTCGATGCCTGCGGCCTTCACCCATTTCTTGAATGGCTGTTGTGCCATTGAGCGGCGGAAGCCTTTGAAGATAAGTCCTTCACCACGTTCACCGCAATATTTCAGAGCCTCTTCACTTATCGGTAATGTCGCTTCTGTCTCGGTTTTCTCGGTACATAGGCGTATGCAGTGGCCACCGTCCGGGCTTCGCTCAATATTATCCCATCGGAGCTGCAATAGGTCGCTAAGTCGTAGTCCGGTAAACAGCCCGAACATAGATGCTTGTTTGAGGATAGGCACCTCACACTCGGTAGCATCAAGGATTTTCATCTCGTCGAGCGTCAGATACTCCTTCTTTACCTCCTGCCATTTGATGCCTTCAAGAAAGTCGTTGACGTTCTCAGTGATATATTTTTCCTTATATGCCATTTTCAGCAGACAGCGGAATGTTGACCAATAGCCTGAAGCAGAGTTGTTGGATAACGGTATCTTTTTGTTAGGGTGGCGCAGATTATGTGCATAGAGAAGATACTCCCGGAATTCTTCGCACAGTTCCGTAGTAATATCGCCGAATGTACATCGGCCACCGCAGAATTTTTTGAAATGGAGATAGACGCTCATCCATTTGTCATATTTGCTTTTCGCCTTCTTCTCGAAGTAGGCAAGAAAGTCCATCTTCTGTTTAGTCTTGTCAAGGAATCCGAACTGTTCGTTTACGAGGCTCTGATAACGGATGCAACGGATGGCCTCGGCTTTCTCCTCCATTTCCTGATTGAAACGGCGTTGCATCTCGTTGGCCGGTTCGGCAAAGATGACTATGCCGAGAGTTTCGCGGCGGGTCATCTTGTTTGTGTGGGGATTGCGTATCGCGGGATAATAATCGAGATAGAGCGATACCTTACCTCCGGCATACGGGCGACGACGGAGGAACACTTTGGTGCAGGTGTTTGTCATTGCTTTATGGGGTTTGAGGGTTTGAAAATCAGATACAAAAGTAGCGGGAGAAGCATGAGAGAACAATGAGTTCTCCAGCAGTCCCAAGGCTTCTCCAAGGTCTCTCTGGAGATTAAATCTCCGGAGAACCGAGGAGAGAATCAAGTTCAGAGCAGAGTATGAGAGTGTATTTTCCTTTCTTCACACGAGTGATGTTGTGGTATTTCAGATAGTGGTGGAGCTGGTCACGGGTCAGTCCATACTTCTCCATCGCCTCGGGATAGGTGTAATATTCGGGGCCCTTTGGCGCGGCTATACCCTTTGCCAGATCGAAATGATACTTGGAATACATCACATAGTTGCCCTGCTTTTTCTTAGGAATACCCTCCTTTGACACGAGAGTATAGATTGCTGATAAGGTCATGCCATAGGCGGCTTGAATATCAGCCACGGTATACCACTCGTTGATTTTCTCTTTCGGTTGCTGATTTGCAAAGTAGCGGTCAACATGGCTGCGGCTCCAAAGCGTCTTTCCTCGGCTCTGAGTCTTAGGCCAACCCTCACGCTCAGCAATCTTATACATCCCGGAGTTTGACACCCCGAATTTTTCCTGCACCTCCTTCGATGTGTAGAACTCTGTAATTGGAGCTGATGGATTTTTTATTTGTGTACTTTGAATGTCAAGGACAGAGAACAGCTCATCAACATCGGCTCGACGGATGAGCGTTTTGCGTTTCAGCTTCCAAACCTTAATCACACCACGGTTAATATAGTTGTAGATAGTGACATGGCATACGCCTAATAAGGTCGCTGCTTGTGTCGGTGTCAGGAATTCCTGTTTGGCAACCTCTTTCTGTCCTGATTGCTGGTATTCATATTCTCGTTGGTATGAATCCAGTTTCTCCTGACGCTTCCGTTCCTTGTATGCGAGTCCCGAGCATCGGTGGCTGCAATACTCCGTTGTTGTCTTACGAGCGATGAACTCAGCTCCACACCAATGGCATTTCTTTTTGATTTCAATGTTGCTACTCATTTTTATTCTGTGTTAGTGTTTATTTCTCCTTTTATTTCGCCAAAAGTGTTCATGGGCGTAAACTGACGTAAACCTACGTAAACATCATCCACGACCTTGCGGCACGCATTGACGGGATTGACCGATTTGCTACAAATCGGGTACAAAAACACAGGTAAAAAGGGGTGAAAAGCGGTTATATTGCAGTATTGGTACGAAAAAAGCCGCCCGATAACGAGCGACTTTTCAATATTTTACACCAAATGGCACCAGTTATCACCAATAGGCTACTTGCCGATGCAAAATCGTGAGAATATGGTTTGAAGTATGTCGGGGGTGGAGATGGCGCCCGTGATGGTGCCGAGATGAGAGATGCATTCGCGGAGGTCTTGGGCCACGAGGTCGCCGGGTAGGTTGAGTTCGAGGGCGTCGATTGTTCTTCCGGCGGCTTCGGAGGCATCTTTCAGGGCTTTGTAGTGGCGTGCGTTAGTTACAAGCGTGTCGCCGCATGCGCCGTTGGCGAATAGCCGTGCGGCGGCGTCGCAGATGGCATTGCGCAGTTCGTCGATGCCTTCGCCGGTGCGGGCGCTGGTGGCTATCACGGCCGATGCCAGTGTGTCACCAAAGGCCGGAACTGTGGCAATGTCGCATTTGTTGGCTGCTATTATAAGGGTCGCCTCCGGGTTTTCTTCCATGGCGCGTTTTACGTCGTCCCATGGTGTGCGCTCCATGTCTGCCGAATCGGTTACGAGCAGTACGATGGCTGCTTCGCGCAGTTCGCGTAGCGAACGTTCGATGCCGAGTGATTCCACCACGTCGGAGGTGTGGCGGAATCCAGCCGTGTCTTTTAGCCTGAAAGTGTAGTCGCCTATAGATATGACATCTTCCACCACATCCCTTGTTGTGCCGTGCACGTCACTCACAATTGCCCTGTCGTCGTGGCTGAGGGCGTTGAGCAGGGATGATTTGCCTGCGTTTGTGGCGCCGACTATGGCTACGGGCACCCCATCCCTTATGGCTGTTCCGGCGGAGAATCCTGCGGCAAGGCGTGCCGTGGCTGTGCGCACGGCCACGGCGAGTTCAATCAGCTTCTTGCGGGAGGCGAATTCCACGTCTTCCTCGCTGAAATCGAGTTCGAGTTCGAGCAGCGCCGCGAGTTCGAGCAGTTGGCCACGCATGTCCTCGATGCGTTTCGAGAAGTCGCCACGCATCTGGCGGAGCGCTACCCGCTGGGCGGCGCGTGAGCCTGACGCTATTATGTCGGCCACGGCTTCGGTCTGTGCCAGGTCCATGCGCCCTGAGGCGAATGCCCGCCGCGAGAATTCGCCCGGTTCCGCTATCCTTGCTCCTGCACCTATGAGTGCCATTATTAGTTCTTGCTGCACCCATTTTGAGCCATGCACGCTCAGTTCCACCACATCCTCTCCCGTGAATGAGCGCGGCGCGCGGAACACCGTGGCCACGGCCTGGTCGAGTTCCTCGCCGCAGGTGTCGGTCACGCTTCCTACGAGGCATGTGTTTGCGGCGGCTTCGGTGATGGGGCGTTTGCCCTTCCATATCCGTTGTGCCGTTTCAAGGGCCTTGGAGCCGCTTATGCGCGCCACGGCTATGCCGCCTGTGCCCGGCGGCGTGGATATGGCGCATATGGTGTCGTCCGGCATCGGCATTGTCATTTCAGTGTTTGCCATTTTGGGTAGGAGTTTTCTTTTTCAACTGCTGTTTCTATGTCGTCGGGCAATGCCGAGAAGAAGTCCATGCCTGTTATTTCTTCCACTTCGTCTATGCTCATGGCGTGTGTGTGCACGCCGCCTCGCACTTTGCTGTTGGGCATTACGAATCCGATGCCTCTCGGCGGGTTGACATACGGAGCAAGCACCACCTTGAAGAACCTTTCCGGCACGGCCACGCGGTTTTTCCCTATATGCAGCGGCATGCGGTCGGTGAGCACCGGTCCGGCTATTATCACTATGGCGCTGTCGCGCATGGCCCATGCGCGGCAGTTTTCTTCCAGAGTGCTCCATGCCCCGCTGTTCATGCTTGCTGCCTGCGGGCATATGTTTGTGAGATAGTTGGACGCACGCATGGCTTCCGCGCTCCATTTCATGTCGGCTGCAGGAGCCATGTGGCCGCGAGTGTAGCCCGACTTCCTGTAGTCGTAGAGGGTGGGGCAGCCTTCGACATTCTTGTCCTCGAAGAAATTTTTCAGACGCGGTTCGCTGCCCTTGCATTCGTCGGCGGTCAGCTCCCACACCACATAGTTGGGCACATGGTGCTCGGCATTGAAATTCACGGTGAATCCCGGATAGGCCACTATCTGCTGTGGCACTCCCTCGGGCATTTTCACTTCCTCCAGCGAACCCGACAGTTTCAAACCACCAGGAGCCGACAACTCGACTTCGTGTGAGTCCCCTTTCCAATGGTTCAGCCAGTAGTACATCCCCCAGCACGCCACGGCGGCGAAAAGTAGCCCGAGGATGTCTCGTGCCAGTGCGCGCCGCTGCCTCCGGCGTCTGCGCCTGGCGCTGCGCAGCAGGTATGTGTTGTTGCGTTTCGTTGCCATTTCAGCAAATTCCCGTATCCAATTTATTTCTGCAAATTTAGACAAATTCTCGCGGATTTTGCCTAAATTTGTGCCGAAAGCGGCCTCGTGCCGCACAAATTACCTCTTACTATGTCTGGTTCCAAGGAAATTTCCGAAATGATAGAACGGCGCATCGCGTCGATTGATTTGCCGTCGAGGCCGGCCGGCCTTTACGAGCCCGTGCGGTATGCTCTTGAAGGAGGCGGCAAGCGTCTGCGTCCTTTGCTGGCGGTGCAGGCCTGCCTTGCGTGCGGAGGCACTGCCGACGAAGCCATGCCTGCCGCGCTTGCCCTTGAAATGTTCCATAACTTCACGCTTGTGCACGATGATATAATGGATCGTTCCGACGTGCGCCGCGGGCGTCCGAGCGCCGCAGCCCGCTTCGGAAGCAACCAGGCCATACTCAGCGGCGACGCCATGCTTACGTTTGCATCCTGCCTCGTGTCGCAAGTGCCTGCGCGGGCGGTCGCTGAAGTGACGGCGGTTTTCAACGACATGGCTCTCCGTGTTTATGAGGGACAGCAGCTCGACACCGAATTCGAGACACGTAAAAACGTCACTATCGACGAATATTTTGAAATGATAGGTCTCAAGACCGGAGCGCTGCTTTCCGCTGCATGCCGCATCGGGGCCATAATCGGCGACGCCGACCCCGCCACGGCCGATGCGCTTGCCGAATACGGAATGGAACTCGGTCTGGCGTTCCAGCTGCGCGACGACTGGCTTGATACGTTCGGCGACCACGCCACATTCGGAAAACCCATCGGCGGCGACATTGTCAACGAAAAAGAGACATGGATGCTCATCACTGCCCGGCGCGAGAGCCACGGCGAACTTGACTCCATTCTTGCCGAAGATCTCGAGCCGCAGGAGAAAATACGTCAGGTGACGCGGCTTTACGAGCGTTTGCGCGTCGGCGAGCGTTGCGATGCTGCGGCTGCCGAGCACCATGCTCTTGCGATTGCGGCTCTTGACCACGCGAAATTCTCAGATGAGTCCCTGAAGCAGTTCTTTGTCGATGTGGTAGACCGCATGGCCTCACGCAACATATGATTATGAGGCTTTTCGACACGCACACACATCTTTATCTGCCTGATTTCGACGGCGATGGCGGAGGCCGCCCAGCCGTGCGCCGTGCGCTTGACGCAGGGGTGGAGGCTATGCTGATGCCCAATGTCGATTGCACCACTGTTGCTCCGTTGCGCGAGCTGTGCTCGGCGTTTCCCGGGCGTGTTTTTTCAGCGATGGGCCTGCATCCTACCGAAATCGGCTCTGCGTGGCGCGACGATTTGTCCCGTATCATCGGCTGTTTCCGTCCCGAAGACGTCGCCGTCGGCGAGGTAGGGATGGACTTGTATTGGGACAAGACCTTCCGCGACGAGCAGATGCGGGCGCTTGAAGTGCAGGCCCAATATGCAGTGGCGCATGACCTGCCGCTTGTCATCCATTGCCGCGAAGCGCTTCCAGAGACGTTGGAAGTGCTGTCGGGAATCGACGGCGTGCGCGGGGTAATGCACAGTTTCGGCGGCACTCCGGCCGATGTCGATGCCGTACGCCGTGTCCTCGGCGACGATTGGTATTTCGGGATAAACGGCATTGTCACATTCAAAAATTGCCGTGTGCATGAATCGCTCGAAGCGATTACGCTCTCGCGTCTGCTGCTTGAGACCGACTCGCCTTATCTTGCTCCCGTTCCGCATCGAGGCAAGCGTAATGAAAGCGCTTATATCGGAGCCGTAAGCGGGTGTGTTGCGTCCGTGTTGGGCTTGGAATCTTCCGAAGTTGCCGAAAAGACGTTTCGGAATGCATCTGATTTTTTGAGAATTAAGCTTGATTTTTAACAATTTTTAACGGGGGGGGTAGAATATCCATCTTTAAACATTAATTTTGCATTGTCAAATGAGAATGCTATAAAAACACGTACGCAACACTCTTCCCGGATTTTTATTTGACAAATCCCGCCCGGCAACTTTCTGCATGGCGGGATTGACGTTTTTAGGCGATAAATGATTGGGCTGTCTCGAAAACCTTGGCAGGGGCATCCGTGTTATATATGTGCATACGTCATCACATTATGAAACGGAGTTTTTTAATCATTCTGGCCGCACTCTGCGGCGTACTTGCGTCGTCGGCAAAAAGCAAAGTCGACGAGATGCGCGATTCTGTTGCGGCCAGCACAATGGTTTATGAAATCGGGCATGGCCGATACACACGTCAGCAGGTCGACAGCATCAACCGCATAATCACCGCATACTATTACGACCAATTCCGCAGTTTTCAGGATCCGGAAGCCCCTTACTTTCTGTTTATGAGCAAAGATTCGCAGCTTGCCATGGGCATTGGTGGGGTGGTGAGAATGAGGGGATGGTACGATATGGGAAACGTCATACCGGCCAACGGTTTTGCCCCGTATCTCATACCAATGTCGGCAGAACGTGTCGACAGCCGGCGTCTCGGCACCACTCCGGCGGGAACAGCCATCTTCTTCCGTGTGCTCGGGCGCAATAAGGTGCTTGGCCACTATCAGTTGTATATCGAAGGAAACTTCAACGGCTATGAGAATGTGGGTTTCCGTCTGAAAAAAGCTTATGCCGTAGTGCATGACTTCACCATCGGATATGCCGCCTCCACCTTCGGCGACCCTGCGGCGCAGACTCCAGTGATTGATGCGCAGGGAGCCAACAATAAAATATCCAACACGTCGGTATTGCTCCGCTATATGCGCAGTTTCAAATCCGGCTTCACCGTGGCCGCGTCCGTAGAGACCCCGTCGCCTAAAATAGGAGCCGACGGCACGAATACATCATCTATTGCAAATGCATGCCCCGAAGGCGCCGCGTTCATGCAATATGCATGGGGGCCCACGTCGCACGTGCGTCTCAGCGGCGTGGTGCGTTCTCTCGGCTACCGCGACATGCTTGCCGGGCGCAACCATCACACAGCAGGGTGGGGAGTGCTGCTCAGTGCCGTCGGGCATCCGGCCGATTTTTTGACGCTCTATGCCACGCTGAATTACGGACGGGGTACAGCCAGTCTCGGAGGCGATCTGCTTTGCGGCAATTATGATTTGATAGACAACACCGACGAGCCGGGCGCCATGTACGCTCCTGCATCGATGGGCTATCAGCTGGGACTACAGTACAACTTCCGCCACAACCTTTTCACGAGCGTATCATTCAGCCAGTCCCGTCTGTATGCCGATCACCCTGTCGGGGGCAGCGAATACAAGTACGGCCTGTGGGCGGCCATGAACGTGTTTTGGAATCTCACTCCGCGCATACAGACAGGCGTCGAGTTCGACTGGGGGCTGCGTTGCAACTTCGACGGCCATGCGCGCTCGTCGCGACGGATAGGCGCCATGTGCCAGTTCGCTTTTTGACCGCCTTCACACTCTGAGACAAAACAAGGGGAATCCTCCCGGATTCCCCTTGCCTCGTACACATAGTGTTGATATTAATTAAGTGTCTATTCCATATTACTCATGAAAAGAAAGCAATCTCTTGCTGTGTTTTTTATTTCCCGACACAAAATTAATTAAAAATCCAATTACTCGCAAACGCTGATGCCACGGCGGTTTGAACCTTCCATCGTGCCATTTTCAATGTATTCCGCTTACAAATTACAAGTTGCTATTCCTATCCCCGCTAAAGAGAAAAAACAGCATGAAAAGCCGACATTATGTTTCGATTTGAAAAAGTTAAAAACGCTATTAATTTATGTATTTTTTAGAATTATGTTATTAAACATAGCATATTCTTGCTGTTTTAGGTTTTGTTAACTTTGTCGGAGGGCTGAAAAGTACCCTGTCTGTGTCGGCTTTGCAAACGGGTTGCATGTCATAATCATTAACTTTGCGAAAATTACGAATCAAAAACCATATATAATATAATGAAACACATTGCAACTATAATTCTGTGCTCATCCGCATTGCTTATGGCGTGCCGGGGCGGCAACGACGATGCCGAGCTCGGCCATCACCACCATAATCATTCGCATGAGGCGGGGCACTCGCACAGCCATGAAGGACATACACATGCCGGCGAGGAAGCTGTGGAAGCTCCCGGCGGACATGATGAGGGAGAAATCGTGCTGATGCCGGATATGGCGCGGCGTTTCGGAGTGGAGGTGGACACTTTGGCCGCCGCTCCCATGGTGTCCTCTGTCCGTGCCACGGGGGTGGTGCTTGATGCTGCCGACGGCAGCGCCGTAGTGTCGGCTCCTGCGGCCGGAATAGTGCGTTTTGCCAAGGGAATAAGTCCGGGAACTGTGGTGCGTGCCGGTTCTACGGTGGCCATGCTGGACACACGCGGCGTGGCCGGAGGCGATGCCAATGCCGCGGCCAAGGCCGCGCTTGATGCCGCGCGCCGCGAGTATGAGCGCCTTGAACCGCTTCACGCCGACCGCCTCGTCACGGACGACGTCTATAATGCAGCCCGTGCCGCCTACGAAAGCGCTCGTGCCGCATATAGCTCGAGTGCCGCCGGAGGGCGTGTGGCGGCTCCCATCACCGGCACGCTTACTTCGCTTTCCGTGGCGCAGGGGCAATATGTGGAAGCGGGAGCGCCTATAGCTGTCATGTCGGCGGCCACGCGTCTGCTGCTCCGTGTCGATGTGCCTGAACGTCTCCGTAGCCGTATAGCTGCAGCCGATGGCGTGAATATCCGCGTGCCCGGTTCGGAGGAAATCGTGACACTTGCCGCCCGCCGTGTAGCTTCGGCGCCTGCCGTGTCGGCGTCCATGCCGGGCTATGTCCCCGTTTACTTCGAGTTCGACAATGACGGCTCCGTGGCTCCCGGTTCCGCACTCGACGCATGGCTCACATCCGCCGGCTCCGGCGAAGCTGTGCTCAGCGTGCCGCGCACAGCCATTGCCGAGCAGCAGGGCGGCTATTTTGTTTATGTCCGCACCGGCGATGAAACATATGAAAAGCTGCCCGTGCGCCTGGGCGCGTCCGATGGTATGCGTGTCGTCATAGCGTCGGGTCTGAAAGGCGGAGAACGCGTTGTCACCCGCGGAGTCACAGCCGTAAGGCTTGCGGAAACTTCGGGAGTGGTGCCTGAAGGACATAGCCACAACCATTAACCGTTACGGATTATGCTCAATAAGATAATACACTGGTCGCTGCACAACCGTCTGGTCGTATTTGTGCTTGCAGTGGCCGTACTCATAGCTGGAGCCGTGGCTCTGTTCCGGACCGAAGTGGACATTTTTCCGGATTTGAACGCACCCACTGTTGTTGTCATGACAGAGGCTCCCGGCTATGCGCCAGAGGAAGTGGAGATGATGGTGACGTACCCTATCGAAACCGCCGTGAACGGGGCTTCCGGAGTCCGCCGCGTGCGCTCCACGTCCACTACGGGTTTTTCTGTCGTGTGGGTGGAGTTTGACTGGGGCACTGACGTGTACCAGGCCCGCCAGATTGTCACCGAGCGTCTCGGCACAGTGGCCGAGGCGCTACCGTCCGGTGTGGCCAGCCCGGTGCTCGGCCCGCGTTCGTCCATTCTCGGCGAAATGCTGATAGTCGGCCTTACAGCCGACAGCACATCGCTGCTCGAGCTCCGCACATTGGCTGAAAAAGTAATCCGTCCGCGCCTGTTGGCCATGGGCGGCGTGAGCCAGGTGAGCGTGATAGGCGGCGACATGCGCGAATACCGCATTCAGATTCTCCCCGAACGAATGGCTGCCATGGGTGTCACGCTGGCCGAAGTGATGGAAGCCGTCGAAGGGCTGAACGACAATGCCTCGGGCGGAATCGTCAATGATTTCGGCAACGAATATATAATAAAAGGTGCCATGCGCACCACCGACACCGACGAACTTGCCATGGCCGTCGTTAGAGCCGACGCCTCCGGCATCGTTACGCTTGCCGATGTGGCCCGTGTGGAAATTGCCGGCGCACAACCACGCTTCGGCGCCGCATCCGTCGAAGCCAAACCTGCTGTTATCATTACTGTGGCTAAACAGCCCGATGAGGGCACTATAGCGCTTACCGAACGTATAGAGGCCGCACTTGCCGACATGAAGCATACGCTTCCGGCCGATTTGGAAATGACGACAGACATATTCCGCCAGAGCGACTTCATTTCGCGGGCGATAGGCAACCTTCAGAGCTCGCTGCTCGAAGGGGCGTTTTTTGTAGTCGTCGTGCTGTTTTTCTTCCTGATGAACCTGCGCACCACCATCGTGAGCCTTGTAGCGCTTCCTCTGTCCATAATCATAAGCGTGTTGCTGCTCCATTTCATGGGTTTCGGCATAAACACCATGAGCCTCGGTGGTATCGCCATCGCCATCGGATCTTTGGTCGATGATGCCATCGTCGACGTGGAAAACGTCTACAAACGTCTGAGGGAGAATCTCGCGCTTCCTCCCGGCGAGCGAAAGAGCGTGGTCGACGTAGTGTTCCATGCTTCGGCCGAGGTGCGTATGCCCATACTCAATTCCACGCTCATCATAGTGGCGGCGTTCCTGCCGCTTTTCTTCCTGAGCGGTATAGAAGGACGCATGCTCATCCCCCTTGGCGTGGCATTCATCGTGGCTCTCGCCGCGTCTACCATCGTGGCTCTTACGCTTACGCCGGTGCTGTGCGCCTATCTGCTCGGAAATCAGCGCCGGAACTCGTCGCTGTCGCACGAACCCCGCACGGCGGCGTGGCTTAAGCGGGTGTACTCACGCTCGCTTGCCGCCGCGTTGCGCAGGCCTAAGATGGTCGTCGGCTCCGTGGCTGTGCTTTTCATTGCTGCTCTCGCGCTGTTCTTTACCCTCGGCAGAAGTTTCCTGCCCATGTTCAACGAAGGCTCGTTCACAATAAACGTTTCCACACTCCCCGGTATCTCGCTGGAGGAAAGCGACCGTATCGGGCGTGAGGCCGAGCGCATCATAATGAGTGTGCCGGAAATACGCACCGTTGCCCGCAAGACAGGCCGTGCCGAACTCGACGAACACTCCCTCGGCGTGAACGTGAGCGAAATAGAGGCGCCATACAGCCTTGACGAAAGTGGGCGTACTCGCGGCCAGGTGGCTCGCGAGCTGCGCGAAAAACTCAGTGCCATTCCGGGAGTGAATGTGGAGATAGGCCAGCCTATAAGCCACCGTATCGACGCGATGCTGAGCGGTGCGGAAGCGCAGATTGCCATAAAGATATTCGGCGACGACCTCCAGCGTCTCCATTCGCTCGGAAAGGAGTTGCAGGGGCTGGCGCGCACGGTACCCGGAGTGGTCGATGTCAATGTCGAGCAGCTCGTAGAACGCCCTGAACTCATGATTCGCCCGCGCCGCGAGATGATGGCGCGCATGGGGCTGCGCATGCCCGATTTGAGGCGCGTGGTGGAAGTCGCGCTCGGCGGAGCTGTTGTCTCGCAGGTGTATGACGGCGGTGTGCCCTACGACGTAGTCGTGGTGCTTGACCCGGAATACCGTTCCGACCTGCAGAGCATTTCGGATATGATGATAGACACTCCTGCCGGCCGTGTGCCGCTGAGCGCGGTGGCCGAGGTGCGTTCGGCCACAGGGCCTGGCACTGTCAACCGCGAGAACGTGCAGCGGCGCATAATAATAAGCGCCAATGTGGAGGAGCGCGACCTGCGCAGCGCAGTGGAGGATATTCAGAAACTCGTGGGCGAGAAAATGACTCTTCCGCAGGGCTATGCCATAAGCTACGGCGGACAGTTTGAGAGCGAGGAGCGCGCGTCATCCACCCTTTTGTGGACGTCGCTGCTTGCCCTTCTCGTCATTTTCATGCTGCTTTACGGCGAATTCCACGATGTGCGCCAGTCGCTGCTCATTCTCATCAATATGCCGCTTGCGCTCATCGGGGCAGTGTTTATACTCGTCGTCACAGGCTCCGACCTGAACATCCCCGCCATTATAGGATTCATATCGCTCATGGGTATAGCAACACGCAACGGCATGCTGCTCATAAGCCGCTACAATAATCTGCGCGAGGAGGGTTACAGCGTGGCCGATCGTCTCCGCATAGGCTCTGCCGACCGCCTGCTGCCGATTATCATGACGGCCCTCACCTCGGCGCTCGCGCTCATCCCGCTTGCTGTGAATGCCGATGCGCCCGGCAATGAGATTCAGGCTCCGCTGGCTATCGTGATACTCGGCGGCCTGGCGTCGTCGACGGTTCTCAATGCCTATGTGGTGCCCGTATTGTATTCTATGATAAACCGAAAGAAGAAATGAAAAAAATAATCGTTATAGCGTCAATGGCCTTTGCCGCGTTCACGGCCGGCGCCACATGCCCTATGGACTCGCTTGCGGCAGCTATCGCCGATGCTAATCCGTCTTTCAAGGCTCGTTGCGCCGAATTGAAGGCCGGAAGTGCAGCCGCACAGGCCGATGGTATGCTTCCCGGCGTAGAAGTGGACGGCGAGCACCTTTGGGGTCGCGGTGGCGACAACCGCTGGGGCTTCGGCATAAGCCAGAGTTTTGACTGGCCGGGCGTGTATTCTGCAAAGCGCCGTGCGCGCCGTGCGGGAGACAATGCATTCTCGCAGCTCGCGGCTTCGGAGCGTGTAGAGCTTACCCTGGAAGCAAAGCTTGCTCTTATCGACCTCGTGGCTGCCCGCCGGAACACCGCGGTCATAGCTGAAATATATAAGAATGTGACCGAACTCACGGCGTTCACGCAAAAAGCGCTTGACCATGGGCAGGCCACCATTCTCGACCTCCGCAAACTTCAGATAGAAGGCCTCGACATGGCGTTGAGGCTCGAACAGGCAGGGCAGGCGCAGTCCGAGGCTGTAGCCCGTCTGCGTGCTATGGGCTACGACGGGGATGTGCCCGAAGATATGGACTATCCCGAAGCCTCAGCAGATTATGCTGCGGCAGAATCCCGGTGGATGTCCTCGCCCGCGGTAAGGGCGTCGCAAAGCGGGGCGGAAGCGGCCGCTGAAAGAGCCTCCGCAGCGGCGCGTAGTGCGTTGCCCGGATTCTCGCTCGGCTATCGCCACCAGTTCGAGGGTGGCAACCATTTCAATGGCTTCAGTGTCGGCATCGCGCTTCCGTCGTGGGGAGTGTCGCGTGCCAAAGCCGCCGCCAAGGCCGAAGCGGAGGCCGCGCGCCTTCAGGCAGAGTCGCAGGTGGCTCAGACCGTGGCCGCGTTCGACGACGCGCGCCGTCGGCTCGAAGGGCTTTCCAGCCGTATGAAAGCCTACGACGAAGCCCTGTCGGATGCCGATTACGTGGTGCTTCTGCGCAAATCCCTTGACGGCGGACAGATAAGTACGCTTACTTACATTCAGGAAATCAACTTCTTCCTTGAGGCACGGCTGTCGAGGGAGAATACGGCACGTGACTATCATGCCGCACTTGCCGTTATTAACAAGTATTGATTAACTCTTGTGAAAATAGCATAAAGTTTGAACCCAACGTTGATGTAGGTGTTTTATTGGTAAACAAACCGATAAAACACCTACAAACGTTATGACATACGAACAACCCGCACTCCCCTATGCTGAAAATGCCCTCGAGCCTGTAATCAGCGCTGAAACTATCCGCTACCACTACGGCAAGCACGAAAAGGCATACATCGACAATCTTAACCGCCTGATAAAAGGCACCGAATTTGAGAATTCCGAACTCGAAGACATCATAGAAAAGGCCGACGGCCCGCTCTTCAACAATGCTTCGCAGGCATGGAACCACATCTTTTATTTCTTTACATTCTCGCCCGACGGCTCCCGCGAGCCCGGAGGAGAGTTACGAAAAGCCATAGAGCGTGATTTCGGCTCTTTCGAGAAGTTCAAAGACGCTTTCGTGGAAGCCGGTGCCGGACTTTTCGGCTCCGGATGGGTATGGCTTTCGCGCGACGACGAGGGCAAGCTCCTCATTACGCAAGGACGTAATGCCGGCAATCCTCTGACCGACGGACTGACACCGCTGCTCACATTCGACGTATGGGAACACGCCTACTACATTGACTACAAAAACATGCGTGCCGACTATCTGCGCCGTCTTTGGGACATAGTGGACTGGGACGTGGTCGAATCACGATACTGAACTGATAGCACTCAAAATTAAGCATAATGTGATGAATGGGAAAGGAGGCACTCGTGAGAGCACCTCTTTTTCTTTTGTTATACATGAAAAATAACTTACCTTTGCAGAAAATACCATAGAACTATCCACATGAAATACGGACACTTCGACGACAAGGCGCGCGAATACGTGATTACGGAGCCGCGCACCCCGTGGCCCTGGATAAATTATCTCGGCAACAAAGATTTCTTCTCGCTTATCAGCAATACGGCCGGAGGCTACAGTTTCTATAAAGACGCCAAATTCCGGAGGCTCACCCGCTACCGCTACAACGGGGTGCCCATGGATGCCGGAGGCCGTTATTTCTATATCAACGACGAGGGCACGGTCTGGAATCCCGGTTGGAAGCCATCCAAGACTCCTCTTGATTCGTACGAGTGCCGCCATGGCATGAATTATACAGTGATAAAAGGCGAAAAGAACGGGCTGGAAGCCAAGGCCCTTTTCTTTGTGCCGCTCGGCGAGCATGCGGAAGTGACGAAGCTCACACTCACCAATAAAACCGCCCGCGCGAAGTCCTTCAAATTGTTTTCTTTCATGGAGTGGTGTCTGTGGAATGCCGCCACCGACATGGAGAACTTCCAACGCAATTTCTCCACCGGCGAGGTCGAAGTCGAAGGCTCGGTCATATACCATAAGACAGAGTATAAGGAGCGCCGCAACCACTATGCGTTCTACTCCGTCAATGTGCCTGTGCAGGGCTTTGACACCGACCGCGAGACATTCATAGGCCTGTATAACGGCTTTGACGAGCCTGACGCTGTGCTCGAAGGCCGCGCGCGCAACTCTGTGGCGCATGGATGGTCGCCGGTAGCGTCCCATTATCTTGAAATCACTCTCCAGCCTGGCGAGAGCCGCGATCTTGTGTTCCTGCTCGGATATGTTGAGAATCCTCAGGATGAGAAATGGGAAAGCAAAGGTGTCATAAACAAGACTCGCGCCCGCGAGATGATGTCGCGTTTCGACACGGTCGCCAAGGTGGACGCCGCGTTCGAGGCGTTGCGCCGGTATTGGGACGACCTTCTCGACCGTTTTGTGGTGAGCAGCGGCGACGAACGCCTCGACCGCATGGTGAACATCTGGAATCAGTATCAGTGCATGATTACGTTCTGTTTCTCGCGCTCGGCGTCGTTCTTTGAAAGCGGCATCGGACGCGGCATGGGCTTCCGCGACTCCAACCAGGACCTCGTGGGCTTTGTGCACCAGATTCCGGAGCGCGCACGCGAGCGCATCATCGACATTGCGTCCACGCAGTTTGCCGACGGCGGCTGCTACCACCAGTACCAGCCGCTTACAAAGCGCGGCAACAACGACATCGGCGGCGGCTTCAACGACGACCCCATGTGGCTCATATTCGGCACCGTGGCCTATATAAAGGAAAGCGGTGATTTCTCGATTCTAGATGAGCCGGTTCCTTTCGACAATCAGCCGGGTTCGGAGGTTAGCCTCATGGAGCATCTGCGTGTGAGTTTCAACCATGTTGTGGACAATCTCGGACCGCACGGCTTGCCTCTCATAGGTCGTGCCGACTGGAACGACTGTCTTAACCTCAACTGCTTCTCGCAGGACCCCAATGAGTCGTTCCAGACCACGGAGAACAAGACCGAAGGCAGCAAGGCCGAGTCGCTGATGATAGCCGGCCAGTTTGTGGTTTACGGCCGCGACTATGTGGAGCTCTGCCGCCACATGGGGATGGTTGTCGAGGCCGACCGTGCTCAGAAGCATGTCGATGACATGGTGGAGGCCGTAAAACGCCACGGATGGGACGGCGACTGGTTCCTGCGTGCCTACGATTACTATGGCCGTCCAGTCGGGTCGCACACCAACAAGGAAGGGCAGATATTCATCGAAAGCCAGGGCTGGTGCACAATGGCCGGAATCGGACTTGCCGACGGCCTCGTGGAGCGCTCGCTCGACAGCGTGAAGGAGCGCCTCGACTGCGAGCACGGCATAGTGCTGAACAATCCTGCATTCACGGAGTATGTGATGGAGTACGGCGAAATATCCACATATCCGGCGGGATATAAGGAGAATGCCGGAATTTTTGCGCACAACAACCCGTGGGTGATTATCGGCGAAACCGTTCTCGGACGCGGCGACCGCGCGTGGGATTATTATCGTAAGATATGCCCTGCCTACCTTGAAGAAAAGAGCGACCTGCACAAAGTGGAGCCATACGTATACTGCCAGATGACGGCAGGCAAAGATGCCGCCCGTCCCGGCGAGGCTAAAAACTCATGGCTTACGGGTACTGCCGCCTGGAACTGGTACGCCGTCACGCAGTTCATTTTCGGAATAAGGCCCGGCTACGGCGGCCTGCTTGTCGACCCTTGTGTCCCTGCCGGATGGGACGGTTTCGAGGTCAAGCGCAAATTCCGTGGTGCCGACTATCGCATCGTGGTGAAGAATCCGTCGCATGTGAGCAAAGGCGTGTGCGGGATTTTGCTCAACGGTGTGCCGGTGGAAGGCCCGGTTGTTCCTGCGCAGCCTGCCGGCAGCGAAAACGTTGTGGAAGTGACAATGGGCTGACGCCTGAAACTATCTGACTATTTTTGAAAACGGCTACGGGGGGGCCATTCGCCCCGTAGCCGTTTTAGCGATTTTTACACATCAGAAACGCGCGCAATTGCAGTCTGTCCCGGCTTCTACTTGTCCAGCAGGGTGCCGAGTGCATCCACCCGTTCCTCGAATGCGTCTATGGCTTGCGTCTGTTCGCGCGTAAGGCCGTAAATATTCAGGCCGCAGCCGCTGTGGGTGCAGTATTGAGCCTCGGCCGCATTGACGTGGCCGGCCGGACACACATAGCGCAGTTCACGTCGCAGCAGTCCGCGCCCGTCGGCCATCTCGCCTTCTTCCGGGAGGTTTCGCAGAAGCCGGAGCAGCGCGCGCATGTCCTCGAGGTCGTCATGGCCGTAGTCCGGCTGGAAGGCGTTCAGCAGTTCTGCGGCCATAGCAGCCTCGCCACGGGCCACCAGTCCCGATATTGCGGGAGCGTCGAACAATTCGCAGTCCTCCACTATCTTTCGTGTTGCCTCGGGCGCGCTTACGGTGTCGTCGTATACTACTTCTATGGCATAGGCACGCGGCACGGCCTGCAAGTATCTTGGAAATTCCTTTAGGGCAATGCGGTTGGGGGAGCGGCGCTGCTCCTCGGGGAGCACTGCACTCACTAAAAATTTGCGGTACAACCCTTCGCCTATGCCCGTCAGTGCGTGTTCGATGATGAAGTCCCAGTTGGCTTGCGACGGAAACACCTCCGGCTGTGCAAGAAGTTCGGCATATCTACGGCGCAACAGTTCAGTCCGTAGATCTTCGGCACTCACCCGGTTTTCGGTTTCAGGGGTTAAAGAATTTATAAAGTCCATGTTGTCGAACACCTTCTAAAATGTCATTTTATATTGCAAATATACGACTAAATTCATATATCATGCGATTTTAACCGTCAGGTACTTGTTTTTTTGCCATACTCTGTCTATATTTGCAAGCATTCATGCTGCTTTCCTTAAACTATACCTTACCATGATTCAATCCGACAGCAACCCGATAGTTCCGCAGTTTGTGGTGCGCAACTACGATGTCTCTCCGGTCCCGGTGTATGTCGACACCGCTGTATCTTTTTTCTTTGTGCTGCTTGACGGTGAAATTTCTGTCGCTTACGACAGCGTCCCGGCGCTAACGGTGCGGCCGGGCGACTCTCTCATGGTCATGCGCCACAGCTGCTATCGCATGACGGTAGTCAAGCCGTCGGTAGGGTTGCGAATTATCCACACCGACTATTTCGCGGAAAGTTGCCACAGGGCTTTCGGAAATCTTGCCGATTATCTGCCGCGCGGCTTCGAATATGTGTTCAGGGCATTGCCGTGCACGCCTGCCATAATTCATTTTCTGCGTTGTGTACACGACGTTATCACCGATGGAAAGGCCACGCCGCGCATGCATTCTCAATGGAGCGACCTGTTCACCGACATGGTTGCGGCGTACTATACCGGGGCGCAGGTGGCCGGTTTTCTTTACCCGCTCATGAGCGACGATTATGATTTTCGCAACCTCGTAATCGAGCATAGCCTTCATGTCGGCGATCTGAATGAACTGGCCGATATATGCCGCATGTCGCTCAGCACCTTCAAGCGGCGTTTCAAACGCACGTTCCATTCTCCGGCCCATTCGTGGATAGCCGCACGTAAAGCCCATTTCATATACAGCGAGATAATAAACACGAAAAAGACTTTTGTGGAAATCGCAGGGCAGTTCAATATATCGTCAAGCGCATATCTAACCGCGTTCTGCAAACAGCATTTCGGCATCACGCCGCAGGAGATACGCCGTCGGAGCAATATGTATGTAGCAGCGGTCGGGCGTAATGATTCTCAATAGCCGCTTTCTTCGATAAGCTCTTTAACTCCGCGGAATGTGAGCCGGTGGAGCGGACTTATGCCGTGTGAGGCCAATGCCGCGCGGTGTGCCGCCGTGGGGTAGCCTTTGTTCTCGTTCCATCCGTAAGCGGGGTAGTCGGAAGCGGCGGCTTCCATGTAATCGTCGCGTGCGGTCTTGGCCAGAACCGAAGCTGCGGCGATATTGGCGTAACGGCCGTCGCCCCCTACCACGGTGGTGTGTTCTATTTGTCCGTAAGGGCGGAATCGGTTGCCGTCCACTGCCACGTGCCCCGGACGCACGCTTAGGGCGTCCAGTGCGCGGTGCATGGCAAGTATGGATGCGTTAAGGATATTGACGCTGTCGATTTCACGTGCTGTAGCCCATGCCACCGCCCATGCCACTGCCGCATCTTTTATGAGAGGCACGAGTTCACGCCTGCGGGCGTCGCTCAGCTGCTTGGAGTCGTTGAGCCATGGATGGGTGAATCCGTCGGGAAGAATCACTGCCGCGGCATAGACCGGCCCGGCAAGGCATCCCCGGCCGGCTTCGTCGCAGCCAGCTTCGAAACATCCGCCGCGCAGGCAGGCTGGTAGGGGATTGTGTGCTTTGCGGCTCATATTACTATTTCGAAGTTCATTATCGTTTCCACGAGATAGAGCGAGCGCACCGCGTCGCGCGGCAGCTCGATGTCGTCGTAGTCGGGGTTGTCGCTGTGCAGCACTATCATGGACGGGTCGTTATGGCGGCGCACGTATTTTATCATGCGGTATTCGTCGAGCACTACGACGTATATCTGCCCCCATAGTATCGGGGCAGTGTCGCTCACGGGGCGTATCGACACCCAGCTGCCGTCGGCGAGCCGGGGTGACATGGAGTTGCCTCTTACGCGGACTATCGGGCATTCTACGTTTATGCCGGGAAGGTCGCAGAAGCCGATTATGCGTTCTTTTGTGAACTCGCGGCTCAGGTTGGCACTGCCGGCGCTTACGTTTATATCATAGACGGGTGCGCCGTGGCGTCGGCCGTCATGCCGTGGCGTGTTTTCGTCGGCCTGAATCTCGCGGGCGTGAATGTCGCGCGGAAACGGCACTCCGCACCCGTCGGTAAGCCATGGTTTTGACACTCCGAGATTCACTACCACGCGGTTGATGAATGTGTCCGACACGGGGGTGTGTCCGGTCAGCAGCCGCGACAGGTTGGAAGGGTCCACGCCGATGCGGTCGGCGAATCCGGCCTGAGTGAGCCGCGACAGCTTGATGAGGTAGCGCAGGCGGTCGGTTACGGAAGCCGTGGGGGCGGGAAGGGTGAGGGAATCGAGTGTCTTGTTCATCGTTGTCAATTTGTATTTGCAAAGATACAATAATTATTTGCAAAAACCAAAATAGGTTTTATGCAATTTTCAAGGAATGATGCTTGGATGCAATAGTCTGTTACTATGGATGTTGTAGCTTCGGCAATGACTTTGCTATGTCATTCGGGCATTATGTGGCGCAAATGATGTATAAAGATTTTGTGGCTACCTTTAACTTTGCATCGTAATCAAAAAGCAAAAAACATGTCTCTGTTCGACCTCAATAAAGATTGGCATCGTCCCAGCGTATGGGGCGACGACGACGATGATACATTCTACCGGTGGACTCGTCGTCCGTCCACATCCAAGCCTTCGGCATCCACAGCCCCTCGTGCCGAGAAGCCTGAGCCCACGCCTGAGCCTGAACCTGAGCCGGAAAAAGAGGTTGAGACGGAGGACGTGGCTAAATCTGTCGAGGCTGCGGTGCAGGGCGTGGATTTAGCGTTTGACATGTCCGTGAAGCGCGTAAAAACTGAAATTACCTCCTCTCGGCAAAACTACGGACAAAAAATAGCCCGTGGCCGCAAGAGGCTACGGGCTGCGATAAGAGCCGGGCCAGTCAGTGGTTGAAAAACATTCTTTTCAGAACGAGTACATTGACATCGAGGGTATTAAACACGCTCTTACAATGGCGACAACGCGCCGGTGGTGGAATCCATTATGTACCCCGCCACGCGTACGTCGGCCGCCATGAGCGGGTGGCGCGATATGAGGTCGACGGTCTCGCGCACGGCTTCGTCTGTGTCGTCGAAGCCGTGAAGCCAGCTGTCGAGGTCGATACCGCAGTGGCGCATCAGCGATATGTGTTCGTCGCTTATGCCTCGTTCGCGCATAAGTTCGAGCATCTTAGCCGCGTTCATGCCCTGCACTCCGCAGCCTGTGTGCCCCACGACCATTATTTCGTTCACTCCGAGTTCGTATACGGCCACGAGCAGGGAGCGCATAGTCGAGTCGAACGGGTTTGTAATCGTGCCTCCTGCGTTCTTGATTATTTTCACATCGCCGTTACGCACCCCGAGTGCAGCGGGCAGCAGTTCCACAAGGCGTGTGTCCATGCATGTCACTATGGCTATGCGTTTGTCGGGGTATTTTGATGTGACAAATTTTTCATAGCCTTTCGTTTCCACAAATTCGGCATTGTGTTTCAGGATTTCGTCTATCATGATGTTGCGGTCTATATGGTTGTTGCGCTTGCCGCTCCCCAGTTGCCACGGTCGAGGTTGCGGTAGTTCACGGCTTCGCGCATATGGTGCGGGGCTATGTCGGCTGCACCGTCAAGGTCGGCTATTGTGCGTGCCACTTTCAGGATTCGGTCGTAGGCGCGGGCGCTCATGTCGAATTTTTTCATGGCCTGTTCGAGCACTCCTCGCGAGGCGGCGTCGAGAGCGCACCATTGCTGCATGAGCCGAGGCGTCATCTGGGCGTTGCAGTGCACTCCGGGTGTGTCGGCGAATCTTCGGGCCTGCACTGCCCGGGCCTGTACCACGCGTTCGCGGATGGCCGCGCTGCTTTCTCCGGCCGAGGGTTCGGAGAGCCGTTCGAAGGGCACGGGCAGTATTTCCACCTGTATGTCTATTCGGTCGAGCAGCGGCCCGGATATGCGTCCGAGATATTTGCTCACTTGTCCGGGCTGGCATGTGCAGGGTTTAGTCGGGTGATTGTAGTAGCCGCACGGACATGGATTCATCGACGCAACCAGCATGAATCCCGCAGGATAGTCCACGCGGTAGCGTGCGCGCGACACGCTTATGATGCGGTCTTCGAGAGGTTGCCGCATCACTTCGAGCACCGAGCGGCTGAATTCCGGAAACTCATCGAGGAACAATATGCCGTTGTGCGCCAGCGATATTTCGCCCGGCACGGGGTTGGAGCCTCCGCCCACGAGCGCTACCGGCGATATTGTGTGGTGGGGCGAGCGGAACGGGCGGCGTGTGAGCAGGCGTGCGCCGCTTTTAAGGCGTCCGGCCACGGAGTGTATCTTTGTGGTTTCGAGAGCCTCGGCCAGGGTCAGAGGCGGCATGATGGAGGGCAGGCGCTTCGCCATCATGGACTTGCCGGAGCCGGGAGGGCCTACGAGCAGTATGTTGTGGCCGCCTGCGCACGCCACCTCGAATGCGCGTTTCACATTCTCCTGTCCCTTGACGTCGGAAAAGTCTACATCGGTGCATCCGGCCTCGCGTGCGAATTCCTTGCGTGTGTCCACTATGGTTGGCTCTATGGCGGCTGCTCCCGAGACAAAGTCGAGCACCTGTGAGAGCGTGTCCACGCCGTACACCTCAAGATTGTTCACCACGGCGGCTTCGGTGGCATTGGCCCGTGGCAGTATCATGCCTTTGAACCCTGCGGCACGGGCGGCTATGGCCATGGGCAATGCTCCGCGCACGGGAAGCACCGAGCCGTCAAGCGAGAGTTCGCCCATAATCATGTAACGGTCGAGTCCGGGTGCTGTGATTTTTTCTGCTCCGGCCATGAGGGCTACGGCGATGGGCAGGTCGTAGGCGGCTCCCTCTTTGCGCACATCGGCCGGGGACAGGTTTATGACTACGTTGTGGCGTGGCAGCTCGCGTCCGCTGTTGAGCAATGCCAGACGCACACGCTCCTGGCTCTCTTTCACGGCGGTGTCCGGCAGCCCTACTATGCGGTATTCATATCCGCGGCCTACGGCCACCTCCACCGTGATGATGATGGCGTCGATGCCTTGCACTGCGGCTCCGTAGGTTTTGACAAGCATGACCCGGGTGTCTTTAATGGTTCTTGCTATTTGTGGCCGCCTGTTCCAACGCGCATGCCAGCTGGTCGGGACAAGAGGTGGGTTTTGCGCCGCATCTGATGCCGCGCAGGCGTTCGGCCACACGATGTGCGTCCTCGCCTTCGACGAGTGCGCCGATTCCTTGCAGGTTGCCGTGGCATCCGCCCGTGAAACGGACGTTGTGCAGGCGGTTGTCACTGTCGATGTCGAATTCTATCAGGCGGCTGCAGGTGCCTGTCGTGCTGTATTCGAAATGCATGGTGTGTCGGTGATGAAAGGCGATGGATAAAAAAACATGAACGGCGCGTGCCTGTGTGATGGCACGCGCCGTATAGTGCCCGAAGCGGGACTCGAACCCGCACAGCTGCAATAGCCAAGGGATTTTAAGTCCCTCGTGTCTACCATTCCACCATTCGGGCAGCAGCCGCAAAGTTAGCAATTATTTGCGGTTTCTGCAAGTAGATTCAGCCTTAGAGGTTGTTTAATAATCATTGTTAACGACAGGGTGGTGTATTTTATGTTAAGGTGCAGTTTATGAGGAGGGAGCAATGTGGTTCCATTGTGACCGACGAGTAAATGTGCGTTAACATAAAAGACGCCATGCAGAAGTAATTTTAAATTTTTGTTAAGGTTGTCAACAATGGAATTGTCAACCCCTCCGAAATTTTTGAGTGTCTTTATCCCTTTGCTTCAGTCGCATAGCCCGCTATGCTCCTTTGCCTCAGGAATAAATCCGTCTGAAAAATTTCGGCCCTGTCATTAACAAGCATTATTAAACAACCTCTTACTTCTTCTCGTAGGCGTAGATGTCGACGAGGCGCACGTTGAAGCGCAGGGCGGAGTAGGGCTTGATGAGGCTGTTTACGTAGGTTTCGCCATAAGCCATGTTGTAGGGGCAGAGTATTTCTGCGCTGTCGCCCACGTTCATGGTCTCGAACGCAGCAGTCCATCCTTTGATTACTTCGTTTAGCTTGAAGCGCATTATGCCGGGGCCGTAGACAGTCTGGCTCAGCGACGAGTCGAAGCGTTCGCCTTCGCAGTTGAACCCTTGGTATATCACGTCGATGGTGCTGGTGGAGAGCGGTGGCCAATCGGGGCGGTTGTCGGTGTTCGGTTCGTCGAAGCGGTGCAGGAGCACATAAGCCCCGCTGTACCACGAAGGCGTCACCACTTCGTAGTAGGGCGTGCCGTCGGGGTTTTTGCGTGCCTGCTGCTGTTCGAGCCATGTGATGTTGGTCTTACGCCAGTCGGCGTACTCTTCCCACGTTGTCTTGGCCTCGTCTTCTCTGCAGCTCGCTGCGGCAAGCATTGCGGCCACACCGATGGCGAATATGAGGATTTTTTTCATTTCTTAGGCAAAGTCTTAAAACTGCACTTTAGGAGCCGATTGCGCGGCGGCATCGGCCTGGAACTGGGGTTTGGCGCTGAAGCCGAAAAGTCCTGCCACGATATTGCGGGGGAAGCGTCGCAGCGACACGTTGTAGTCTTTCACCACTTCCGTGTAGCGGCCTCGTTCGGTGGCTATGCGGTTCTCCGTGCCTTCGAGCTGTGTCTGAAGGTCTTTGAAGTTTTCGTTGGCCTTGAGGTCGGGGTATGCTTCGCGCACGGCGTTGACGTAGAGGCTGAGCGCGCTGTTGAGGCGGCTCTGTGCGGCGTTGTAGCTGTCGAATGCCTGTGCGTTGCCGGCGGCTACGGAGTTTTGCAGGCTGTCGGCGGCATTGTATGCATCGCTGAGGCCGGCGCGTGCGCGTGTCACGCTCTCCAGGGTGTTGCTTTCGTGTGCGGCGTAGCCTTTGACGGTTTCTACGAGGTTGGGTATGAGGTCGAGGCGACGTTGGTATTGCACTTCCACTTTCGCCCATGTCGCGTCGACTTCCTGTTCGAGAGTCACGAGCTCGTTGTAGGTGCTGCATCCTCCGCCGAGGATTACGGCCAGCAGCACCGCTACGATGCCTATGCCGATAAATTTCTTGTTCATAATATTATAGTTGTTGAGAGTGAGAGGAGGTTATGCGAGTTTGCGGAGCAGGGAATTAAGACTCACGCGGTCATGGATGAGGCGGTGCAGGTCGGCCACGGCCACACGCTGCTGCTGCATGCTGTCGCGCTCGCGCAGCGTCACGGTGCCGTCTTCGAGAGTCTGATGGTCTACGGTGATGCAGAAAGGTGTGCCGATGGCGTCCTGACGGCGGTAGCGCTTGCCTATGCTGTCTTTTTCGTCGTAGTGTGTGGCGAAGTCGAATTTCAGGTCGTTCACGATTTCGCGTGCCTTTTCCGGAAGTCCGTCTTTTTTCACGAGCGGCATTACTGCACATTTCACCGGAGCGAGCGCTTCGGGCAGGTGGAGCACCACGCGTGTGTCGCCGCCTTCAAGCTGCTGCTCCTCGTAGCTTGAGCAGAGCACGCTGAGGAACATGCGGTCTACGCCGATGGATGTCTCGATGACGTAGGGGGTGTAGCTTTCGTTGCGTTCAGGGTCGAAGTACTGGATTTTTTTGCCTGAGAATTTTTCGTGCTGCGACAGGTCGAAGTCGGTGCGCGAGTGGATGCCTTCCACTTCCTTGAATCCGAAGGGCATGCGGAACTCTATGTCGGTGGCGGCGTTGGCGTAATGGGCGAGTTTCTCGTGGTCGTGGTAGCGGTACTTGTCGTCGCCGAGGCCGAGTGCCTTGTGCCAGCGCAGACGTTGCTCTTTCCAATAGGCGAAATATTCCATTTCGCGGCCGGGCTGCACGAAGAACTGCATTTCCATCTGCTCGAATTCGCGCATGCGGAAAATGAACTGGCGTGCCACGATTTCGTTGCGGAAGGCCTTGCCTATCTGCGCGATGCCGAACGGCAGGCGCATGCGGCCTGTCTTCTGCACGTTGAGGTAGTTGACGAATATGCCCTGGGCTGTTTCGGGGCGCAGGTACACAGCCATGGCGCCGTCGGCCGTGGAACCCATTTCGGTTTTGAACATGAGGTTGAACTGGCGAACTTCCGTCCAGTTGCGTGTGCCGCTGATGGGGCACACGATTTCTTCGTCGACGATAATCTGGCGGAGTTCTTCGAGGTTTCCGGCGTTCATGGCCTCGGCGAAGCGCTCGTGCAGGGCGTTGCGCTTGGCAGCTGTTTCAGCCACGCGGCCGTTGGTCTGCAGGAACATGGTTTCGTCGAAACTTTCGCCGAAACGCTTGCGCGCTTTGGCCACTTCCTTGTTTATCTTCTCGTCGTATTTCGCTATCTGTTCCTCGATGAGGACGTCGGCGCGGTAGCGCTTTTTGCTGTCGCGGTTGTCAATCAGGGGGTCGTTGAAGGCGTCAACGTGGCCCGAGGCTTTCCATATGGTGGGGTGCATGAAGATGGCGGAGTCGATGCCCACGATGTTCTCGTGCAGCAGAGTCATGGCCTCCCACCAATAGCGTTTTATGTTGTTTTTGAGTTCTACGCCGTTCTGGCCGTAGTCGTACACGGCCGAAAGGCCGTCGTATATTTCAGAGCTTTGAAACACAAAACCGTATTCCTTGGCATGGGAAACGATTTTCTTGAACACGTCGTCTTGCTGTGCCATTATTTCGTATTTGGATGAATATTCAAGGCACAAAGGTAGTAAAATTTTGCCACAGAGACTTTAGGGTTTATCTGAAATTTTCTAAAATAGTTCGCTGATGCGGTGCCGCTATGCTATTCGGACACGCCTTGTGGGGTCTGTAGCGGCCATAAAATACAAGAGAAATGCAAAATGCGTGATTTATGAGGCGTAAAAATTTTGCCGCTTGGCAAAAAAACACTAAATTTGCAGGCCATTACGAATATAGCGCCCTACCAGCGCAAATTCATAAATCCGCTCAAAACTATACAATAATATGAAAAAGGACATTCATCCCTCCAACTACCGCGAAGTTGTGTTCAAAGATATGTCTAACGACGAAATCTTCATCACCCGTTCGACTGTGGCTTCACGCGAAACCATCACTGTAGACGGCGTTGAATACCCCTTGGTGAAACTTGAAATCACCAGCGCTTCGCATCCCTTCTTCACCGGCAAGCAGAAGCTCGTCGACACCGCAGGCCGCGTGGACAAGTTCATGAGCCGCTACGGCAACCGCAACAAGAAGTAAGCAGCACCTCTGAGTGCCTGACGCATAAAGCGCCGCTTCCGGAATCCCCGGAAGCGGCGCTTGCGTTGTCGGCGTATTTGTGTCAGTCGAGTTTGTGGATTACGAGGCCGGAGCGCAGTTTTGGCTCGAACCATGTGGTTTTGGGCGGCATTATGTTGCCGGTGTCGGCTATGCGCATGAGCTGCTCCATCGACACCGGGAACAGGGCGAGCGCCACGGCCATCTCGCCGCTGTCCACGCGGCGTTTCAGTTCGCCGAGACCGCGGATTCCGCCCACGAAGTCGATGCGTTTGTCGCTGCGCAGGTCGGTGATGCCGAGTATGTCGCGCAGTATGAGGTCGCTTGACACGGTCACGTCAAGCGAGCCGATGGGGTCGTTGTCGTCGTAAGTGCCGGTGCGTGCGGTGAGCGAGTACCACCGGTCTTCGAGGTATAGCGAGAAGTTGTGCAGGCGTGCCGGGGTGTACGGTTCTGTGCCCATGTCGTGTACTTCGAAGCTGTAGCCGAGGCGTTCCAGGAACTCCTCTGGCGACAGGCCGTTGAGGTCTTTTACCACGCGGTTGTAGTCTATGATTTTAAGGTGCGATGCCGGGAAGGCTACAGCGAGGAAGTAGTTGTACTCCTCGTCGCCGCGGTGCTGCGGATTGAGCCTGGCTTTCTCGTTGCCCACGAGGGCTGCGGCGGCAGTGCGGTGGTGGCCGTCGGCGATATACAGCTCCGGAATTTTATCGAAAGCTTCCGTGATGGCGCTTATTGTGGCGTCGTCGTCCACTACCCAGAAAGTGTGGCCGAATCCGTCGGCCGCGACGAAATCGTATTCCGGCTCTGCGGCTGTCACTTCGGCTATTATTCTGTCGATGGTCTTGTTGTCGGGGAAGGCGAAAAATACCGGCTCGATGTTGGCGTTCTGTATGCGCACGTGTTTCATGCGGTCTTCCTCTTTGTCGCGGCGGGTGAGCTCATGTTTTTTAATGCGGCCTTCCATGTAGTCGGCCACGTTTGCCGCCACTACGATGCCATATTGCGTGCGGCCGTCCATGGTCTGCGCATATATGTAGTAATGCTCTTTGTCGTCCTGTACGAGCCATCCTTCGCGCTGGAAGGCGTTGAAGTTCTCGACTGCCCTTTCGTACACTTCCGGGGCGTGCTCGTCTTTGCCGGGTTCGAAGTCTATTTCCGGCTTGATGATGTGGTAGAGCGATTTCGGATTGCCTTCGGCTTCCGAGCGGGCTTCCTCGCCGTTTAGAACATCGTAGGGGCGCGAAGCCACTTCGGTGACAAATTCTTTTGGAGGACGTACGCCTCTGAACGGTTTGACTTTTGCCATATGGATTTTGGTTTTATGGTATAACGCATAAGGGGTGCGTTCGGCATATCGCCGAAGCAAATTTAACTACATTGTCCGACCCCCGCAAGTTTTTGCCGCAAAAAAAGCAGCATCCGGGATGCGGTGTGCATTCCGGATGCTGCTTATATGCTTGAGTGTGGGGTCGTCTTACTTAAGAGCGTCTTTAACGGCGTCGTTGGGCACCATCTTTTCTTCAAAGACGTAGGCACCGGTCTTGGGCGACTTCACCATTTTGATGACCTTGCTATAGGTACGGCCTTCACCTTTCTGAAGTGAGGCGACGGTTTTCTTTGCCATATCGTGGGGTTATTATTTTATTTCTTTGTGAACGGTTACGCGCTTAAGGATGGGATTGTATTTCTTAAGCTCGAGTCTCTCGGTGGTGTTCTTGCGGTTTTTGGTGGTGATGTAGCGCGATGTGCCGGGCATGCCGCTTGCCTTATGTTCGGTGCATTCGAGGATAACCTGAACGCGATTGCCTTTTGCTTTCTTTGCCATAGTTAGAATCCGATAACTTTAATATCCTTGTCTGTTAAGTAGCCTTTTTCGGCAGCCTGCATCATGGCGGCGTTGAGGCCGAGCTTGTTGATGGTGCGGAGGCCGGCGGCGCTGACGGTGAGCGTAATCCAGATGCCCTGTTCCACCCAGTAGAACTTCTTGCTGAAGAGGTTGACGTTGAATTTGCGCTTTGTGCGGCGCTTCGAGTGCGAGACGTTGTTGCCGGTGAGCGCCTTCTTGCCCGTGATTTGACAAATCTTTGACATGGCTGTTGTGGTTTATCTTTTTTCGTTTTCCTTTTATAGAAGCAGTTGTGGCCGCCATCTCAGTTCTCATATCGCAGCAGAGCGCATCATTCTCTGCGGCTTTTTAGGAGGAGCCACAAATCAGAGTGCAAAGTAACTCATTTTTCGGCAAACTACCAAATATTTCCGAAAATTTGTTGTTTTTTTCAATGCGTTTTTTCGCCGTGACGGCGGTTCATGAAAACATCGCGGCAAAAATGTGGCGTCCGAGGCTTTGCGAGGGGTCGTAGGGCGACGGCACCAGCAGCAATGCCGCCGCTATGGCCGCGAGCAGCACGAATGTCACGGCTATGCCGAGCAGCACGACGGGTCGGGGTATTTCTTCAAGCATCCCGGAGATTCGGGGCGAGTGTTTTTCTTGTGATTGCGGGTCCATGTCAGTCGCCGAGTTCGAGTTGGTTTTTTACAAGACGGTAGTATGCGCCGCGGGCTTCGGTCAGAGAGGCGTGTGTTCCGCTTTCCACCACTTTCCCGCCTTCGAGCACGATTATGTTGTCGGCATTTCGTACGGTCGAAAGCCTGTGGGCCACCACCACGACGGTGCGTCCGCGATAAAATTCCGCGAGGTTTTCGACTATGCAGCGTTCGTTGCCGGCGTCGAGGGCGTTGGTGGCCTCGTCGAGGAATATGAAATCGGGGTTGCGGTAGACGGCGCGAGCTATGAGTATGCGCTGCTTTTGCCCTTGGCTGAGGCCGTTGCCTTCGGCTCCTATTTTGGTGTCGTATTGCAGGGGCAGTCCCGTGATGTAGTCGTGGATGTTGGCTATGCGTGCGGCTTCGTGCAGGCGGGTGCGGTCTATCTCGTTGTCCTCGGCTGCGATGTTGCCCGCTATCCACTCTGAAAAGATGACGCCCTCCTGCATTACGACGCCGCATTGTCGCCGCCACCACTTCAGGCTGTATCGGCTCAGGTCACAGCCTGCCACCGAAA
>VSPG01000021.1 GCA_009775265.1 Muribaculaceae bacterium
CTTATATATAATAGAATGTGGGCGTCGCACATGTGCGACGCCCACCGGATTAAAATTCTGCGTTGTTGGGTGTTCGCGGGAATGGTATTACATCGCGGATGTTGGTCATGCCGGTGACGAACAGCACGAGGCGTTCGAAACCGAGACCGAAACCGCTGTGCGGCACGGTGCCGAAGCGGCGCGTGTCGAGATACCACCACATGTCCTTCATCGGTATGCCGAGTTCCTCGATGCGTCCGAGGAGTTTGTCGTAGTCGGCTTCGCGCTCCGAGCCGCCTATGATTTCGCCGATGTTCGGGAACAGCACGTCCATGGCGCGCACGGTGCGGCCGTCGGGGTTCTGCTTCATGTAGAAGGCCTTGATTTCCTTCGGATAGTCTGTAAGAATCACCGGACGGCGGAAATGTTCCTCCACGAGATAACGTTCGTGCTCGCTCTGGAGGTCGGTGCCCCAATGTACCGGGAACTCGAATTTGCGGCCGCTTTTCTCAAGGATTTCCACGCCTTCCGTGTATGTGAGGCGTACGAAGTCCTGTGCCAGCACACCTTCGAGGCGCTCTATCAGGGCCTTGTCGTAGTGCTCGGCGAGGAACTCGATGTCGTCGCGGCATGTGTCGAGGGCGTACCGGATGCAGTACTTCACGAACTCCTCGGCAAGGTCCATGTTGTCGGCGATGTCGTAGAAGGCCATTTCCGGCTCTATCATCCAGAATTCCGACAGATGGCGCGGAGTGTTCGAGTTTTCGGCGCGGAAAGTCGGGCCGAAGGTGTAGATGGCGCCAAGAGCCGTGGCTCCGAGTTCGCCTTCCAACTGTCCGCTCACGGTAAGTGCCGTCGGTTTTCCGAAGAAGTCGCGGCTGTAGTCGGGTTTGCCGTCCTCTGTCATGGGCAGGCTGCCCAGCGGGAGGGTGGTCACCTGGAACATTGCGCCGGCTCCTTCGCAGTCGCTGGCTGTGATGAGCGGCGTGTTGAGGTAGAAGAATCCTTTTTCCTGGAAAAATTTATGGATGGCGAAAGCCAGTGCGGAACGCACGCGCAGCACCGCTCCGAATGTGTTGGTGCGGGGGCGCAGGTGCGCTTTCTCGCGCAGGAATTCGAGCGTGTGCCCTTTTTTCTGCAGCGGGTATGTTTCGTCGGCGGTGCCGAACACTGTCAGTTCTTCGGCCTGCACTTCCACGCTCTGTCCTTTGCCCTGGGATGCCACGAGCGTGCCTTTTACGTGGATGGAAGAACCCGTGGTGACGGCTTTCAGCTGCTCGTCGCTGAAGCGGTTCATGTCGAACACAATCTGCAGGTTGCGGATGGTGGATCCGTCGTTCAGTGCCACGAACTGCACGTACTTGTTGCCTCGGCGCGTGCGCACCCAACCCATCACGTCGACGGTGGTGTCGAGCGCGGGCGAGGCGAAGATATCGGATATTTTAGTGCGTTTCATAGAGTGTCGTAATGTGATGTCTGTTATTCGAAAGAGCCCATCTTCAGATAGTTCACTTCCTCCTGTGTGAGGTAGCGCCAGCGGCCTCGCGGAAGGTTCTTTTTGGTGAGCCCTGCAAAATACACGCGGTCGAGTTTGGTCACATGGTAGCCGAGGCTTTCGAAGATTCGGCGTACGATGCGGTTGCGGCCGGAGTGTATCTCTATGCCGGCCTGGTTGCGGTCGGTTTCGGTAGCGTAGCTGATGGCGTCGGCGTGGATGGGTCCGTCTTCAAGCTCGATGCCGTCGGCTATGCGCTGCATGTCGTCTTCGGCGATGTCCTTGTCGCACCATACGTGGTAGATTTTCTTCTTCACGTATTTCGGGTGGGTGAGTTTCGAGGCGAGGTCGCCGTCGTTGGTGAGCAGCAGCACTCCTGTGGTGTTGCGGTCGAGCCTGCCCACGGGGTAGATGCGCTCGTTGCACGCGCCCTTCACGAGGTCCATCACGGTCAGGCGTCCGTTGGGGTCGTCGCTGGTTGTCACGCAGTCTTTAGGCTTGTTGAGCAGGATGTAGCATTTGCTCTCCAGGGTCACTACTTTCTCGTCGTATTCCACCACGTCTTTGGCAGTGATTTTGGTGCCGAGCTCTGTCACCACCTGTCCGTTGACTTTCACCAGTCCCTGCTGGATGAATTCGTCGGCTTCGCGGCGTGAGCACAAGCCTGCGTTGCTCATGTATTTGTTGAGTCGGATTTCCTCGTTGGGGTCGGGCACCGGCTGTTCGTATTCGATGCGTTTGGGACGCGGTGTGAAGCTTTTTCCGCGTGCGGGGAAGGAGTTTCCGTCCTGCCGGCGGTTGTTGCCGTAGCGGTTTCCGCCGTTGTTGTAGCGGTTGTTGCCGTAACGGTTTCCGCCTCCGTTGTTGTAGCGTGGCTGATAGCCGTTGTTGTCGCGGCGCTGGTAGTTGGGGCGGCGCTGCTGATAGCCTCCCTGGTAGCCGCCCTGTTCGCCTCCCTCGCTGTTGTCGCTGCGCATCACGTTGTCGGGGTTGCCTTCCGCGTTGCGGTTGTAGTCGTAGTTGCGGCGGGGGTATTGGTTCTGGTAGCTTCCCGAGCGTCTGGGATAGCTGTTCTGCCGGTCGTCGCGGTTGCCGTAGCGGTTGTTATATCGCGGCTGGTAGCCTCCGTTGTTGCCGTCCTCGCGCGGCTGGAAGGGTGCGCGGCGCGGGTATGTGTTCCGTTCGTGGGGCATTCCGTTGGCTCCGTCTTCGTCATGCGACGGGCGGTAGCTGTCGTAACGTGCTTGACGTCCGGAAGCTTCTGCGGCGGGCTGGGCTCCGATGCGGGGGCGTTTGGGTTTCTTTTCGCCTTGTTCGTTGATGTTTTCGGTTTCCATAATTCAGCTGAAGAGTGGTTGTGTTTGTCGGTTTTGTAATCTATTGGATTTGTCGTCCCTGCCGGGACGTGGCCTGCCGTCTCGGCAAGCTTTATGGGATGATTGTAGTGGTTGATATATCGGCCGTGGAGTTGAAAAGTGGTTTTTGTGTGAAAATACTTTGCAATTCGGTTGTCGGGGTTAGTGCTTTGACCGCTGCAAAGATAAGAAAAAAATACAAATGCCGATACATGTCATGTGAATAATTTCTATAAAATAAAGCGTTGTCCGGGCATTTTGTTCAGATTCGGCCTCCTACGAGGGGCGAGAGTAGGCGTGGCGTATAGCGGCGCATGGCCGCGTAGGCACCGGTGGCTATTGCTGCTGTCGTGGCTGCTGTGAGCAGATAGTAGGCAAGCCCTGTCGCGGCCGATGCCGGACCGATGATTGATGCTAACGCGCGGCTTGTCGGGGCGAGGATTATGTAATGCGACGAATATACGAAGAATGCAGCCGGAGCAAGGCGGGTCGCAGCCGTGGTGCGGTGCCGCGATACTATGGCCGCAGCTATGTTGTAGGCGAAAAACAGCCCGGACACTATCGCGACGGTCTTGCACGCGTATGCCGCCTGCGGATACGGACCGGACAATAGAGCGGCCGCTATAGCTGCCGTCGGATAGACGGCGAACGACACGAGCCGGAAACGGCCGAACTCAGCCATCATTTCGCGGCGGCTGCGGCTCATCCATGCTCCCCACGAGAAAAAGAAGACGGCCTCCTGCAGCTGCCATCCGCCGAGGTGGCGCGTGGCAGGCAGTGCCCATACTATTCCGAAGAACGCTACGCACCACCCTCCCGTGCGCTTCAGCAGCCATGCGAGCAGCGGCGCCGCGGCGGCCATCACCATGAGGTTGCGCACGAACCACATGGGCGCGTCGGCCGGAAATGTCAGTCCGTCCGGTTCATAGGCCACTCCGATGAGAGCCGCGCCGATGCGGCGCACCACCCTCCCGGCATCCGGCGAAGGGAGCGAAGGAAGGGTGGCGGCGAATGCAAGAAGATTCCACAGCACATAGGGCACGAGCAGCGAACGGAAGCGGTTGCGCAGCTTGCGCGTGTAGATTTGGCGTGTGAGTGATATGTTGAGGAAAAACAAATAGCCGGCGATGAAGAAGTAGACGGGGACGCTTTGGTCGGAGAGGAACGCGCGTACAAAAAGGAACAGCCAGCGCACGGCGCCGAAGTCGAGCAGATCTGTGTCGCAGCCGTTGTTGGTGAAGTTGTGTGCCGAGCATGTGTGTACGACGAGGACAACGATTGCGAGGGGATAGCGCAGGAAGTCGAGACTGCGCGAGCGCAGGTCGGTGCGTGCCGCTTTTGAGAGGGGAGTGTGGGTATGTGCGTCGGTTTTCATGTGGTTTATTCATGTGGCTCTGTTGCGAATGCAAAGGTACGAAATATTTTAGAGGTTGTTTGCTTTGGAATATTGTCAGATAATGCCTATATTTGCGCAGCTGTTCAATAATATTGTGCATGCATGCCGGCAACGAACACCCTACCATTTAAATATCATTAACCAAAAATCCTTTCTTGTATGAAAAAGTTATTCGTCCTGTTGCTCGCCATCGCATGCGTGGCTGCACCGAAAGCATGGAGTGCCGCAGGGTCGGAGGAGGCTCCGCTGTCTGTCACAGAACTACTCGAGCAGGGAGTGCCCTCGGAAGCAGTGCCCGACACCTATGTGCAGGGTTATATTGTGGGCTGCCTCGACAAGGTGTTCGGTGTCTACCAGCCTAAATGGGACGTGCCGTCGGCTCCTGTGACAAATCTGCTGCTTGCCGCCACGGCTGATGTGCGCGATGTGGCGCGGTGCATCACTGTGAATCTTCCCAAGGGCGAGGTGCGCGATGCCATAAGTCCCTATGTGATCGGCAACCTCGGCCGTAAGGTGGTTGTGCGCGGCAGCAATGAACTGTACCTCGAATATAACGGAATCAAGGGTACCGACTGGTATAAGTTCATAGAGGATGAAGACCCTGACAACCCCGTCACGCCCGACGATCCGGATGTCATAACCATATTCGAGAGCCTTCAGGAAGACGCATGGACGATGGATCCCTACTGGACGGAGGATGTCGTGAAAATGCCGGCGAGCATGAGCTATGTGTGGCGTTGGAAGTCCGTCGACGGCAAAAACTTCATGAACGCATCCGGCTATGTCGACGGTGTCGACAACGAGACGGAATCATGGCTCATCGCGAAAAACTCGTTCAACCTTACCGGCTACGAAAGCGTGAGCCTGTGTTTCGAGCATGCCGCGAAGTTCCAGACTACGCTGCGCGACCTTTGCGGATTCTATGTCCGTGAAGTCGGCACGGAGGAATGGAACAAAATCGATATTCCCGAATGGCCAGTGGCCGGAGGGTGGAGTTTTGTCAATTCCGGCGCTATCGACCTTTCTGCCTACATAGGAAAGAATATTCAGATTGCCTTGCTATACCGGTCCACGGCCGACGGCGCCGACAACTGGGAGGTGAAAAACCTGACAATGAAAGGCAAAGTGGACGGCAGCGCGCTCAAGCCTGCCGGCTTGTCGTGGTCGGCCGCTACGGCTGTTGCAGTAGTAGGAGAGGCGTTTGAGGCTCCGGTGCTCAGTTTCGACACCACGGCTCCCATATCCTACTCGTCTTCCGACCTTAAGGTGGCATCTGTCAACGCCGAGGGAAAAGTCACCGCCTTTGCCGAGGGTACGACTGAAATAAAAGCTTCCAGCCCAGCCAACGGCGAATACGAGGCAGGGGAGGCGACGTACGTGCTCACTGTGGAAATATCTGAAAACCAGCCGGAAGAGTTCGGTCTGCTGCTTGACTGGGATTCGGCCACATGTGACTGGACATTCGAAAACAAGAGCCTCGCTCCGGGTCTCGAATACGTATGGTCATGGGCCTACTACCAGGAGGGGGGCTTCCACTATCTTAAAGGCAACGCGTTTGTGGGCAATACGCCTTACGAAGCCGTGGCCTACGCCATATCTCCCGTGGTTTCTCTCGAAGGCTATACCGGCGTCACGGTGTCGTTCGAGCATGCGGCAAAGTTCCAGACTAATCTCGCCATGTTGAGTTCGTTCCTCGTGCGTGAGGAAGGGGCGGAGGAGTGGACACGGCTCCACATCACGAACTGGCCCGAACCCGGCAGCTGGGCGTACACCAATTCCGGAAAAGCCGACATAAGCGATTTCGACGGAAAGCGTGTGCAGTTTGCTTTCCAATATGGCTCCAACGAATACAAAGCCGACACATGGCAGATCCGTAACCTGCGCCTTTCGGGTGTGCCTGCGCCCGGCGGTTCAGGCATACAGGATGTCGAGGCGGAGGCGCTTGGTTACGCGCGCTGGTATGACCTCAGCGGCCGTCCCGTGCCGTCGGCGCCCGAGCGTGGCATGTACATAAAAGTCGTGGACGGAAAGGCTGTCAAAGTGGCCGTGAAATAATCCTGCTAACGGACAGGCTTACGGGGGGGCTGCGTTGTAATTCTATCTGTTTTTACGGCGCAGCCTCTTTGTTTTGCTGTTTTCCTACGTGTAAAGCCGTGTGTGGCGGAGGCCGGGGCTGCGCATGTGCCTTTATGATGCCCGGACATGCCTCGAACACTATTTTGGCACAGCTCCTTGACGTAAGGGCGGCATCTGTTGCGGAATTTTTTCGTTAATTTTGGCAACATGGCAAAAAACGCTTAAATTTGCAGTGTAATACCTTGACAGAAACTACGAAATTTTAAATATTTAATCAAAAATTCAATTAATTTATGTGGTTAACATGCTCATCCATAGGGCGTAAATTCGTGATGGCTATCACGGGCACATGCCTCGTCCTATTCGTAACATTTCATGCGGCGATGAATGCTGTGGCCCTGCTGTGGCCCACGGCCTACAACAGCATCTGCGCTTTCCTCGGAGCTAACTGGTATGCACTGGCTGCATCCATGGGTCTCGCCCTGCTGTTCATCGTCCACATTGTTTACGCTCTGTGGCTCACACTGCAGAACCGCCGCGCCCGCGGCAACGACCGCTACAAAGTGACTGCCGGCCAGCCCCAGGTGGAATGGTCGTCCAAAAACATGCTCGTGCTCGGAGTGGTGGTGCTCGCATTCCTCGTGGTGCACCTCATCCAGTTCTGGGCAAAAATGCAGCTTGCCGAAATTGTAAGCCACGACCCCGCTACATGGGCCACCGTTGACGGCGCTCCTGCCGCTCCCGAATTCGGCACGCTCTATCTCCAGCTCGCTTTCCAGAATATCTGGACTCCCATCGTCTACATTGTCGGCTTTGTGGCCCTGTGGCTGCATCTCAACCACGGCGTATGGTCGATGCTTCAGACTTATGGCTGGAACAACGACATCTGGATGAAGCGCATCAAAGCTATCGGCCTTTGGTGGAGCACCATCGTCGTAGCCCTTTTCGTGCTTCAGGCAGTGGTGTTCACGGTGCGTGCGCATCAGAACTACTACACCACGGATTCCGCTCTGCAGGAGCAGTATGCCGAATTCTGGGCCGAACGTGCCGAGGCTGTAAACGAAGCCTTCACAAGCGACTTCGCGCAGACTGTCAAGAACGCAGGCGAGGGTGCCGACCGCAACCAGGTGATGCAGGATTTCTTCGCTGACCCCAAATGCGAAAAATTCGTCGCCACGGCAAAAGCAATCACTGAAGCCGCAGCCAAACAGTGCCCCGATGTCCTCATCCCCGCTGTCGAAGGTCTCACACAGCTCACCGAGCAGGTGGAATGGAGCGTTGAGGAAGCAAAGAACCACACTTCCACTCAAAACTAATAATTCTCTAAGATATGATCGATCTGAAAAAACTCGATGGAATGATAGACTCAACGTCCATCATGCCGGAATTTGCCGACATCGAAAGCTACAAACTCCCCGAGTATCAGCTTGACTCGAAAATTCCCGAAGGTCCTATCGCGGAGAAATGGACCAACTACAAGGCCCACCAGAAGCTCGTCAACCCCGCCAACAAGCGCAACCTCGACATCATCGTCGTGGGCACCGGCCTCGCAGGTTCGTCCGCAGCTTCCACGCTCGGCGAAATGGGCTTCAATGTCTATAACTTCTGCATACAGGACAGCCCCCGCCGCGCGCACTCCATCGCGGCACAGGGCGGTATCAACGCAGCCAAGAACTATCAGAACGACGGCGACTCCGTGTACCGCCTGTTCTACGACACCGTGAAAGGCGGCGACTTCCGCTCGCGCGAAGCCAACGTGTACCGTCTCGCTGAAGTGTCCAACAATATCATCGACCAGTGTGTGCAGCAGGGCGTGCCCTTTGCCCGCGAATACGGCGGCCTGCTCGCCAACCGCTCTTTCGGCGGAGCGCAGGTGAGCCGCACATTCTACGCTAAAGGACAGACCGGCCAGCAGCTCCTTCTCGGTGCCTATGCGTCGCTCAACCGTCAGATTCAGAAAGGCACCGTGCGCAGCTTCAACCGCCGCGAGATGCTTGACATCGTAATCATTGACGGACGCGCACGCGGTATCATTGTCCGCAACCTCGTGACAGGCGAAATCGAACGCTATGCCGCACATGCAGTGGTGCTTGCCACCGGCGGCTACGGACGCGCTTTCTTCCTCAGCACCAATGCTATGGGCTGCAACGGCTCGGCAGCCGTCCAGGCCTTCAAAAAAGGCGCATATCTTGCCAACCTCGCTTTCACGCAGATTCACCCCACCTGTATCCCCGTGCATGGCGAAGACCAGAGCAAGCTCACCCTCATGAGCGAATCGCTCCGCAACGACGGCCGCATCTGGGTGCCCAAAAAGAAAGAAGACGCGGAAGCTATCCGTGCCGGCAAAAAGAAACCCACCGACATCCCCGACGAGGACCGCGACTTCTATCTCGAGCGCCGCTATCCCGCATTCGGCAACCTCTGCCCGCGCGACATCGCGTCCCGCGCCGCTAAGGAGCGTTGCGACGCCGGATTCGGTGTGGGCACCGGCAATGCCGTATACCTCGACTTCAAGTATGCTATCCAGCGTCTCGGAGCCGACGTGGTGCGCGACCGCTACGGCAACCTCTTCGACATGTATCAGATGATTTCCGACGACAATCCCTACGAGACGCCGATGATGATCTTCCCGGCCAGCCACTACACCATGGGCGGCATATGGGTGGACTACGAACTGCAGACCTCCGTCAAAGGTCTCTTCGCCATCGGTGAATGCAACTTCTCCGACCACGGCGGCAACCGCCTCGGAGCATCCGCTCTCATGCAGGGTCTCGCCGACGGCTACTTCGTTCTGCCCTACACGATGCAGAACTATCTGAGCGACCAGATTAAGGTGCCCCATTTCTCCACCGACGCCCCGGAATTCGAGGCGGCAGAGAAGGCAGTGCGCGAGCGTATCCAGAAACTCATGGACATAAAAGGCACAAAGAGCCCCGACGAACTTCACAAAAAGCTCGGCCACGTGATGTGGAACCTCGTGGGCATGGGACGTACCCTCCAGGGCCTCGTCAAAGCCCTCGGCGAAATCGAGGAGGTGCGCAAGGAATTCTACTCCGACCTCCGTGTGGTGGGCGCTCCCTACGACCTCAACACCGAGCTTGAAAAGGCTCTCCGGCTCGAGGACTTCCTTGTGATCGCACGCATGATGGCTATAGACGCCCTCAACCGCAACGAAAGCTGCGGTGCCCACTTCCGCGAGGAATACCAGACGGAGGACGGCGAAGCGAAGCGCAACGACCAGGACTACATGTACGTCAGCTGCTGGAAATACACCGGCGAAGGCGCCAAGCCCATCCTCGTCAAGGAACCCCTCAAATATGAGGCCATACAGGTGCAGACCCGCAACTACAAGTCGTAATCCCTATCTCTAAAGCAACAATACAATGGAACATACAATCAGCGTAAATCTGAAAATCTGGCGTCAGCGTGGCCCCAAAGAGAAGGGACAGTTCGTAGACTACCACCTCGACAACGTAAGCACAGGCTCCAGCTTCCTTGAAATGCTCGACATGCTCAACCAGCACCTCGTGGAGCAGGGAGAGGAACCCGTAGTCTTCGACAGCGACTGCCGCGAAGGCATCTGCGGCATGTGCTCGCTCTACATCAACGGCCATCCCCACGGCCCCGTGCAGGGAATCACCACGTGCCAGCTCCACATGCGTAAATTCAACGACGGCGACACCATCGTCATCGAACCGTGGCGCTCCGCGGCTTTCCCTGTGGTGCGCGACCTCATGGTGAACCGCAACGCATTCGACGAAATCCAGCAGGCCGGCGGCTATGTGTCGTTCAACTGCGGCGGTGCGCAGGATGCAAACAATCTTCCCATCAGCAAGGAAGTGGCCGACATGGCCATGGACTCCGCCACCTGCATCGGTTGCGGCGCATGCGTGGCAGCCTGCAAAAACGGCTCCGCGATGCTTTTCGTATCGGCAAAGGTGAGCCAGTTCGCACTCCTGCCCCAGGGTCAGGTGGAGCGCAAGCGCCGTGCCCGCGCGATGGTGCGCAAGATGGACGAACTCGGATTCGGCAACTGCACCAACACCGGTGCCTGCGCGGCCGAATGCCCCAAGAACATTTCTTTGAGCAACATCGCCCGTCTCAACCGCGAGTTTATCAAAGCCAAGTGCGCCGAATAAGCCCGACGCTACCGTAAACAACAGCGCCCCCGCTGCCCTCAAATGGCAGCGGGGGCGCTTGCTTTGCGCGGTCCGGCCATTATTAATGCCTGCGAAACCAATATATTTGCAAAAGTGTTGTATCTTTGCAGATGCATAACTAAATAAGTATATATGACATCATTTGAAGAACTGGGCATAAAGCCCGAACTGCTCCATGCCGTAGCCGACCTGGGATTTGAAAACCCCATGCCCGTGCAGGAGCAGGTGATTCCCGAGCTTCTCGGTGAAAACCGAGACCTCGTGGCGCTTGCCCAGACCGGCACCGGCAAGACGGCCGCTTTCGGCCTGCCGTTGCTGCAACTCATCGAGAGCCACCGGCGTGAGCCGCAGGCTCTTGTCCTCGCTCCCACACGCGAATTATGCCTGCAGATAGCCGGCGACCTCGCCGACTTTGCCAAATACATGCCCGACGTGGAAGTAATCCCGGTGTATGGCGGTTCGAGCATCGAAAGCCAGATACGCGCGCTCCGCGGCGGAGCTCAGATAATAGTGGCCACTCCCGGGCGCCTTATCGACCTTATCAACCGCAAGGTCGTGAGTCTTGCCGCGGTGCACACCGTGGTGCTCGACGAGGCGGACGAGATGCTCAATATGGGCTTCGTGGACAGTATAAACGAAATTCTCGACCATGTGCCCGATGACCGTAAGCTGCTGCTCTTTTCCGCCACAATGCCTTCCGAGGTGGCGCGGATAGCGAAGCGGTACATGCGCGAACCAAAGGAAATCGTGGTGGGCACGCGCAACGAAGGTGCCGCCAATGTGCGCCACGTCTATTACATGGTGTCTGCCCGCGACAAATATGCCACACTCAAGCGTGTGGCGGACTTCAACCCCAACATATACGCCATCGTGTTCTGCCGCACCCGCCGCGACACCCAGGAGGTGGCCGACGCCCTCATACAGGACGGCTATAACGCCGACGCCCTTCACGGCGACCTCTCCCAGCAGCAGCGCGACCTCACGATGCGCAAGTTCCGCGACCGTGTCACCAAAATGCTTGTGGCCACCGATGTGGCCGCCCGCGGCCTCGACGTGGACGACCTCACCCACGTCATCAACTACGGCCTGCCGGAAGACACCGCCGTGTACACGCACCGCTCGGGACGCACAGGACGTGCCGGCAAAACGGGTGTGAGCGTAGCCATCATACATTCGCGCGAGAAAGGGCGCCTGCGCGAAATCGAGCGGATAATAGGCAAGACATTCGAGCATAAGGATGTGCCTACGCCCGACCGCATCATAGAAAAACAGCTCTATTCGCTTGCCGACCGCATAGAGCGTGTGGCTGTCAACGACGAGGAAATAGACAAATACGTGGCCGGTGTGGAGAAAAAACTTTCGTGGCTCTCCGGGCACGATATGCTCAAGCGCATACTCTCGCTGGAATTCAACCGCCTGCTTGACTACTACAAGGATGCTCCGTCCATCGAGAACATATCAGACAAGCCCGAGAAGAAGAAGCGCCGCGAGGCATCGACGGAACCGCGCGACAAGGACCGCCGCACTGCCGAGCGCGGTATGGCCCGTATTTATGTCAACGCGGGAAAAAGCGACGGATTCTATGCCGGCAATCTTATCGACCTGCTCAACCATCTCGTGGAGGGGCACCGCATTGACGTAGGCCGCATCGACCTCATGCCGGGATATTCGCTCTTTGATGTGCGCAAGGCTGATGTGAACCGTGTCGTGGGCGCTCTTAAAGGCGCCGACTTCCTCGGCAAACGACTTTTCAGCGAGGTTGCCGACCCTGAGAAGGATTACGCGAAAGCATCTTCACGCAGAAAACGCGGAGGTGACGCCGACGAGCCGCGTCAGCCCCGAAGCCGCAAAAAAGGTTACAGGAAATGAAGCGTACGGTAGTCATAGTCCTGTCCTGCCTGTTTTGCCTCGCAGCCAAAAGTGCGGCTCCAGACAGTATCGCCGCCGGGGCGGCGCCTGTCTCGGCTCCGTTGAGCGCCACCATGACTGCACGCGATGCAGGGTCGGCCCAATGGTATTTCGCCATGGCGCCCGACGATGTGCTGCCGCTTCTGCCTGTGAATACGCGTCTTGACATGCTTGACTACTACAACAGTGGCGTAAGCCGCCCGTCGCGCGATGCGGCCGGCGGCCGCGCAATTGTCACGGGTTCGTCGTCGCGCAGGGTCACCTTCGAAACCGGCGACACCTGTAGCTATGAACTTGCTGTATTCACAGCCGGTTCCGACACCATTGTAGCCCTTGTGGAGACAATACGCTATCCCATGCCGGACAGCCGCATAGCGTGGTACGACAGCCGCTGGAGGCCTATAGCCCCGCCGGCGGCGGAGCCGAATCTTGACGACTGGCTTACGCGAGACGGGCGTAAGCACAGACAGGAAGTGGAGGAGGTGGTTCCGTTCATGACATCCGTGGCGGAGGCCGGGCCGGAGTCGGGCACACTCACGTTGCGGCGGACAATCGACGCATATTTTGTGCCGTCGGAGCGCCCGGATGCCCTGCGGTGGCTTCGTCCTTCCATTGTGTTCCGCTTTAAAGGCGGCCGCTTCGAGAAAGAGCAGTGACGCCTGTGTTTTAAGTAGCATGATTTATTAAACAACCTCTAAAGAGCCTCCATAGTGCGGCTCTGTTATTTTGTCGGGCTGAGAGCAAAAGCATATCGTAAAAATATTTAAATATTTGTATCCGAATATTAAATATTGCGATTCGGGCTCATTTTTAGGATGCTGTTTAAATGAAATGTGCGGCGGATGCATTATCTTTGTGGGGTAGGGCGTATTGTGCCCCGCCAAAATCGAATAACGCATGAAAGCATCATTCATCACATTGCTTGCATTAGCTGTGGCTTTTCCGGCTTTTCCGGCGGCCCAGTCCGGCTCCGGAAAGCCGGCCGTGCAGGCAGTAATTGATTCATATCGTCCCGGCACCACCGGCTTCGGTCGCATACGTGTGGACAGTATCGATGCAGACGCGCGCCGCAAGCGCGTGACCGTGTTCTGCAACGATGCCGTGTCCTATATTCCGCTTACGCAGGAGCGCGTGGCGCGCCTTAAGGCAGAAGTGGCTGAAGCGTTGGGCATACCGTCTGCAAAGGTAGATGTACGCACGGCCGGGCGCAGCCTCGACGAGCTTGCACGCTTTGCATCGAAGGCTCCGCGCGCACCTCGCGAGAAAGGCGTTTTTGTGGCCGATATGCAGGCTCAGCCAGCCCCTAAAGGGCTTGACGGAGCCAATATAGCCCTGTGGCAGAGCCACGGATGGTATTTCGAGCCTAAGCTGAACCGATGGGAGTGGCAGCGCGCACGCATATTCCAGACTGTGGAGGATCTGTACACGCAGAGCTACGTGATGCCGTTCCTTATGCCCATGCTGCAAAATGCGGGGGCCTATGTGATGAGTCCGCGCGAACGCGACACGAACACCGTTGAAATAATCGTCGACGCCGACGGCGGATGCGCCGTTGCCGGGTATTCCGACGACGCTGCGGTCTGGAGCGATGCCGGAGTGGCCGGTTTTGCCTATGCCAAACCCTCGCTGCGCAACGGCGACAATCCGTTCCGTGCAGGCACGGCACGCAGGGCCGCGACCGTGAGCCGGCCCGACCGAGCCACGAGCGCCACATGGAGCGCCGACATTCCCGAGGCCGGAGATTATGCCGTATACGTGAGCTATGCGGCACTGCCTAAAGCCACTGCCGACGCGCGCTACACGGTGAACACCGCAGCCGGCCCGCGCGAGTTCCGTGTAAATCAGGGCATGGGTGCGGGCACATGGGTGTATCTCGGCCATTTTCCGCTGAATGCCGGCAGACAGGCCGTGGTGGAGCTGAGCACGTTAAGCTCGAAAGCCGGGCGCGCCGTCAGCGCCGACGCCGTAAAGATAGGCGGAGGCATGGGCAATGTGGAGCGCATCGTGAAGGAGCCGCTCGACAGCATTGACTACCGCTATGTGGCTTCAGGCTATCCGCGCTTCACGGAGGGCGCACGCTATTTCCTCCAGTGGGCAGGCGCTCCCGACAGCGTATACACTCCCAGTGGCAATGTCAATGACTACTCCGACGACTACCGCAGCCGCGGCCTGTGGGTGAACTGGCTTGCAGGCGGTTCGTCGATGTTGCCGGAACGCGAGGGTCTCGGCGTGCCCGTGGATTTGAGTTTCGCTTTCCACACAGATGCCGGAACCACACTCAACGACAGCATAATAGGTTCGCTCGGCATATACAGCACGGCCGGCGACGTGCTCGGCAACGGTTCCACGCGAATGGCTTCGCGCGACCTCACAGACCTCGTGTTGAGCAATATAACCGACGACGTGCGTGCGCAGTTCGAACCGAACTGGACCCGCCGCGGCATGTGGGACAAGAGCTATTTCGAAGCACGTGTGCCGGAAGTGCCGGCCATGCTGCTCGAGTTGCTGTCGCATCAGAATTTCGCCGACATGAAATACGGCCTTGATCCAGAATTCAGATTTGCCGTGTCGCGTGCCATCTACAAAGGTATGCTCGAATTCATCGCTCACCGCGACGGCCGCGAATTTGTGGTGCAGCCTCTTGCTCCTGGCGGCTTTGCCATCTCGAAAACCGGCGTTGCCGACTACCGCCTCAGCTGGCGTGCCACGCCCGACTCGCTCGAGGCGTCGGCAATGCCTGCCTACTACCTCGTGCAACAACGCGATGGATCCACGGGCAATGCGTTCCACACTATAGCCCGCGTGGAACATCCGGAATACACTTATACGGCCACGGATTCCGACATCCACAGTTTCCGCATCGTGGCCGGCAACGACGGCGGCGTGAGCTTCCCGTCGGAAGTGCTTGCGCTCAGGCATGTGGAGGGCGAAGCGCAGCCTGTGGTTATTGTGAACGGATTCACGCGCATCAGTGCTCCAGACTGGTTCGACTCCGGCGAAATCGCGGGGTTCTACGACGTGCGCGACCATGGTGTGCCTTATGTCAAGGACATCAGTTTCATAGGAAGCCAGTTCGAGTTCCGCCGCGACATCCCCTGGATGGACGACGATGCGGCCGGTTTCGGAGCTTCGCGGGCCGACTATGAGGACCGCGTGGTTGCAGGCAACACATTTGACTTTGTGGCGCTTCACGGCGAGGCCGTAGCGGCTGCGGGACGCGGTTTTGTGAGCGAAAGCCTGGAAGCGTTCTGCTCGTCGGCCGTGCGCTCGGGTGCGGATTTAGACCTTATCCTCGGCAAGCAGAAAGAGTCGGCCAAAGGGCGTGGCGTCTACGGCACGCGCTATAAGGCATTCCCGTCGGCGCTCCAGCGGAAACTGCGTGAGCACACCGCTGCCGGCGGTTCGGTGTTCGTCAGCGGCGCCTATGTGGCCACCGACATATGGGACAACCCGTTCAGTTCGCCAGAAACAGCCGAAGCCGACAAGGCATTCGCCCGCGAAGTGCTCGGCTATGCGTGGCGCGTAGGGCAGGCTACTGTGGAGGGTGCCGTCTACGAGGTGCCCACCCGTTTCAAGGCATTTACAGGCGGCGATTTCGCGTTCAGCTGCAAGCTTAACGACGAATGCTACGCAGTGGAGTCGCCCGACTCGTTCTATGCATCCGACAAGGACAAGGGCTGCACGCTCATGCGCTACAGCGAGAACAATCTTGTGGCCGCCACGGCCTACGATGCCGGCGCTTACCGCACTGTCGTGCTCGGTTTCCCGTTCGAGACCATCAGTACGCCGGACGCCCGTGCATCGCTCATGAAACAAGTCTTAAATTTCTTTACAAAAAAATAGAATACCATGAAAGCAAGCATCACCTGCTTCCTCCCCTATGTCGACGCCGCACAGGCGCTACCAACCATTGAAGCCCTCAAGGCCGAAGCGGCCGTGGCGCGTATCTGCCTGCTTGCAGGATCCGATGCCGACACCGCATCTGTTCCGGAAGGCTGCGGCATCGTGGCCGCTCCCGAAGGGCTGAACGCATCGTCGACCATGCGTGCCATTGCCGAGAACACGACTACCGACTATATTCTTCTCTACACAAAACATAACAAGCTCGTGCCGGGCTACCACGCGCTGGAACGCATGCTGCGTCTGGCATCTGACAGCGGCGCCGGCATGATGTATGCCGACAGCTACGCCGTGGCTCCGGACGGAAAGCGCACCGCCGCCCCCGTCATTGACTATCAGGAGGGCTCGTTGCGCGACGATTTCAACTTCGGCTCGCTGATGCTTTTCTCCGCTGCAGTGTTCAAGCTTGCCGCCGCCGGCATCGACCGCGACTATAAGGCTGCAGGTCTTTACGACCTGCGTCTGCGACTGAGCCGCATCGCTCCCATCGTGCATATAAACGAATACCTTTACACCGATGTGCAGCTCGACACGCGCCGCAGCGGCGAGAAAATATTCGACTACGTAGACCCTAAAAACCGCGGAGTGCAGATAGAGATGGAGCAGGCCTGCACTGAACATCTCAAGGCTGTGGGCGGCTATCTGGCCCCCGAGTTCGGCAAAATAGAGTTCGGCAAAGAGGAATTCCCCGTGGAGGCATCTGTGGTGATTCCTGTGCGCAACAGGGTGCGTACGATTCGCGACGCCGTCCGCAGCGTGCTTTCGCAGCAGACCGATTTCCGCTTCAATCTCATCATCGTGGACAACCACAGCACCGACGGCACGACGGAGGCTATCGACGAGTTCGACGACGAACGTATCATCCATATCGTGCCCGAGCGTGGCGACCTCGGCATCGGCGGCTGCTGGAACATGGCCGTAGACCATCCCATGTGCGGCAAATTCGCAGTGCAGCTCGACAGCGACGATGTGTACAGCGGCTCGGACACGCTTGCAAAAATAGTGGCTGCATTCTACGAACAGAACTGCGGCATGGTGGTGGGCACCTACAGCCTTACCGATATAGACATGAACACCATTCCTCCCGGCATAATCGACCATAAGGAATGGACGCCGGAGAACGGCCGCAACAATGCGCTCCGCATCAACGGTCTCGGTGCTCCGCGTGCGTTCTACACGCCTATGCTGCGTGAAATCAAGGTGCCCAACACGAGCTATGGCGAAGACTATGCGCTCGGTCTTGCGTTCTCGCGCCGTTATCAGATAGGCCGCATCTACGATGTGCTGTATTTCTGCCGCCGCTGGGAGGACAACAGCGACGCTGCCCTCGACATCAATAAGATGAACGCCAACAATCTTTACAAGGACCGCATACGCACATGGGAGCTTCAGGCCCGCAAGGCCATGAATGCCGAGAATGAAATCTAAAGTGGCCAACCATAATAAGTGAAGACGTGGGAGTTACGACAAAACAGATAGAGGAATTCATTGCGGCCCAGTGTGCCGAATGGCCTCTGGCAGGCCGCAACTTCGAGGCTCTGAAAGGAGTGGAGGTGCGCTATGTAGAGTTGCCGGACCGGCACATAAAGGTGCAGTTCAACCCTGCGCGCATCGTGTCGAGCGGAGCCAAGGTGGATGCGCGTTCGCTCGCAGAGCGCCCGTGCTTCCTGTGCGAGGCCAACCGCCCGTCCGAGCAGCGCGGCATAGGGTGGAGCGACGGACGCTACACGATACTCGTCAATCCATTTCCGATATTTCCGCGCCACCTTACAATCCCTGCTGCCGAACATACTCCGCAGCGCATAGCCGGACGCGTGGCCGACATGCTTAGGCTTGCGTCGGAATTGGAAGGCTATACGGTGTTTTACAACGGCCCGCGCTGCGGCGCTTCCGCCCCCGACCATATGCACTTCCAGGCCGGCAACAGCGATTTCCTCACCATTTCGGAATCGCTCGACGGCGCCTGTCTGCGCCCTGTGGCGTCTGATGGCGACTCGACGCTCTCAGTGTGTGCTTCGCCGGCACTTTCGGTATTTGTCATCGACTCCACCACTCCTGAGGCCGGCCAACGGATGTTCGGGCGCCTGAGTGCCGCTCTGCCTTTGCCCGAAGGAGAGGATGAGCCCATGCTCAATATGCTTGCCTACGCCGCCGCCGGCGGAACACGTCTTGTGGTGGTGCCGCGCAAGCGCCATCGTCCGTCGTTCTATGGCACGGAAGGCGAAGGCTGCATGCTGCTCAGCCCTGCGAGTGTGGACATGGGAGGCGCGTTCATCACTCCCCGGCGTGAGGATTTCGGACGTCTTGACGCCGATGTGCTCATGCAGGTGTTTGACGAACTGTGTCTTGACAGTGAAGAAATCCTCAACATAGCGAACAATGTACGATAAAAATACAATGCCCACTGTCGCTGTGGGCATCATTACTGCCAAGGCAGTGGACATAGATTTCCATGGTGCATTCCGCCGTACGGGCGACGGCGCCTTGGTGAGCGGCTCCGTTCGATTCGAAAACCTTGATTCGAAGCTTGATTTCGAACCGGCGGAGGATGGTGCGGTGTTTGAGGTGAAAGACGTCATGATAGGCGTGGACTTCCATTGGCAACGCCGCGAGAACCAGACTTTTGCAGGCGCTCTTTCGCTGTTGCCGTGCGCCGACGGCAGTATAACGGTAGTGAACCGCATCGGTGTCGAGGATTATCTGCGCAGCGTGATTTCGTCGGAGATGAGTGCCACCTCATCGCCCGAACTATTGCGGGCGCATGCCGTAATCTCGCGTTCGTGGCTGCTTGCACAGATACGCAAGAACGAACGTATAGCCGACGGAGCCACGGCATATGACGCCTGTACCGTGACCGACGATGAGATAGTGCGTTGGCAGGACCGTGAAGACCATACGGACTTCGACGTGTGCGCCGACGACCACTGCCAGCGCTATCAGGGCGTGACACGCCAAAGCACTGCCGCAGTAGCCGAAGCCGTGGACGCCACGGCCGGCATAGCTCTTACCGACCCCGACAGCGGCGAACTTGCCGACGCCCGTTTCAGCAAATGCTGCGGCGGCGTGTTCGAATTGTTCGAGAACTGCTGGGAGCCGGTGCACCACAGCTATCTGACAGTGCGCAGCGATGCTCCGGACGCGCTTGTGTATCCCGACCTGCGCTACGAATCCCGTGCCAGGGCATGGATAGAGGCGTCGCCCGAGGCTTTCTGCAACACGGCCGACGAGAGCGTGCTCTCGCAGGTGCTCAACAACTACGACCGCGAGAGCATAGATTTCTACCGCTGGACTGTGCGCTACGGCGTCGAGGAACTTTCCGACCTGGTGCGCGAGCGCACAGGCATAGACTTCGGCACCATAACCGACCTTGTGGCCGTGGAACGCGGTACTTCGGGGCGTATTGTGCGCCTCCGCATCACCGGAACAAAACGCAGCATGATCATAGGCAAGGAACTTGAGATACGTCATGCACTGAGCCGCAGCCATCTGCGTTCGTCGGCTTTCGTGGTGGACCGCGACGGCGACGACTTCGTGCTGCGCGGTGCAGGCTGGGGGCATGGCGTGGGGCTTTGCCAGATAGGAGCGGCCGTCATGGCCGAGAAAGGCTACGGCTGGCGCGAGATTCTCGCCCATTACTTCCCCGGCGCCGAACTTAAGAAAATTTATTAACTACCTTATAAAGAACCATGAACGCAGGCAAAAAACGTTCGCCTTGGGCTTGGATTCCTACGCTTTACTTTGCGCAGGGACTGCCGTATGTGGCCGTGATGACCATTTCGGTGATTATGTACAAGCGCCTCGGCATATCCAATACCGACATCGCACTCTACACGGGCTGGCTGTATCTGCCGTGGGTGATAAAGCCGTTCTGGAGTCCGTTTGTCGACATTATCCGCACCAAGCGATGGTGGACGCTCACTATGCAGTGGATCATAGCTTTCGCTCTGGCCGGAATCGCATTCTCCATTCCTACGCCATTTTTCTTCCAGCTTACACTGGCTATTTTCTGGCTTGTGGGATTTACGTCGGCCACGCATGACATAGCCGCCGACGGCTTCTACATGCTTGCGCTTTCGGAGCACGAGCAGTCGCTTTATGTGGGCATCCGCTCAACGTTCTACCGAATCAGCACCGTAGTGGGCCAGGGCCTGCTTGTGGTGCTTGCCGGAGCCATAGAGACCGGCACGGGTCTCGACCCCGTGAACGTGGGCGTGGAGGTGGACCCTTATGTTGAATGGCAGGCGCCTATAATGGCCGACCTCGCGCTTCAGCAACCGGCAGATCCGTCTGAAATGAATTTCTTCACCGGCGGCGACGCCGGAGCTGTGGCCGTGAAGACCCCCGCAGTGGTGGAAATAGACGGCGTGCCGATGACTTTTGCCTCTTATGCCGCCATGATGCGCGATTCGGTGCGCCGTGCCAATGAGAGCAACGGATTCGTGGCTTCCACGGCTGAAGCAGGCCTGGATGCGTCGGCGGTGAAAACGTCAGGGGAACCCGGTGCGTTCACTCGCTGGGTGGCAGAGACTTTCGGCGAAAAACGCGAAGCTGCATCGACCGGGGCAGTCAATAATTTCACTGTCCGGGGTGTGCGTCTGAGTTCGCGTCCGTCGCCCGGCCAGCAGGTGGTGGTGAATATGAGCCATACGGCCGGCGACGCAGGCATACGCCTGCTCGAGGGCGACCGCCTTGTGTTTGACGAGAACAACTGGGACAAGACGGCATGGCTTTATTACGACATAGACCACAAAATCAAACAGCCTGTGAGCGCCAGGTTCGAGGGCGCGAGCGGCAACATCCCTATGGCGTGGTTGGTGGTGTTTGTAGCTCTTTCGGCTTTCTTCCTTGCCGTGGCAGTGTACCACAGCTGGGCGCTTCCCCGTCCTGCGTCCGACAGCCGCGAGCATGGAGGCAAACGCACTGCCGGCGAGATATTCAGCGAATTTTTCGAGACATTCCGCAGCTTCTTCGCCAAAAAGCAGATATGGGTGGCAGTGGCTTTCATGCTCCTCTACCGCCTGCCTGAAGCCCAGCTTGTAAAGCTCATCAACCCCTTCCTGCTCGACCCCATAGACAAAGGCGGTCTCGGCCTGAGCACAGGCGAGGTGGGATTCGTCTACGGCACCATAGGCATAATCGGTCTTACCATAGGCGGCATCGTGGGCGGCATCGTGGCTGCGCGCGGCGGCCTGAAAAAGTGGCTGTGGCCCATGGCGTGGAGCATGTCCCTGACATGTCTTACATTCGTCTATCTCAGCTATTGGCCCACCCACTCGCTGTTCACCATAAACCTGTGTGTGTTCATCGAGCAGTTCGGCTACGGATTCGGTTTCACGGCCTATATGCTCTACCTTATCTATTTCAGCGACGGCGAGCACAAGACCGCGCATTATGCCATATGCACCGGATTCATGGCTCTCGGCATGATGCTTCCGGGCATGGCCGCCGGCTGGCTTCAGGAGACCATCGGCTACCGTCACTTCTTCGTGTGGACCATGATATGCTGCGCCGCCACTATAGGTGTATGCGCTTTCCTGAAAATAGACCCCAACTTCGGAAGAAAAATTGAAAAGAAATGAAAAAGACGATTATAGCTATACTTTCCATGGCTGCCGCCATTGCAGCCACGGCTCAAGTGAAGCCCGGCGTGGAAGTGCTCCGCGACCGCAATTTCGACATATTGCAGGGTAAGCGTGTGGGGCTGATTACCAATCCTTCGGGAGTGGACAACACGCTGAAAAGCACTGTCGACATACTCAGCGAGGCTCCGGGAGTGCGTCTTACGGCTCTCTACGGACCAGAACACGGGGTGCGCGGCGACGTGCATGCCGGCGACAATGTGGGCAACAGCGTCGATGCGGCCACGGGAGTGCCTGTCTATTCCATTTATGGAAAATACCGCAAACCGACAGCCGAAATGCTCGACGACGTGGACGTGCTCGTGTATGACATACAGGACAACGGCTGCCGCTCGTTCACGTTCATATCCACCATGGGGCTTGCCATGCAGACCTGTGCCGAACTGGGCAAGGAATTCGTGGTGCTCGACCGTCCCAATCCGGCCGGAGCGAACAAGATAGAGGGCTGCATAGTCGAGGACAGCTGTTTCTCGTTCGTGAGCCAGTTTCCGATACCGTATCTTTACGGCCTGACCCCCGGCGAACTCGCCACTTACCTCAACGAGGAAGGGCTGCTGCCCGGCGGCGTGAAGGCTCGCCTGACGGTGGTGCCGATGGAAGGTTATGACCGCAAGATGAGTTTTGCCGACACCGGCATGCCGTGGGTGCTTCCTTCGCCGCATCAGCCCAATGCCGAGTCGGCGCTGTACTATCCCGCCACAGGCATACTCGGCGAGCTGTACTATGTCAGCATCGGCGTAGGCTACACAATGCCGTTCAAACTCGTTGCTGCCGATTGGGTAGACGCTGCCGAACTGAACCGACGTCTCAATGCGCTTGAAATTCCTGGAGTCATGTTCCGTCCCATTCACATCAAGCCTTTCTACAGCACGGGCAAAGGCGAGAACCTGCAGGGTGTGGAAATATATGTGACCGACGCCGAAGCCGCACCGCTGACGCTTGTGCAGTTCTACGTGATGCAGGAACTGGCGGCGATGTATCCCGACCGCCGTGTGATGGACACCCCGGAGGCGGCCAAACGTTTCGGCATGTTCGACAAGGTGACCGGCAGCAAACAGATACGCCGCCTGTTCACGAAGCGGCACAGCGTGGCCGACATGGCACCCTACTGGAACAAGGATGTGGAGCCTTTCCGCGCGGCATCCTCCAAATATCATCTCTATAAGTAGCCCTGACACTTATTGGCCAGGGGTATTCCGGATTTTTTCTGACACAATGAAGTCCTTCCTTGAAGAAATAGGCAGAATAGAACCTCGTCCGGAGGTTTACACCGATCGACTGCGCAGGCTCGCATGGGGCACCGACGCAGGATTTTACCGGCTGCTTCCGCAGCTTGTGGTGCGTCCCGACACAGAGCGGCAAGTGTGCGGCATTCTTCGTGCGGCATCCGACACAGGTACGCCGGTGACGTTCCGTGCGGCAGGCACGAGTCTCAGCGGACAGGCTGTCACCGATTCCGTGCTGGTGCTCGCCGAGAAGCGCTGGGAAGGTTATTCCATAGGTCCCGGAGCGGAGACAATAACCCTGCAACCCGGCATAATAGGCGAGCGTGTCAATGAAATCCTGCGCCCGTATGGCCGAAAGTTCGACCCCGATCCGGCATCGAAGCGTTCGGCCATGGTGGGCGGCATTGTGGCCAACAACGCCTCCGGCATGAATTGCGGCACGCACGCCAACAGCGACAGCGTGATGCGCTCGGTGCGGATAGTGCTTGCCGACGGGACGGTGCTCGACACGGCCGACGAGGTGAGCCGTGCGTCGTTCCGTGCCACGCACGGCGCATTGCTGGCTGAAATCGAGAGAATCCGCGACGACATCCGCACCGATTCCGAACTGGAGGCTCTGATACGCCGGAAATACAGCATAAAAAATGTGACGGGTCTGAATCTGCGGCCTTTCGTGATGTTTGACGACCCGTTCGACATAATAGCCCATTGCATAGTGGGCAGCGAGGGCACGCTCGCATTCATCAGTTCCGTCACGATGGCCACCTCGCCGGTGATGCCTTTCGCGGCAAGCGCGATGCTCTATTTCGGGAGTATGCGCGAGGCCGCCGAAGCCGTTGTGGCTATGCGCAAGGGTGCTCCTGTCGACAGCTGCGAACTGCTTGACGCCAAGTCGCTCGCGAGCGTAGGCACCGAGGGTGTGACTCCGGGCCTGACTGCTCTGCTGCTTGACACCAAAGCCGCCACTGCAGAGGCTCTGCAGGAGAATATAGACGCCATCATGGCCGTGGTGGGCCGTTTCAGCCTTGTGCGGGACGCCTATTTTTCGGCTGACCCTGCCGAGACCGGCAGATGGTGGAGCATGCGCAGCGGAGTGTTTCCGGCAGTGGGCGGAACGCGTCCGGCAGGCACTACGGTGCTGATAGAGGACGTGGCTTTCCACATCGACGACCTTCCGGATGCCACAGTGGCTCTCGCCGACCTTATAGCCGACTGCGGTTATGACGACGCCTGCATATACGGGCACGCCCTTGAAGGCAATTTCCATTTCGTGATAGCGCAGAGTTTCGACACAGAGGCTGAAGTGGAGCGCTACCGCCGCCTGATGCTCGGAGTGGAACATCTTGTGGTGGACCGTTTCGGCGGGTCGCTCAAAGCCGAGCACGGAACGGGTCGCAACATGGCTCCGTTCGTAGAAAAAGAGTGGGGGCCGAAAGCCTATGCCATGATGAAACGCCTGAAAAAGGCCATGGATCCGGGCGGGATTCTCAATCCCGGAGTCATATTCAACGACGACCCGGAATGTTTCATAAGCGACATCAAGCCCATGCCAGCCGTGGACAATACCGTGGATCGCTGCATAGAATGCGGTTTCTGCGAGGTGAACTGTGTGAGCTGCGGGCTGACGCTTTCGGCACGCCAGCGCATAGTGGTGTCGCGCGAGATAGCGCGCCTGCGTTCGCTCGGCACGCGTGATGCGGCCGCCGACGCAGCGGCGCTCGAGCGTGATTTCCGCTATTACGGACTTGACACATGCGCGGGCGACGGCCTGTGCAGCACTTCCTGCCCGATGGGCATCAACACAGCCGACCTCGTTCACCGTCTGCGCGAGCGCAGGTTGCCCATTGGTTCCATGGGCTATCGCGCGGGGGATTACGCCGCGCGCCATCTCGGAGGAGTCAGCCGGGCGCTGCGTGCCACTTTGGCCGGGGCTCGTGTGGCCCACGACATGCTGGGCGACGACGCTACGCGTATAGCAGGCCGTGTGATGCACCGCATGGGGCTTCCTCTGTGGACTCCGGCGCTCCCGGGTCCGTCGCATCCTGCACGCGTTGTCGCCGCCGCTCCCCATAAGGGCGCGCGGCGGCGTGTGGTATATTTCCCATCCTGTCTCAACCGGGCCATGGGTGCATTGCCCGAGGACGGAAAGAAGCAGCCCGAACTCATGCAGGTGGTGGTGGCATTGTGCGACAAGGCCGGTTTCGAGGTCGTGTTTCCGAAAGGAATGGATAAGCTGTGCTGCGGCATGATATGGGAGAGCAAGGGCATGCCTGACATTGCGGATGCGAAGACTGCGGAACTCGAAGCCGCCCTGTGGGAGGCTTCGGAGCATGGAACCATTCCGGTGCTTTGCGACCAGAGTCCGTGTCTGCACCGCATGCGCGAGCATATAAAGAAAATGCACCTTTATGAGCCTGCCGAGTTTATCCACGATTATCTTGCGCCGTATCTGGAATTCCATCCTGTCGACACGCCGGTGGCCGTGCATGTGACATGCTCCACGCGCCGCATGGGTCTTGCCGGCAAAATCGTGGATCTGGCGCGTATGTGCTCCCGCAATGTAACCGTCCCGGCCGAAGTGGGCTGCTGCGGATTTGCGGGCGACAAGGGCTTCACATATCCGGAACTCAACCGATGGGGGCTCCGCAAACTGCGTCCGGCCATCGAGGCGTCAGGCGCGCGCGAAGGCTATTCCAACTCGCGCACATGTGAGATAGGGCTCACTGACAACAGCGGCATTCCTTACAAATCAATAGCATACCTGGTGTACGCCTGCACCACGGCAAAACTGAAAAATGATGACTGAGAAAAAGAAACCACAGCGCCTGCTGGCGCTCGACATCCTGCGCGGTCTCACCATTTCGGGCATGATACTCGTGAACAATCCCGGCTCGTGGGGCAATATCTATGCCCCGCTCCGGCATGCCGAGTGGCACGGCCTCACGCCCACCGATCTCGTGTTTCCGTTCTTTATGTTCATAATGGGTGTGAGCACCTATATGTCGCTACGCAAATATGATTTCAGGCTGTCGGGCGCGGCGTGCATGAAAATCCTGCGCCGCACTGTCGTGATATTTTTCATAGGCGTGGCCATAGCGTGGCTTAGCCTTTTCCTGCGTGGCATAGCCAACGGGGCTTCCTTGTCCGATGCGGTGCTGACGTTCGACAGTATACGCGTGCTCGGCGTGATGCCGCGTCTGGCCATATGCTACGGCGCGGGTTCGCTGCTCGCCCTTGCCATGAGCCGGCGTGCGCTTGCATGGACTACCGGCGGGCTTCTCGCTCTCTACTGGGTGGTGCTCCTGGTGGGCAACGGGCTTGAGTTTTCCGACTCGAACATAATATCCATCGTGGATCACAAGGTGATGGGTCCCGCCCATATGTATACCGACGTGGTGGGAGGCGTGACCTTGAAATTCGACCCTGAGGGTCTGTTGAGCACGTTGCCGAGCATAGCCCATATGCTTATAGGCTTCCTTTGCGGATTCATGATAATGCAGGTGAAGGACAACCGCGAGCGCATCTGCCGCCTGTTCATCGTGGGCACGGTGCTGACGTTCGCCGGTCTGCTGCTGAGTTACGGAATGCCCCTCAACAAGAAAATATGGTCGCCCACCTTCGTGCTCACCACTTGCGGCCTTGCTTCAAGCCTGCTTGCGCTGCTGATATGGATTATCGACATGCGCGGCCACCGCAGATGGTGCCGCTTCTTCGAGGTGTTCGGCATCAACCCGCTGTTTCTCTACTGCCTTGCCGCCGTGTTGAGCGTGTTGTCGGGAGTGGTGAAAGTGCCCTGGGCCGAGGCCGAAACGGGCGTCATCAGCATAAAGGGCTGGATTTACAATGCTGTGTGTGTGCCCTGCGCCGGCGGCAACGAGACGTTGGCTTCGCTTCTGTTTGCCGTGGCCTTTGTGCTTCTCAACTGGTGCGTGGGTCTGGTACTATATAAAAAGAAAATATACATAAAAATATGATACTTATCGCAGACTGCGGAAGCACCAAGACAGACTGGTGTGTTGTCCGCGAAGGAATAGTGGAAAAGCAGGTGTTCACCTGCGGCATGAATGCCGTGATGCTCACCGAGGAGGAAATGCGCTCCCGCATGGCGGCCGAACTTGTGCCCGAACTCGAGTGCTACGCCGACGCAATCGAGGCGGTGTACTTCTATGGCGCCGGATGCATCTCGCCGGAAGTGTGCGCTAATGTGGAGCGTGCGATACGCGCCAGCATCAATGCACAGGACGTGGAGGTGCACACCGACCTGCTCGCCGCAGCGCGCGCTCTGTGCGGGCGCCGTCCCGGCATAGCCTGTATCCTCGGCACCGGTTCCAACTCCTGTTTCTACGACGGAGAAAAGATATGCGACAATGTGTCGCCGCTCGGATACATCCTCGGCGATGAAGGCTCCGGCGCCGTGCTCGGCAAACTGCTTGTGGGCGATGTGCTCAAAGGTCAGCTGCCGGCGGAGCTGTGCGAGAAATTCCTGCGCAAATACGACCTTACCATGCTCGACATCATACGCAAGGTATACCGCGAGCCGCAGGGCAACCGCTTTCTGGCATCCGTCACCCCGTTCCTGATAGAAAATATAAACGAAAAGGAAGTGCACGACCTTGTGCTCGGTTCGTTCAAGGCCTTCTTCCGCCGCAATATCTCGCACTACGCAGGCCGGTGCGCTCCTGAAGTCAATTTCATAGGTTCCATAGCCTATTATTACCGCGATGTTCTCGCCGAAGCCGCCCGCGAATGCGGCTACAGCGTAGGTACCGTGCTGAAAAGTCCTATGGAAGGACTCATCAAGTTCCACTCTTAACAAGTAAAAACAATGGCATTCGAAAAAATATCCGAACAACCCTCTCTTTACAACGATCTTGAGAAGAAAAGCGTAGGCGAACTGCTGCGCGACATTAACAACGAAGACAAGAAGGTGGCGCTGGCCGTGGAGAAAGCCATTCCGCAGATAGAGGAGCTTGTCACCGGCATTGTGAGCCGCATGAAGCGCGGCGGCCGCATTTTCTATATGGGCGCCGGCACGTCGGGACGCCTCGGAGTGCTCGACGCCTCGGAGATTCCTCCTACGTTCGGCATGGACCCGTCGTGGGTGATAGGCATAATAGCCGGCGGCGACAAGGCTCTGCGTTCGCCCATCGAAAATGCCGAGGACGACACTCTGCAGGGCTGGCGCGACCTTGAAGCATTCGGCATAAACGAACGCGACACCGTGATAGGCATCGCCGCATCGGGCACTACTCCTTATGTGATAGGCGCTCTTGAGGAATGCCGCCGCCATGGCATCCTCACTGCCGCAATCACGTCGAATCCCGACGCTCCCGTGAGCGCCGCCGCCGACATCGCCATCGAAATGGTGGTGGGACCGGAGTATGTCACGGGCAGTTCGCGCATGAAGAGCGGTACGGGGCAGAAGATGATATGCAACATGATCACGACCTCCGTGATGATTCAGATGGGCCGTGTGAAGGGCAACAAGATGGTGAACATGCAGCTGAGCAACGCCAAGCTCGTGGACCGCGGCACCCGCATGGTAGTGGAGGAACTCGGTCTGCCCTACGACGAAGCCAAGCGCCTGCTGCTGATGCACGGCTCTGTGAAAAAGGCCGTGGACACATACCGCGAAGGCCATGAATAAGCGTGCGGCGGTCATCGTCTCTGCCATAGCCGTGTTCGCTTCCATGCTTTGCTGTCGTTGTTGCCATGCGCAGCGCGGCGAGCTTTGGGGGCAGCGTGCATCGCTTTTTGAAATGCTGGGCACGGACAGCACGTCAATAGTGTTTTTAGGCAACAGCCTTACGCACGGCTGCGAGTGGCATGAGCTGTTCGGGAATCCGCACATCGTGAACCGCGGTATCAACGGCGATGTGGTGGACGGCTTGCGCGAGCGTCTGCCGGCTATTGTGAACGGCCGTCCGGCCAAAATTTTCCTTTTGTGCGGCGTCAACGACATAAGCCACAATCTTTCCGCCGACTCCATAGTGTCGGCGCTCGGCGGACTAATCGGTGAAATTCGCCGCGCCACGCCCGCCACGAAGCTATATGTGCAGTCGCTGCTGCCCATCAACAACAGTTTCGGGCGCTACAAGGCCGTTTTCGGCAAAGAACAGACAGTGCGCGATGTCAACCGCCTGCTGCGCCCTGTGGTGGAGAGCGCCGGGGCCACGTGGATAGACATACACGGTCTTTTTGCGGATGCAGAAGGAAACTTGCGCGCCGACCTCACCAACGACGGCCTGCATCTGCTTGCCCCCGGCTATGCCATATGGCGCGACGCTCTGCGCCCCTATGTGGAGGAATAGGCCGCGTCGCCGTAAACTTTTTTGTGCCTGAAAACGTATTTATTAAACAACCTCTAAACAATACGTTTCGACACTTATGAGAACTGACATAAAATTCCGCAGGTTGCGCGCCGCCATAGCGGCGCTCGCAGCCTGTTTTGTTTTGGGGGTGGCCATGCCGTCGTGCGGGAGCATACATGCTTTCGGAGGCATCGAGCACGAATGTGTATATGACTTCGACGGCCACGGCCATTACAAAAAGCACAAGAAACACAAACATAAAAAGCACAAGAAGCACCATCGGCATCACCATCATTGATGCGTCACAATACCTGCCATACACGCAGCGTTACGGCTCCCGGAGCGAAGTTGACGGGGCGGCAGATGAAGATGTAATCGTTGAGCCAGCGGTATGGGCCGTTTTTGTCGGCCTCGAAGGCAGGTGTGGTGGTGAAGTAGTGTTCTCCGTCGCGTGAGAAGCTTATGCCTGTGTTTTCCACGTTTATATATGCAGAATCAGGTGTCATGACGGAGTAGACGGCGCGGAATTCGGTGCGGTGCTGCGCGGTGTCGGTGAGCTGGTAGTCGGCGCCGCCGGGCATAATCACGGCGTTGAGAGCGGGGCCTGTCACTTCGCCGCCTACAATCGGTATCATGATGCGCCGTCCGTGCGGAGTGTCGCCCGTGCAGATGGCGTCGGCGCATCGGGCATGTATGTCGAATACGTGGCGCAAACCCGGCTCGGAAGCCGAAGCGGATGCGCACATACATGCCGGCAAGGAAGCTGCGGCGAGAAGTATCAGCGAGTGTTTCATGGTGGCATTGATAATGCGTATATATGCTGCAAAAATATATCAATTGCGTGAGAATACAAAGCGCCCCGCACTTTTTGAGCGGGGCGCAGAGAGGGAGTGTGTGGCGGCAGCAGTCAGTCGATGAGTATTTCGTCGGTGAAGAAGAAACTGCATGCGCCTTTGCCGGGATGCCATGCGGGGATGGATTTTTCGATTTCCACCGATATTTTCACGTATCGTGCTTCCACGGGACCGAAATAAAGGTTGCGTGACACGATTTCGTGGGCGGGAGCGGACAGGGCGGGGTAGGTGTCCGATGCCACGTCGTTGAATTTGTGGCCGTCGGCTGACACGGCTATGCGCACTCCGCGCATGTCGAAAATCCAGTTGTCGGTGTGCACGAGCGAGCGCAGCGTGACCTTGCTGATTTTTTGTGCATTGCCGAGGTCGATGACGATTTCGGGGTCGCGGGCGGTAAATCCGGTCCAGAGGCCGTCCTTGTAGCCGTTGCTTCCGAATATGCCGTCGACAAGCGATGCGCGTCCTCCGCTTTTGTAGGAGGGGTGCGGCTCGGACATCTCTTTTACTTCGGCGAACGATGCCTTGCTGAATGATGCCGACGCTTTGTAGACGTTGCTCATGCCTGACGGGCGCACGGCCACAGCCATGAGTGTGGCTGTGTTGTCGATGAGCACGGGCGACTCGTAGAGCGCCGATTCCTCCGTGGGCATAGAGCCGTCGAGGGTGTAGCGGACGGGGGCGTTGTCCACCGTCGAAAGAGTTATGGAAACCGCACGGGCGACGCTGTCGGGCTTTAGTTCGCCTTTGACGTCAAATACATGCGTGGCATAGTTATAGCCGTTTGCGCGGTAATGGTCAAGCAGCTGCGGCAGACGTTCCACAAACCTATCATAATCTTTTTTACCCTGGTCTGTCCACTGCACCTCGCTGAGGGCCGCCATGCGCGGTAGTTCCATATATTGTGCGTGACTGAATGTCTTGATGTATTCCGTCCAGAGGTTGGCCTGCACGCCGAGAATGCGGTCGCGCTCAGCGCCTTCCAGTTCGGCGGGCACGGGTTCCAGCGAATAGACTTTTTCGATGGGCACGTAGCCGCCTATTCCGAGCGGTTCGTTTTCGGTGTCGGCTGTCTGGTAGTAGTCGAAATACAGGTATGTGTTGGGAGTCATAATTACGTCGTGTCCGCGGCGTGCGGCCTCGATGCCTCCGCTTTGTCCGCGCCACGACATGATGGTGATGTCGCCGTCGACTCCGCCTTCGAGGATTTCGTCCCAGCCGATGACGCGACGTCCATTTTCGCGCAGCAGCGCTGCGGCGTGGTTCATCACGTAGCTCTGGAGTTTTGCTTCCTTGGAGCCTGACGCGTCGGATTTAAGGCCGAGCGCGCGGATGCGTGCCTGGCATTTGGGGCAGTTTTCCCAGCGTGTTTTCGGGCATTCGTCGCCTCCGATGTGGAAATATTCCGCCGGGAAGATGTCGACGAGTTCGCGGAGCACGTCGTCGATGAATGCCAGTGTGGAGTCGTTGCCTGCACACAGCACGTCGTCGGCAACGCCCCATTGGCTCCACACTTCATACGGGCCGCCTGTGCAGCCGAGTTCCGGATAGGCCGACAAGGCCGCCAGCATGTGGCCGGGCAGGTCTATTTCCGGGATGATGCGGATGTGGCGGTCGGCAGCGTATCGCACTATGTCGCGGGCCTGCTCCTGTGTGAAGAATCCTTCCACGGGTATGCTGTCGAACACGCCCGAGTTGCGTCCTGTCACGGTGCACGGACGACGTGAGCCTTTCTCCGTGAGCTCCGGACGGCTTTTGATTTCGATGCGCCAGCCCTGGTCGTCGGAGAGGTGCCAGTGGAAGGTGTTGATGTTGTGGAGGGCGAGCATGTCGATGAACGCCTTCACGGAGTCGGCCGGGAAGAAGTGGCGCGACACGTCGAAGTGGGCTCCGCGATAGGCGAAACGCGGAGCGTCGCTTATTGTGACCGGCGGGAACATCACGTCGGCGCCGCCGGACGATGCCGCCGGAATGGATTTGCGCAGTGTCTGGATGCCATAGAATGCTCCTGCGGCGCTTGCTCCGTTTATGTCGATGTTGCGACTGTCTACTATAAGTTCGTAGGCTTCGCGGTTTTCGCTCTGCAGGGCGTCTTTGAGCACGATGGTGCCGGCGGCCGCAGTGTCTGTCGACACGCAGAGGCGGTGGCCAGTCAGTTGCTCGATGTATTCGGCGAGGCGTTCGGCGTCGTTGGCAAGGCCTTCGTTTCCTTCAGGGTAAGCTATGGTGGTGGACGACGAGAGTCTGAACGGTTCGCCAGACGCTTCGTCCACGGCCTGCGGTTGCGGAATGATGCCGTAGGATGCCTGCACGGACTTGGCTGTGCATCCCGCCAGAACGGATGCGGCACACGCCATGGCGCATAAAATATGTTTTTTCATTCCTGGCGGTTTAAGATTCTTCTGCCGCGAGGGATTCGAGCACTTGCCAGCATTGGAACAGGCCGCGGGGGATATGGAAGCAGCCTTTCCATTTGCCACCTTTGAGGGGCAGCAGCACTTCGCCGCGGCGGTTGAGGTAGCCGAACCACTCGGGCGCTTCGGTGTCTTTGAAGTGCGACCATGCGTAGTCGTGCACCTTTTCGAACCATTCGAGGCATTCCGGGCGTTTTGTGAGTTTGTAGCCTTTAAGCAGCGAGATGAGTGTTTCCATGTGCACCCACCAGAGTTTCTGATCCCATTCGAGTTCGAGTGGAGGGCAGCCTTTGCGGTCCATGAAATAGAAGATGCCGCCGTATTGCTCGTCCCAGCCGTATTTCAGCATTGTCAGTGTGATGTCGACGGCTTTGTCTATTACGTCGCGACGCCCGAGGCGCACTCCGAGGTCCATGCAGAACCACATTGCCTCGATGGCATGGCCCGGGTTGAGGTGGCGCCCGTCGAAAGTGTCGGACAATTGGTTGTCGGCGGTGACATTCTCGACCACTATGCCGAGTTCAGGGCGGTAGAACACGTCGAGCACTTCGTGCAGGCAGGTTTCTATCGTGGAGTTGAGGTATTCGGGGTCGAGCAGCGGTTCGATTTCCAGGGCCAGGTTGCACAGAATCATCGGCAGGGCGAAATTCTTGAGGTCGCGTGTGCCGGGGTGTGCCTTGTTCCATTTTGCTTTGGGGTTGTCGGCGCGCGACAGCACGATGTCGAAAGTCTTTTTCGCGATGTCGGCGTATTCCTTGTTGCCTGTGGCTATGCTCAGCTGGCCGAATGCCATGGCTGCGAATGTGTAGGAGAATATGTTGTAGGGTTCCACGAGCGGCTGTCCGTCGCGTGTGAGCGAGAAATACCAGTTGTAGTTGCCGTCGTGTCCGTATTTTTTCAGGAATTCGGCTCCCTTGATGGCGCATTCAAGCCATTCGGGATTTTTTTCCACCTTGTTGTAGAGCATAGAGAACATCCACACTTCGCGGCCCTGGAGCCAAACGAATTTGTCGGTGTCGTATACATTGCCGTAACGGTCCAGGCAGGTGAAATATCCTCCGCACTCCGTGTCGGGCGATTTTTCCATCCAGAAAGGCAGCACGCTGCCGAAAAGTTCCTCGCGGTATTGCGCGGCAAGCTCTTTAAATGATTGTTTCATCGTATGGTGTGTTATTTTTTAATTCTTTTTTCAAGCCATATGTCTTCGATCTGCTCCAGCGACAGGCCGGTGGTCTCCGGCACAAAGAAGCGTATGATTATCATATACGGCACGCACATGGCGGCGAAGAGCAGGAATGTTCCGGCCGGTGTGAGTTCGGCAAGCAGCCACGGCGTGAGTTGTCCGATAAGGTATGTGCCTATCCACAGCGAGAATCCGGCTATCGACATTGCAAGGCCGCGCACTTTGGTGGGGTACATTTCGGAGAGCAGCACCCAGATGACGGCGCATATGGATATTGCGCAGGAGAAGATGTAGAGGAGGAAGAACACGAGCAGCGCCACCGGCGACAGGCCCGCCTCCTGCCCGTAAATGAAGTAGAGGGCAATGAGGAGCAGCGACAGAATCATGCCGCTCACACCGAAATAGACGAGGGTCTTGCGCCCGACGCGGTCGATGATTACGAGTGCGAGCACGGAAGTGAGCATGTTCACCGAACCCACGAGCACCTGGTAGAAAAGCGAGTCGCCGCTCGAAAGGCCGCTGTCTTCGAATATTGTGGGGCCGTAGTAGAGCACGGCGTTTACGCCCATGAACTGTCCGAGGATGGCGATGAACACGCCTATTACCACGGCCTTGCGTATGCCGGGGCGCAACAGTTCGCGCCATTCCGATTTGTTTTCGGAGCGGAGCGATTCGCTGATGGTGCGTTTTTCGCTTTCGGCCGCGCCGGTGTCGCGGTATATGCGGCCGAGCACTGCGGCTGCGGCAGAAGTGCGGCCTTTAAGCATGAGCCAGCGAGGCGATTCGGGGATGATGAGACATGTGATGAAGAACATCATGGCTGGCACGGTCTCGAGGCCGAGCATTCCGCGCCACACTTCGTTCGAGAACACTTTTGCGACTATGGCCGACGAGCCGGCAAATCCCGGTGCGAGCTGCAGCAGCATGTAGTTGGCGAGGTATGCGCCGAGGAACCCCACGGTGATGGCGAGCTGGTAGGCCGACACGAGGCTGCCGCGGTAGCGTGCCACGGACACTTCGGAAATGTAAAGCGGCGAGACTATGGAAACCACGCCGATGCCTATGCCTCCAATTATACGGTAGGCCACGAGCCAGTCGAAACTGTCGGTCAGTGAACATCCTACGGCCGACGCAGTGAACAGCACGGCCGACACAAGCATTGCGTTGCGGCGTCCGGCGTAGTCGCTGAGGATGCCGGCGCATGCCACTCCGGCTATGCTGCCCACCAATGCGCATCCGACGTACCATCCTTGCTGCATGGTGTCGAGGCCGAACTGAGCCGATACCATGGCTATAGTGCCTGAAATCACCGCAGTGTCGTAGCCGTAGAGGAAGCCGCCGATGGCTGCCACTACCGTCAGGAACACCACATAGCCAAAGCTCACGCTGTTTTTGTTTTCCATGTCAATTTTCGGGTAGGGGTTAATTGTCAGGTCAGGTTCAGATAAGGTCGAAATATTCTCTGTAGCGGTTGTAGAGGTGGCCGGCCTGAATATAGGCCGACTGCGGGCTCATGAAATGAGGAAATTCGAATGTGATGGCCTTGTCGTAGCCGGCGCGTTTTGCAGCTTCGAGCTTCAGGCGCAGTTTTTCGAACTTTATGGGCAGGAATTTTATTGGCATGTCGCGGTCGAAGGTCTCGGCATTCGTCCAGCACTGCATGCCGTAGCGGTCAGCGAGCCGTTTGTTCACTTCGAAGAAGGCGTCGAGCTCGTCATAGTCTATATGGCCGTCCTGGAATGCGCACGCATCCACGACGTCGTGTATACCCGAGAAAATCTCGTTCCATTCGTTTTCGTGCTCACGCACCGACACGGCGTTGTCTTTCGACAGGGTGGCGCTTGCGGCCATCACTGCTTTTTTTCCGTCGATCCACGGCGAGATGAACGTGGGCAGGCCGCCCGACACGTCCTTGCATTGCTTGCCGAGCGTGTGGAATGCCTCTATGGCGCCTTTTGTCTTGCGGCTTATCTCGGTGCTGATGTACCAGCCGCCGAAACTTTTGTAGCGCGAGCCGTAGCGCTCCCACACTTCGTCCACGACAAAGCGGTTGCGGTCTATCTCGAGGGTGAGGTCGCCGGTGTCCCAGTAGTGTCCCGAGTCGTACAGCCCGAAATAGAATTTCATGCCGTAGCGGTCGGCGAGCCTGAGGAACATGTCCAGCAGGTCGGTGCCCGGCCTGTAGCATCCTTTTCCTATAAGGTACTCCGAGGGGTAGGTGATGAACTTGCGGTAGCCCGAACGTATCATTATCACGGTGTCGATGCCGATGGCTTTCATGTGGCGGAAATCGGAGTCCCATTCGCGTTCGCCCCAATTCTGGTGGGGGATGTCGTGGGATATTTCGTCGAGAAATGTACCCGTGATTTTCAGCGCGTTGCCTTTCGGCACTATGTAGGTGTCGCTTCCTCCCGCCTGTGCGGAGGGATTTGTTTCATCTTCCGAAGCCGCCAGTATTTGTGGCGACGCGGCCGCTGCAACAGAAGCGAGAAAGGCTTTTTTTATGAAGTCGCGCCGGTTGTTCATCTATTATTAATTATTGCATGTGTTTTAAGTATGTTTTATTAAAGAATTAATGCAATGAGATCCATTTTCAAACGTTATTGTCTTACATACACTTATCTCTC
>VSPG01000022.1 GCA_009775265.1 Muribaculaceae bacterium
CTTCGTAAAAGGAGCATCATCGAATCCATAAACGACATGCTGAAGAATGTGGCGCAGCTCGTCCACTCCCGCCATCGCAGCGTACACAACTTCCTCATGAACCTGCTTGCGGCAATGGGCGCGTATTGTTTCTTCGCCACAAAGCCGGAGGTGAACTTCGACTTTGACGTACCCGAGTCAAGCGGGCAACTTGTCCTCTGGGATTAACTCCAGCCTGTACAAATAAATCAGGCGACCTTGACAGGCCGCCCAATACTCTATGTCTTTTGCTTGGCTGAAAAAAATAAAATTCTTATCCCGAACTCACGTTATGTCTTAAATGTAGATGTTATGGAATAGCCTTGTTTACAGAATCTACCAGTTTGTTGAAGTCATGTAAATCAAGTGTGGCATACAATGCCAGTATTACAGCCCATAACGCGTATATGATTATGGCTGTGTCCCATTGGCTCCATAGTCCGGCACCCATGAGTCCGAAGACTATTGCCATTATTGTTACAAGGTATTTTTTCTTGATCAGGACGCTTGCCAAATAGGCTATGCTACATGTGAACAAAGGAAATATCAGTATCATCCCCCATGATTGAGAGAATAGTCTTTTCAGCCGATTCCACCATGAGGCCGTATAACATTCGGAATCTGCTATTGACCGAAATGCCGAAATGCCCTCTTGTTGCGTTTCCGAAGCCGGAAATGAGTATGCAAGCACGTAGGGATGGTTGTCCACGTACGTTGTCCTGCATGCTATATAATCTTTAGTGTCAAGGTGATAAAAATAACGCTCAATATAATCCGCATACCATTCTAAAGCACCATCCGTTCTGTGCTCAAAAGATGCGTATTGTGAGAGTCCCATAATATTTCGGTCTAAAGATTCATTACATTCGTTAATGTCATATTCCACCCCGTTAGGAATGGTTCTGCACACGAACCAATGAGTGCCGTCGAACCACTTGGAGCCGAGCGAGTCGGTGTATGTTCGGGTAAAACTTTCAGGTATGTCGATATTGATTTTATCAAAAATATTTACCCTTACAGCGTTTGCGTAGTGTGCCGAAAACAAAGCGATGGCAAATGCTGCCAGCCCTATGAATTTATGCACTGTATTGTTCATATGTTTTTTAGTGTTTCCGTAACAAGGTCTTCAAAGGAAGTTATAGCTCCCATGTAAGATGATAGCAGGACAAATGGCGATGCCGATAACCATAAGGCCCAGCATCCCGGCGTGAAATATATTGTCGCTGCGATAGTTCCAACACTGACAATCCACATTATTTTCCGGGCTTGATAATCCCTATTGACAAACCATCCTATACTATGGCCTAAAATCATGGCGGCAAAAAAAGCAAGCAACAACACGTGCCAGCCATTTTTGAATTGGTAGCTAACGTCGTCCCATATAGATATTTTAGGTCTGATGGAGTCGATTATAGCACCGAATTCCGATGGCAGACTGTCGCGGTACGCCACAAACATGGTGTAAGGCCTGTTTGGAGTGATAAATGTATACGATATGCCCATAGCGGCAGTGTTCTGCTTGTTTCTGTATATGCGTCGCGCATATACATTTCGGAAGTTTGGCGAAGATTCTTGAACTTCTTCACTGATAAGTTCAGCTTCACTAAGATTAAATGTACGGGTATGGAGTTCGGCAAGAATTGTAGACACATTGAAATCTACTTTACGAGAGATAGATGCATCGCCGAATGTACACAATGCGCCTTCTCCGGTATTAGAATGAAAGCCAATTGCAGATTTTACAGAGTCAAAGCGAAATTCTATGCTTTCCGGTATGTCTATTTCCACATCTGCAAAGCGAACGTGCTCGGCTCGTGCAGAGTGATGCGTCCATAAGATGATTGTAATCAGGATAAAAGCCGATAATGTGCGATTTGCCATATTGAATAAGTGTTTTATAGTATTTGGCGTAAAATTACGAAAAAAAAGCAAATCATAAACATTTACGGCTCTATACCTGTCATGACAGATATAGCCGTGAATGTTAGGCAGGAATTAGTTGTCTAAGGATTATTCGGGCTTGCGCAGTTCCACGCATGCCCATGAGTCGCGGGTGGTGCGTCCGCAGGGATCGAGTCCTGCCGCAATGGCGGCTTCTTCCACCATGGGGCAGTCCGCTTCGTAAAAGCCGCTGAGCAGCAGTGTGGCGCCCGGACGCATTGCTGCGGCATAGCGTGCAATGTCGGCGAGGATTACGTTGCGGTTTATGTTGGCCACAACTACGTCGGCAGGCGCAAGCGCCTCGAGCAGAGCGGCGTCGCCGCATAGCATCGCTATTTCGGGGTGGGAGTTGAGGCGTACGTTCTCGCAGGCGTTCTCCCATGCGAAACGGTCTATCTCTATGCCCGCCACGGGCACTGCTCCGCGCATGGCGGCAAGGATGGCAAGTATGCCGGTGCCGGTGCCTACGTCTATGAGCGGGCGGCCGCTCAGATCCATGTCGAGCAGGCGGGTGAGGATGAGCGATGTCGTGGCGTGGTGGCCTGTGCCGAATGCCATCTTGGGGTCTATCACTATGTCGAATTCGGCCGTCGGCACGTCGGTGTGGAACGAACTGTGCACCACGCAGCGGTCTCCCACCACGATGGGTTTGAAATAGTTGCGTTCCCATTCGGCGTTCCAGTCCTGTCCTTCCACAAGTTCCGACGAAGCGGTGACTATGGCGTCGAAAGGAAAGTCGGCCAGGGCGCTGCGCACGGCGTCGTCGCTGAACAGTTCGGCGCGCACGTAGGCGGTGAGTCCCTTTTCGTCGGGCACGAAACTTTCATAGCCCGCTTCGCCGAGCAGATAGGCGAGCAGGTCGGTGGCGTCGGTGCAGCAAGGCTGCACATCAAGGCGCAGTGCGTAGTAGTCGTTCATAGCGGCAATTGTTGTTCTGTGCAAAATTACAAAAAAACATCAAATGCCATATTACTATAAGAGAAAAATCAACGGCGGAGATTTTTGCGGAGGCCGCGGATGCTTTTGAACACACGCAGTGCGAGCAGTGCTGAATTCACATAGCCTACGGCCGACAGTATGTCGCGCAGAGTGCTCCATCCGCGGGTCACGGGATTGCCGCGGCGCAGGTCTGCGACCTGTTTCGTAAGCATCATCCGCTGCACCTGTGTGTTGGCTTCGGTATAGGCGCGGCGGTAGCGCAGTTCGTCAAGGGTGTAGCCGCGCCAAGGTTCATTCTTTGTCTTCGTCATTGTTTCGGGGTGTTTGCGTTTCGACAGGGGTTTCTTGGGGAGGCGGCACCAAAAGGCGTGTCACGAGCCGCGACACGGGGTCGACGATAAGCGGGCGGCGCAGCAGGAAAAGCAGCAGCAGGAGGAGGGCGTAGAATCCGGCCACGATGAAGTAGGCGCCGTCGGGTGTTATGCTGGCGAGAAGCTGCGCCGCGCCTATGCTTGCGAACAGGAGCGCCGCCGTGACGAGCACCGCCGCTATTGCTGCCACGGCAATGGCTGATAGCAGCAGCGTGAGCCGTTCGGCCGCCGAGAGGCGCAGGCCGTCGAGTGTGCCGCGGGCGAGAGCCCAGAGGTTGGACAGGATGGCGTGTACGGATGTTTCGGAGTCGGAATATTTGTCGCTCATGTTGGCTATGTCATAATGTGGAAAAAAAGAGCAGCCGCCGAGTTGGGGAGGGCGGCTGCTCGGCTTGGGTCGGCAAAATACCGCCCCGGAGAGAGAAGAATGAGAATTTTTCAGGTGCCTCGCGGCGGATACAGGCCCCTGCGCCGCATGGCGTTTTTCAGTTTGCTGCGCAACACCCAGCCGGGGGCGGTGGTGAAAAGCGCCACCGCAGCGGCGCCTATCATGGCGCCGACGGTGAAGGTGCGCTTGGTGTTCATTTCTGTGTCGTTTCGATTTCGGCGGCGATGCGGTCGGCGATGTCGTCGATTTTCTCACTGCACTTGGGGCAGTGTTCTTTGAGGAAACGGTGTATGTCGCGGCGGGTGCGGCGTCCTGACTGGGGTGCGAGAAGGAGTGCGGTGGCTGCGCCTGCGAGGGCTGCGCCTGTCACGGCGAGAAGTACGCTTGTGGCTTTCATAATCTATTGTTGAATTTATGGGTTATGGAATGTTTTGTTGTCTGCCATAACAACGCAGTCGAGGGGCGGATTGTTCGCAATGCACTACGATTTTTGAAACCGAAGCCTCCGGCAGCGGGTGTGGAACAGGCCGATTGCAATGTTGCACGTGGAACGTTTACCGGCGGTTGAGGTCGATGGCGTAGAAGGCGCGGCGGCCGCCGGGATAGAAGCCGGAGATGAACATGACGCGTTCGCCGGCGTCGGCCTTGAGGATGCGGCGGGCGAGGGCTTTCACTTCGTCGGGCGAGCTTACGCGGGTCTGGTTGATGGCGAGGACGATGAATCCGGGGCGCATGCCTTGTTCTGCAAACGGACCTTCGGAATCCACTGACGACACTTCCACTCCTGCCGAAATCTGCAATTCGTTGAGGCGCTCGCGGGTGAGCGACTTGAATGTGGCGCCGAGATTGTCGGGGTTGATTTCGCGCACGGTGGCCGTGGTGCCCTGGGCGTTGCGCAGCACGGCTTCGGCGGAGTGCTTCTGGCCGTCGCGAATGAACGTGATGGTCACACGGTCGCCGGGGCTGAATTTGGTGATGGCTTCCTGAAGCTGCGCGGTGGAGTGGGTGGTGTAGGAGTTGAGGGCGGTGATGACGTCGCCTTCCCGGAGTCCGGCTTCGCGTGCGGCCGATAAATCCGACACTTCAGCCACATAGATGCCGGCTATTACGCCCTTAATTTTCTTTTCGTCTATCAATTCAGGAGATAGCTCTACGAAGCTGATGCCGAGCATAGCGCGCTGCACCGTGCCGTATTGCTTGAGGTCGGCGGTCACTTTCTGCACTATGGACGTAGGTATGGCGAACGAGCAGCCGGCGTAGGCGCCTGTCTGCGAGTAAATGGCGGTGTTTATGCCCACGAGCTCTCCGCGCAGGTTGACGAGGGCGCCGCCGGAGTTGCCGCTGTTGACGGCTGCGTCGGTCTGTATGTAGCTTTCTATGCCGCCCGAGCCGGGAACGCCGGTGGCGGAAGATATGTTGCGGGCCTTGGCGCTGACGATTCCTGATGTGACGGAGGATGTGAAGCCGAAGGGATTGCCCACGGCGAGCACCCATTCGCCCACGTGCAGGTTCTCGGAATCGCCCATGGGGATGACATGCAGATCGGCCGGGGCGTCGATTTTGAGCAGGGCTATGTCGGTGGTGGGGTCGGCGCCCACTACGGTGGCTTCGAAGTTGCGGTTGTCGTTGAGGGTGACTTCGAGGCGTTCGGCCTGTTCTATGACATGGTTGTTGGTGACGATGTAGCCGTCGGCGCTTATTATCACTCCCGAGCCGAGCCCTATCTGCCGCTGCCGGGGCTTTGTACGCTCGGGTTCGGGCTGCGGTACCGGACGCCGCCTGGGGCCTCCGAAGAAAAATTCAAAGAACGGGTCGGTGTACTGGTCGGAATAGCCGCCATGGCGGTTGCCATAGCTTTGTGGCGGCGTGGCATAGCTTTTCACGCTGACTACGCCGTTGACGGTCTGCTCGGATGCGTGTATGAAATCGGCCTGCGAAATATATGCCGCAGGCGCCGCTGCGGCCTCGGTCGGGCCGGCTGCGGGTGCCGTGCCGATGTTGCTGTCGGAGGGGGTGTGCGCGCAGGCGGCGGTGGCCATTCCGAGCACGCATGCTACAGTGATGATGAAAGATTTCATAGCCGTAGATATGTTTTGGTGATGAGTGTTAATAATAATTGGAATATGACTATCGTATCGCAAATATAGTACCAAAAAGCATTGAGCAAGCGTGTGTTATGATATTTTTGCGAAAAGTGTGTGAGTTTACCAAAAGTTAGGAAAAACAGTGTTAAAATGGCTAATAATTGTTAAACACGGCTTGTTGCGATATGTTAATGTCAGTGGTGTGTTGCCGGAGTGGCATGTTGTACTTATCTTTGCAGGCGCTATGAAGCACGGCCTCATTTTCATCGTCATACTTTCGGCTTTATGTCTGGGCTCCTGCCGTTCGCACAGGCAGGTGGCCACGGCGCGGCCTTCGGTGTCGCATCCCGGGCGTCCGCAAGATCAGCGGCGCCCTGTGCTGCCGCCGGTGACGGGTGCGTCGGACGACAGCAACGATGCCGAGCTCGTGGGGCGCATCATCGACGGCGCCTACGGATGGGTGGGCACCCCGTATGCCTACGGCGGCACGACACGCAAGGGGGTGGACTGCTCGGGATTCGTGCAGCGTCTGTTTGCCGACATTGCGGCTGTGAGCCTGCCGCGCAACACGCGCAAACAGGCCGAGTACTGCCGCCCTGTCAAGCGTGAGCTGCTGCAGCCGGGCGACCTTGTGTTTTTCAACGGCAGCCGTATCGGTGGCGGCATAGGCCATGTGGGGCTTTATCTCGGCGACGACCGCATGATACATGCTTCATCGAGCCGCGGTGTGATTGTGAGCGCCATCACCGAGCGGTATTACACACAGCGCTATTGCGGCGGCGGCCGCGTGGACGCCATCACTTATGCCGCGAGGGGAGCGAAGCCGGGGCACAGGAAGCCCTCGGCGGCCGAACTGCCAGTGGCTGTAAATGTCCCTGCGCCATCGCCGACGGCGCCCGAGCCGGCCAAGCGTTCGGCCTTGCCTGCCGTGGAAGTAGTGGGCGAGGCGTCGGTAGAGGATGGCGACATCGTGGTGCTCAACGATATATCGGCCAAGGTGGACAGCGCTTTCGCCGTGGCTCGCATAGCAGAAGAGCCCGACACGGTGTGCTCGTCGTGGATGGACTGAAACAGTCCGGGGCTATTGCTTTATCTCTCAGAATGGTTTTCGGTATTTTCCTTCATCGGCGTCCTCAAGGATGCTGAGGTAGGAAGCGTAGCGCGACCGGGCCACGCGGCCTTCGTCGATGGCGGCGAGCACGGCGCATCCTGGCTCGTGCACGTGGGTGCAGTTGTTGAACCGGCAGTCGTGGGAGAGTTCGAAAATCTCAGGAAAGTAGTGGCCCACGTCGGCGCGTTCGAAGTCGACAGTGCCGAAGCCGCGTATGCCGGGGGTGTCGATGATGCACCCAGTAGGGTCGCCTGGCAGGTGGAACAGCTCCGAGAAAGTGGTGGTGTGCATGCCCTGGTCGTGCACGGCCGAAATTTCGGCCGTGCGCTGTTCGATGCCCGGTATCAGGTCGTTGACTATGGTGCTTTTGCCCACTCCGGAGTTGCCGCACAGCAGACTTGTTTTTCCGGCGAGAGCTTTGCGCAGGTTTTCCATGCCTTGACCCGTGCGTGCCGATACGCTGACAACCTCGTAGCCCACCGTGCGGTAGAGGTGTTCGACAGCGTGCAGCAGTTCCAAGCCGTCTGGCTCGTCGGCCAGCAGGTCGGTTTTGTTGATGCACAGCAGTGCCGGCACACGGTAGGCCTCGGCTGTCGCGAGGAAGCGGTCGATGAAATTGGTGCTGACGGAAGGGTGGGCGAGCGTGGCCACAAGCACTGCGCGGTCAATGTTGGCGGCTATGATGTGGGCCTGCTTGCTGAGGTTGATGGAACGCCGGATGATGTAGTTACGCCGTGGCTCTATGGCTGTTATGTAGGCAGTGCCGTCGGGGCCTGGAGGCGCTACGGACACGATGTCGCCTACGGCGACGGGGTTGGTGGTGCGCAGTCCGCGGATGCGGAAATTGCCTTTCACTTTGCAGTTGATTTCTCCGGCAGGTGTTTCCGCCACATAGTGTGCGCCGGTGTTGCGTACAACGCGGCCTGTTGTTTCGTCGGGTTGGCTCATAGGGCTGTTGTTTCGTCGCATCCGCTGTGTCCGAAATGGTGTTCGGCGGTGCATTGGTGCAGTTTGTGGTCTACTATCCAGTGGCATGTGGCCATGTTGTCGATAGTGCCCATCTCATGGCTTACGAGCAGGATTGTGGCACGTGTGCGCAGTTCGCGCAGAATCTCGTAGAGCCGGGCTTCGAAATGCTTGTCGAGGTAGCTTAGAGGCTCGTCCATCACAATGAGCGACGGACGCGATACGAGCGCGCGTGCGAGCAGTGCACGCTGAAGCTGTCCTCCCGAAAGGCGTCCGATTGACCGGTCGGCATGGGGGCGCAGTTCCACGAGGTCGATATATTGCTCTATGCGTTCGTCTTTGTCGGCTGCGGTCATGGACGTATGTGCCAGCAGCCCCGTAGCCACCACTTCACGCACGGTGATGGGGAAATGCGGGTCTATGCTGTTTTTCTGCGGCAGATAGCCGATGGCGGGGGTACACCCTCCGCAGTATGCCACGTTTCCGCTGCTGGGGCGCAGAAGGCCGAGTATGATGCGCATGAGGGTGGTTTTGCCCCCTCCGTTGGGGCCGGTGACGGCAACGAAGTCGCCGTGGCGCACTACGGCGGACACATCGTCGAGCACCCGGCGCCCTTCGAAGCTCATGCCTACGCCGTCAAGTGTGATGAGCGGGCGCAGGCCGTTGTCAGTGTCGTGCGATTTCATCGGCGATGGTTTTTAATTGTGACTGCCAGTTGTAGCTCATAGGGTCTATTTCCACTATAGCCGCACCGGCTTCGCGGCACACTCCGGCGGCCTGCCTGGAGTCGAGACCGCGCTGCACGAAGAACACCCGGGAGCCGGCGGCGCGGGCGCGGTCTATGGCTGCTTTGAGCCCTGCGGCGGAGAAGTCCTTTCCTTCGGCGCCGAGAGCCACCTGCTGCAGGCCGTAGTCGCGGGCTATGTAGCTGAGCGACGGATGCCACACCATGAATGAGCGTGCAGCTGCGCTCCGGAGGGTGTTTTGCAGATAGCGGTCGAGCGAGTCGATTGCGGCGGTCATGGAGTCGAGGCGGGCGGCATAGAGCGGAGCCCCTTCCGGGTCGAGGCGGCTGAGAGCCGAGGCCATGGCGGCCGCCATGGCCCGCGCGTTGCGTGCCGAGCACCATATGTGGGGGTCGGGCGCGCCGTGTGTGTGCGCATGTGCGTGTCCGCAATTGTCGTGCGTGCCGTAGAGCGGCGTTACGGCGTCGAGCATGCTGACTTTGAGCACGCTCGACGGAGCGGCGTCTGCAAGAGACTGCTCGAACGGCAGGCCTCCGGTGCAGAAGAAAGCCTCGGAGTCGTCCACGGCCATGCGGCCCGACATGGACGGTTCGTAGTTTTCGGGATCCGCCCCGCGGTCCATGACGCAGGTTACGTCGAACCGTCCGCTTGCAAGCGGTTCCAGCAGCGCCCGCAGCGGTTCGATGCTCACGGCTATGCTGCGTGCGTGGCTTTCGCCGTGGCTCGCCGTGCGCGAGCAGGCGGCAGCGACGGCGAGCACGCCCGCTGCTATTATGCAGAATGCGGTTTTTCTCATTTCATCGGCAAATTTAATAATTATTCCTGTAGAATCGGTGTGGAATGTCGACTAAATCACTACCTTTGCAGCGTAATTTGGAGAATCTTTAAAACATATCCGCACAGGAAAAATGAAACTGTCAAAAGAAACCTTCTGGCGCACGTCGCGCGACTACTTCTTCATAACGCTCGGCATGGCCATCTATGCTTTCGGCTTCACGGCTTTTATTCTTCCGGAAAAGGTGGTCATAGGCGGCCTGGCCGGCCTCGGCACCATAATATATTTCAAGACAGGCATCCCTGTGGCCATATCGCAATATGCCATAAACCTTGTGTTGCTGGCTGTCGCTTACCGCGTTGTGGGCAAGCGTTTTGTGATAGGGACGATATACGGGGCGACAATGATTTCCGTGTGGGTGGGTCTGTTCCAGCCCATTTTTGCCGAGGGCTTTACCAACGAGCCTTTTATGAACATTGTGATAGGCGGCACATTGTGCGGCCTCGGCATAGGCATGACATTCGTGCATAACGGAAGCAGCGGCGGCACCGATATAGTGGCCGCCATGGTGAACAAGCATTCCAATGTGAGCATAGGCCGCATGATGCTGTACACGGATGTGTGCATCATTTCTTCGTCGTATTTCCTGTTCCACCACATCGACCGCATTGTTTACGGCTTCGTGGTGCTGTTCCTCGTGAGCTATATGGCCGACCTTGTCATAAACACCAACCGGCAGGCTGTGCAGTTCACTATCTTCTCCCGCCATTGGCGCGAAATCGCAACCGCCATCAACAACGACGCGCGGCGTGGATGCACCGTGCTGACGGGCATGGGGTGGTACAGCAAGCAGGAGGTGAAGGTGTTGCTGGTTATGTGCCGCAAGATAGAATCGGTCACTATATTCCGCATAATTAAAAGCATCGACAACGACGCTTTCGTGACACAGGGCAATGTCAACGGAGTATATGGCCGGGGATTCGACGAAGTGAAGGTGAAGATGAAGCCGGAACCCCACAGGGAGTTCGATGCTGACGCGACCCCTGCGCAGAACGCCGAATAGCAGATAGTTTATGATAAAGAGCCGCCGCGATGCGGCTCTGTCTTTTTATCGGGCTGCAAAAAAGCCACGGACAGCAACCGCTGACGCGGCCATTGCCCGTGGTTGATATTGGGGTTTGCTGCTGGCTATCGGCCTTCGGCAGGACGCAGCTCGTAGGCTGCGATGGCGATGGTGAAGCCCCAGTAGATGAATGCGATGCTGACAAGGAAGCTCACCATGAACATGTTGCTTACCCATCCCGCTTCCATAAAGAAGAATGCTATGAGACACAGGAGTATTCCGTTGACTATTCCAAGCCAGCGGTAGCGTCTGTGGCCGTTTCCTGCTGCATCGACAAGCGCCTCCACGCCCCAGAACAGGAACAGGAAGGCGAGGAAATAGGGGAATACCATTTCAGAAAGGAACACGTTGCGCACCAACACGAAACCGATGAACATGTCGACGATTCCGCCGGCGAGCCACCAGCCCCATCCGCGGCCAGCGCGTCCGCTTGCCGACACGCTGAGCTGGACGCAGCCGGCGAGGATGAGGAGCCATCCGAAGATTTGCGAGGCCACGGCGTAGCCGGCTTCCGGCCAGAACCAGTAGGCGAAGCCGCCGATTACCATAAGTATGCCTACGAGCAGCACCGCCCACCATGCTCGGGTAGTGCCGAAATTGGTTACATTCAAGGCTTTCATAATAAAATTAGTTGAGGAGATTAAAAAATACGTCAATAAGATGCTGCGGCGTGTGCCGCGATGTACTTAAAGAACAATGGGTGTGTGCTTTTTGTTGCAGGCGCATGGCTTTTTTAGTAATTTTGCAGCATGATTTATCCATCTGCATTTGAAAAGAAAACGGGCTTCGACGTGGTGCGCCGCGTTGTTGCCGATGCGTGCCTTTCCGCCATGGGGCGTGAGGAGGCCGATGCCATGTCTTTCTCCCCCGACTATGACTCCGTGGCCATGAAACTGAGGCAGACGGCCGAGATGCTGTCGCTGACAACGGGCGACAGCGAGTTTCAGCTCGGAGCCATCCACGACATGCGTGCCGCCGTAAAGGGCATACGCGTGCAGGGGTCGTTCATGCCTGCGCAGGAACTTATGCAGCTGCGTGCGGTGCTCGACACGGTGTCCGGTCTGCATGCATTCTTTTCAAGCCGCCGCAACGATGACGGCGTGTCGTCGTTGCCAGCCCTCGATGTGGTGGCCGAAAGGCTCGTGCCTCAGCCGGAGGCGGCCCGTTCCATCGACCGCCTGCTCGACCGCTGGGGCAACGTGCGCGACAACGCATCGCCGGAGTTGGCCGACATACGCCGCTCGCTGGCTTCGATGAACGGAGTCATAGCCGGGGCTATGCGTCGCGTGATGGCGCGTGCGGTGCAGGAGGGATGGGTGGAGCCGGATGTGACACCGGCCGTGCGCGACGGGCGCCTTGTGGTGCCGGTGGCTCCGGCCAACAAGCGCCGAATAGCCGGCATTGTCCACGACGAATCGGCGTCGGGAAAAACCGTTTTTATCGAGCCGGCGGAGATAGTGGAGGCCAACAATCGCCTGCGCGAGCTACAGATGCGCGAACGCCGCGAGGTCACACGGCTGCTCGTGGCCATGGCCGACAGTCTGCGTCCGTCATGTGCCGACATGCTTGAGAACCTCCGCCTGCTCGGAGAAATAGACTTCATACATGCGAAGGCCGTCTATGCACTGGCCATAGGGGCTACTATGCCTGCGCTGGCCGAGAACCCTGAGATGGAATGGTATCATGCATGCCATCCCGTGCTGAAAGCAGCGCTCGAGCGTCAGGGCAAGGCCATTGTGCCGCTGGACATTGCTCTGAGCGCGCCGGAACGGCGCATGCTCGTGATTTCAGGCCCGAACGCAGGCGGCAAGTCTGTGACGCTGAAGACAGTAGGCATAATACAATATATGGCCCAGTGCGGCCTGCTCCCGCCGGTGTATGAAAACTCGCGGATGGGAGTGTTCGAGAGCATTTTCATAGACATCGGCGATGACCAGAGCATAGAGGACGACCTGAGCACATATTCGTCGCATCTGCGCAATATGAAGCACTTCCTTGCTCGAGGCAATTCCCGAACGCTGATACTCGTCGACGAGTTCGGCGCCGGCACGGAGCCGCAGATAGGCGGAGCCATAGCGCAGGCCATACTAAGCCGATTCAACGAGCAGGGGATGTGGGGCGTGGTGACCACGCACTTCCAGAATCTCAAACATTTTGCGGAAGATACGGACGGACTCGTGAACGGCTCGATGCTCTATGACCGCCAGTTGATGCAGCCGCAGTTCCGCCTGCTCATAGGCCACCCCGGCAGTTCGTTCGCGGTGGAGATAGCCCGTAAGACGGGGCTGCCGGAGGCCATAATAGCCGATGCGGAGGCCATAGTGGGCAGCGACTATGTGAACATGGACAAGTACCTGCTCGACATCACACGCGACAAGCGCTATTGGGAGAACAAACGCGCCGACATACGCCGCAAGGAGAAAAAACTCGAGGAGACGCTTGCGCGGTATGAGGCCGACGCCGACAACCTGCGCAGCCAGCGTCGCGAAATCATAGCCGACGCGCGGGCGGAGGCACGCAGGATTCTCGACGGAAGCAATGCTGCCATAGAACGTACGATACACGACATACGCCGCGCGCAGGCCGACCGCGAAGCCACGCTCGAAGCGCGGCGCAGGCTCGACGAGGAGCGCCGTCGCATGGCTTCGGAGCCGGGCGCGGCCGATGCCGACCATCCGCTCACGGCGCGTGTGCCCAAGCGCCGGCGCAAACCCGAGGCGCCGGCGGCGGCCCCGGCTGTGCAGGCGCCGCTTGCCGCCGGCGACAATGTGCTGCTCGACGGCGCGGGTACGCCGGGCACGATAGAGAGCGTGAAAGGCGGCAGCGCCACTGTGATTTTCGGGCAGCTGCGCACCACGGTGAAGCTGTCGCGCCTCACGCGCACGCTACGCAAGGCTGCGTCGGGGGCGAAAGCCGCGTCGTTCGTGAGCACGGCCACGAGCAACGAGATACGTGACCGCCAGTTGCATTTCCGTCCCGAGATGGACGTGCGCGGCATGCGTGCCGACGAGGCGGTGCAGGCCGTCACCTATTTCGTGGACGATGCCTTGCAGTTCAATGCGCAGCGTGTGCGCATTCTGCACGGCACAGGCACCGGTGCGCTGCGCCAGTACATACGTCAGTATCTTGCCACCGTGCACGGCGTGCGGGCTTTCCGCGATGAGGATGTGCGCCTCGGAGGCGCCGGCATCACCGTGGTGGAGTTTGTATAGAATCCTCACTATGCCGTGTGGCATATGGTTTGTTGTATAGATATTTCGCATTGTATAATCTATGCATAGTTATGGAGCATAGCGCCTGGCACCAGCGTAGCGGCAAGTCTGTTTGTAGCCTTAGGCAAAGGCCGCGTCAGCGGTCGTGGCCTAAGGCAATGTGGTGTTATCCTCCTGCAGCATTGCCGTATAACGGCGACTCTATTCGCCTATAATTTCGAAATATTTCAAATATAAAAAGTTAATATTAATTAAATATTATATTTAATTTTGAAATTATGAAAAGAATTCCTATATTTGGAAAAATCAATCTCTCCACTCATGAAAACACTCTTACGTTTATTGTGTCCGTTGTTTGTAATTGTTGTAGCTTCTTGTGCAGAATCTGATTTTATGGTCGGTCGTTTCAAGAGTGTAGGTTCTCGTGCGATTACTCCCGGGATGGAGTCGGAAACTAATCCCGACCTTCTTTCGGATTGGGAAAATTGTAAAATTATAATGCTGAATAAAGAAACTGCAAGCGGTCGACTTCAGTCTGCTACACCACCATGGGGAGATGGAGCCATTACGAGGCTTGATCCTTCTTTTTGTAAGGATGTCAAGAAAGCAGATGGATGGATAATGCTTTTTCATACTTTTTGTAAGGCGAATCTTGATGAAGACCTTACATATATATGTCTTTATAATCAGTTTACAGGCTATATAAAGGTGTTCTATTATGCTTATGAGGCGGATTTAGGAACATCAACCGTATGGGGCATGTCGTCAGGAAATACATGTGAGGTACGCTCTTTGTTTTCTGATAACGAATATTTTTCACAGCCGTTAAATGGCGACGATAAATATACAATATGGTCGGTAACAGCAGATAATATGCCGGGAGGAAATAGTCGTGAACTTTCAAAAGGATGGAACGGTTTTCAATTTAGAGTAGGAGAATACAGTCCCAAAAATTCTATTGGGGATTATAAAATCACTGCTTATAATACGGTTTATACAAACTTTAATTTTAACGGAGAACAAAACTCGACTACAACAGGCACGATAGCTACGTTGAACACTTCTGATGAGTCGTTGTATAACAACGCCATCTCTAAGGCTGTTTTAAACCAAGTTGGAGATAAAGCAAAAGACGCTGTCGACAAATTCGCGAGCAAGAACTTGGACAAAAGTTTTCTTGGTCTTAACGTGAAAGATATTCTGTCCAACATAAAGGTGAATAATTATGCAGGTGCAATAGCAAAAGGTCTGGGTTTTGTATTCAAATGTTTCTCTAGAAGCGAGCCTTCATATTCAATATCGGAGGTGAATCTGAAAACCCATGGTACACTGGTGCTACAAGGGGTGGGAACTACACCTACGGTGTCGAAAGTTGTTCCGCTTTCATTCAACATGGAAAATGTATTAAATGGTGGTGGCGGGTCATTGTTCTCTGCAATATCTTCCTATGGTGTTACGGACAATTTGGAGTTGGGAGTATGGAATTTGCGTAAGAAACCTATATTGCTTTATGAGCGGTATACCAAGTTCGAGAACCTGGTGCCGACAGATTACGAGCACCTCTCGGTGCTTGAATTTCATGGTCTGTGCGCCCTACCCAACACTATCGTTGACGTCGATGGTTTGGAAGTGGTGTTTAATCCCGCAATAAAGCCATATGTGAAGTCTTATGGCGTAACTGCTGGTGTAATTGATGTAACGGGTGGGAATCGTTCTCTTAACCATAAAGGAAAGAATTATTTAGGTTATGACCGTCGCAACTTCTTGATTGATAATGACGGAGCTTTGGTCTATGGCGTTAGCAAAGGTGAGACGTCTGTATATGCCATGATTGACAGAGTGCCCCATGGCTTGATGCTGAACGACAATACTCAGTTCTATGTGGATTGGGGTCGCAACGTTTCGGGCTGCAGAGCCGCTGTAATAACCCTCACAATGAATATAGATTACAAAGGCAAACAGATGAGCATTACGGAATCTCGTATTTACGATGTGGACTACGAACCATCTACTCGAGGGCTGAACCATGTCGATAATCCTCCGAATACGTATCTGCTTAGTGACTCAAATTGCAGTATTTTAAGTTTTGATATGTAAAGATCAGGATAGTTATGAAGAAGATATTAGCGTTTTTAGTTGTCTTTTTAGGGCTTTGGGCATGTAAGGATGCTCCAGAACCGGTTCTCACGGATGTTCCTCTAAGATTATTGGAATCTGATTCGTTGGCTCTTTTTTATATTGCCGAAGCGTATGAAACCGAATCTGAGGATTATCCCGTACGGTGGAGTGCTGCCGACACATCTACATGGAAAGATATAAGGCTCGATACAATAGAAGTGGCCGAGACGGGCGAACGATACCTGTGCGTGGGAGCCATAACCCTTTATGTGCCACGTAAAACTGTAACCGGCAAAGCCATAAGAAGATTAAGCCATCTCAAAGAACTTACAATCCTTGCGTGCGCAGGCACTGTGTTTGACGAAGGATGTATTCCGATAGGTACGGAGTCTTTCGTGCTGGATCGTTTATATCCTGATAATCCGGAGTATATATCGGCGGGAGAAGCGACAGATAAAATAGAATTACCCGAATGGTACAATGTGTTCAAGAAAAAGTTTGTAATACACGGACTTGATGCGGAGCGGATAATCTTCGCGGCAGACATCGATGCAGAAGTGGATTTGTCAGGCAACTGCCTTAGCGGCAAAGTGCCATACGAGTACATGAAATATAAAAATCTGAACCTGAGCCACAACAAATTCACAGGCCTTCAAAATGGTTGGGATACGTGGATAGATGCCGAGGAGAATGCGTACATATCCAATAATGTGCCGAATTTGCAATACAACTCCATAGAAATACCTGAGGAAGTGTTGGGAACGGATTTCTGGCGTCGTCACAGCCACAAATTTATAGGCAACCCCGGCTACAAGGCTCCTGAGGAGTTATAGACGGAGGCAGGCGCTCAGCGGCGTTTGCGCAGCAGCCGTATGGCTTCGCCGACCCACAGCACGCATGATGTGGAAGCTATGATTATGATCCAGTCGGTCAAGCGCAGAGGAGTGACACTGAACAAGCGTCCGCCGAAGTTTACGATGAGAATCTGTCCCACGGCTATCATGGCCACGATGAACAGGAATTCGCCGCAACGGGCAAGATGCAGGGCTGAGCGGCGCGTGGCGTAGGCGCGTGCGTTGAACAGGTTCCAGAGCTGCATGAACACGAAGATGCTGAAAATCATCGTGAGCTCGTATGGCGACAATGCGTCGCGCGGGCCTATGTGCAGATGCGCGAGCTGTGTGAGCGATGTTATGTCGGAGTGCTCGAATACGTATAGCAGACCGAGCAGGACGGCAAAGAACAGCAGCCCTGTGGTGATGATGAAACGCCACATGGAGGGCGTGATGATGAATGCGCTGCGTGAGCGGGGCTTGTCGCGCATCACTTCCGGCGAGGGAGGCAGCGATGCCAGGGCCATGGCGGCGAATGTGTCCATTATAAGGTTGACCCACAGCATCTGTGTGACTGTCAGCGGCGATTCGGTGCCCATGAAGGCGCCGGCAAGGACGATGAGGCACGCGGCCACGTTGACTGTCATCTGGAAAAGGATGAAGCGCTGTATATTGCGGTATAGTGAGCGTCCCCACATCACGGCGCGTGCTATGGAAGCGAAGCTGTTGTCTATTATTGTGATGTCGGAGGCTTCTTTAGCCACTGCCGTGCCGTCTCCCATCGACAGGCCCACGTGTGCGGCCTTGAGGGCGGGGGCATCGTTGGTGCCGTCGCCGGTGACTGCCACCACTTCGCCTTGCGACTGCAGGGCCTGCACGAGGCGTTTTTTGTCCAACGGACGCGCGCGGGCGATGATTCTTATTTCTTTTGCGCGCTGCGGCAGTTCGGCCTCGGGTATGGCTTCGAACTCAGGCCCTGTGACTATGGTGGGGTCGTCGCCGTCAAGCGGTTCGCAGCCGTTGTACAGGCCTGTCTGCCTTGCTATTTCGCGGGCTATCACCGGAGTGTCGCCGGTGACGATTTTCACTTCTATTCCTGCGGCTGTGCAGCGCTCGATGGCTTCACGCACGTCGGGGCGCACGGGGTCGGCAATACCGGTGATGCCTGTGAGCAGCAGCCGTGGTGCGTCCACACGGTTGTCGGCAATGCCGGTGGATTCGTCGGGCAGTTCGGCTTCGGCGAAAGCCAGTGTGCGCAGGCCGCGTGTCTGCATTTCATGGAGACGTTCGCCTATCGGTGCGAGCGGCCGTCCGTCGGCTGTGCCGTCGCACATGCCCATTACGATTTCGGGGGCGCCTTTTACATAGAGCCGTCGCCCCCCGGGGGTGTCGACAGCCGTGGCCATGTATTTCCGCTCGGTGGAGAAAGGGAGTTCGCCGGCGGTGCGTACGCTGTCTTTAAGCTTGCGGTAGTCGAGGCCGCGTGAATGGAGCCACAGCAGGAGCGCTCCCTCGGTGGGATTGCCGAGCGGCAGCGGCTTCCGAGGGTCGGAGAGGTCGAGCTGTGCGGTGCTGTTGACTGCTATGCCGAGAGCGGCAGCAGCGTCGGGCACGAAAAACTCGGCGCTGTCCACCTGCATCCGGTTCTGGGTGAGTGTGCCGGTCTTGTCGGTGCATATGACGGTGGCGGCTCCCATTGTCTCGCAGGCGTGGAGGCGCCGCACGAGATTCTTGGAGCGGAGCATACGCCGCATGCTGTAGGCGAGGCTGAGGGTCACTGCCATAGGCAGTCCCTCGGGGATGGATACGCACACGAGCGCTACGGCGAGCATGAGTGTCTGTAGGCCGAAAGTGAGAGTTTCCATCCATGTGATGTCTGTGCCGGCCTGTTCGTGCATGAACATTAACATACGACCTACTATGACGATGGCGGCTATGGTGTAGCTGACGATGCTGATCATGCGCCCCAGCCGCGACAGCTGCATGTCGAGCGGCGTTTTCACGCCGTTGTCGATGTGTGTGGCCTGCATTGTGCGGCCGTTCTCGGTGGCGTCGCCCACGGCTGTGGCTTGCGCCACGGCGTGGCCTTCCATCACCTTAGTGCCGCGCAACACCCTGTCTGAGGCATAGGTGGCTTCAGGGTCGGCCTCGGCAGGGTCGGCGCTTTTGTGGCAGAGCGGTTCGCCTGTGAGCGACGATTCGTCTATGGTGAGCTGTGTGCTTTCGAGAAGCCGCGCGTCGGCCGGCACTTCGTCGCCTGTGCCGAGCAGGATGATGTCGCCCACAACGATGTCGCGCCGAGGCACTTCCGTGACTGCTCCGTCGCGGATGACACGAACGGGTTCGTCGTCGTTGATGCGGTTGAGCACGGCGAATTCGCGCCCGGCCCGCTGCTCGAAAACGAAGGCAAGCCCTGTGGCGAGAAATACAGCCAATATGATGCCTATGGGTTCGAAGAACACTTCGAATCCTCCGCCTATGGAGTATTCATAAATCGAGATTCCTATGCTCAGCACGCCGGCCACGCAAAGGATGATTATGAGAGGGTCTGAGAACTTCGTGAGAAACTGGCGCCACAGGGGCACGGATGGCGGAGGGGTGAGCACGTTGGAGCCGTGCTGCGCCCGCGACGCCTGTACTTGGGCGGACGTCAGTCCGGAATGTTTTGTGTCAGGCATGTTGTGATACGGATGTGATGCGGATTGTCAATTATTAACAAAAGTCTGCATGGTTTGGTTCTTTACTTCTGTAAAAGAAATTGCAGGCCGGTTAAAAAGCAGGTGCAAATTTAACAAAAAAATATGGAGTAGACTCTGTGTCGTATGTGAATGACAAGGAATATGAAGTGATACCTGCGTTTTAGCAATATATGAATAAAAAAAATATTTGTAATTTACTCAAAATAATACTAATTTTGCACCCGCAAAAAAATACGCATTTATTTAAAGAGCAATTATGTCAAAAGTATTAAACATTTTCTGCGTGGCCGGAGTATTGGCTCTTACTTCGTGCTCGAATTCGGACGTGCTGAATGAGAATCCCGAATCCGGCTCAGTGATCGGTTTCAATTCGTATGTCAGCAACTCTTCCCGTGCTGTGGCAAATGAAAACTTTACAAAATTCTTTGTTTATGGCGGCTATCAACCGAAAGATGCGACTGATTACCACACCGTGTTCAGCGGCGTAGAGGTGTCCAAGAGTGTCGACAACAAATGGACATACTCCGGTGCGAGCAAGTATTGGGTGGCAGACGCAAGCTATAAATTCTATGCCTACAGCTGCGAGCATATCGAACTCAGCAAAGGCGCTCCTTCTTTTGTGACTACGGCAGACGACGCCGGACACTTCAAAATCACGGACTATATCTGCGGCGACGCGCATCAGCACGATCTCGTGTTTGCTGAATCCGGCGCTATAACAGGCAAGGAAACAGGCAACAGCGCCGTGTCGCTCACATTCAAGCACGTGCTTTCGAAAGTGAATGTGAAGTTCAAGAGCGGCTTCCCTGCCGGATTTAAAATCAACATCAGCGACGTGCAGATCCGCAACATGTATGACAAGGCCAATTTCTCGTCGAAACTTGCCGAGCGCTGGTCGGATCACAGCCGCACTGTGGCATATGATGCAGCAAGCAGCAAATGGACGAAGACGACCCTTAATATCACCGGCACCAATACAATAGAGGCCGCAGTTACCGGCGATACGCCCAAGGACGCGGTGGACGTGACTACCGATACCGGCTATTTCATCCCTGCAGCTTATACCGACAATATATATCTTAACTTCAAGATTGCAGTTGTCGACAGCGAGGGGACTACGATTAAGTCCGACTATATACAGGGCTCTTTTACTCCCACTTGGAGCATTTCTACTGCCTACACGTATAATGTCACTGTCAATGGTTCTGCCGCAGGCGTAGAGGCCATAGAGTTCACTGTCGACGCTGACAACGGCATCGAGGAATGGACTGAAAGCCCTGCCAACGATTTTAACTTCGGAAGCTGATAACCTGAATCTTAGATTAAACAAAAGCTGCGCCGTAATTCGTTTACAGCGCAGCTTCTGTTGTTTATATGGTTCAAGAAAACAATATGCCCGGCGTGCAGAGGAAATCTATTTGATAACCTGAATTTAGTGGTACTGGGTATTAATACTGCGCCGTATATCGAGTTCGAAATATTCGTTTTACGGCACAGTTTTCAAGAATAACATATGTTCCTTTTGTCTTTTTGTCCTTATGTCTTCCTGTCGCAGAATGCGGTTTATTTCTGTCCGCCGACGGGCAGGTCGATGTCAACATTGTTGTTCCAGTCGTCGAGGTCGGGGTCGAATCCGGAGTCTGTTCCGCTGTCGCTGTCTTCGATGCGCAGTCCCGAGACAGTGATGTTTCCTCCGCGTGGCTGTGTTTGCAGCTGTTCGGCCACGTCTATGTCGAAAGATTTTGTTTTCCCGTTGGTGAGCGTGACTTCAAGATTCAGGGTGTATGCCCGGTTTTCGCGTCTGTTGCGGTCAGTTTCGCCAGGGACGAACGACGGAATGCCGAAAGAAAGCACACTGGCAACGACGGCGTTGTTGTCAAGGCGGCAGTCGTAAACCAGTATGGCGGCATCGTCGGGCGTTTCGCCGTTGTATAGCATGACACGTGCGGCCATGCCTCCGAGAGCTCCGCGGGCATTGGTCACACGCTCGAATCCGTATTCGAAATTGTAGCGTACGGTGTAGGAGAATACCATTGGCTTCATGTCCACCGGCAGCGCGGCGATTTCGTGGCGGTCGGCGTCGGGCACGGCCTCGATATAGGCGGCATAGAGCATGTCGGGCGTGTTGAGCGTGGCTTCTCCGGGGTGTCGGGAGGCCAGGGTCTGCGGCGCAGGGCGGTAGCCGGGTGTGGAAGTGGCGTGCACGCTCCGCGGCCCGTCGGATATTCCGAAAAGTGTTATTTTTTCGGTATCGTTGTTGTATATTAGCATGGACTGGACGCCGTTGTCGCCGAAGTTGAGGCTTCCGCCGTCGGAAGGAAGGAACATTTCGACGGGCTGTCCGTTGTTGTCGTAGGTAATCACGGTAGCGCCTGACGGGGAGGGCTGCTGTCCTCCGGAAACACTCCACTCTATGTCTATGTCGGCCGATCCGAAATGGTTGTAGCACAATTCCTCACGGCACGAAACCATGGAGGCTGCAAGTGTGGCGGCTATTATGTGCTGTAGTCTGGGTCTCATATTGTGGAATCTGAAACTGGACCAAAGCGCCACACCAATGCGAAACGTGCTTTTAGCGGGCCGATATAGTCGGTGTCGAGTGTCCGCAGGTAAATGTGGTGTCCTTCGAAAGGCGTATATTCTTTATACCTTGTTTTCATCAGTCCTGCGCCAAAACCGGCCTCAAGCGAGAGGTGCTTTGATACCGGCCATGAGTAGCCTATGGAAACACCGGCCATGACGCCTTCTCCGCGGTAGCCTTTTCTGCCGTTTTCAAGGTCGTACATTCCGGCTCCGGCGAAGATGCCTGCATAGAGCCCACGCAGCATTGATTTGCTTCGGAACCAATAACGTATTTCAGGACTTACGATGGCTATCTGGTAGCATTTGTGTTGCTGCTTTTTCTTCCACCAAGCCATCTGACCCTCGATGCCGAGCGACATTTTGCGGCTCATCCGGAATTCGATTTCCAGGGATGGCATCAGAATGGCGTCGTACAGCATGTTTGTCTTCAGTGCGAAGCGGTCGGGGTACAGACTCCGGTGTCCGTGGAGTGTCCGGACAGGAGAGGGGTTTATGCTGTCCGGTATTGGAATTATGGAACTTATTATGGCAGAGGCGTCGGCATGCTGTGCTTCTGTAAGGGGTTTTGTCAGCGGCGCCGGGCGCTCGCCTTTTATGAACAATGTGGCTTCGGCATAGTGCAGCAGGTGGAAGTATTTGTGGTGCAATGCCCGGTAGGCCGCTCCGTCTCCAATTTCTGTCAGACTTTTTTTGCGTCCCCCTATGATGTATCCCCGGCGGTCGAACACCCACACAGGTGTGTTGTCGAGTGTACTGAGCACGTCGTCACGCCATGGCGATATGCTGTCGGCCGCCACCATATCGCGCAGGGCATTCCAGGCAATGCCCTGCGGCTCGGTTTTTATTAAGATATGGCTGATGCCTGTCTCGTGGCGGATGAAAGCCGCAAGGGCTTTGCAGCGCTTTGCGCTGAGGTCGGCATTGTCGCCGCTTGTTCCGTCGGGAGACGTATAGGCCCGTATGAGTATATATGCTATGTCTGCCTGTGGATACCTGCGCACGCTGTTGACGAAGCGGCGCATTTCCGGATAATTGTCGGCTTGTCCCGGCTCGATGGCGCTTTGTCCCGCGCGAAACCGGATGGTCACCGAGTCGGCGGGATACATTGCTGCCGCTGTCATGGCGGCGGTGGCGAGCAGGAACAGTATTGTCAGCAGTCTGTACATTGTACGTATATACGGGTGTCTGAGACAGGCAGGGAGCTGCACCGGTTTCGGTGCAGCTCCCGTCTATGCCATGCGGACAATGTTATTTGTCTCGGCCACAGCAGTTTTTGTACTTTTTGCCGCTGCCGCAGGGGCATGGGTCATTGCGTCCGATGCGCGGACCTGTGTGGCGCATGGTGACCGGTGCCTGAGGCGCTCCCTGTCGTGCGGCTGCCGCGCTGCGCTGTGCTTCTTCGCCGGGCAGTCCTGGACGGGAAGTGCGGTAGTTGTAGTTGTGGCGCGGCGCTTCGGGTGCGGCCTGCTTTACTTCCGGGGCTTTCCGTGGTTCTTGTTGCGTCTCTTGCGTTTCGTCTCCTGTGGGAGCGGGCGCTTCCTGACGCACGGGAATCTGTCCGCGCATGAGTGCGGAGAGGGTCTTAAGGTTGAGCTGGTTGAGCATGCCTTCGAAAAGGTGGAACGACTCCACTTTGTAGATTACGAGCGGGTCTTTCTGCTCGTAGGACGCGTTCTGCACGCTCTGGCGAAGCTGGTCGAGCTCGCGCAGGTGCTCTTTCCACAGTTCGTCGATGGTGACGAGCAGAATGGCTTTGTGCCATTCTTTGACTATGTTGCGGCACTGCGAGTCGTAGGCCTGCTGGAGGTCTATGCGGAGGTTGAACAGGCGTTTGCCGTCCGTCACGGGCACGATGATTTTGCCTGTGTACTCGTTGGCTTCCACTATGCGCGCTATCACGGGCCATGCCACTTCGCGGATGCGTTCGCTGCGCCGGTCGAGGGCTTTTATGGCGGCGTCGTGGAGGCGCTCGATGCGGTCCTCGGTGTCGAGGCTGCGGTATTCTTCCTCGGTGACGGGCATTTCGAGTGTCAGGGCACGGTAGAGTTCGAGCTGCAGGTCGGCGTAGTCGTTGGGCCCGTCGTAGCTCTTGACGAGGTTTTCGATGCAGTCGTAGAGCATGTTGGCGATGTCGATGCCGACGCGTTCGCCGATGAGTGCATGGTGGCGGCGTGCGTAGATGTAGCTGCGCTGCTTGTTCATCACGTCGTCGTACTCGAGCAGGCGCTTACGGATGCCGAAGTTGTTTTCCTCGACGCGTTTCTGGGCTTTTTCAATTGCGTTGTTCACCATCTTGTGTTCTATCACCTCGCCTTCCTTGAGGCCGAAGGTGTCGAGCATCTTCATTACGCGGTCTGTGGCGAACAGGCGCATCAGCTGGTCTTCGAACGACACGAAGAATACGGACGAACCGGGGTCGCCCTGACGGCCGGAACGGCCTCGGAGCTGGCGGTCGACACGGCGGCTTTCGTGGCGTTCGGTGCCTATGATGGCCAGGCCGCCTGCGGCTTTCACGTCGTCGGAGAGCTTGATGTCGGTGCCTCGGCCGGCCATGTTGGTGGCTATGGTGACGGTGCCGGTGCGTCCGGCGAGCGCCACGATTTCGGCTTCGCGCTGGTGCAGCTTGGCGTTGAGCACGTTGTGCGGGATGCGGCGGCCTGTGAGCATGCGGCTGAGCAGCTCGGAGATTTCCACCGATGTGGTGCCGACGAGCACGGGACGTCCTTCGCCCACGAGGCGTTCGATTTCTTCGATGACAGCGGCGTATTTCTCTCGTTTTGTCTTGTACACGCGGTCGTTCATGTCGATGCGCGCCACAGGCCTGTTGGTGGGGATGGTCACGACGTCGAGCTTGTAGATGTCCCACAATTCGCCTGCTTCCGTGGAGGCGGTACCCGTCATGCCGGCGAGTTTGTGGTACATGCGGAAATAGTTCTGGAGCGTGATGGTGGCGAATGTCTGTGTGGCAGCTTCCACTTTCACGCCTTCCTTCGCTTCGATGGCCTGGTGGAGGCCGTCGCTGTATCGGCGTCCTTCCATGATTCGGCCTGTCTGCTCGTCGACGATTTTGATTTTGTTGTCGTCGATTACGTATTCCACGTCTTTCTCAAAGAGGGTGTAGGCTTTGAGCAGCTGTGTGACGGTGTGCACGCGTTCGGCCTTTACGGCGTAGTCGGCCATGAGGGCGTCTTTCTTTTCGGCGCGCTCGGGGGTGTCGGGTTCGTGCTCGAGTTCGCTGAGCTGCGAGGCTATGTCGGGGAGCACGAAGAACTGAGGGTCGTTGATTTTGCCGGTGAGCTCGTCAAGACCCTTGTCGGTGAGTTCGACGCTGCGGTTCTTCTCGTCGATGACGAAATAGAGGGGGTCGGTGACGACGGGCATCTCGCGGGCATTGTCCTGAAGGTAGTAGGCCTCGGTCTGGAGCATGGTGTTTTTCATGCCTTCCTGGCTGAGGAACTTGATGAGCGCGCCGTTTTTGGGCAGACCCTTGTAGGCGCGGAAAAGGAGCAGGGCGCCTTCTTTGCGCACGGCTTTGTCGTCGCTGGCGAGTTTTGTCTTGGCTTCAGCGAGGATGGATGTCACGAGCTTGCGCTGTGCCTGCACCACTTTTTCGACATTGGCCTTGTAGTCGTTGAAATACTGGTCGTCGCCTTTCGGCACGGGGCCGGAGATGATGAGCGGCGTGCGGGCGTCGTCGATGAGCACGGAGTCCACCTCGTCGACGATGGCGTAGTAATGCTTGCGCTGCACGAGGTCGTCGGGCGCCATGGCCATGTTGTCGCGCAGGTAGTCGAAGCCGAATTCGTTGTTGGTGCCGAATGTGATGTCGCAGAGATATGCGTTGCGGCGTGCGGCGGAGTTGGGTTCATGCTTGTCGATGCAGTCCACTGTGGAGCCGTGGAACATGTAGAGCGGTCCCATCCATTCGCTGTCGCGTTTGGAGAGGTAGTCGTTGACGGTGACTACGTGTACGCCGCATCCGGCGAGCGAACGCAGGAACACTGGCAGTGTGGCCACGAGGGTTTTGCCCTCGCCGGTGGCCATTTCGGCGATTTTTCCCTGGTGCAGGGCTATGCCGCCGATGAGCTGTACGTCGTAGTGCACCATGTCCCATTTTATTTCGTTGCCGCCGGCTACCCACCGGTTGCGCCATATGGCTTTGTCGCCTTCGATGCTCACGAAGTCGCGGCCCTGGCCTGCAAGGCGTCGGTCGAGTTCGGTGGCGGTGACTTCGATGGTGTCGTTATGGGCGAAACGGGAGGCGGTTTCGCGCATTGTGGCGAAAACGACGGGGAGATGTTCGTTCAGTTTGTTCTCGAGTGTCTCGAGGATGTTTTTCTCGTGGCGGTCGATGTCGTCCCAGAGGTTCTGTCGCTTGTCGAAAGGCAGACTCTCCACTTCGTTGCGCAGGGCGTCGATGGCCTCGCGGTCGGCAGCCGTGGCTGCGGCGAGGTCGGCGCGCACTTTGCCTATTTCTGCGCGGAGTTCATCGTTGGAGAGTTGGGCGAGGCGAGGGCCTTCGGCCTGTATCTGTGCCACTATTGGGCGTATGGCTTTGAGGTCGCGGCTGGATTTGTCGCCGAATATTTTGGATATAATGCTTGTTAAAGACATTTTTTTTGTGAAGTATGAGTTGTGAGGTGTGGAATATCGGTAGCGCCGGCAGTGTCCGGACTTTTTGCGGCTGCTCCCTCAGAGGGGCAGCGCAGGCAGCGCGGCTCCGTTGGGCGAGCGTATGCGCAGCAGGCGTGCTACCGTGGGTGCTACCGAGCGGGCGTCGACGGGTGTGGCTATGGTGCGTGCGTCGATGCCGGGAGCCATTATTATGGCGATGCCTGTGGGGGCGACTTCGCGGTGAACCATGGGTGTGCGTGTGGCGTCGGCCGGTGTCTGCCAGTCGTCCACCACTTCCCATCCGGCTGCGGGGGCTATGTACACATCGCCCGAATGGGCTATCGATGTGTTGCGGCGCAGGGCCTGCGAGCCTTCGCCGGCACGTTCGTTTATGATGTCGTCGATGGTGAATGCGCGCCGCACGCCGCTCATGCGTTCGAGAAAGTCGGCTGCTTCGGTGCGTATGAGCGCGGGGTCTATGTTGCGCTCGTTGATGAGTTTGTCGTTGAGATAAAATGCGTTGCGGTGGTAGCCTTTCACCCAGTCGCCGTTGCCGTGCAGTGCTATGAGGTACATGTTGAGCAACGATATGGCCTTGCGCGTGGAGAATTCGCCGAATGGCACGTTCCAGCGTTCGTCGTCGCGGCGGGAGCGCGAGCCGGGAGGCGTGGCTGCGAGGTAGACAAGCGTGCGGTCCATGCCCGGGCCGCGGTCCACGGCGGCAAAGAGCTGCTCAAGGTCGCGGTCGAGGCGCAGGTAGGTGTCCATTAGCTCGTAGCGTGTGTCGGCGCTTTTGCTGTCGACGAACGGACGGATGGTGTAGGCCACGTTGAGCATGTCCGTGCCGTCGTGCGAGCCGAAGTCGGGCGTGGCTATGATTTCTGTGGCGAGCTGTGTGATTTCGCTGTTTAGCAGGGGTGTGCCCGTGAACTTCTCCACTCGCTCGGCCTTGCTGCGTCCGAATGTGTAGCGGAAGGGGTAGCGCGTGAGATGGTCGGGCAGATGTGTGTATGCCTCGGCGGCGCGGAGAGGCGTCCAGCTCATGGTGTCGAGGCGGACGGAGAGGGGACGCAGGCGGTTGCGCGCGGCCAGTGTGACGGGCGGTTCTTTGTAGAAGGTGGATGTGGCCCAGTTGCCGTTGGCCGCGTTGAGCCACAGGGCGCTGTTGGCGGCATGGCCTCCGAGCAGTATCGCCTGCTGTGGGTCGGCGGCTATGGCGTAGACCGCCGTGACGCCTCCGCCGGCTATGCGTGCTTCGTCGGCTATGGTGCTGACGGCGAGTGCGGCCGGGGAATATGTCTCGTCGGTGTAGTTGCCCATGGCTGCGGGGTCGTGCAGCAGCGGCACGGTGCGCAGGGCGTCGCGGTCGAATCGCGATGCCGCGTCGATGCCGCTGATGTCGGCGGTAGCCCCTGTCATCAGCACCGCAGTGGCGCCGTGGGCATCAAGGGGAGTGCCGTAGTCAAGCGCCGGGATTACGACTCCTTGTTTCAGCAGGCGGTTGAACCCCCCGGTGCCGAAACTGTCGCGCAACAGGTCGATGTAGTCCTGCTCGAGTCCGTCCACCACGATGCCCACCACGAGCTGCGGACGGGCAGGCGTACCTGCCACTACGGCCAGTGTGGCCATGGCGGAGGCTACGAATGTCAGCAACAGGCGCGGGGTGCGGGCGGGTCGACGGATCATTTTCTGCGTGGACGGTTAAGCATTATGTAATTGGCGGCGCGTACGGCGTCGGCAGCTATTAGCGGCCAGAATGCCGCGTTGGCGCTCTGATGGAGCAGCGGCCATGCGAGGCTTAAGGCCAAAAGCACTGCAAAGTTAGCAATTTGATAGCACAATACAAGGCGTTGCGCCTTTTTTATCCATATAAAAACAACAGGTAAGAGGCACAAAGGGTTCACCCATGCCAGCAAAAAGTTGGGTGAGGTGGCTTCGTGGGTGGAAAACACGGCGAGGAAAAACACAAGGCATCCCGCCATCCCGAACAGTCCGTAGAGTGCGGTGTCGAAGATTCTGCACACGCTCCTGCGCCTTATGTCGCGGATGGTGACGGCGACGGCTGCGGCAAGCACAAGCAGGGCTACGGCCATGGGCGTGGCCCACCATGGCGTGGGTGCAAGCACGGCTGCACGCGGGGCTGCTTCGACGATTACCGATGTGCTGTCGACGAGCCGGCGCCCCGAGGCAGTGCGCGCGCCGGCGAGCTGCTGCTCGAGCAGTACGGGGGCGAATGCTTTTTCGCGTGCTGAAAGATGTCCGTCGATGCCCGGGCCGAGGGCGAGGTCGATGCCGAACTGATACCATGGATAGTTTTCGTGGCAGGCACGCATGATGTCCCGGAATGTGGCTTGTGCCGGTGCAGGGTCGGGGAGGAGCAGGGTGTCGCCGATGGCCGCTTCTATGGCGCGCAACGGGCGCGTGGAGCAGTTGTCGCGCACGTAGTTGTAGCGGTAGACGGCGTTTTCGGGCAGCAGGTTGTCGGAGAGAGTCTCTACGAGCCGCTGCTTTTCGGCGGATGTGAGGTCGAGGCGGTGCTCTGTGACGCGGCGTCCGTTGCGGCGATAGGCTTCTACGAACCATGGCCACGGTGCGGCTCCGCACATATAGTCGGTCTGTCCGAGAGCGAAACGCCACACGAATCCGGGGGCATTGAAGTCAAAAAGTCCCCAGTGCACAGCCACATCGTTGCCTGGCATGCGCACCCGCAGCGCTGCGTGGCCTTCAAGCTCGTAGACGTCGCTGCCGGCATCGCATATCACCATGCTTACTATGGTATCGCCGGCATTTTCCGCTTTTGTGTCTGTGGCGTAAAAGGTACAAAAGGACAGAAGCCACAAAAGAAACAAATATTTTTTCGTCATGCTATGGTGTAAAGGTACAAAAGGACACAAGGTTTTATACGATGCAGTTTCTGTATTTTCTTTTTATTCCTATTGGTGTCTGTCCGAAATTAATAATCAGTCCGTGGTCGATGTCCGTGGCTTTAAGATAATTGACGAGTTGGTATTCGTGGGCTAAATCTATATTTTCGGCAACTTTGAGTTCCACTATTATACTGTTATCCACAAGAATGTCTGCACGGAACGACCCTACTACGACGCATTTGTAATGCACTTCCACCGGAACTTCAATTTGCGCTTCAAGTCCACGAAGTTTCAATTCGTAGAGTAGGGCTCGTTGGTATACGCTTTCAAGAAACCCGTGTCCAAGAACGCGTTTTACGGTAATTGCAGCGTCTATGATTACCTTTATTGTATTTTCCGCATCCATTACTATATATTAAATACTTGTGTTTCTTGTGTCCTTGTGTATTTTCGCATTGTTTGTTGAATTGTCTGCGCTGAAACAAAAGGACAAAAAGTCAAAAGCGACAAAAGTTTTATACTTCATGAAATTTGAATAAATGTTTCTTGTGTTTCTTGTGTCCTTGTGTATTTTCGCAGACAATGGTATCCTCTTATAACTATAATATTAATATTGTTTCAGAAGTCGTCGGAGGTGTTTAGTGCACGGCTGAGCGACTGCACGAGCGAGGTGTTGTAGCTTTCGGCGCCGTTGCGCACGTCGTGGAGGATGCGCCATTGGTGTTCGGCAGTGCGATACTCGTCGGTGGCGCGTCCGCGTTCGCGGTCCCGTTCGTTGCGGAACTGCTGAGTGGAGTTGAGTTGCTCGAGGTACGCCGCGACAATCTGGTCCAGCTGCTCGTCGACGGGCCATTCGAGACTGCCTCCGTACATGCGTTGAGCGAGCCCGTTGACAAGGCGCATGTCGGCTTCGGCCTCCGGGTTGGCGAGTCCCATTTCGTCGAACAGCGATGCCGCTTCCGTGAAGCCGAACGAGATGCGTGGCGAGAACACCTGCAGGCGGTAGCGTCCGTTGGGGCGGATGTCGATGACACATGTCTCGGTCAGTACGGCGTTGAGCCATTTGGAGGACTGCGGCAGCGGAGCGCTCCACTTCAGCACCATTGTGCCGCGCTTGTCGTCGGCCATGTCTATGACGTCGGAGCGGTCGAATGTGAGCGCCACCCATCGGCGCAGGCGTGCCATCAGTTCTTCTTGCGATGCGGCCGATACCGAGCCTTTTACCACGCTCGACGGCTGCGGATCTACCGGAAAGGTCTGTGCGGCGGTTGTGCCGCAGGAAATTGCCGCCAGTGCGGCGAATATCAGAGTTCTTAGTGCGTCCATGCTGCAAATGTACATATAAATATCGAGGCGCACAAGAAAAGGCCGCAGCCTCCTGTGCGGGAGCTGCGGCCTCTTTAGTGTTGTGTTGCTGTGCGTTTACCAGCCGGGGTTGTTGAGCAGTTCGAGCCCTTTGGCATTGTAAAGTCCTATGAGAGTTGTGCCGAGAGGCTGGAGGTATTCACGATCGGTGAACACGCGTGTGCCCGTCACGCTGCCGTTTGTGGCTCCGTTGATGTATCCGTTGCTTACAGCTACATCCTTGAGTTGTTCGGCTGTGGCTGTAGACACATTGGCTCCGAGAACGATGTTGGGGTGGAGTCCGGTGTCGAGCAGGTCGAGCTTGTGCCAGCGGATAAGGTCCCAGTAGCGGTGGTACTGGTCAAACATAAGCTCGCAGCGGCGGCAGCGGCGGATTTCCCACAGCAGGCTCGAAACACCCATGTTGTTGGCAGGGTCGTTCATGTTTTCGAGATAAGCCTTGCTGAGGTTGGTGGTCTCGATGCCGGCACGGTCCCAGAGAGGTTTGATGTAGTTGGTCACATCGGTGTTGTCGAGCTGGTTGAGCTCGGCGCGTGCTTCCACATAATCGAGGTAGATGTTTGCAAGCCAGTAGATGGGCGCGCATGTGTAGTTGGTGTTGGCGTTGACGGTCTGAGACTGCGGAATCTTGGTGTTCACATATTTGCAGATTGTGTAGCCGGTGGTCGACTTGATGTTGGTCGAGTTGGGGCGGCTGAAAGTCACATTGGTGCCGAACGCAAGTTTCGGATCGATGGTCTGTGCCAGACGTCCGTCGCGGACTTCGAGAGCTTTGCTGATGTCGAGGCCGATGGCCTTGCCTTCTTGGTCGCGGATTACTTCCGGTGCGTCGCTCTTGTCCATGGATGTCAGCGCCAAAGGTTTGCCGTCTTTGAACAGATAGGCGTCGAAAGCATCCTTTGTCATGCCGGCGATAGGGGTGTCAGAGCTGAGGAACGACATGGCGGAGTGGGTGAGCGAACCGCTCTGATAGCCCTTCATGAAGATGATTTCGGGGTTGTCGAGCAGGCTCACGGTGCCCATGGCGGCGTCTGCTGTAAACACCGAATTGTAAAGAGACTGGTAGTTGTCGCAGATTCTGTAGCTCTGATCCATGACGGCTTTGCATGCGCTGATTACTTCTTCGTAATATTTCTTTGCACGCGCTTCGTCTTTTTGGTGGTATCTGGCATATGCAGCTTCAAAGAGGCATATTTCAGACTTCATGGCATTGGCCATATCCACGCTGAATTCAAGCTTGTTGCTCTGCTGACGGATGTTTGCGATAGCGAAATTGAGGTCTTCGAGCACGAAGTCCATCACCTGGTTGCGAGGGGTGCGTTCGCCGTAGAGTGTGGGGTCGTCCGGGTCGAGCACGGTGGTTACGAGAGGCACGTCGCCGAGGGCGCGTACGAGTTCGTAGTACTGCTGTGCGCGTATCAGGCGGGCCTGTGCGATGAAGTTGTCGTTGTCGCTTTTATTAGGTACGTTGGAGTTGTTGATGATGAAGTTGCAACGACGCACTTCGGTGTAGCTCGCATCCCATACGCTGTTGGCATTGGGGGCATACTGATAGTCCCAGGTGGCGAATACGACTCCCGAGCCGGACTGTATGCGTGAGCACTGGTCGTCGCTGAGCGAACGGTAGTAGAAATTGTTGGTCCAGCTTTGTCCGTTGCCGTAGCCCAGGAAGTTGCCGTATAGGGTGTTGATCTGCGCCTGCAGGTTCTGGTTGCTGGTCCAGTAGGCAGGGTTGTCAGTCTGCTTGTCCAGCGGGTAGCGGTTGTCGTCGAGGAAATCGTTGCAGCTCGAGAGAGCGGCAGCGCCGGCAAGAAAACCGAATATTATATGTTTTTTCATTGTTGTGTCAGTTGAGGTTTAGAATGTTACCTGGATGCCGAAAGAGTAGCTCTTCATCATGGCATTGTTTCGGCCGAAGCCTGCAAGTCCTTCGCTCACGCCGCCTTCCATTTCGGGATCGAGTCCGAATTTGCCTGCGCCGTTGTAGATGAAGAAAGGATTCTCTGCGCTGAAGTAAACGCGGGCTTTCTGCACATAGGCTTTTGTGGTGATGTCGGCTGGGATGGTGTAGCCGACGGTGATGTTCTTCATGCGCAGATAGGCCATGTTCACGAGGTAGCGGTCGCTCAGAGTGAAGTTGTTGATACCCTGGTTGCAGGTGTTCTGCATGCGTTTGTTGTATCCGAACGTGCCGGCGTACATCACGGGATAGAGGTTGCTCTGGTCCACTTCATAGCCGATAATCTGGTTCTGGTCGTTCACTACGTACTTGTTGTAGCTGAGCTGGTGCTCGAACAGACCCGAGGTGGACTGCGCGAAAGGTATGGTGAAGTTGCTGACCTGCCACATGTCGCGCTTGCCTATGCCCTGGAAGAAAAGGTCTATGTCGAAGCCTTTCCATGCGGCGCCGAGGCGGAAGCTGTACTCGTAGCGCGGAAGCGCGTTGCCTACCACTTTGAGGTCGCCGTGGTTGCGGAGAGTGCCGACGGGGATTTTGTTTCCGTTTTCGTCCACCATGTCGGGGTCGCCGTTGTTGATTTTGCCGTCGCCGTTGAGGTCTTTGAACTTAACGTCGCCGGGGCCGAAATAGAAGGGGCTGTATGCAAGGTAGCTTTGGTCGGCCACTCCGTTGCTGTATATCCATTCGCCTGTCCATTTGCCGTTTTCGTCATACACTTTTCCGGAGAAGTCGCCTTCCTCGAAGAATCGGTCGAATGTGAAGCCCCAGATGTCGCCGAAATATTGGCCTTCGTAGAAACGGTTGGTGTTGGAGCCGTAGACGTATGAGTAAAGGGTATTGTCCTTGTTGTTGTTCCACTTGGTCACTTTGCTGCGGGCGTCGCCTATGGTGGCGGTTGCCCACACGTCCCAGTCGCCGAAGCTCTTGTTGTAGCTCACTGCGAATTCCCAGCCGTTTGTGCGCATGTTGCCGGCATTTTCGAGCGGAGCGGCCACGCCGAGGGTGGAGGGCACGGGCATGCCGGGAGCGAGCATGTCTTTTGTTTCGCGCGAGTACCAGTCGAACGATGCGGTGAGCGAGTTGTTGAAGAATCCGAGGTCGATGCCCACGTCGGTGGTGATGACGCGTTCCCAGGTGAGCGACGAGCGTACGAGCGACGGCATTGACGCGCCGTTCAGGGCTGTGCCTGCGGAGTTGATCCAGTTCACGTTCTTGTTGCCGAGCGTGATGGTGGAGATAAACTGGTTGGCGGCAAGGTTCTCGTTGCCGAGGTGGCCGTAGCTGGCGCGCAGTTTACCATTGCTCCACCAGTCGCTGACAGATTTGAAGAAGTCTTCCTCGGAGAAGCGCCAGCCGGCAGAGAACGAGGGGAAAAATGCCCACTGCTTGTGTGCCGGGAAGCGTGTCGAACCATCATAGCGGCCGTTGGCTTCCAAGAGGTAGCGGCCTTTGTAGTCGTAGTTCACACGGCCGAAGAAACCGGCTGTGGCGCTGTGGCCTGAGCCGCCTGTGGCTATGTAGGAGTTGGCTTCGGAACCATCGGTAAGGTTGATTTCCGGCAGGTTATAGTCCACGAGGCCGTAACGTCCGGCGGAAAGGTTGTCGTAGCGGTTCTGCTCGGCAGAGAAACCGGCCATCACTTTCAGGTTGTGGTCCTTCGCGAAAGTCTTGGCATAGGTGGCGAAGACGTTGGTGGTCCAGCGGTCCATGTCATTCTTTGTCTGGTAGGCGCGGGTGCGGCTTTGGCCGGCTGTCGGCCATGTGAAGAGCGCGTAGGGTGTGCTGCCCCAGTCCCAGAACTTCTGTTCGATCCACGATGCGTGGTTGTCGTAGGTGCGGAAGTCGTAGGTGAAATCGGCCTGGAGGGTAAGGCCCTTTATGATTTCAGCCTGGGCCCACGCCTGCAGACGTGCCTGGCGGGACACAGCCTTGTCGGTCGGAGCCTGTACGCGTTCGCTCAAAGTGTTGCGCACTCCGATTTCTTCGCCCGTGACGGGGTCGGGGATATAACCCCATGCCGATACGAACGGAGCCCAGCGCCATGCATATTGCAGAGTGTTGTTCGGAGTGTTGGGCTCGGTGTATTCGCGCTGCGTGAAACTGATGCGTGTGCCGGCCTTAAGCCAGTCAGTGACATTTGTGGAGATGTTGGCGTGAGCCATGTAGCGGGAAAGTTTCTCAGGGTTGTAACGCATCAGACCCTGCTTGCTGTCGTAGCCGAACGAAAGGCGGTACTGCGTTTTGCCGCTGGTGCCTTCGAGGCTCACATTGTGCTTCTGCGACGGAGCGGCACTGTTGTAGAGCGTCTTGTTGATGTCCCAGTCGGCGTAGCGTATCCACGACCCGTTGTCAAGGATGCGGTAGTCGCCCACGTTGTCTTCGTCCTGGTACGGCATCAGCTGACGGTAGTCGGTGTATCGGCCGCCGTGCTGTGCATACCATGCTTCGGCATAGGGGAGGATGTCGACATAGTTCATGCCGCCCACGGGAGTGCTTGAGTTGCCGGAATTATTGCGGTAGAAAGCCTGTATGGAGCCTTTTATGTCTTCTACAGAGGTAGTGAACTCAGGCATGATGGTCGACTGGCTCCAGGCGAAGTTGTTGCTGTAGCTCACGCTTACACGGTCTTTTTTGGTGGCGCCCTTGGTGGTGATGAGCACCACGCCGAAGGCAGCGCGCGCACCATACACCGCGCTCGAAGCGGCGTCTTTCAGTACGCTGATGTCCTGGATGTCATTGGGGTCGATGAAGTTGAGGTTGTCAACGGGCACACCGTCCACAACGAGCAGGGGGTTGGAAGCCTGGCCGTTGGTCAGCGTTCCGACGCCGCGGATGCGGATTGTGGCATCGCTGTTGATGCCGCCGTTGCCGGTAGTGATGGTGAGGCCCGGAACAGCGCCCTGTAGCGCACGTGTAACGTCCTGTACAGGACGGTTTTCCATGACGCGCGCCACGTCGACGGTGGCCACGGCGCCCGTCAGGTTGGCTTTCTTCTGTGTGCCGTAGCCCACGAC
>VSPG01000023.1 GCA_009775265.1 Muribaculaceae bacterium
GGGGTGGGGGCGGCTGTTAGCACCCTTTTGGGGGAGGGGCCGGCGCTGGGGGCCCGGGGGGGGGGGGGGGACCCTGGTGGGGTCCTGCCTGGGGATGGGGCGGAGGCCACCATCACCACGACCACGCATGGCGTCCGTCAAGTCCCGGAGCAAGTCGTCCGCATCGCCCAGGCAGCGGTTCGGGCATGGCATCCACCCATCGCCCCGGAAACAACGGCTACAGCTCCGGAGCCACACGTCCCAGCAACAACGGGCACGCCATCGGCGTGCGGCCTGGCTCGAACGGACGGCCGTCTTACGGAGTATCCACCCGACCGGGCACGGCTATAGGAAACGGCACCACGACCACCGGGCGCGGACGCTTCGGCAATAGCGGCTCAGGCACACGGCCGGGACGCGTAAGCGGAACGGCGACCAACAGCAACCGCAAAATCACCGGCACCACGCGCACCGACCGCTCGTCCGGCGCCACACGCTCCACGAACGCCACCACCCGAAATTCCGGCTACAACAACAGCCGCAACAGCAACAGCAGCCGCAGAAGCAGCTACAACAGCGGAAGCTTCGGAGGCGGAAGCCGCGGAAGTTTCGGCGGACACGGCGGAGGCGGAGCAAGCCGTGGCGGAGGTGGCGGAAGCCGCGGACGCCGCTGATTAGGCCAGAACCATATATTACACGATTTTCCGGAACAAACGGGCCGGAAAATCGTTTTAATAAAAAACGTATTTCCACGTATTCAACACGCAACTTATGAAAAAAATACTCGTCCCCGCAATAGCGCTGGCACTCCCCGCTGCGGTCATGGCGCAAAGCGCCGTCGACGCCTACAACCTGTCGCAGAGCGAACTGCGCGGCACGGCACGTTTCATGAGCATGGGCGGTGCATTCACCGCATTAGGCGGCGACCTCTCGGCCGTTTCCCTCAACCCGGCATCGTTAGGCGTGTACCGCAGCAGCGAAATCGGCGCAACGCTTGACATCAATTTCCGCAACTACAAGACCGACGCAGTGTCAGAAAGCCAGACCAAAGCGTTCTGCAATAATTTCGGCTACGTGGGCGTCACACGTCTCGATGGCGCGATGCGCACATTCGCATGGGGCGCAAGCTATGGACGCACGGCCAGTTTCGACCGCATAACGAACGGCTATGTCAACCCCACGTCCATATCGCTTTCCAACTACATAGCATCCTGGACCAACGGCATAGCGGCTTCCGACATGGAATTCATAAAGGACAAATACAACCCCTACGCCGATTCCGATATCAACTGGCTCAGCATACTTGCCTACAACACCTATATGATAAATCCCAACAATGCCGCAAAGGACAGCTATCAGGGTCTGTTCCAGAACGGTACCGTGGGCGACGCCGTCTATCAGGCACGCGAGCGGGGTTATATCGATGAATACAACTTCAGTTTCGGCGGCAACGTAAGCGACATTGTTAGCTGGGGCGTAAATATCGGCGTCACCGACCTCAACTACTCGCGCAACGTGCTCTACAGCGAAAGCATGGAAAATGCAGCGATAGCAACAGAGGCAGGACGCCTGGCCACAGGCAATGCCGGTTTCGACCTCTACAACACGCAGTATATCACCGGCAACGGCTGGAACCTCAATTTCGGCCTCATCATCAAGCCCATCAACGAATTTCGCATAGGTCTGTCAGTCAAGACCCCCACATGGTGGCATCTCCAGCATTCGGCCGACGGCGAAGTCGACTACCGCTACACCCCCGCCGGCTCCACCCGGACAATGGAAGGCAACGAATACACGGACATCGCACAATTCGACTCCCGGCTCAACTCGCCGTGGCGGCTCAACGTGGGAGTGGCCGGCGTTATCGGCAGCCAGGCCATAATCAGCCTCGACTATGAGCGCACCGCCTATCCCGATATGAAAGTAAAGTATCAGACAGGCTACTACGGCACGGAATTCGAGTCAGCCGAATACGTGAACCAAGACATAAGCGACTACTTCCAGGCAGCCAACGCACTGCGTTTGGGCATGGAGTACCGCGTGACGCCTCAGTTCAGCCTGCGCGCCGGATATGCTTGGCAAGGCTCCAACGTCAAGGAAGCTGCCGCCAACGGCGACATGGAAATACTCACAGCCGGAACCGACCCATCCTACACATTCAACAAGACGAGCAACCAGCTCAGTTTCGGACTCGGCTACCGCTATAAAGGCTGGTACATAGACGGAGCTTACGTGTACCGCACACGCAGCAGCGAGTTCCACGCGTTCAGCGACTGGGACGGATTCCGCGCACCCTCCGGCAAGCTGGACGAGAAATTCAGCAGCATAGTTCTCAGCACCGGCTTCCGATTCTGACCTGCGGATGGAATCAATAAATCAACTGTATAAAATCGGCTACGGCCCTTCGAGTTCCCACACCATGGGTCCCCGAAAGGCCGCAGCTCGTTTCGCAGCCTCTCTCGGCTCATCGCCCGCACGCTTCGAAGTGACACTCTATGGCAGCCTCGCCGCCACCGGCCGCGGGCACCTCACCGACGAAGCCATACTCGCCGTGCTCAGCCCCGTAGCCCCCACCGAAATACTATGGCAGCCGGACACCATCCTTCCGTTCCACACCAACGGCATGACGTTCCGCGCATTCAACGCCGACGGAAACCTCACAGGCACACGCACATATTACAGCATAGGCGGAGGTGACATCGTGGAAGAAGGCGAGACCCGCACTCCCGGCGAAAGCATCTATCCGCTCACAAAGATTCAGGACATCCTCAAATGGTGCGAGGACAGCGGACGGAGCTACTGGGAATACGTCGACACACACGAGAATCCCGACATATGGGACTACCTTGCCGAGGTATGGCGCGTGATGAAAGCAGCCGTCGAGCGCGGCATAGAAGCCGAAGGCGTGTTGCCCGGCGGCCTCGGAGTGCGGCGCAAGGCCGTAAGCTACTACGTGCACGCCGCCGGCTATGCCGAAAGCCTGCGCAGCCGCGGACTTGTCTATGCCTACGCTCTTGCCGTAAGCGAAGAAAACGCCGCCGGCGGCGAAATCGTCACAGCTCCCACATGCGGCTCCAGCGGCATAGTTCCGGCCGTGCTCTACCACCTGCACCATTCCAAGCATTTCAGCGAAAAACGCATCCTCCGCGCGCTGGCCACAGCCGGTCTTTTCGGCAACGTGGTGAAATTCAACGCCAGCGTGAGCGGCGCCGAAGTAGGCTGCCAGGGAGAAGTCGGTGTGGCATGCGCAATGGCCGCCGCTGCCGCTTCACAACTTTTCGGAGGCACACCGGCCCAGATAGAATACTCCGCAGAAATGGCCCTGGAACACCACCTCGGGCTCACCTGCGACCCCGTGTGCGGACTCGTGCAGATACCATGCATCGAACGCAACGCCTATGCCGCCGCACGCGCCCTCGACGCCAATCTCTACGCGGCATACAGCGATGGCCGGCACTCTGTCAGTTTCGACCGCATAGTAGAAGTGATGAAACAGACCGGCCACGACATCCCGTCCCTTTACAAAGAAACCGCCCTCGGCGGCCTCGCCGTCATAAAATAGTAATTTATCCGTACACCGTTTATGTTACCGTAGGCGCTGCGAAATGATACGCAGCGCCTACGGCATTATTACGTTTTTTGTTAATTTTGCATAGTGCATAAACATACCATGGGAATTAATCACAACATAATACCAACACAATGAACCTACGCCTACCTATTTCCGTGGTGGCAGCGGCTGCCCTCATGCAGTCGGCATTCGCCACCGACCCCATCATCGGAACATCGTTCACGCCCGACCCCGCTCCATACGTACACGGCGACACACTCTATCTGTTCACAGGCCACGACGAGGACGACGCCCAATACTTCAAGATGAAAGACTGGCAGCTCTTCACATCCGCCGACATGCTGAACTGGACATACCGCGGCACGCCGCTAAGCACCGAAGCTTTCTCTTGGGCCAAACATGGCGACAATGCCTGGGCGGCGCAAGCCGTGGAACGCAACGGCAAATGGTACTGGTACATCTGCGCCGAAGACAAATCCAAGCCCGGACTGCACAGCATCGGAGTGGCAGTGGCACCTACCCCCACAGGACCTTACACCGACCCCATAGGCAAGCCCCTCGTATCGGCCACCGGACTGGGATTCATCGACCCCTCCGTGTTCATCGACAACGACGGACAGGCATGGCTGTTCTGGGGCAACAACAACATGTGGTACGCTCCGCTGGCCGACGACATGATTTCACTCGCCGGAGAAGTGCGTCAGGTGCCAGGCCTCGACGACCCCGAAGCTTTCGGCCCCAAACGCCTCAAACGCGACTATGCCACCAATACCGACATGATGAAGACAAACTATGAGGAAGGCCCGTGGGTGTTCCGCCGCGGCGACATATACTACCTCGTCTACGCTGCCGGCGGAGTACCCGAACACATGGCTTACTCCTACAGCCGCAACATCAACGGCCCGTGGATATACGGCGGCCGCATCATCGACGAATCCCCGAACAGCTTCACCATCCATGGCGGAAGCGTCGAGCTGAAAGGCCGCAACTTCATGTTCTACCACAACGGACGCGCCATCAACGGCGGCGGCTTCCGCCGCGCCACCACCGTAGAGGAATTCGAATGGGACGGCGAACGCATTCCGTTCATACCCCACACCACGGGAGGACTCAAAAAAGGCATCGCCACGCTAAGCCCCTACTCACGCGTGGAAGCAGAAACCATGGCAGAGAGCTATGGATTGAAAACCGACCGCCGTGCCGGCGACGACCATTACATCACATCCGTGCATAACGGCGACTGGCTGCGCCTGCGCGATGTCGACTTCGGCGATTCCGCCCCGTCGCGCCTTAGCGTAGATTTCAGTGCCATCAAGGACGGCGGATCCGTCGAGTTCTATCTCGACCGCCCCGGCAACCGCCCCATGGCACGTGTGTCCGTGTCGCCCGGTTCGCCCCTGCATGTGGAGACCGAGCTTAAGGCTATCGATGCCGCACGCGGCGTGCACGATCTGCTCATACTCTTCCGCGGCGGCGACGGCGAATTGTTCGACGTAGACTGCTGGCAGATGTACAGATAAAATCCCCCGGAATTTAAGCATTTCTTAGTCAGCCCGCCGCCTGATAGGTGACGGGCTGACATTTTTATTGCCCTATTTATAACAATCCATAACTTTTACACCACAGACAACTTAAAACACATATTTTTTAATTAACTCTCATGCCGCATTGTTAACAACACATAAAATATACTGAGAATACTTTAACCACCTTATTATTATCAACAACCAACCAGAAACTCAATGAAAAAGCAATTTCTAATCCCGCCACGACTGTTAGGTGTGATGATGCTGGCACTGATTTCGGGCATCATGGCTACAGCCTCAACCGTAAAAGACGCTTTTGCCATATGCGCCTTCAGTGAGGACAGCCCTCAACTCATCAACCATATCGTCACATTCCCTATCGACGGAGAAGAAGCGCCGGAATACAAATCGGCTGTTCCTTTCTATCAGACCTCTACCGCCGGAGCATTCGCAGATGGCAAATATTATGTGGCATCGTCAAAAACCGCCGGCACCTCGGAGACTGCCGACGCGCTTTACAGAATGGATTTGGACACCAAATCATATGAAAAGGTGGGTACCTTGACAGGCTACTCAGCATTTGTCAACGACATGACCTACGATTTGTCGTCCAAAACAATGTTTGCCATCTCAAAGGCCGACGAAAACGCATCCGCACTGTTCAAGATAGACCTTTCCACAGGACAATCCGTAAAAATCGCGACACTCGACCAGAAATATTTCACACTTGCAGCCGATATCAGCGGCCAGTTGTACGCCATAAGCTTCATGGGCGATTTCTGCAAGATAGACAAGACTACAGGAGCAGCGACCATAGTAGGACACACCGGACTCTACCCCGAAAATTTCCAATCAATGGAATTCGACCACGAACGCGGCGTGCTCTACTGGGCAGCTACCGTGCGCACCCTCAATGAGACCGGCACAATAGAAATTCAGGAAACCTTCATCGCCACCATCGATCCTGCCACAGGTCTGGCCACCCGCGGAATGCCCATCGGCGAGACACAGCTGGCCGGACTGTATGTGCCTTACGTAGTGGTTGCCGACAGCGCACCGCGTCAGGTTGAAAATCTTTCCGTGACATCCGCTCCGGAAGGCCGACACACAGCCATTCTCCGCTGGACAAATCCGTTGAAAACATTCAGCGGCTCGCCCATCAAGGCTTTCACCAAAATAGAGATTCTGCGCGACGGCACACTTGTAGGAGAACTCGACAACGCCGAACCCGGCAAGGAATCCACCTACACCGATGTAGTAGCACCCGATGGAGGAGCCACCCACACCTACACCGTCGTTCCCTACACACTCGGAGGCGCCGGTATACCTGCCGAAGCCACGGCATTCATAGGCACCGACGTTCCGGCCAAAGTAGAAGATATTACAATCACGCGTATCACTCCCAACTCCGCTAAAGTTTCATGGAAAGCCGTAACAACCGGCGCAAACGGCGGATGGATCAGCGCTCCCACCTATAAAGTGGTGCGCATGCCGGAGGGTGAAACCATGGCAGAGGGACTTACGGCCACCGAATGGCTTGAAACCGGAGTAGAACAGTCAGGAAGCTACAGCTACATCATCACAGCAACCACCGATGCCGGCTCTTCCGAACCGGCTCAGTCCGGCCTTATCACCCTCGGCCCCAAGCTCGGCATACCCTACAGCTGCGAATTTTCTCAGGAAGAATTCGACAAATGGACAATCGTGGATGCCAATGAAGACGATGTAAAATGGCAATGGTTCAATCTTTCGTGGGCAAAAGCCGACGGTGCGTATTTCATAGCCGACAGAACTCCGGCCGACGACTACATCGTGAGCCATCCCATAGAATTTGAATCCGGAGCCACATACAAGCTGTCCCTGAGCCATATTGCAAACGGCAACCATAACCTCGGTTTTCTGCTCCTTGCTGATTACGGACTCGAAACTCCCGTTCAGGAAATCGGCGAAATAGAAGTATCCAGAGGATGGGAAGTCGCCGAAAAAGAAATCACGTTCACCGTAGCCTCCGGCGGAGACTATAATCTCGCCATACACGACATGGCCGAAACCGGCAGCAGCTATCTGCTCATCGACCGGCTCGACATCGAGAAACTCGCAGAAAACAATCTCTCGGCGCTCTCACTCACAGGACAAACGCAGCCCATCGTAGGCAACACCTACCCGTACAGCATCCGAATCGCCAACAAGGGCGCTACAGATGCAGCCTCCTATACCGTAAACCTTCTCGACCAGGACGGAAACACCCTCGCACAGACCTCATCCTCCGAAGCCATCGCAGCGGGAGAGGAAATCGTAGCGCAGGTTTCATGGACTGCCACTGAAGGCGTGACATCTCTGCGCGGCAAAGTAATTATGCCTGGCGATGAAATCCCCGACGATAACACCACCGCTCCGACAGAAATCACTGTAATGCCCAAAGGCACGCCCGAAGAACTCATTATCGGCACTCAGAGCGGAACGTCGAACAACCATCCGTTCAACCAGTATTATAAATACAGCCACGTACAAAACATCTACCATGCGTCGGAAATAGGTATCTCCCGCGGACGCATAACCGGCCTCCGCTACGCCTACAAGACATCCTATTCCGTGCCCAAAGGCGTTGAGCTCAAAGTCTATATCGCCAATACCGACCGCCAGACAAGTTCCGACGGATGGATTCCGCAGGAAGACATGTCGCTCGCCTACGAAGGCACACTCGATTTCGAAAGCGGAGAGGGTGTGTTGAAACTCGACTTCCAGCAGGCATTCGACTACGAAGGTGGCAATTTGGCCATAGTAACTATGTCTTCGCTCGAAAACGCCGGAGCATCGTACTACTCCGGGGTCTACTATCCCTACTACAACAGCCCCGTATCAGGCAACTCCGCGTACGGGGTGTCACAGGACAAGGCCATTGATTACGGGCAGTCCGGACGCGCAATGAACGGCAGCAGCATAGTCACACTGATGGTTCAGTCCGGCGGAGCCAGCCTTATGGGCAAAGTGTACGACACCGATGGAAACGCTGTCGAGGGAGTGACGGTCGGAATATCCGAAATACACGCCACCACGCTTTCTGCTGCCGACGGCTCGTACAACTTCGACTTCGTGCCCAACGGCACCTATACAGTGACAGCGAGCAAATTCGGATTCGAGCCTTCAAGCCGCGAAGGAATAACCATAAACGACGACAACGCCACGGCCGACGTCACGATAGAGGCCATCCCCACATACAGCGTGCAGGGAAGCATCTCCGATGCGGAAGGCAACCCCGTAGCCGGGGCCTCGGTTCTCCTCGAAGGATACACCGAACTCTCCGCCACCACCGACGCGAGCGGCGCTTTCTCTTTTGAGAACGTAGTAAGCCATGCGAGCAAAATAACTGTTACCAAAGACTGGATGGCTCCCGCCACACGCGAATTCGAGCTGACGGAAGACATCGCAACCGGCAACATAGAAATGGGCTACGCCCACTACTCCCCTGCCAACGTCACAGCATCTGAAACTGCCGAAAAGGCCATGGCCATAGCATGGACATCGCCCGACCGTAAAGCCCTTATGCGCTACGACAGCGGCACGGCTGCGAGCCAGCTCGGAATCACCGACCAGATAGGAACCACCGTCATAGGTTCCGTGTTCCGCACACCTATGCAGGTTGAAAAACTGACATGGCAGACAACGGCAGAAGGCGGCCCCCACACCCTCGTCAACATCTATGTCTACGGCCTTGACTCCGAGGGCAACCCCACCGGCAATATCCTTTACAGCATGCGCAATGTGCCCAACACCGACGGAGAATGGAGCGAACACATTCCGGCGCAGCCCGTACAGGCTCCTAACGGATGCTTCGTAGCCCTGAACTATCCCGGATTTCTCGGCATAGCAATCGACGACAACAGCAAAGAATGGCCGATGCGCGAGCACACATATGCATTCTCTACCGACTACAACTCAGGAGAATTCATGTATTTCGACAACAATGTGCTCAGTGCCAACCTGCTGATACGCGCCGAAGGCTACGTCTATCCCGTAGAAAACACTCCCATAGCCACCGTAGGCGACGGACGCGACGAACTTCCCGGCTTCTACGCCTACAAAGTATGGCGCGCGAAAGGCTTCGACCCTGCCGATTCGGAATGGACAGAGATAGAAACACCTGCTTCGGAAAGCGCACAGCCCACCTCCATCGTTGACGGCTCGTGGAACACACTCTCCCCCGGCGTTTACAGTTATGCCGTAGCATCGGTCTATCCCGACGGAAGCATGTCGCCGAAGGCATACTCGCCTTACGTGCTCCACAACGCCTATTCCACCCTTCGTGCCACCGTGACCACCAACTCGCACAGCGCCGACCCGACAGGTGCCATTGTCACCGTAACGGCTCCGGACGGCAACGTGACGGCATCTGCCATGGTAGACGATGAAGGCATGGTAGAATTCCAAGGCATGTGGAAAGACCGCTACACGGTGTCCGTATCGCTCGCAGGCTACGAAAAAGCTTCTTTACCGGCCGACCTCACTGCGTCCGACGACCTGACTCTCGGCCCGATAGTGCTTAAAGAGATTATCGCCAAACCCGTAAACCTGAAAGTGTACGGCAGTGCCACGGAAGGATTCACTCTCACATGGAACGAATCCGGTGAGATATTCGACGATTTCGAAGGCTATGCACCCTTCGCCATGGCTCCGGCAGGCGAAATAGGCTGGACATATGTTGACGGCGACAAAAACCGCACTGTGGCCGAACCGGAATTCAACTTCCCCGGACGCACAGAACCGATGTCGTTCATGGCATTCAACCCCAAGCAGACAACACCTTCGATGTACGACGCCCGTTCTGCCTCACATCCCTACAGCGGCGACCAGGCTCTCGCATGCTTCGCCACATACAATGGCAACGACGACTATTTCATATCGCCGCGTCTCACCTACCATAGCGGATTCAAATTCGGATTCCAGGCAAAAGGCTATTCGCCGACCTATGGAGAGACAATACTCGTAGGATATTCGCTCACCGACAACGACCCCGACAGCTTCGACTGGATAAGCGGAGAAATCAATGTACCCAAGCAGCAATGGGCTCCTTATGAGTTCGATATTCCGGCAGAAGCACGCTACGTGGCCATCAACTGCAACTCTGCCGACGGGTTCACTCTGTTCATCGACGATGTGAAAATCAGCTCCGGCAACGGATTTGCAATGAACACCATACCCTCGGGACCAGAAGTAAGCTATCAGGTGTCAGTCGACGGGCAGAAGCCCGAAATTACCGAGAACTGCGCATTGTCTCTCGGAAGCGTCAGCGACGGCATGCATAAAGCGTCCGTCAAAGCCATCTACGCCTCCGGCGAATCCGAAGAAGCGGAGATTACATTCGGGCTGTCCGGCATCACATCGCCATCGGCCGACGGCATACGCGTGTATCCCAATCCGGCTGTCGACCACACGGTGGTTTACGGCGACTTCACGCGCGCCACACTCATCGACCTCTCCGGACGCGTCATCGCATCGTTCGGCAACGGCTCCGCACGCCTCGACCTATCGTCCATATCCTCCGGAATCTATATCCTCGCCGTCGAAAACAAAGACGGTGCGGTCATTCCCGTGAAGCTACAGGTGAGATAAGCTCAGCCAAGCCATAATAAAAATGAGGCTGTGTCAAAATAGGCGCAGCCTCTTTTTATAAGCTGCTGTAAAACATAAAACAAAGCCCTGACTTTCGCAAGCCGGGGCTTTGTCATGTCAAAAAGTTTTAGTAACTTAGTGACATAAAACAAATTAAATGTCCACAAAGTTACATACAAAATCTTACAGTAACAACGACGGGCTGTTTTTTCTGCTGAATCCCAATGAAGATATAGCGGAAAACGACCCTGTACGCGTTGTTGATGCCGTTGTCGAGGGTCTTGACCTGCGGGAGTTCAAAAAACTGTACCGTGAACGCGGCAGGTGTCCCTACCACCCGAAGATGATGCTCAAGATCATCCTCTATGCCTATATGAACAACGTATATTCGTGCCGCAATATAGAGCGTCAGGTGCAGCGCGACATCCATTATATCTGGCTGGCGGCGCAGGAACGACCGGATTTTGTGACGATCAACCGCTTCCGCAACCGCGTAAAGAAAGAGATCAACAACATCTTCACACAAGTCGTGCTGCTGTTGGCCGAGCGCGGCTTTATAACGCTTGATGTGGAGTATATCGATGGAACGAAGATCGAGTCCAAAGCCAACAAGTACACCTTTGTATGGCGGAAGACCGTCGAGAAGAACCGAGCAAAGCTTCAGGATAAAATACGTGTCCTGCTCCAACAGATTGACGAGGTCATAGTGCAGGACAAGGCAGCGGAAGCAGAACGGGTGGAGTTTACTACCGATACACTTAACACATTTATCGGCGAACTCAAAGACGCACTTGCATCAAAGCCGGAACCCGCTGACAAGGAGCAGAAGAAGCAGCACCGCGAAAAGAAAAAACAGCTAAAGGAACTGGAGAAACACCGCGACAAGCTCAATGAGTATGACAGTCGGCTTGAACAAATGGGCGAGCGCAACTCAATGTCGAAGACCGACCACGACGCGACGTTCATGCGCATGAAAGAAGACGCGATGAACAACGGTCAGACCAAACCCGGATACAACCTTCAGGTCTCTGCCGAAAACCAGTTCATAACCGACTTCGCCCTGTTCCCGAATCCCACCGACACGCTGACGCTGATACCATTCTTCAACTCCTTCCTCGACCGTTACGGACATCTGCCCTCTGTCGCAGTCGCCGACTCCGGCTATGGCTCGGAAGAAAACTACCGCTTCATGGATGAGGCCGGCATGGAGGCTTACGTCAAATACAACCGCTTCCATCTGGAACAGCGCCCTCGCTACAAGCCCAATCCGTTCCATCACGACAACTTCCACTACAACGCCCAAGAGGACTATTACGTCTGCCCGATGGGACAGCACATGACGCGTATCGGCACCTCCCATTCAAAGACAGCCAGTGGCTACCGCAGTGAAAACGCACGTTATCGCGCACAAAACTGCAAAGGCTGCCCCCTGCGGTGTCTGTGCTACAAGGCCAAAGGCGACCGACGCACAATCGAGGTGAACCACCGGCTCAACGAATACAAACGAAAAGCCCGTGAACTGCTGACATCGGAAGAAGGGCTAAAACACCGGGGACGACGATGCATCGAGCCCGAAGCCGTCTTTGGCCAGATGAAGTTCAACATGGCGTACCGCCGCTTCCGCCACTTCGGGAAAGACAAGGTCACAATGGACTTTGCCTTCTTCGCCATAGCCTTCAACATCAAGAAAATGTGCTCGAAGATAGCGAAACAGACCAAAAACGGGGGAAATACGCCCCTTTTTGGCCTGTATATGCTTATGTCACGGACTTTACCGCCTGAGAACCGATTATTTTGGAATAATCCTCAAAAATCTGTCGCCTGAAAAATATCCAAACCCCAATGCTACGAAAAGAGAGGCTGCGCCGTAAAACTTAATTACGACACAGCCTCATTTTTGTTATACGGGGCGACAACTCGCCGACGGATTAATTTCTGCTTTTACGTTCAATCAGATGCCCTGCAAGATCATACACACGCACTTCCCTTGAAGCGGGGTCATACACCCTCACGCGCTTGCCATTACGGATAATTGATGATATTTCCATGCTGTCCACTTTTTCATCCATGACATAGCGGCTCGGACGGCGTCCTGTCACATAATCGATGTCGCGGAAAACATTGCGTTCGCCGATACGGTAGAGCGTGTATTCCTGATAGCGTTCGGTCGATGTCCACAAGATAAGCATCAGACCCGGTTCTCCCGGCAAAGGCCAGCAGTCAATGATATTGGCCATGAACTTGGAACTTAGCGGCGACTCTCCCAGCTCGTTCGTTATATTTATGTCGCGGTCCGTTTCAGGATAATAGCACCGCAGCTGCACCTCGCCAAATGGCGGGGCTATTGTCTCGTCGGCAATGATGCTGCGGTAATATACCCGGTCGGGCAGTTCCAGCACACGGTTATATCCCGGAATCTGCTTGAAATTCGGTTTGTCGCTCACATGTTCGAACGTTATCGACGACGGGTCGAAGCTATAGGGCATCTTGGCCGGTGCCGCGTTCTTATCATGCCCGGACGACAACATCTTTCCATTGGCAAATGAAATGGAACGCGATTCCGGGTCGTAAGTAAGCGTGGCCGACCACAATTGCCCCGAACTCTGCTGCACATATTCGATTCGTGCCTCGTTCTCTCCCACTACCTCCGCACGCTTTATCACATCTGCCGTGATTGGCTTGTATATGGCGCGGTCTTCGGCTATGCTCAGCACCCCCGCCACATTCTCAAATCCGTCGGCACACACCGTGTTGTCATAGAAATCAAGCCTTACAAAACATTTATTGCCCCCATCGTCGTCGGCGTTGCTTACGTAGGCCGTCCAATAGCCTTTGAACGGATGCTCCTCCTTCCGCTCCGAGCAAGAAAACAAAGCAGAAAAAGAGAATACCGCTATGGAAACTCTGAATATATTGCGTACGAGCATAATGATTGATTTAACATTCGTTCAAAGTTACAATTTTTTTAGAGTTTTTCAGAACCCATTCCACATAATTATTGCAAAAGCTTATTCCAATAAACAAAAAAAACGACTTCCGCGCCCATAAACGGATGCGGAAGCCGTTTTCTATGATTCACTGAGCGGTGGCTCAGTCGTTGATTTCAATATGACCTGATGCCGGAACCGATTCGGCTTCTTCATAGACAGCGGCGATGTCGTCGCGGCTGCCCACTACGAGGCGTTCGTACTCGCGAAGACCTGTACCGGCAGGGATGAGATGACCGCAGATCACGTTCTCCTTCATGCCCGCAAGACTGTCGGTCTTGCCGTTGATGGCAGCTTCGTTGAGCACTTTGGTAGTTTCCTGGAAGGATGCGGCAGACATGAAGCTCGAAGTCTGAAGTGCGGCACGCGTGATACCCTGAAGTATCTGCTCGGAAGTGGCAGGCACGGCATCGCGAACTACCACAAGACGGAGATCGCGGCGCTTGAGCGACGAGTTTTCATCGCGCAGCTTACGTGCTGTTATTATCTGACCGGGCTGGAGTTCGGTGCTGTCACCGGCTTCGGTGACCACTTTCTTGCCCCAAATGCGGTCGTTCTCTTCCATGAAGTCGCGCTTGTCCACGATTTGCTGCTCGAGGAAGCAAGTGTCGCCCGGATCAAGGATGGCGACTTTGCGCATCATCTGGCGTACAATCACCTCGAAATGCTTGTCGTTGATTTTCACACCCTGCATGCGGTACACATCCTGAACCTCGTTCACAATGTATTCCTGCACTGCCGTCGGACCCATGATGCTAAGAATGTCGGCAGGGGTTATGGCACCGTCAGACAGAGGTGTGCCGGCACGTACGACGTCGTTTTCCTGCACAAGTATCTGCTTGGACAAAGGCACGAGATATTTCTTGATGTCTCCCACTTTCGGGGTGACGGAAATCTCGCGGTTGCCGCGCTTCACCTTTCCGAAGTGCACTTCGCCGTCGATTTCGCTCACAATGGCGGGGTTGCTCGGGTTGCGGGCCTCGAAAAGCTCGGTCACACGGGGCAGACCGCCGGTGATGTCGCCTGCACCGCCTGCAGCGCGGGGAATCTTCACGAATATGTCGCCGGGCTTGATTTCAGCGTCATTGTCAAATATAAGGTGCGCACCCACAGGGAGAGCATAGGTGATGAGCACCTGGCCGTTTGCATCCACGACATCGGCCTCGGGCACCTTGGCACGGTCGCGGGATTCGATTATCACCTTGTCTTCGAGACCGGACTGCTCGTCAATGTCGACACGGAAGTTGACATTCTCCGCAAGGTTGCGGTAAACGAGGCGTCCGCCCATTTCGCTGACGATAACCGCGTTGAACGGGTCCCATTCACAGATTACATCACCCACATCCACCGTGTCTCCGTCGTTGAAATAGAGTTTCGAACCATAAGGAATCTGGGCGTTCGCGAGCATCATCTTGGTGTTGGGATCCATGATGCGCATTTCTGCGAGACGTCCGATTACGACCTGCACTTTGCGTCCGTTTGCACCTTCTTCATCGGTGGTAACGGTGCGAAGTTCCTCTATCTCAAGGCTGCCTTTGTAGCGCGAAGTCACGCTGTTGACGGCCGCGATATTGCTGGCCACACCACCGACGTGGAACGTACGGAGTGTGAGCTGTGTTCCGGGTTCACCGATAGACTGCGCGGCGATTACGCCGACAGCCTCGCCTTTCTGCACAAGGCGACTATTGGAGAGGTTGCGGCCGTAGCACTTGGCGCACACGCCCTTCTTGCTTTCGCAAGTGAGCACTGAGCGGATTTCAACGCTTTCGATGGGCGAAGCCTCGATGCGGTCGGCGGCGGCATCGTTGATTTCCTCTCCGGCTGCGACGATGAGTTCGCCGGTGAGGGGGTCGATGATGTCGTGCACGCTCACACGGCCGAGGATACGCTCGCCGAGCGATGCCACCACTTCGTCGTTGTTCTTGATTTCGGTGCACACAAGGCCGCGGAGAGTTCCGCAGTCTTCTTCGGTGATAATCACGTCATGCGCAACGTCCACAAGACGACGAGTCAGGTAACCGGCGTCGGCAGTCTTAAGAGCCGTGTCGGCAAGACCCTTACGGGCACCGTGCGTGGAGATGAAGTACTCGAGCACGCTGAGGCCTTCTTTAAAGTTGGCGAGAATCGGGTTTTCGATAATCTGACCGCCTTCCGCACCGGCCTTCTGCGGTTTGGCCATAAGGCCACGCATGCCGGCGAGCTGGCGAATCTGGTCTTTCGAACCACGGGCGCCGGAGTCGAGCATCATGAACACCGAATTGAAGCCCTGGTTGGCCTCGGTCATCTGCTTCATGAGCACTTCGGTGAGTCGGCTGTTCACATGTGTCCAGATGTCGATAATCTGGTTGTAACGCTCGGTATTGGTGATAAAGCCCATGGAATAGTTGTCCATCACTTCCTGCACCTGCTGGTAGCCTTCGTTGACGATCTGTTCCTTTTCGGCGGGGATTATGACGTCGCCGAGGTTGAAGCTCAGGCCGCCGCGGAATGCCATGTAGTAGCCAAGGTTCTTGATGTCGTCAAGGAACTGGGCCGAACGGGGTATACCGCAACGTTTGATTACGCGGGATATGATGTTACGCAGCGATTTCTTGGAAAGAATCTCGTTGACATATCCGATTTCAGCCGGTACGTACTGGTTGACGAGCACGCGTCCCACCGACGTGTTCTCTACAATATGGCGCACGGGGTTGCCCTCGGCGTCCACATCGTCCACGAGCACGCTCACGGGAGCATGGAGTGTCACGCGCCCCTCATTATAAGCAATCTGTGCTTCCTCCGGACCATAGAACACGGAGCCTTCACCCTTGTCGCCCTTGCGCAGCTTGGTGATATAGTACAATCCGAGCACCATGTCCTGCGAAGGCACAGTGATAGGCGCACCGTTGGCGGGGTTGAGGATGTTGTGGGCACCGAGCATGAGCATCTGCGCTTCAAGCACGGCTTCATTGCCGAGAGGAAGGTGCACGGCCATCTGGTCGCCGTCGAAGTCGGCGTTGAACGCCGTACATGCGAGCGGATGCAGCTGGATAGCCTTGCCTTCAATCATTTTTGGCTGGAAGGCCTGGATACCGAGACGGTGAAGTGTCGGGGCACGGTTGAGAAGCACCGGATGGCCTTTCATAACATGCTCGAGGATGTCCCATACCACAGGTTCCTTGCGGTCTACAATTTTCTTGGCGCTCTTTACAGTCTTCACAATGCCGCGCTCGATGAGCTTACGGATTACGAACGGCTTGTAAAGTTCTGCCGCCATGTCCTTGGGCAGGCCGCATTCATGCATCTTGAGTTCAGGACCTACAACGATTACCGAACGGGCCGAATAGTCGACACGCTTACCGAGAAGGTTCTGACGGAAACGTCCCTGCTTGCCCTTGAGCGAGTCGCTGAGCGATTTTAGCGGACGGTTGGCATCGCTTTTGACAGCCGACGATTTACGGCTGTTGTCGAGCAACGAATCCACAGCTTCCTGAAGCATACGCTTTTCGTTGCGCAGAATCACTTCGGGAGCCTTTATCTCTATGAGTCGTTTCAGACGGTTGTTGCGGATGATAACACGACGGTAAAGGTCGTTGAGGTCGCTGGTAGCGAAACGGCCGCCGTCGAGGGGAACGAGAGGACGGATTTCCGGGGGAATTACAGGCACCACCTGCAGAATCATCCACTCAGGCTTGTTGCGGTTGCGCGACGCACGGAACGACTCCACGACCTGGAGGCGCTTGAGCGCCTCGGTCTTGCGCTGCTGGCTGCCGTCGCTGTCGGCCTGGTGGCGCAGCTGGTAGCTGAGGCTGTCGAGGTCGATGGTCTGCAGCAGCTCGTAAAGAGCCTCCGCACCCATCTTGGCCACGAACTTGTTGGGGTCGCCGTCTTCGAGCAGATGGTTGTCGGGCAGCTTGTCAAGCACGTCGAAATATTCTTCCTCGGTAAGGAGGTCGAGTCTCTGCACGCCGTCGGCTGCACCCGGGTTTATCACCACGTAGCGCTCGTAATAGATTACCATGTCGAGCTTCTTGGAAGGAAGGCCGAGCAGGTAGCCAATCTTGTTGGGGAGCGAACGGAAGTACCAGATGTGGGCCACGGGCACGACGAGCTTGATGTGGCCCATACGCTCACGGCGCACTTTTTTCTCTGTCACCTCTACACCGCACTGGTTGCACACGATGCCTTTATAGCGTATGCGCTTATACTTGCCGCAATGGCACTCGTAGTCCTTCACCGGGCCGAAGATACGCTCGCAGAAGAGACCGTCGCGCTCGGGCTTGTAGGTGCGGTAGTTGATGGTTTCGGGCTTGAGCACCTCGCCGGACGACCGCGCCAGAATCTCCTCGGGCGATGCGAGCCCGATGGAGATTTTAGAGAAGGTATTCTTGGGTTTGTTTTCTTTCTTGAAAGCCATATTTGAGTGTATGCTTTACGGTGTTGACGATTAGTTTTCGAGGCTGATGCTGAGTCCGAGACCGCGAAGCTCGTGCAGAAGCACATTGAGCGATTCGGGGATACCGGGTGTGGGCATGGGCTCGCCTTTGACGATAGCCTCGTAAGCCTTGCTGCGTCCGTTGACGTCGTCACTCTTGATTGTAAGAATTTCCTGCAGGATGTGGGCGGCGCCGAATGCTTCGAGCGCCCACACTTCCATCTCACCGAAACGCTGTCCGCCGAACTGGGCTTTACCGCCGAGCGGCTGCTGCGTGATGAGTGAGTATGGACCGATGCTGCGGGCATGCATCTTGTCCTCAACCATGTGGCCGAGTTTGAGCATGTAAATCACACCTACCGTGGCAGGCTGGTCGAAACGCTCGCCGGTGCCGCCGTCGTAAAGATATGTCTTGCCGTAGCGGGGCAGACCGGCCTTGTCAGTCCATTCATTAAGGTCGTCGAGTGTAGCGCCGTCAAAGATGGGTGTAGCGAATTTCTCTCCGAGTTCGCGGCCGGCCCATCCGAGCACGGTTTCGAAAATCTGTCCGAGGTTCATTCGCGAAGGCACACCGAGCGGGTTGAGGCAGATGTCGACAGGCGTTCCGTCGGCGAGGAAAGGCATGTCTTCCTGACGCACGATACGCGACACGATACCCTTGTTGCCGTGACGGCCTGCCATCTTGTCGCCGACGCCTATCTTACGCTTTTTGGCGATATAGACTTTGGCTATCTGCATGATGCCGGAGGGCAGTTCGTCGCCTATGCTGATGTCGAACTTCTTGCGGCGGAGCTCGGCGTCGATTTCCTTGCTGCGGCGCAGATAATTGACGATGGTCTGACGGATGAGGTCGTTCTTATGCTGGTCGTTCGTCCACTTGCTCAGGTTGATGGTATCGTAATCGATGTCTTTGAGCGTGGTGGCCGTGAACTTGGCACCTTTCGCGATAAGTTCGCTACCGAGGAAATCCTTCACACCCTGCGAGGTCTTGCCCGCAGTGAGGGTCATGAGCTTGCCCACGAGCACGTCGCGCAGCGCTGTTTGCTTTTCCTCGTATTCCTCGTCGAGGATGGGAAGCATGGCATTGGCGCTCTTGCTCTTTTTCTTTTTGGCGGCGCGGCTGAACAGGTTCGTTCCGATAACGACACCTTTGAGCGAAGGAGATGCTTTGAGCGATGCGTCCTTCACGTCGCCTGCCTTGTCGCCGAAAATAGCACGGAGCAACTTCTCTTCGGGAGTGGGATCGCTCTCACCCTTAGGAGTGATTTTACCTATCATGATGTCGCCGGGTACTACACGGGCACCCACGCGGATTATGCCGCGCTCGTCAAGGTCCTTGGTAGCATCTTCGCTGACATTGGGAATGTCGCTGGTGAGTTCCTCCATACCACGTTTGGTCTCGCGCACTTCCAGGGAATATTCGTCGACGTGCACACTCGTAAGAATGTCGTCGCGAACCATACGCTCGTTGAGCACGATAGCATCCTCATAGTTGTAGCCCTTCCATGGCATGAACGCCACTTTCAGGTTGCGGCCGAGAGCAAGTTCGCCACGTTCGGTGGCATAACCCTCGGTGAGGATGTCGCCCTTCTCGACACGCTGTCCGGCATTGCAGATGGGACGCAGGTCGATGGTGGTGCTTTGGTTGGTCTTGCGGAACTTGGGTATGTGGTACTCTTTGACGGCATCGTCGAAAGCCACAAACTCCTCGTCCTCCGTACGGTCGTAACGAATGCGGATGACACGGGCGTCTACATACTCGATTACACCTGCACCTTCAGCGGTGATTTGCGTACGGCTGTCGCGGATAAGCTGTCCTTCAATACCAGTGCCGACTATGGGAGCCTCGCTGCGCATCAAGGGCACTGCCTGGCGCATCATGTTCGATCCCATGAGCGCGCGGTTTGCGTCGTCATGCTCAAGGAACGGTATCAGCGATGCTGCGATAGATGCAATCTGCGTGGGCGACACGTCCATGAGCTGGACCTCTCCGGGTGCAACCACGGGGAAGTCGGCATCGAGACGAGCCTTTACGCGTTCACGAATGAACGAGCCGTCAGCATTGAGCGGCGCATTGCCCTGGGCTATTATTTTACCCTCCTCGATTTCAGCGGTAAGATAAACCACTTCATCGTTGTTCAGGTTCACCTTCGAATCCTCAACCTTGCGGTAAGGAGTCTCGATGAAGCCGAGATCGTTTATTTTGGCGTATACGCAGAGCGAGCTGATAAGACCGATGTTCGGTCCTTCAGGAGTCTCGATGGGGCACAGACGGCCATAGTGAGTATAGTGCACGTCTCGCACCTCAAAGCCCGCACGCTCACGCGACAGACCGCCGGGACCGAGAGCCGAAAGGCGGCGCTTGTGGGTGATTTCGGCCAGAGGGTTGGTCTGATCCATGAACTGGCTGAGCGCGTTCGTGCCGAAGAACGTGTTGATAACCGAAGATATGGTCTTCGCGTTGATGAGATCGATGGGAGTGAACACCTCATTGTCGCGTACGTTCATACGCTCGCGGATAGTACGCGACATGCGCGCGAGACCCACACCGAACTGGTTGTAGAGCTGCTCGCCCACAGTGCGCACGCGGCGGTTGCTGAGGTGGTCGATATCGTCGACGTCGGTCTTCGAGTTGATAAGCTCGATAAGATACTTGATGATGGCGATGATGTCTTCCTTCGTGAGGACTTTCACATCCATCGACGTTCCGAGGTCGAGTTTCTTGTTTATGCGGTAGCGTCCCACCTCTCCGAGGTCGTAGCGCTTCTCGCTGAAGAACAGGTTGGTGATGACTTCGCGGGCACTTGCCTCATCCGGCGGCTCCGCGTTGCGCAGCGCACGGTAGATGAACTGCACTGCCTCCTTTTCGGAGTTGGACGTATCCTTCTGAAGCGTGTTGAAGATAATCGAATAGTCGCTCGAAGTGGCGTCTTCCTTGTGCAAAAGGATATTCTGCACGCCGCTGCCGAGAATTTCGTCGATATGGCTTTCCTCAATTACTGTCTCGCGGTCGATAATCACATCGTTTCGCTCGATGCTCACGACTTCGCCGGTGTCCTCGTCCACAAAGTCCTCAATCCATGTTTTAAGCACGCGCGCAGCAAGCTTGCGGCCCACGGCTTTCTTAAGATTTGTCTTGTTGACTTTGATTTCCTCTGCCAGACCGAATATTTCGATGATGTCTTTGTCGCTTTCCAGACCGATAGCTCGCAGCAGTGTTGTCACAGGGAGTTTTTTCTTTCGGTCGATGTAAGCGTACATGACATTGTTGATGTCAGTGGCAAACTCTATCCACGAACCGCGGAACGGGATGATACGCGCCGAGTACAGCTTAGTGCCGTTGGCATGCGTGCTCTGTCCGAAGAACACACCGGGCGAACGGTGCAGCTGGCTTACGATTACGCGTTCTGCGCCGTTGATGACGAAAGTGCCGGACTCCGTCATATACGGAATCGGGCCCAGATATACATCCTGGATTTCTGTTGCGAAATCCTCGTGATCCGGATCGGTGCAGTACAATTTGAGTTTGGCCTTGAGCGGCACGCTGTAGGTCAGACCACGTTCGAGGCACTCCTCGATAGTATAGCGGGGAGGGTCGATATAGTAGTCAAGAAACTCCAGCACAAAGTTGTTGCGTGTGTCGGCAATGGGGAAATTCTCTGCGAACACCTTATAAAGGCCTTCGTTGTTGCGCTTTTCCGGGGGAGTGTCGAGCTGCAGAAAGTCGCGGAACGACTTCAGCTGCACCTCGAGAAAATCGGGGTAAGGCAGAGGATTTTTCACCGATGCGAAATTCACACGGGGTTTATCTAAAGAAACTGACATCAGGGGAAAAATATGGTTAAGGGGAACTCAAATTTGATTTAGACACAAAAAGGTAAAGACTACTCCCCTCGGGAGAGTCTTTACCTACGAGCCTGATTAACAGGCGATATTATTTAAGTTCGACTTCAGCGCCAACTTCTTCGAGCTGTTTCTTGAGGTCCTCGGCTTCAGCCTTGGAAAGACCTTCCTTAACAGTCGAGGGAGCGCCGTCGACGAGTTCCTTGGCTTCCTTCAGGCCAAGACCAGCGACGTCTTTCACCTTCTTAACGACATTGAGCTTGTTGGCACCGGCCGATTTGAGAACCACGTCAAAAGCGGTCTTTTCTTCAGCGGCGGGACCGGCGGCGGGACCGGCAGCAACAGCTACAGCAGCAGCTGCGGGTTCGATGCCATACTCGTCCTTAAGAATCTGGGCGAGTTCGTTTACTTCCTTGACGGTGAGGTTAACCAGTTGTTCTGCAAAAGCTTTGAGATCTGCCATTGTAGTATGATTTTGTTTGTTTGTTGTTTCGATTTGGGTTTAGTCTTCTTTCTTGGAGAGAGTTTCGAGAACGCCGTGGAGCTTTGTTGCGCCGCTCTGGAGTGCGGAAACCACATTCTTGGCGGGCGACTGGAGGAGCGCCACAACGTCGGCGATAAGTTCGTTCTTGCTCTTGATGGAAGCGAGAGCGTCGAGCTGGTTGGCACCGACGTAAACAGTTTCCTCAACGTATGCACCTTTAAGAGCGGGAAGGGTTTCGTCTTTAGTCACGAAATCCTTGAGCAGCTTGGCGGGGGCGTTGCCCACGTTGGTGCAGATGAGCGAAGTCGAGCCCTTGAGCACAGGGTAAAGCTCGGAGTAGTCGCCTTCAAGGCTTTCGAGAGCTTTGTGCAGCAGGGTGTTCTTAACCACCATCAACTTCACATCGGCCTTAAAGCAGGCACGACGGAATTCGCTTGTCTTTTCAGCGTTGAGTCCGGCGGTCTCCACAAGATAGAAACCGGCGTATTCCTTGATGGTCTGGGCTATGTTCTCTATGATGAGTGCTTTATCTTCCTTTTTCATTTTGTCGCAAAATTAAGTGGGGTTTAGGCTTCTACCGATTTGGTGTCGACCTTTACGCCGAGACTCATGGTGCTCGAAAGATAAATGCTCTTGATATAGGTACCTTTGGCGGTAGCGGGCTTCAGTTTGATCAGCGTAGCGATGAATTCGCGTGCGTTGTCGCGCATCTGCTCGGGAGTGAAGGATACTTTACCGATAGAGGAGTGAACGATACCGTTCTTATCCACCTTAAAGTCGATTTTGCCTTTCTTCACTTCTTCCACAGCCTTGGCTACATCGGTAGTCACAGTGCCGCTCTTGGGGTTAGGCATCAGGCCGCGGGGGCCGAGAACACGGCCGAGGGCACCAATCTTACCCATGATAGCGGGCTGAGTGATGATTACATCAACGTCGGTCCAGCCGCCTTTGATTTTTTCGATATATTCGTCGAGACCTACATAGTCAGCACCGGCAGCTTTTGCAGCGCTTTCGGCATCGGGTGTGCAGAGCACGAGTACACGCACCTGCTTGCCTGTGCCGTGGGGCAGCGTCACAACGCCACGCACCATCTGGTTGGCCTTACGGGGATCTACGCCGAGGCGTACGTCAATGTCGAGCGAAGCGTCGAACTTGGTGTAGGTCACTTCTTTCACCTTCTCCACAGCCTCTGCGAGACTGTAGGCTTTCCCGGCTTCAATCTTCGACAAGGCAACTTTTTGGTTTTTCGTAAGTTTACTCATTTCAATTGAAGTTTATTAGTTATTATCGGGGAACTGACCTTTAACGGTGATACCCATACTTCTGGCCGTACCGGCAACCATGCGCATAGCCGACTCAACAGTGAAGCAGTTCAAATCAGGCATTTTGTCTGTAGCAATCGCCTTCACCTGCTCCCAAGTGATTTCACCGACTTTCGTACGGTTAGGCTCCTTCGAGCCGCTTTTCACCTTGGCCACCTCTTTGAGTTGGACAGCCACGGGGGGAGTCTTTACAACAAAGTCGAAACTCTTGTCCGTATAGTACGTGATGACTACAGGCAGAATTTTTCCGGCTTTATCCTGGGTGCGGGCATTGAATTGCTTGCAAAATTCCATGATATTGATGCCCTTGGAACCCAGCGCGGGACCTACGGGAGGTGAGGGATTTGCTGCTCCACCTTTAATCTGCAATTTGATTTGTCCAGCAATTTCTTTAGCCATTGTTGTTAACTTAAAAAATTATTGAATCTTGCGAGCTCTGCGCAGGATGTTCGTAACCACACCCCTGCTCATTCGCGTTCCACCTGCGAGTTGTCAAGCTCCAGTGGAGTTTTTCTACCAAAAATTTTGACCATCACCTTAAGTTTCTTCTTCTCGCGGTTGACTTCTTCAATGACGCCGACAAAGCCCACAAAGGGTCCTTCGTTGACCTTGACGCTCTCGCCGACCATATAGTCGTTCACGTCGCCGTCGGCTGCATCATTGATTTCATCGGCGGTGCCGAGCATACGCATCACCTCGCTATGACGAAGACGTTCCGGAGCGGAGGCCTTGTCGCGACCGCGCAGAAAATCTATGACATTCGACGTATTCGTAAGCTCGTGAATCACCTCGCCTTGCAAGTCAGCCTCAATGAACACGTAACCGCTGTAAAGGTTGCGCTCTTTCACAACCTTCTTGCCGTTGCGCACCATCAACACCTTCTCGGTGGGAATGAGCACTTGAAAGAGGTAGCGGCCCAGGTCGGTGTTCTTGATTGCAGCATCCAGAACTTCCTTCACCTTGGCTTCTTTGCCCGAGATGGCACGCAGCACGTACCATCCTCTTTTCGATTCAGTCTCTTTTTCCACGACTAAGAAAAATGATTTTTTTTTGCGATTACAAGTTATAGATAAGGTGCATCAAGCGGTCGACTGCCTGATCCATGACGAAAATGATAAGTGCAATTATCACGGAAGCGATCATCACAATCAGGGCAGATTTTACCAACTGCTTTTTGGTAGGCCAAGAAGTCTTATAACGAAGCTCGTTGTAAGACTCCTCAATATTCGCAAGTAGTTTGATTTTAGCCATTTTTGAATTTCTTTTGCACGGGAAGAGAGGCTCGAACTCCCGACACCTGGTTTTGGAGACCAGTGCTCTACCGACTGAGCTATTCCCGTATTTATAAAGTAAAGGCCGGACTTGACAGCATTGCCGGCACCCCGGCCTTTACTTATGATTTCGTTGCTTGCGCTTCAGGCGCGGCACAACTGATTAGTCGAGGATTTCGGTTATCTGACCGGAACCTACGGTGCGGCCACCTTCACGGATAGCGAAGCGGAGACCCTGATCGCAAGCTACGGGGTTGATGAGCTCGACGATGATTTCCACGTGGTCGCCAGGCATTACCATTTCTACACCTTCGGGGAGAGTGATTTCGCCGGTCACGTCAAGTGTGCGGATGTAGAACTGGGGACGATAGTGGTTGTGGAACGGAGTGTGACGGCCGCCTTCTTCCTTTTTGAGGATATAGACAGAAGCTTTGAACTTGCTGTGGGGCTTAACAACACCGGGGTGGCAGATTACCATACCGCGCTTGATGTCCTTTTTGTCGATACCGCGGAGGAGCAGACCTACGTTGTCGCCGGCTTCACCCTGATCGAGGAGTTTGCGGAACATTTCAACACCGGTAACGGTGCTCTTCATGTCTGCGCCGAGACCCATAATCTGTACTTCGTCGCCAACCTTAACGACACCGGTTTCGATACGGCCTGTTGCAACAGTGCCACGGCCGGTAATCGAGAACACGTCTTCGACGGGCATCAGGAAGGGTTTGTCAACGTCGCGGGGAGGCAGGGGAATCCAGCTGTCAACAGCATCCATGAGCTCCATAACTTTGGCTTCCCATTCAGGCTCGCCGTTGAGAGCACCGAGAGCGGAACCGCGGATGATGGGAGTTTCGTCGCCATCGTATTCGTAGGCAGAGAGAAGTTCGCGCATTTCCATTTCGACGAGTTCGAGCATTTCTTCATCGTCAACCATGTCGCACTTGTTGAGGAACACAACGATACGGGGCACGTTCACCTGACGGGCGAGAAGGATGTGCTCGCGGGTCTGGGGCATGGGACCGTCGGTTGCAGCAACCACAATGATAGCACCGTCCATCTGAGCAGCACCGGTAACCATATTCTTCACATAGTCAGCGTGTCCGGGGCAGTCAACGTGAGCGTAGTGACGGTTAGCGGTCTCGTACTCTACGTGAGAGGTATTGATTGTGATACCGCGTTCCTTTTCTTCGGGAGCGTTGTCGATCTGGTCGAAGGACTTAACTTCCGAGAGACCGTTCTTTGCCAGCACAGTGGTGATGGCAGCGGTGAGGGTGGTCTTGCCGTGGTCGACGTGACCGATGGTGCCAATGTTTACGTGCGGCTTGGTTCTTTCGAATTTCTCTTTAGCCATAACTTTTGCTGTTATATTTGGTTTTGAATGATTGATTTCTAACAATTAGCCTCGATAACGAAAAGACGCTATCGTGGCTATCCGATTCAGAGCCGATGGCGGGATTTGAACCCGCGACCTCTTCCTTACCAAGGAAGTGCTCTACCCCTGAGCTACATTGGCATTGTGCTTTTTCTGCAATCTTTTAGAGCGGAAGACGGGGCTCAAACCCGCGACCCTCAGCTTGGAAGGCTGATGCTCTATCGACTGAGCTACTTCCGCAGAAGTGTATATTTGTGGGCGAAGATGGATTCGAACCACCGAAGGTATAAACCAGCAGATTTACAGTCTGCCCCATTTGGCCACTCTGGTATTCGCCCGTATATAACATTTTTATATATACTTCATTAAAGAGCCTCTTGTCGGATTCGAACCAACGACCCCGAGATTACAAATCACGTGCTCTGGCCAACTGAGCTAAAGAGGCGTTTTCAAATTTCTCTTGCATCGCAGAGGGCGTTTGTCCCTCGTTTGCGGTTGCAAAGTTATATCAAAATTTTGAACTGACAAAACTTTCACATCAAAAAAATCTGCAATACATGAGTTAAAAATCACATACATGCTGTGTAACAACAAATTACAGCATAAAAATATTACATCATATTTGTCTTCGCAATTTTATTTCATGAAAAACCGCCTATTTGCATGATTTTTTATTACATTTGCAAGACACAAATTGCAAAGATGCGCACACGTATATTTAATTAGTGTATAAACCAGTCCAACACATATATTCCAACTCATGTTAAGAAAGCATTTATCTCTACTTGCAGTCGTGGCCGCCATCCTTTGGGGCTGCTCGACAGCGGCAGCGCAGAAGTACGCCTACGACTCAGTGCCCGGCGATCCGCTGCACACCCGTGCCTACACACTACCCAACGGCCTGAAAATATTCATGACCGTCAACCGCGACGAGCCGCGCATACAGACCTATATCGCCGTACGCGTAGGAGGCAAGAACGACCCCGCCGAAACAACCGGACTCGCCCACTATTTCGAACATCTCATGTTCAAAGGCACAGAACAGTTCGGCACCACCGACTACGCCTCCGAAAAACCCATGCTCGACCGCATCGAACAACTGTTCGAAACCTACCGCCACACCACCGACAGCCTTGAACGCCGCGCCATCTATCGCGAAATAGACTCCATCAGCTATCAGGCTTCCCTACTGGCCATACCCAACGAATACGACAAACTCATGACAGCCATCGGCGCCACCGGCACAAACGCCTACACCAGCACCGATGTCACCTGCTACGTTGAAAACATACCCTCCAACCAGATCGAGAACTGGGCACGCATACAGGCCGACCGCTTCGAACACCCCGTAATCCGCGGCTTCCACACCGAACTGGAAACCATATACGAGGAGAAAAACATGAGCCTCACGCAAGACGGCCGCAAACTCAGCGAAGCCATGCTCGCCGCCCTGTTCCCCAACCATCCTTACGGCACGCAGACCGTGCTCGGCACCCAGGAACACCTCAAAAACCCGTCCATCACTAACGTGAAGAACTACCACAAACAGTGGTACGTGCCCAACAACATGGCCATCTGCCTCAGCGGCGACTTCGACCCAGACTGCATGGTGGACATAATCACAAAATACTTCGGACATCTCAAACCCAACCACAACCTTCCCGCCCTCGAACTCAAGCCCGAGCAACCTATCACCACTCCCATCGAACGCGAAGTCGTTGGCAACGAAGCCGAACGCATATACCTCGCGTGGCGCATACCCGGAGCCGCACACGACGACATCCGCCTGCTCGAAGCCGCCGACAAAGTGCTCAACAACGGCGACTGCGGGCTCATAGACCTCGACATCAACCTCGCACAGACAATGCTCGGAGCGGGCTCGGGCCTCTATTCCATGGCCGACGGCGGCGCATTCCTCATGATAGGCATGCCCAAACCCGGACAGACGCTCGACGAAGTGCGCGAACTTCTTCTCAAAGAAGTCGAAAAACTCCGCGCAGGCGAGTTCGACGAAAACCTCGTAAAAGCCATCGCCGCCAACGACAAACTCGCGCTCCAGCAGGCGCTCGAAAGCAACGACCGGCGCGCCGATTTCTATGTTGACGCCTTCGTCAACGGCCAGTCCCTCGCCGACATCGTGGACGACTTCAGCCACATCGACTCCGTCACAAAAGACGACATGCTCGCAGCAGTGCGCCGCTACATAGGCACCGACAACTACGCAGCCATCTACAAGCGCCAGCGCCCCGACTCCTCCATCGTGAAAATGCCAAAACCCGAGCTCACCCCCATAGCCACCAACCGCGACGCATCCAGCGCATTCCTGCTTGAGATTCAGAGCACAACGCCCGAGCCCATCGAACCCGTATTCGTCGATTTCAGCCGCGACCTCACGCGCCTTTCGGCCAAACAGGACATCGAAGTGCTCTACACGTTCAATCCCTCCAACGATCTTTTCACACTCACATATATCTACGAAAAAGGCTCGGGCCACGACATCGCCCTTGACTATGTGTCCGACCTCCTGTCCCTGTCCGGCACCTCCGACATGACACCCGAGCAGATCAGCCGCGCGTTCTACGACCTCGCCTGCAGCTACCGCGTCAACAGCAACCCGCGCCGCACCTACATCACCCTCTCAGGCCTCAGCGAAAACATGGAAGCAGCCATGGCCCTTTACGAGAAACTGCTCGACGAAGCCACCGTGAGCCCGGAAGCCTATTCCGCATGGGTCGACCGCCTACAGCAGAGCCGCGATAACAACAAAACAAACCAAAGCGCCAACTTCTCGCGCCTGAGCAACTATGCCGTATACGGACCGCACAACCCAGCCAACACACTCATTTCCACCGACTCCCTTCGTACAATAGGCGCCGAGCCCTTACTGAACTCGCTACGCAGCCTGCGCGACCTCAAACACAGAATCATCTACTACGGCAAAGCCCCGCAGGAAAGCGTCATCGCAGCCGTCAACAACCTGCACCGCACAGCGCCCGTACTCGCCGACGCTCCCGCCGGCGAACCGTTCAGACAGCAGCTCACACCCGAAACCGTCATATACCTCGCGCCATACGACGCGAAACAGCTATACATGACTCAGTTCAGCAACCGCGGCGAAAGCTACGACGCCGCGGCCGAACCCGCCAGAACATTGTACAACGAATACTTCGGTGGCTCCATGAACTCCATCGTGTTCCAGGAAATGCGCGAAAGCCGCTCGCTGGCATATTCGGCATACGCATCCATGCAGAAGCCCTCACGCCTCAGCATGCCCTACACTTACACCGCCTTCATCGCCACGCAGAACGACAAAATGATGGACGCCATCAACGCTTTCGACCAGATAATCAACGATATGCCCCGCAGCCAGGCAGCGCTCGACCTCGCAAAACAAGGACTCGACAGCCGACTCCGCACCGAGCGTATCATCAAGGACAACATCGCATGGGCCTACATCAACGCCGCCGAACTCGGCCACGACAGCGACCCGCGCAAAACCCTGTTCGAGAAAGTGCCGTCGCTCACATTTGACGAACTCGGGAAGTTCCAGCGCGACAACATCGCCGGACGCCACTACAACTTCGCCATCCTCGCCGATCTCGACGACATCGACATCGAAGCACTGCGCGCCATGGGCCGGGTCGTAATCCTCACCACCGAAGACATCTTCGGCTATTGATGCTGACATATTGTCAGCCCGCGCCCGACAGCCACAAGCAATTAAGTTTCAATAATATATCCCGTGCCAAACTATTTTGGCACGGGATTTGTTATTTATAGTGCAAACCGAAATATCAAGTTAATTCAAAACACTAAAAATCATATACAATTATGGGAAAAATCATTGGAATCGACCTGGGAACCACCAACTCCTGCGTCGCAGTTCTTGAAGGCAACGACCCCGTTGTCATCCCCAATAGCGAAGGCCGCAACACCACTCCATCCGTAGTAGCATTCGTCGACGGCGGCGAGCGCAAGGTAGGCGAACCAGCCAAACGCCAGGCCATTACAAACCCCAAGCGCACCATCTACTCCATCAAGCGCTTCATGGGCGAAACCTACGACCAGGTTAAAAACGAAATAGACCGCGTGCCCTACAAAGTAGTGCGTGGCGACAACAACACACCCCGCATCGACATAGACGGCCGAGAATACACCCCGCAGGAAATTTCAGCCATGATTCTTCAGAAAATGAAGAAAACCGCTGAAGACTACCTCGGACAGAGCGTCACCGAAGCCGTCATCACCGTGCCCGCC
>VSPG01000024.1 GCA_009775265.1 Muribaculaceae bacterium
AAATATATGAGGCCGCCAGGTAATTACCTGGCGGCCTCATATGCACACAATGCAAGAGGTTACCTCGGACCGCGATGTCCGCCGGGAGGAGGACCCATCGGGCCGCCGTGGCCGCGGAAGTTGCGGTCGGCGGGCTGCTCGCCGGCAGCAAATGTCGTGAACTTATAGGTGAAGCTCACCATGAAGTAGCGGGTCAGTGAATTGTAACGGGTATCGTCGATATAGTTGGCCGTGACGTTGCGGCGCACATTGCTGCGCTGCTGCAGGAGGTCGTAGGCACGCAGCGATATTGTGGCGTTGCGGTTGCGCAGGAACTGGTACGACAAGGAAGCGTTCCACATCCACTCATTCGTGTCATAGCCCGCCGAATAGCCCGAAGTGGCCGAATAATTAAGGTCGGAAGCGAGCACAAGTCCGAATGGCGTATAATACGTGGCGTTGAATCCTGCGCCATAGGTGTGCACGGAGCGTCCGGGCTGCGAGGCAAGGCTGTTGGTCACGTACTGGTAGCCATAGCGAGGGCGCAGTTCCAGCTCGAGGTCGGTGGGGCGCCACGCTATGCCGAACGATTCATTGAAATTGAATGAGCCGGACACGTTGCGCTCGCCGTTGTTGAACCCTACGCCGCGGCTGTAGAAGCCCATCAGGTGGTTGTTTATGGTGAATGTCTTGTTGCGCAGAGGCTGCGAGTACATAGTCATCGCACGTACATTCCACACGCCGTTCACATTCTCATAGGTCGTGGTGCGGCCGCCGGTGGAGGAGTCGAACGCGGTGCGGCTGACGATGGAATTCTGTGTCATGTTGGCAAACACCATGGCCATTATGCTCCGCTGTGCCTCCATGTTGTAGTCCTGAAAACGCAGATTCACATTGTGCGTGAATGTGGGTTTGAGCGCAGGATTTCCGATTACGACATTCAACGGGTCGGTGACATCTGCCACAGGCTGCAACTGTGTCATGGAAGGCTGAGAGCTGCGGCCAGAGTAATGCATGTTGAGGCTGCTGCGCTCGCGGAATTTCACGCGGTAGCGCAGATACGGCGCCACGTTGAGCACATTGCGCGTAGGTATGGAACGGGCGTCGTCAAGCAGGCTGAGACTTCGGCTGCTTTGAGGCACGAGAGAGATGCCCGCGTCGAGGGTCGATTTTTTAGACACATGTTTGTAGCCAAAGCGTATGTCCTGATTCATGTAAGTGTTGCGGAAACGCGTGCTGAGTTCTTCATTGAACACAAGTTCCTCGCCCACCACAGGGTCGCCCGTCCATCCGTCGGGCCACTCTACGGGATGGTCGTAGGTAAGGCGGTCGGAATTGTTCCAGCGGTAATTTATGCTGTAGGCAAGTGTCAGGAAGTTGCCCTTTCTCGAATCGCCGATAGGCTCAGTCCATGTAAGGCGGGCACGCACGCTGTTGCTCCATGTGCGGTTGTCGGCCCACTGGTCGTAGAGGTCTACAGAGTCGCCGAGCTGGAAAAATCGGTTCCACGAATATGTGTCGGAATACTCGCGCACGTTGCTGAAACGATAGTTGGCATATACGCTGAACGAGCGCCCGCGACGTGCACGGAACTGGTGGTTGTAGATAAGAGTGCCGCCGAATTCCACCGATTTTCCGGTCGAATTGTCGCTGTTGATGCTGCGCGTGACAGGGCTGCGGAGAGCATCTCCGGCCGATGTAAGCGAGGAGTCGTTGCTCCAGCTGTCGTTCCTGTTCCATGAAAAATTAGGACGGAAATCGAGCGTATTGAACGAGTCGGGCTTCCATTCCACACGGAAGTCCATGCGGAGGTTGTGGCCGCGGTCGTTGGCACGGCGTGCGCTGTTGTAATAAGATGTGGAGTCGGCGAACAGATACTGGCGGTCGGTGCTTTGGCGGGTGTCGCGGTCGCTGAAGCTGTACATGATATCTCCGCCCACACGGAATATCTCTTTGTTTCCCACATTGAAATTGAGTCCGAGAGCACGCGAAGTAGTGATGCCGGAACTGCCGCCGAAACGACGGAAACGTCCAGATGTGCCGTCGCCGAAACCGAGTTCGTTGACATTGTTGGCTCCGCCGAGCAGCGTAATCTGGTTGCCGTTCCAGAAGCGGTTCACGTTGAAATTGGCCTTGTAGCGGTCATCAGTTCCGTAGCCGCCTTCCACCGTTCCGAACCAGCCGTTGTTCATGCCTTTTTTCACCGTGAGGTTGATGACGGTCTCTTCCTCGCCGTCGTCCACGCCTGTAAGGCGGGCAAGGTCGCTTTTGCGGTCCACCACCTGCAGTTTGTCGACCATATTGACAGGCAGATTGCGTGAAGCCACGGTGGGGTCGTCGGCAAAGAATTCTTTACCGTCGATAAGTATCTTCGTCACGCTCTTGCCATTGGCAGTGATTTTACCTTCCGAATCCACTTCCACACCGGGGAGACGCTTCAGCAGGTCTTCCACTACGGCGTTAGGCTGTGTCTTGTAACTGTCGGCATTGAACTCGACAGTGTCTTCCATCACTTTCACAGGGGTGCGTATGCCCACTACGGTAGCCTCCTTAAGCATGATGCTGCCAGGGCTGAGGAATATGGTGTCGAGACGGGCGTTCTTCTGAAGGTTGATGTCGCGGCACTGGCGGGTGTAGCCGACATAGGAGGCCTCGACAATGTAGCGTCCGGGCTTCACATCGGCGATTGAAAAGCGTCCGTCGATGTCGCTGACGGCGGTTTTTACTATAGCGCTGTCGCGCGCGGCAAGCAGGCGCACCGATGCCTGGATGAGAGGCTCGGACGTGCCGCTCTCGGCCACCGTGCCGCGGATGTTGTAGGCGAATGCGACAACCGATGCCGTCAAGGCCAAAGCTGCCGCTGCTAAACGTTGGATGGGGAAGTGCATTGTAGCTATTGAAACTGGATAGTTGGGTAATGAATTGACATGATTTAAGACTCGTTCAAGCAAAAAAGTTTAATCGAATATGCCGTTTTTTATAATTTATTGACATTTCGGAAGCCCCATGAACAATATGGCATACCATGTGTGTTCTATAGGATGTAAAGTTTCAACATTATGAAAAAGCTACTTTTATCCATCGCCGTCATAGCAGCCTTGTGCGCCGCTACCGCATCGTGCGGCAAATCCGCCGACTCTACGGCATCTATGAAATCGAAAATCGAAAACTGCACCAACACCGACAGCCTACGCGCCTATGTGGAGCAGGCCAAAGCCTATGCCGACAAACTCGTGGCCGATGGCAAAGTGGACGAGGCACGCAAATATCTTGCAGAGCTCGAACCGGTGGTGAAGTCGAAAGCCCCTGCGCTGAGCGGAGCATTGTCCACCGTGGAAAGCACGCTTGACAAAGTGAAAGAAAACGCGTCCGACAAGGCCGATGAAGCCAAGAATTCGGCTGCGGCAGCTGTAGACAGCGCCAAGTCGGCAGTAGGCTCGGCTGCCGAAGCCGTAAAGGACAAAGCCGCCGACGTAGCCTCCGCTGTCAAGGAAAAGACACAGGATGTGAAAGAAGGTGCGGCAGACGCTGCACAGAAAGGCGCCGACAAAGTGAAAGAGATCTTGAAATAAGAGCACGGTCATCCTAAAACCGGCTTAAACATCGCACAACATGGCAGATGTTTAAGCCGGTTTTAGGATTTCTTAGGAAGCGATTACATTATGCCTTTCTCGCGGAGATGCTGCTGCCAGCGCCACGCCGAAAGCATGGTGTCGGCCAGCGGCGTGTCGGCTTTCCAGCCGAGCACTTCGTTGGCACGCGTCGGGTCGGCCCACACTTGAATAATGTCGCCGTCGCGACGCGGAGCGAACTTGTGCGGCACAGGCACCCCCGTGGCCGACTCGAATGTGTTTATGAGTTCAAGCACGCTCACTCCCTGACCGGTGCCGAGATTGAACACCTCCACAGGCTCGGCGCATTTGCCTTCCACTATACGCTCCACGGCCACCACATGGGCTTTCGCCAGATCCACGACATTTATGAAATCGCGTATGCATGTGCCGTCGGGAGTCGGATAATCGTCGCCGAACACGCTCAGCATTGGACGCACGCCCATAGCCGCCTGAGTCAGATATGGAATGAGGTTCTGAGGCACACCGTTGGGCAGTTCGCCGATAAGAGCGCTCGGGTGTGCGCCCACAGGGTTGAAATAGCGCAGCAGAATGGCCTCGAATGGAGCACCTGAAGCCACCGTGTCGCGTATTATGTCCTCGCTTATCTGTTTTGTGTTTCCGTACGGAGACGTGGCTTTCTTTGTAGGAGTGTCCTCGGTGACCGGATTCCGCTCAGGTTCGCCATAGACTGTGCACGACGAAGAAAACACGATGCCTTTCACTCCGTTCGGTCCCATGAGCTCAAGCAGATTGATGAGCGTGGTGAGATTGTTGCGGTAATAAAGCAACGGCTTCTGCACGGATTCGCCTACGGCTTTACTGGCTGCGAAGTTGATTATGCCGCGTATGTCGGGATAATCGGCAAAAAGTTTCTGCATGGCCGCGAAATCGGTGCAGTCGCCCTCCACGAAGTCGGGGCGCACGCCCGTTATCGCTTCTATGCCTTCGAGCACCTCGCGGTTGCTGTTGCTCAGATTGTCTATTATCACGACGGAATAACCGGCATTGATAAGTTCTACAGCCGTGTGGCTGCCTATGTAGCCAGTGCCGCCGGTGACAAGGATTCGTGTTTTTTCCATATTCTTGTGATTATAACAAATTTTTCAGAACGGAAGCGGACCCGACGATGCCGGAGCAAGGAAATCGGCCGTGCCACCGCTCATGGGCACAGCACCCGGCACACCCGGAGCTATAGACGGGTCGTCGGCCACATCATCGTTCAGGCGCGAAGCATGCGTGCCGTGCTCCACGGCCACGGCAGCCTCGTTCCAGTTTTCGAAGCGGGCCACTGGTGCGCGGAAACGCATCTTCACATCGTCGACAGCGCCCGAGCGGTGTTTGGCCACTATGAATTCGGCAAGGCCGCGTATGTCGCGGCCTGATGCGTCGGTGTCGCTATGCAGATAGTACTCAGGACGGTGTATGAAGCACACCATGTCGGCATCCTGCTCGATGGCACCGGACTCACGGAGGTCGCTGAGCTGCGGACGCTTGTTTTCGGTGCGCGATTCCACGCTACGGTTGAGCTGCGACAGGGCGACGATGGGCAGGTTCAGCTCTTTCGCGAGCTGTTTGAGCGAACGCGAAATCATGCTCACTTCCTGCTCGCGCGACCCGAATTTCATGCCCGACGCGTTCATGAGCTGAAGGTAGTCTATTATAATCATGCGCACACCATGCTCACGCACAAGACGGCGCGCCTTGGTACGCAGCTCGAAGATGGAAAGCGAGGGGGTGTCGTCGATGTACAGCGGAGCTCCCGAAAGGTGCTTTATGCGCGCCATAAGCTGGTTCCATTCTATGGGCGTGAGCTGTCCGCTCTTGATTTTGGAGCCTTCGATTTCACACACGTTGGAAATTAGACGGTTGACAAGCTGCACGTTGCTCATTTCGAGAGAGAAGATAGCCACCGGCGTGTTGTAGTTCACGGCCATGTTCTTGGCCATGGACAGCACAAAAGCAGTCTTGCCCATGGCCGGACGGGCGGCAATGATAATGAGGTCGGAGTTCTGCCATCCGGAAGTGAGCTTGTCGAGGTCGTGGTAGCCCGACTCCAGGCCGCTGAGACCCGACGTACGGTTGGCCGCCGCCTGTATCTGCTCAATGGCCTGCGATATTACGGGGTCGATCTGCGTCACCTCCTTCTTTACGTTGCGCTGGGAGATTTCAAACAGCTTTCCCTCGGCCTCCTGCAGCACGTCGTCCACGTCGATGCTTTCGTCGAACGCCTTGGTTTCAAGATTCGCAGCGAAGCCTATGAGCTGGCGCGAAAGATATTTCTGCGCCACGATGCGCGCGTGGAACTCCACATTGGCCGCCGAAGCCACCTCCATGGTGAGCTGCGCCACATAGGCCGTGCCGCCGACGCTATCCAATGTGCCGTTCAGGCGCAACTGCTCGACCACGGTGAGCATGTCGATGGGGCTCTGCGCGGCGCCGAGGGTTTGAATAGCCTCATATATGCGCTGATGGGCAGGTTCGTAGAAACTGTCGGCGTGCAGTATGTCGCAAACAATGGTGTAGGCGTCCTTCTCAAGCATGAGAGCGCCAAGCACGGCAGCCTCGAGGCGTGTGTCGCGAGGAGCTATGCGCCCGGCCGAATCGGCCACGGTGGCATTGGCGGCGGCACGTCGTCCCGAAGTGTTGTTCTGCTGGAATGGGGGCATTATGTGTTGATTGTGTTATTCAAATTATTGTTATCTTCAGCGGATTCCGCTATCTCGATGTCGCGCAGCAATATGCTGTCGCCCTGACGCATTATGGCATCGGTGATGGAACGGTACACGGCCACTACTCCCGGAAAGCGCGAATCAAAATCGTCCACGAAATCGTGAGTGCCCATATTGTCAAGACGCCTGTACACCATCGACACCGTTATGGCATCCGTGGGCAATGCCGGCTGGAAACCCGTGAGGGCACGCTTCTCGTCTATCACCACGCGGTTTATAAGCCCGCAGCTGAGCAGGCGGTCCACAGCGTCACCCACAAGCCGCGCCGGGAATCCGTAGCGGTGGATGAGGTCGGACGCGCTCGGAGCAGGCTGCCCGGCATCAAACCGGTGCACCACCACCGTGGCGATGGCCAGTACCACGCGCCGCCTGAACGACAGCGATATTTTTGATGCCTCATTGGCGAAATTGAACTGGAATATGTTCTGCGACGAATAGCAGATTACCGCTCCGGCAAGCGTTATCACCCACACAAGCTGAAGCCATATCAGCAACAGGGGCAAGAAAGAAAAGCTACCGTAGATGGCATTATAGCGGGCCACATACATCTGTCCGCTGACGAACACCCACTGCAGCACCAGAAAACCGGCAGCCGCTATGGCACCCGCCGGAACGGCGTTCAGAAACTTCACACGCGTATTGGGGATAGCCACATACACGATAGTGAAAAACAGCCATGTGAGCACCCACGACCCCACTTCCATGATGCAGGAAATGAGCGGAGTCATGAACTCCCAATGGAGCAGGGACTGCAATGTGCTGCTCACCAGAAGCGTTATGCCTCCCGAGCAGATGAGCAGAACGGGCAGGATGATGAGGATGGCAGTGTAATCGGTGAGCTTACGCCATACGCTGCGTCCCTCTTTCACATCCCACACAAGATTGAACGTAGACTCCACATTCATGAGCAGTGAGATGAGCGTCCACAACAGGAACACAATGCCCACTCCTACGAAAACACCCTCCGAACTCTGGCTCAGATAGGCATCCACAAAACCCATGGCGGCAGTCACAGCATGATGCTGTGCAGGAAACAGATGCAACAGCTCGCCTTCTATCAGGTTCTGCATGTTGAAGCCGCGCCCTATGGCAAACAGCAACGCCATGGCCGGCACTATGGCGAGCAGCGTGCGGTATGTCATCGCACATGCCTGTGTCTGCAGGTCGGCGTTCAAGAAAGAACGCACCGAAAGATTCAGCGTTTTGACAAGGCGCACGCGCCAGTGCGGACGATTGTCGGTCCACACGCCGGCACTGACATACGCCCACATGCCACGCATGCGTGCAAGCAGTCGGCTCAGTCTGGTTGTCGCTTTGTTTCCCATCTGCGGCTTTATTTTAATCGCAAATTTCGCTAAATTTGCAGACATATAAAAGAAAAACACCCAAAACTTCAAAATGATTATATTCTCCATCATATGCCTTATAGCCGCCATCGGAGCAGCCGCCTATGCAATAGCCGCCGACCGACGGGCCGCCACCGCAAGGGCAGAAGCCGACATGGCACGCGCCATGCTCGAACGCAGCAGTGCCGAGAACGCGGCCGCGGAAGAAAGATTCCGCAGCCTGGCAGCAGAAGCCCTCGTAGCCAACGCACGCGCACTCGACGCCGACAACCGCCGCAGCCTTGACGCAGCACTCGCGCCCATGGCCAGACGCATTCAGGAAATGGAAAAAACATTCCGGGAGACATATTCCGCCGAAGCCCGAGAGCGTTTCTCGCTGGCCGACCGCGTTCGCGAGCTCGTCGAGCTAAACCGGCTCGTGGGCGCGGAAACGCGGAGGCTCACCGACGCACTTAAAGGCAACACACGCATGCAAGGCGACTGGGGCGAAATTATACTCGAAAACATCCTCGAGCGCTCCGGCCTGCAACGCGGCCGCGAATACGACCTGCAACAATGCGTCGACACACCCGACGGACGGCGCCTGCGTCCCGACGCCGTAGTCAACTACCCCGACGGGCGCTGCGTGGTGGTGGATTCGAAAGTATCCGTGTCGGCATACCTTTCCATGGTCGACGCCGAAGACCCCGACACACGCACGGCCGCGGCAAAAGCCCATCTCGCCTCCGTGCGCGCCCATATCAACGAACTGAAGACAAAAAGCTACCAGGACCTCACCGCCGGACGCCACTGCGACTTCGTGATGATGTTCGTGCCCCACGAAGGCGCCTACATGGCAGCCATGCAGCTCGACAGCACCCTGTGGCAGTATGCTTTCGACTCGCGTGTGCTCATCGTGTCGCCCACGCATCTCATGGCCGTGATAAAACTTGTGGAACAGCTGTGGCGCAACGACCGGCAGAGCCGCAACGCCATAGACATAGCCACCGAGGCCGGACGCATGCTCGACAAACTAAGCGGATTTCTCGCCGACATGGAAAAGATAGACTCCGGCCTGAACGCCGCGCGCCGGGCCTGGGACGCCGCCCATGGCAAACTATGCACCGGCGCAGGCAACCTCGTGGGACGCGCCGAACGCCTGCGCAGCATGGGTGCGAAAGCCACAAAAGACCTCCCGCGCAGCTTTTGCAGCGACAATTCCACCGATTAGAGGTTGTTTAATAACTATTGCTGTCCGATAAAAAAATATTCAACATGCATGGTTGAATCAAACCATTGTCAACAAGACATTGTTAGATTCGAAGACAAGGAAATACTCACTATTAAAATATTCATTATGGACGACAAAAACACTGTAATCGAAGCCATACGCAAGGCCGGCGAACCCGTAAATGCAACCAAAGTGGCCGAACTTACCGGACTTGACAAAAAAGTCGTGGACAAAGTCTTCGCCCAACTCAAAAAAGACGGCACCATCACCTCGCCTGTCCGCTGCAAATACGTCCTCGCCTGAAACGAGGAGGCAAGACTCAATTATAGCCACGGGCAAGGACTGCTGATTCAGACCTTGCCCGTGGCTATAATATATAATTACGGCTCTACATTCTCACCTCAACTTCCGAAACCACCGGCAGATGGTCGGACGCAGGGGCTGACGAACTTTCAGGAACGGTACATTTCTCCAATACAACCATACCCTTGGGCATACCGAAAAGATAATCTATCTTCGACTTCGCGCCTGTGGCAGGGAATGTCGGGGCGGCGTCGCTGAGGTCGTCCATGGCCGTACGCAGCACCGTTATCGCCTCTTCTTCCGGCTTGGCATTGAAATCGCCGCCTATTATGGCGGGAAGCCCCGCCTCGGCAAGACGCTTCACTATGTATTCGGCCTGAAGCGCGCGCGTCTTGTCGGATTTGACATCGAGATGGGTGGAAGCGAACACTATTTTCTTCTTTCCGTCTATTTCAAACACTCCTTCGAGCATCGCGCGGGGTTCGCCGGCCGCAAGAGCCGGCAATTCCAGTTTTTCCACCCTCACAGCCGGATGCCTGGAAAGTATCCCTATGCCGTAATACCCTTTACGGCCGAAATTGAGCGTGCGCGCATAATGGCCGAACATGCCGGTGCGCTGGGCAAGTTCGCTCACATAGTTGAGTCCGTTGTTGTGGCGCGCGAGGTCGCGGTTGGTATTCACATCCACTTCCTGAATAGCCACAAAATCCGGTTCGGCGGCTTTAATCTCACGGGCGAGACGGTCCATGTCGGCCAGTTCGCCGAAGCGCAGATTATAGGTCATCACGCGCAGTTTCCGAGGCTGATACGCCTCCTCCACAAGCCTCATGGCGAGTTCCGGCTCGTTGGTGGTGATGTAGTCCGCTCCATGGTCTATGCACCATTGTATGTCGGCTTCGCTGTCGACTGTCCATATGTTCACGGGCATGCCCATTGAGTGCAGACGCCCTATCCATTCGGGATTCTTCCGGAATATGTTGATGTGGTAGTCGGCTCCGGAACCCCCTATTTCCTTAAGCACTTCCGGACTGACGCCATTGAGGTAGAACACAGGGCGGCCGCCTTTGGCCACAAAGCCGTCGAAAGCGTTGCGGGAGAACGTGATGTAGGTGATTCTGTCCTCGACGCCTTTGTCCCGCACCATGCGTATTATCTTTTCTATGGCGGCATTCTCGCGCTCGGGATTCTTGTGCGGTTTCAGTTCAAACACGAGCTGCGTTTTCAGCGTAGCGGCAGTGTCCAGGAAGGCCGACAGCGTGGGCAGCGGTTCGCCGTTGCCAAGACGGCACGCCGCGAGTGCTGCAGAATCGGCAGTCTCGATGACAACGCCGTTGATGTCTGCGTTATGATTGACATATAGTCCTCCATCGGCAGAAATCCACACATCGAATTCCGTGGAATGGCAACCTACGGAGTCGGCTTTGACAAGCGCACGGATGGAATTCTGCGCCGAGCCTTCGGTTTTCCAATAGCCGCGATGGGCCACCACCTTGGGCTTCGCGGCATACGACGGCAGCGCAAATGCCGCGAAGAATGCAAAAAATAAGAGTTTATGTCTCATGATATTTGTCATTTACATATTTTTTCCGTCGCTCTGCCGGGCCTGAAACGAAACAGCACGGGCCGGCCGTCATAATAGCCCCTGTAGGCAAATTCGCCCGGCGAGCCGCCACGGCACGTATCCGTATCAGGCTTCCTGAACCACGTGTACACTCCTTTCCAGCGCGTGACATCGCCTTTGGCCACTTTCTTTGTGCCTATGAGTTTATGATAGGACTTTGTCCATGAATTGCCTATGAACACCACGTCGTCATCGTCCACCATCGCACGCGAGCCGAGGCCGCAGATGTCCATATGGCACGCCTGGTAGCCATGCTGCGAATGCTCTACAAACGTGTCGAACAGCGGGGCGGAAGCCTTCGTGAAGCGGTCGACATCCTGCTGTGGCGTCCACTGCGCGTAGGCGCCGCCGGGAGTAAGGGTCTCGGTCTCGCCTATCATCATCGACTGCATGCCGTAGTATCTCTCCACTATTTCGGGCTTTTCACAGACAAACTCATGGCAGGCTTCCACCTGTATGCTGTTGCCCTGAACATAATATACCATGCGCTCGATGCAGAACAGACTGTCTGTCACCGGATGGTAAAGTCTGTTTTTGACTTCGACACGCAGCCGCTTGCATTCGGTGGCGCATCCGTCCTGCAGCACGCGCCCGTCGGCGCTCACAGCCACCGATTCGGTGTCGGCCGAACGCCGGTCGCCGTTCAGATGGTTGCCTCCGGTCCACCCCGCTCCTCCTATCAGGAACGGGCCTATATTGTCGCTTCCTGTGACGTTGACAGCCACCGAATCAAGCGACACCCTGCTGAAAGTGAACAGACGGTTGGCCATGCAGCTGGCAAACTCGACGTCGAAAGTGCCGCCCTCCGGCGTAGTTTCATGGAAGCTCACTTTTCCGTCGGAATAAGTAACGTTGGCGGCGTGCATGCACGCCGCCAACGAAGCTGCACACAATATTGTCGCAATCCTCGACATAATCAAAATCAGTCTTTAGCAGGCACGAGGGCGGAATTGCCGCGACGCTCCACGATGAAACGGGCAAAGCGGTCGGTGATGGCCTGGTTCTCAGGGCACTTGTTGTTAAACAAGTCGATAAGAGCCTTGCTGCCTGTGTAATATGCTATCGCAGAAGTAGCGTACACCCCGCGGCGCTCAAACGCATCCATATAGGCGTTCATGCGGTCGTAAGACGAATCTTCGATTCCGTACAGAGCCTTGGAGTCGCATTCAAACTCCATGGCCATGCCGGTGTCGAGAGCCACATCGCATGCCACGTCGAGACGCACATCGGGGAGGTTTTTGTCAAAAAAATGGTTCGGCTGGTGGTAGGCGATGTCGAAGCCGTGCTCGCGCCAATGGTTGAAACCGCGGGCACGGAAATACGGAATCCACACAAACTGAAGTCCCTTTTCATGGATGTACGGAGCTATCTGCCGTGTAAAATCGGGAGTGCGGCACATGTCTTCGTCCACCCAATATATGCCCTGCAGCTCAAGGTTGCGGTAGCCTTTCTTCGCGAAACGCTTCACAAGCTCGTCGATGAACCAGCGGCACGCCGCAAGGCGGTCGTCGGCATTGTCAAAATCGAGCGCTTTGCCGTCAAGTTTGCCCCAGTCTTTCTGCCCGTGCATGGGTGTGAGCAGCGTAAGCACTATTTTATGCTTGAAGCCGGGATCGCCTATCTCTTTTTTATTAGCCTCGATGCATTTGTCGAGCGCGTCGAGCGACTTGCCCTTCTCGAACAATCGGCCGAGATACCACTCCCATTCGCTGCGACGGCCATCCTTGGGCTGGTAGCCGGGAGCGAAATTGCGATCCACGCCGTCGGAAAATTCAAGGAAAAGGTAGCCGTCGAACAGCCAGTCCTTGCTGCCGTCGGCAAATGTGTGCGCCACATAAGGCTCAAACTGCTCCTGCGTCCAGTCGATGCGCTGTTTTCCGCCTTGATATATCAGAGCGAGATCGCGTATTTCGTTCACAGGAAATTTTTTCTTTATCTCCTTCAGGTCCGGAGCCTTGTAGCCTGCCGCCTCGGCCGCTTTTTTAAGCTGTCGGCGCTCCACGTGCCGGGCAATGCGGTCCATTATGCTGCGGTCGCGCGGGTCTGTGCTGCGCGACATGTCGAGAAATCCTTTGGTGCCGGAATAGTAGGCCACCGCCGATTCGTCGAACACACCGCGCGCCTCGAACACGTCGAGATAGTCCACCAGGCGGTCGTAGTAGCTGTCGGGGTGAGAGTGCATCAGCACGCTCTTGCCCTGTGTCTCAAACTCCAGTTCAAGGCCGAGGCCGTATTTTTTCGATTCGTCGCACGACTGCACAAGCTGCGAATACGGTATTTCGCGTTCAAAAAAATAGTTGGGCTGCTGGTAGGCCATGTCGAAGCGGTACACGTCCTTCCAGTTGAATTTGTACTGCTCATTGTCCTTGTAATAAGGAATCCAGTATGTGCGCAGTCCCTTGCTGCGTATGAAATCGTTGATGGCCGGAATCATTTTCCCGGACGAATAAAGCGACTCCTCTATCCAGTATGTGCCCTCGAAGTCGAAATTCTTATAATCGGCTTTCAAGAAGCGTTCGATGAGTTTGCTCACATACCATTTCACGGCTTTCTCGCGGTCTTCGGGCTTGCCGAAGTCAAGAGCCACGCCGTCAAGTTTGCCCCAGTCTTTCTGGCCGATGTAAGGCGCCGGCACGCACAGCACCACCTTGTGGCGCATCGGCGGCTGCCCCAGCTCGGCTTTGGCGAGGGTAATGGCACTGTCAAGAGCGGCAAGTTTGCTATGCGGGTCGAATGTCTTGTCGAGCAGCCATTCCCAGTCGGCACGCGTGGCTTTTTTGCCGGAAGTGCCGTTGCAGAAACCCACACCTGTGGAGCCGCTGCTGAATTCAAGAAACATGAATCCGTCGAACAGCCACGAACGGCGGCCGTCGGCATGCGTATGTGTCACATACGGGGCTATCTCGTCCACTGTCCATTCCGGCCGTTGGTCGCCTCCGGCATATATGAGCGCCATATCGCTCGTCACATCCGTGCCGTAGCGGTTCACTTCCGTCTGAGCCATAGCGGCAAACGAAAAGGCACACGCTGCGGCAGCGGCAAAATATCGCATTTTCATACTATATTACAGGTATTTATCGGTTATTTTACAATCAGTTTTACAGTCTCGCCATGACCGTCGCTCACGACATATGCTCCGGCAGCGCAGGCAAACCGGCCTGCTCCGCTGTGCACACGCACGCCGTCCATAGTGTAGACGCATGCATCCGGGGCGGCAGCAGTGATGAAAATTTCTCCTCGGCCTGCATACGCGAACGGAATCCTGACGTCGGCAACAACATCGTCGATACCGGCAGATATGGCAGCATGGCGTTTTTCCACAGTCGCGGCGATTCTGTCCATAGTGGCGTGGTTCACAGGGTCGGAACTCTCGGCCATGTCTATTATGCCTTTCGTGCCCGTGTAGTAGGCTACACAGGATTCTTCAAACACACCCTGCTCGTCGAACACGTTGAGATAGTCCACCAGACGCTGGTGAAAAGCAGGAGAATACTCGTTCAGGCCGTTGCTCGAACCGGAAGTCTCAAATTCCAGTTCAAGGCCGAGTCCGTATTTTTTGGAGTCTATGCATGCCTGCTCAAGCTGCGAATACGGGGGCAGGTCGTCAGGATTATTGTTGTTGCAAAAGAAATAGTTGGGCTGCTGGTAGGCCATGTCGAAGTGGTATGTGTTGCTCCACTCGAATTTGTACTGCTCGTTGTTGGGGTAATAAGGAATCCAGTATGATTTCAGCCCTTTCGTGCGTATGTAGCTGTTCAGCGAAGCGATTATGTCGCTGTTGCTCCACAGCGATTCCTCCACCCAGTACACGCCTATCAGGTCGATGTTTTCGAAAGCAGCATTCTCGAAAGACTCCACAATCCGGTCTACATACCATTTTACAGCTTTCAGACGGTGCGAGCGCTTGCTGAAATCAATGTTTTCCCCGTCGAGTTCTCCCCATCCTATGTCCTGCCACTTACCGTCCTTCTTGCAGGGCGCGCAGCATGAAATCACCACTTTGTGACGCATCGGAGGTTCGCCCAGCGTTTTCTTCATATCGCCGATAAGTTCGTCGAGCGCATGCAGCTTGTATCCGTCGGCGAACATCTCGCCCAGCAGCCACTCCCAGTCGCTTTTAAGGCCCACTTTGTTATATCCGTTGCCGAACGCCACATTGCCGGCCGCAAATTCCATGAAAAGGAACGAATCAAAAAACCATGTACGGCGGCCGTCGGCGTACTCATGCGTCACATACGGCAGCAACTGCTCTTTCGTCCAGTCCGGACGATGGCTTGCGCCGGCATAGATAAGAGCCATGTCGCTTGTCAGGCCGTCGCGGCCATACTCGTCCACCACCTTCGCGGCATCGGCGGGACAGGCCACAGCGCACGACAGCAATAACACGGTGGATATTTTCTTCAATATCTTCATTTCAATATATTTTTAAGTGTTTTCAGCAATGTATCGGCATAAGTCCTGAAACCGATGTCGGTGAAGTGTATGCCGTCCGACGAGCCGTCGCCATCGGCCGGCAGCAGCTCCTCGCTCTTTATGTAATATATGTTTTCCATGCCTTGCGATTTCAGTTTGTCGTACATGGATTTTATAGCTCTGTTCTTGGCGTTTATCACATCCGCAGTCACGGTGTCGAGCAACGCGTGCGAGAACATCGGGTCTTCAATGAACACCAGAGGCACGCCGGGACGCCTGTCGCGGAGTATCCTGACGAATTTTTCGGTCTTGCCTTCGATTTCCGGGACAAGCGCGTTCGGCACGAAATCGAGCACGTACACCGATGCGTCCACATCGGCCATCATTTCGGCTATCTCGTAATCGATATGCGCATTGGCGCTGAATCCCAGATTTATAGTCTCGCGGTCGAGCTCGCGTCGGATTATGTTGCTGGCGGCCATGCCCGGACGAGAAGCCGTTGCACCGTGGGCTATGCTGCTGCCGTATATCACCACAGGTTTTTCCATCTCCGGGCTCTCAATTGCCGGAGCGAGCACGCGGGCATCGGGCGACACACCTATTTCAAGCGATTTAAGCCCGTCGTACAGCGGCAGATGCAGCATATACTCCCTCATCTGTGGCTCCATATTGTCGATTATCAGCCATTCGGTAGGGTCGCCCATAGGCCGTGCCACACCGATGAAACGCCAGCGGCCTGCGTCGGTCTTCACATAAAGGTCGGCTCCGCGGATAGCCATAGACGCCATATGGGTCATGTCGTTACGCGTGAGCGATTCCCAGCGCAGAGCCATTTTCCTTGTGTCGCTGCGGAAACGCAACGCCATGCCGGATGTGTGCTGGCCGAGTTCGTAAAGCGCCTCGCGCGTGGCTTCTTTCCGGAATGCCGGGATGCGCGAATACAGCGGCAAAGAATCGCGGTACACCCTTCCGAGAACCGGAAACACACTGCCGTTCACCCACTTCATGTCGTTAAACGCATCAGGCTTGGCAGTTATGGTTTTGACCGGTGCCACAGGAGCCAATATGTCGTTGACTTTCCTTTCCGTGCGTTTCGGCACTTTAAACGTCACGACAGGCATGGCAGAATCACCGCCATGGCTGAAGGTCGCCACGTAATCCCCTTTGTCGCACACCCATGCAGAGAGCTGCTCGTCGAACGAGGCCAACTCCCCGTCGCGCACCGACAACGTGAGCCGCTGGCTCTCGCCGGGAGCGAGAAGACGCGTTTTGGCAAACGCGCGCAGCTCCGACACAGGCTTGGGCAAAGTGCTTTCCGGTGCCGACACATACAGCTGCACCACTTCCTTGCCGGGCACAGCCCCGCTGTTTGTCACAGTGACGCTGATTTCCGTAGCACCGCCACGCCGGCGGGCACGGGCATCGCTGTAGGCGAACGTAGTGTAGCTCAGTCCGTAGCCGAAAGGGTATGCCACCTCGCGGCGGCTCTTGTCGAAATAGCGGTAGCCCACATATATGTCTTCCTCATAGTCGGTATAGTCGAAATTGCGTCCCGACTCCTGCCCTACATACGGATAATTACGCGACGACGGCATGTCGGCATAGGCCATGGGGAATGTCATCGGCAAGCGGCCCGAGGGGTTCACATCCCCGCTGAGCACATCGGCCACGGCATGTCCGCACTCCTGTCCCGGAAACCACGCCATCACGATGGCGTCGGGCAGAGCGCTCCACGAAGCCGTCTCGACTGTACCGCACACATTCATCACCACCACTACCGGCTTGCCTTCGCGGTGGAATGCCTCACACACGCGTTCTATCATAGTCTTTTCGGCTGCCGTGAGATTGAAATCATCGTCGACACGACGGTCGGACGTCTCTCCCGACTTGCGGGCAAGCACCACCACGGCGGCTTCGCACGCCTCGGCCTCGCGGTTTATGAACACAGTAGCTCCCGACAGGTCCGGCTCGGGCACCACCACGCGGTGGTAGGACACACGCTGCCACTCCGGGCAATCGGGCTGAGGGTCGAGCAGCAGTTCCTGCGCCTTGTTGTACTTTTCATAATAAGCGGCGGCAAGCGGGCTTATATTGTAACCGGCCTGCACAAGGCCGTCGCTGATGTCCACAATGTACTCCTTGTTCACATTGGACGAGCCTGTCCCGCCGGCTATCGACTTATAGGCCGACGCCCCGAACAGGGCTATTTTCGATCCGCGTTTCAGCGGAAGTATGTTCTTGTCGTTTTTGAGCAGCACCATGCTTTCGCCTGCAATTGTGCGCGAAGCCGCGGCATGGGCCTTTAGGTCGGGCTCGGTCTTATGCCATCCCTTTCCGGTGATGGAACGCGCTACGACACGCAGGACGTCGCGGACGCAGTCGTCGAGAGTCTCACGGCTCACAGCCCCGCTTTCCACGGCTTCTATAATCTCACGCACTATTTCCTCCTCGCCCGGCATCATCAGCGCCGTGCGGGCGTTGAGCAGGTCGGCAGTCGGCCGGCGCACGGTCCAGTCGGTGAGCACGAGGCCGTCAAAGCCCCACTCGTCGCGCAGCAGAGTGCGCATAAGGTCGCGGTTGGTCTGCGTGAACTCTCCCGCAATTTTGTTGTACGACCCCATCACTGTCCACGGACGGGCGTCTTTCACGCACATCTCGAAAGCCTTGAGATATATCTCCCTCAAAGCACGTCGGCTCATGCGGGCGTCGTTGTATTTTTTTCCGGTCTGCTGGTTGTTGGCCACGAAATGTTTAAGGCTCGTGCCTATGCCTTTGTCCTGTATGCCTTTGATTATTTCCGACGCGAGGACACCCGTCAGATAAGGGTCCTCCGAATAATACTCGAAATTGCGGCCGCACAGCGGGTCGCGCATTATGTTGATGCCGGGAGTGAGCAGCACGTCCACGCCATAGCAGCGCGCTTCCTCGCCCATAAGCTCGCCCTGCAGGCGCGCCATGTCGCGGTTCCACGTGGCCGCAAGAGCCGTGGTCGACGGGAAAGCCGTGCAATAGGCCGGCTTGCCTCCGGGCGCATCGCTCTCCGCAAGAGGACGTCCCGTCGTGGGAAGCCCGAGCGAATCATATGTCACGGCCACATCCTGCCACGGCCACGGATTTATCCTCACGCCCACAGGCCCGTCGGCGAGATTGATGGAAGGAATCCCGAGAGCCTTCACAGGATATGTCCATCCGGCAGCGCCGGGAGTGTAGTGGCTCGGGGCGTCATCGCAACCCGGAGCACCGACGAGCAGACGCGCTTTCTGTTCGAGAGTAAGACGCTCTAATGTGGTCTCGAGGTCGCCTTCACTTATCGTCTGCGGCGGAATCGCGGCAGCAGACAAAACAACGGACAGAGAAAGAGCGATGACAATTCTTTTCATGACAGATTACATTTGAAAAAGGAGGCGCCGGCTGGCGCCTCCTTTTTACTGCTTTTGTTTATGAGTTATTTGACAACCACTTTCTGAGCTTTGTCGCCGGTCTTCACGATATAGAGACCTGCGGCGCACTTGATGCTGCCGGCGCCTTTTGCTACGAGCATGCCTGCTGCGTTGTAAACTTCGGCTGCAGCACCTTCCACGGTGATTTCACCCTTGCCGCCACGTACGGCCACGCTTTCCATGTCGCCGGTAACGTCAGTGATACCGCTCTGTACAGGAGGTGTAAACTTCCACTGCGACATCACGCTGCCCTGGTTGTAGGTGTAGATGTATACAGAGCCTTCTTCGTTTTCAACGGGTTCAACGTTGAAGCACTGGAGGTTTGCACCGGGCTTGTAGAGCATGTTGTCCTCTGCGTCGAGGGCTGCATACTTCACTGCCACGAGAGCCTCCTTGTCGGTTTCGGGGTTGGAGACGGGAGTGTCGGTATAAGTCACCTTGGCGATTGCGAAGCCGTCGCCGCTGGGCACGCCTTTTTCAGCCTCGCCGGCTGCATAGACGATGTATTCCACACCATTCACTTCAAACACCATGAATCCGCCGATGGAGCTGTGGTTCGGGGTCACGAAATATTTACCGGTGTATTCCCATGCGTCATCAACGAGTTCGTAGAGCGCGATACCGTTGCCAAAGCCGTTGAGAGACGAAGTTTCTGCGTAGAACGGGTTAGCGTACACGGCAAGTTTCGTACCGTCGCCGAAAGCCTGCACCTGACCGAGAGTCTGGTTGCCGGCAGGATTGCCTGTGAACGCCTCGTGGATAGTCACAGGGATGTTGGATGTATTGATGTGTTCACCGTCCTGATATGAGAACTCCGTGAAGATCTGGCCGGCGCCGTTATGAACGGCATGGATGGCGCAGAATCCGTTAAGAAGGTCACCCTGCACATGGGGGAGTGCGTCGAAGCGGCACTTGGGGCCGCCGGGCATGGCCACATCCTTGATTATTTCGTCAGTCTTGCTGTCGATTACTGTGAGTTTGGCATTCTCAGAGAGATACCAGCCTGCACCTTCAGGGCCGGCCCAGCCGCCCACGTCGGAGCGGGAGATGATGTGGCCTGCGTCGTCGGCAGTGATCGACACCCAGATTTTGTCGGCTATCTTGATGTCTTTAGCCTTGCCGTCCTTGTCATAGACCTGCACAGTGCCGGTGTTGTGCACCTGGACATAGATTTTGCCGTTCGCACCCACGCCCGTACGGGCATTGGCGCCGAGAGGCGCGTGTTCGCAGCTGCCCCACACATTCGTCAGGGACTTGTCGTGACTGCCGGCTACATAGTCGGCTGCCATGGCGGGCGCCGAAGCAAGCATGCCTGCGGCGATAGTTGCTGAAAGAAGTAATCGGTTCTTCATAATTAAAAATTTGAGGTTGATAAAATTGATTGATTAGTATTCATCGTATGATTAATTTCATTGTCTGCGCTCCTGCCTTGACGATGTACACACCGCATGGCAGAGCGGCCGTGGGGAGTTCCACACTGCCGGCGGCATCGTAGCGGCGCGACAGCATCATGTGGCCCGACAGCGCATACACGGCCACTTCGGCCGGTGCTGCAAGCGACAGCACCGCATTGCTTCCGGCTCTCACGTGGTTCGACAGCAGGCAATGGGCATCCGCGTCGGGAGCCACGTCGGTGATGCCCGACTGCCAGTCGCCGGCATAGACGGCTATAGAGGCTGTCATGGCACCCGATTTTGCCTCGAGCCTGAACAGACCCTCGCCACCCACTTTCAGCGACGCTCCGTCGGAGCTTACACTGCCCAGCGCTGGCGCGCACGACAGCACGACGCCCTTGACATTGGTGTCGACGAGCAGTCCGGCCTTGTTATAGCCATAGATTACGGGCGTATATGTTTCGCCGGGATTGATGCGCTTCACAGGGTCGGCAAATGCGATTTCCGCCACTTCGTTGTCGCCGGTATTGGGCGTGGTCACGAACCATCCGTTGCGCACACGGCGCAGCGAACCGTCGCTGGGGCGGTTAAGCACCCCGAAGCGCTCGGTGTAGAGCGTGGACGAACCACCGCCGTCGAAATTCACAGCCTCGGTGCAGCCCGTGGCAAGCATCATGGCCGCAAGGTCTTTGGAAGCGCATCCTGCCGAGATGCCGCTGTTCAGTTTGTCTCCGTCGACTACGAGCATCACCATGCGGCGGCCGGTGGCGTCGCAGCCGAGGGCTGTGCGCGGACGGCGCGACTTCAGGTGGTCGAGCGCATCGTCGGTGTCGAGTATCACACCCTTTTCAAGCAGAAGCGGATTGCCGCCGCTCATCTCGCGCAGGCCGGTGCAGTAATGTTCCACGCCGTAGCCCTGGCCCTTGATGTTGAACGAGGTGCCGAGCCGGAACACATCGCCGGCTTTGGCGGCCTTCAGCATGTCGAACTGGCTTGATTTGGCCGACGAAAGCACTATGCCCCCCTCGGGTATGCTCATGTTGCCTTTGTTCACCTCGGGTGCCGACAACACTTCATACTCCGTGTAGCCCCCGGCGTCAAGACCGCCGCCGAGGGGTTTCATGGCCACCTCCACTCCGGTCTCGCCGGATTCGGTGCCGGTGGTTTTGCCCCAGCGCCGGGTGTAGACGATGCTTTCGCCCTGCACGCGAGGCACATTCACATAGTCCGGCGAGCAGCCGCCCTTGCCGTTGAGCCGCGCGCTGAAATACGCCTGTGCGGTACCGAAATACACGGCGCCGTCCGAGTCGTAGCCGGCCGCGCGCCATGCGGTCGATGTCTTCGCCGTTTTATACACCTCGCCGTCGACAACAGTACTGCCGATTGGGCCGGTGGCGGAAAACAGGTCGGAATTGACGCCTGCGAAGTACACGTTGTCATGGTCGGCGTGCTGCGCCACCATGTCGGGCACGGTGAGGTTGCTGCGCAACTCGTCCTTGCCGCAGATGGTTTTTATTTCCACATCGGGATGGGAGAGGTCGGTGACGGTGTAGAACACACGCTGCTTCACCGGCCCGGCAAGGTCGACTATGGTAACAGTAGTGCCCGGACCCACACGGTAGTGGCTGAGCGTGTCCACGGCATATTCCACACCCTGCAGAGTCCATTTCCCCGAAGCGGAAGCCTGCAAAGCCACGGCAAAAGCCGCGAGAGAGAGCGTTATTGCAGTTTTTTTCATAAATCGATGCGTTTTGCCGAAATCGGCTGCATTGTTATCTTTTTGCCCGTAGGCAGGGTCACCTTATGCGCTTTCGAGTCGCTGTTGACAACGTACAGCACACGGCGTCCGTCGGGAGAAATCCATTCCGAACCTTTCACCATATAGTCGCCGCCGAACACAGGCACGTTGACATACGGGTTGTCGCCTTCAGGCACAAACTCGCGCACGTAGCGGCCGCCGATGAACACATCGTGCTGCTTTTTGCGGAACTCGGTGAGGTTTTTCAGGAACTTTGCCTCATAGGCGCTCTCGTCGTTGACCCACAGCAGGCGCGGGTCAACCCATCCGAGCTGGGAGCCGTAGAGCAGGCACTGCATGTTCTCGTGGCGGAAATCGCCTTTTGTCACGTCGGTGTAAGGCGTGTATGTATAGGCGCATGTCAGCGTGCGGTCGGAGTAGATGAGCGGATACAGAGGCACGATGCGGCACGACGGGCTGTGCGGCGTGTTCACAGTCAGCAGGATGTCGAACACAGGGATGTAGCACTCGGCGTTTTCCTCCGAGAACACCACATTGCCATCCTTAAGATGGTCGCGGCGCAGGTCGAGCATCATGTCGCGGTAGGCATGATACCAGAATTCGCCACCCCCGGCCGGATGCGGATGGTTGTGCGCATAGCACGGATAAGGCGCAGCGGCCGCTATCTGGTCGATGTACAGGCCGTCGGTGCCGAGGTTCTCCTGGATGCTGTCGGCGAGCTCAAGGATAATACCGCGCCATATCGGCGACGACGGACACGTAACCGTGTTAGGCACCATCGACGTCGGGTATGTCTCCGTGTAGAGGTTGCCGTCGGGACGGCGGCAGGAAGCGTCACGGCCGTTGCGGGCCTTGTAGCTGTCGGCGGCCGGATCCCACAGGCGCCCGTTGATATAGGGCATCACCTGGCAATTGCGCGAGCGCACCTGAGCTATGATGGGGGCAAACTCGGGTTTGGCCGGCAGATAGTCGGGATAATGGGAGTCATATGGGTGGTTGTGCCAAAAATACCAGTGAAAGGCTATGCCCTCGCCATAATAGTCGATGGCGCGGTTTACGGCCGTGACAGTGGTGTCGCCGAGGTATTTGGCACGCATCCACAGGTCTTTTTCCACCATCCATTCGGGGATGTCGCGTTCAGTGATTTTTTTCTTGCCCCACTCCGTGGTGAGCGCCCAGGGACGGTACCACTCTGTGGCGGCCTCGCTCCACCCTTCGGTATGGCGAGCGCTCACCGTGGTCCAGGGCACCTCGAAGCGGCCGTCCTTGCCGGTCCACCCCTCGGAAGCCACCGTATGGGTCGTGAATGTAGTCGCGCCCTTGCGTTCGTCCACAGTCATGAGTTTGCCGCATGCGTTATAGTCGCGCGGCGAATAGAAAAACACACCGCTGCCGTCGTCCACCATCATCATCTGCATGGAAGCGCTCCACGAAGGATAATTGGCTTCGTACACCGTGTCGCGGCGCAGCTTGTACTCATTGCCCCATCCGCCGGGAGTAATCACGCTGGCACTGTCGGGGCTGGCAAGCGCTATCGTGGGGAAGTTGAATTCGCTCACGCTCCATCCCTCGGGGCAGGACGCCGAAAGATTCCACGCCAGAAGCGGCGACGTCTCGCCGAGAGTGACACGCATCTCCACGGGATAGCCGGCGCCGTCGTAGTTCAGACGGGCGTCCCAGCGGAACACGAGGGTGGCCGACGAGTCGGTGCGTTCGGAGGTGTATCCTTTGTAGATGGCGCACGAGGGTCTCACCAGGGGCGTCTCGCCCTGCGGGCCATGGTAGATAATCGTCCACGGCAAAACGTTATCGCCGGGACGCACCGTTTCCTTGCCGTCGGCAAACTTCATCGAGCGGATGTCGAATTTTTCGGCCGTCGAGAATGTCACCGATGCCGAAGGGTTGGACAGACACACGGTCTCCGTCCCCGGAACCACCCGCACCTGGGCGGATGCCGCTCCGGAGAGCAGCATCGCCGGGCATAATATGACGAACAGTTTTTTCATTTAATCAATATCCTTCAGGATTTGTCAGGTTCGGGTCACGGTCGAGATCGGCGCGGGGGATGGGCCACCACTGGAAGCGGGGTTCCCAATGGCGCTGAAGGTCGCGGGCTGTGAGTTTGTCCTTGAAATGCTCGAAGTTTGCCACGTCGTTGATGTCGTGGCGCTGGGTAGTCTTGAAGTTAGGCACATCGGCGGCGGTGAGGCCTTCGTAGCGTATCTCGTCTATGGGCTGGCCGTAGATGGGATGCTCGTTCAGTATGTCGCCTATCTGCCAGCGGCGGAAATCGGTAAACACCACGCCTTCCATGGCGAGTTCCACTTTGCGCTCGCGGCGTACAATCTGGCGCATGAGATCCTGGTTGCCTTTGCGGGCATTGTCGAAGTCGGGCATGCCTGCGCGGCGGCGCACGGCGTTGATGGCTTCGTAGACGGATTCGTCCATCTCGCCAAGCTCGATTTTAGCCTCGGCATAGGTCAGATACACCTCTGCCATACGCATTATGATGATGTCGATGGAGCTTTCCGAGAAGCCTTCGGTAAGGTCGGTGTTGTACTTGTTCCACAGCAGGCCGTTGCCGGGTTTGGCGAACGATGCGCCCACGCCGGACACGTCAAGGTTGTTGCCGCTGTACCATTCGTTCGGTTTGCGGGGGTTCGGGAACATGCGGGTTTTGCTGTCGTACACATTCAGCACGGCTTTGTTGCCGGAAAGAGTGTACTGCATGGTGTCGCCGTGGCAGAGCAGAGTTTCGCGGAAGCGGGGGTCGCGGTTGGCCGACGGCTTTTTGGGATCATACAGCGGAGATTCGTCGATACGCTTTCCGTCTTTGCACTCGAATGTGCATGCAAGCAGCGACGACGGGAATCGTACGCTCGAGCCGCCCACAGTGCGCGAGGTGTGGCCGAAGCGCGTGCGGTGCACTTTGCGAGAGCCTGCCGTGGAATAGGGTATCTCCCAGAGAATCTCGTCGAGCACGTCGGCTTTTTCCTGACCGGCGAGTGTGAACAGGTCGTTGAACTTTCCGGCAAGATGGCGGTGGGCCATGGCCTCGGATGCGGCAGCGGCAGCCTTCTTGAAATACTCGCGGCCTTCGCCTCCGAAGTCGAGGCTGCCGGCAAAGAGGCAGTAGCGCGAGATGAGGGCATAGACTGCCGCACGGTCAGTGCGGCCGCGGTTGGCCGTTTTCCATGCGAGGTCGCCGGATTCGGCTATTTCGTTAAGTTCGGCCACGATATAGTCTGTGATTTCCTTCTTGTCGGTGCGTCCGGCGCCATACTGGTCGGGCGTCACAGACGAAGTGAAGAAAGGCACATCGCCGAAAGTGGTCATAAGATTGTAATAGGCGTAAGCGCGGATAAACTTTACTTCCGCAAGACGCGCCTTGTACATGTCGGACATATCGGAGCGGTCGGTCTTCGCGCCGTCGATTACCGAATTGGCACGCGCCACGATGTTGTAATGGCCGGCCCAGTAAGAGTTCACATAGCTCTGGTCGGGGGTCAGGCCGCCGCCGGCGCCGATGGTAGTGTTCTCCTGGTCCTGAAGGGCGTAGGGAGAGTAGACGTCCTGCACCATGGTGGGGGGCACGTCCCAGTTGAGGTTGAACGGCACCAGGGCATATGCGCCGGTCACGCCTTCGTCCAGGCCGGCGTCAGTGCGGTAAAAGCCGTCGGAGTCATAGGCCGCGCTCTGCTTGTCAAGAAAGTCGGAGCATCCGGTCAGACCTACAGCGCCGGCCAACAGCGCGGAAAGTATATATATGTTGCGTTTCATTGATGTAGAGTGTTAAAAATCCAGGTTAAGACCGAAGAGGAAAGTTTTGTTGAGAGGATAGCACGAAGCGCTGTTGCCGAAGCTGCCCTCGGGGTCGAAGCCTTCATAGAAGTTGTTGCCGCGGATGGTGAACAGGTTCTGAGCCGTCGCATACACGCGCACACGCTCTATCATGGCCTTTTTCGTCCATTTTTTAGGAAGTGTGTAGCCGAGCACTATGTTTTTCAGACGGCAGTATGCGCCGCTCTGCACCCACAGGCTGGAAGCGATGTTGTTGTTCAGGCCGCCGCTGTTGTCCACAAGCAGCAGGGGGAACTTGGCGTCGCGGTTGTCCTCCGACCATGTGTCGAGCTGGTATTCGTACACTGTGCCGTTGCCGAGGAACGGGCGGGCGCCGGCTCCGGTGTAGAGCACATCCTTTTTGCCCACACCCTGGAAGAATGCCGAGAAATCTATGCCTTTCCAGTCAAGGCCGAAAGTGAGGCCGTACTCATAGCGCGGCGAGGGGTTGCCGATAATCGTACGGTCGTTGCCGTCGATTTTGCCGTCGGGCACACCGTCGGGACCGCTGATGTCGCGGAACTTCACGAAACCGGGCTTCACATTCACCCTGTCGCCCATCACAGGCGAGTTATCGATGTCTTCCTGCGACTGGTAGAATCCGTCGGCGATGTAGCCGTACCAGTTGCCGTAGGGATGTCCTTCGGTGGTGAGTTTGTTTCCGCTCTTGTACTCCAGCCCGTAGAGGTCAAGGACTTTGTTGCGCACGTCGGACAGGTTGCCGCGCACAAAGTAGCTTACGTCGCCCACGCGGTCGTTCCAGTTAAGAGACAGTTCCCAGCCGATGTTGCGCATCGAGCCGGCATTCTGCCAGGGCGATGACATACCGACGAATTCCGGCACGGGGAATTTCTGAATCATATCGTCGATATGGCGCACGTAGAAGTCCACGCTACCGTTGAGGCGGCTGTTGAAGAATCCGAAATCGATGCCGACGTCATACTGGTTCGATTTCTCCCATGTGATGAGCGGATTGGCAAGCTGCACCTGGGCCACGCCGGGATAGAACTGCTTGTCAAACCAATAGCCGTAGGTGGGGTCGGCTCCGATTGCCGACACATACGGGAAATAGCTGTCGGTGATGGCCTGGTTGCCGAGGCGGCCATAAGACGCGCGGAGCTTGAAGTTGTCCATTACCTCGCGTGCCGAGTCCCAGAAGCCTTCCTGAGAAATACGCCAGCCGGCCGAAACCGAGGGGAAGAAACCCCAGCGCTCGCCTTTGCGGAAGCGCGATGTGCCGTCGTAGCGGCCGTTTACTTCAATAAGGTAACGTTCGTCGAACGAGTAGTTGACACGGAAAATATACGAGAGCATCGCCCACGAATAGCGGCTGCTGCCGTTGGTAGCGGTGGATGCGTCGCCGTGGTTGAGGTCTTCGTAGCCGTCGTATTTGAAATCCTTGCGGGCGGCCGTGAGCGACGTGAAGTTGCATTCCTCGCTCTGGAAAGCGGCCATGGCCTTAAGGTAATGTTTCTTGGCAAAAGTATTCTCGTAGGTGGCCACCACGTTGAACTGCTTGAAAATCGATTTCGAGCGGTCTTCGCGCATGGACTTTACCTCGGAAGGATATGTGCCCTTGAACACGCCGCCTTCATACTCCTCGAAGTTGTCGGCGAAAGTGCGTGTTTCTCCGTCGTTGCGTTTGTAGTTGTACACGCCGAGAATTGTCATTCCGTCGAAAGGAGTGATGGTGAGCGTAGCCTTGGCAATGTATTCCGGAGCTATGCTTTTCGACGAGCCGCCGTCGTTGATGGTGGCTATGGGGTTGTTGCCCTGAAGACCGTAGCCCCATGTGCCGTCGGCGTTGATGCCCGACCATATGGGCTGGAACGTGAGTGCGTAGCCAATGAGGGTGTTGGAACCGCCGATGGGCGAAATCGACTCGGCCTGACGCATGCTCATGTCGAGTCCGAGTTTCACGAAACGATTGATTTTCATGTCGGAGTTAAGACGCAGGTTGGTGCGCTGGAACTGGTTGTTCGGCACCATGCCGTCCTGCTTGTAGTAGCCGGCGGAGGCATATACATTTATGTTCTCGCTGCCGCCGCTCACACCCACCGAGTAGTTCTGCACCATGGCCGAACTTTTTATTATGGCGTCGCGCCAGTTGGTGTCGTGATAGGTGATATAGTCCGGGCCCTCGTTGCGGTATATATCGATGATGTCGGTATATATGGGCTGCTGATCGTTGTTGATATTGGCCTGGTCCACAGCCTCCATAAGGCCGATTGCATCCACAGCCTTGGGAAGCGAGGTGGGTTTGTTCCAACCCACATAACCGTTGAACGTCACTTTGACACGTCCCTCTGCGCCACGCTTGGTGGTGACGAGGATTACGCCGTTCGATGCGCGCGAACCGTAGATGGAGGCCGACGCGGCGTCTTTCAGCACCGAGATGGATTCCACCTGGTTGAGGTCGATACGGTTCATGTCGCCTTCCACTCCGTCGATGAGCACAAGCGGAGATGTGGAGGAGTTGAGCGAACCGAGACCGCGGATTTTTATGCTTGCGGCATCGCCGCCGGGAGCGCCCGAGCCCTGTACGGCGCTGAGGCCGGGGATGATGCCCTGGAGCGCATTGGCGCCGTTTGAAACACTACGTTTCAATATCTCGTCACTTGTGACGTTCTGCACCGCGCCCGTAAGATTGATTTTCTTCTGGGTGCCGTAGCCCACGACAACCACGTCGTCAAGCACGTTGGCGCTTGCTTTCATGAGTATATTCTTGACGCATGCGCCTGACACTTTTACCTTTACAGGTTCCATGCCGACGTAGGAGAACACCAGCTCCGCAGGGCCGTCAAGCGTTATGGAATAGTTGCCGTCTATGTCGGTCATCTGTCCTATTTTCTTGCCGCCCTCAGTCTGCACGGACACGCCTATCAGCGTTTCGCCGGACTCGTCGGTGACCTGTCCCGTCACTTTGAACGGCGCCCCGGATGCGGCAAACATGATTCCTGACGAGAGGAAAGCCGCAAAAAACAGCACAAGCCGGGCTTTTAGGGTTAATGCTTTCATTAAAGTAGGTTTATCGGTTAGTATTTTTCGTTTAGATATTGTTTCGCCTTGTATGACGGGCATCTGTCGATGCCAGGTATTTAGATGAGAACGCGGCGTTTTCAAGATAATCGTCGAATGCTCGGCGGCGCGCGATGAAGCAGGCACCTATAAGTCCGGCTCTTTCGCCGAACTCCGACAATACTATTTTCGTGTCCTTGTTCACAAGATTGAGAGAGTAGCGGCGCACAGCCATGCGTATGGGCTGGAGTATATAGTCGCCGGTCGAAGACAACATGCCGCCTATCACCACCTTCTCGGGATTGAATATATTGATCAGGCCGGCAAGCCAGCGGCCGAGCTCACGACCCACTTCCTCCACTAATTCTATGCACAGCAGATCCTCGCGCTCGATGGCTTCAAGCACATCGTCGAGCGTTATGGAACCGGAACTGAGATAGCGGTCGGCTATGATGGAATTGGCGCCTTCGTCGAGACGTGCCGTGAGCTTGCGCACAAGGGCGCTCCCCGACGCCTCCGTCTCGAGACAACCTTTCTTGCCGCAATGGCATATCACTTCGTTGTCGTAAGTCACCATGTGGCCGAGCTCGCCGGCAAAGCCGGATTTCCCGGTGCATATGTTGCCGTCGATTATGGCGCCGAGACCAAGACCCCAGCTGAGGTTGACGAACAGCATGTTCATCACGTTGCCGTTTTCACCGTAAGCATATTCGCCATAGGTCATGGCACGGGTATCGTTCTCTATGCACACGCGCACGCCGGTTTTTTCGGAAAGCACATCGGACAGGGGCTTTTCGTCGAAATTGAAAAGGCTGTAGCTGTAGCCCGACACAGGATTGACGCGGCCGGATATGTTCACATTCATGTTCAGTATCTGGCTGCGGGGCACCGACTGCGCGTCGAGGAAAGAATTGATGATTTCGCAGAGGCGCTCCAGCGATGCCATATTGTTGTCGAAATCGTAGGGCACGTTAAGCCTTTTGTCCACGATCCCGCCGCCGAAATCCATAAGGCCGAGCGACACTGCGTTTTTCTTTATGTCTACGCCCACAAAATAACAAGACACCGGATTCAGCCTGTACAGACTCGGATTCCTGCCGCCGTTGGTCTCAAGCTTGCCGCCACCTATGATCAAGCCTGTCTCCGTCAGTTCGTCGACAAGTTTCGACACAGTGGGGACACTAAGGCCGAGAACCTTCGTAAGATCCGTTATCGTTGCGGCGCCATGCTCCATATGAAAAGCGATTATGCGCTTCTTCACAAGAGCGTTTTTCGTACCTTTTTCTATTTCGGCCAACAGAGATGCAGACATGTCTTATTATATATAATGTGTTTACCGTTGTTTAAGGTCGTCTTTGATGGTTTTCACATATTTTTCGGCAAAGTAAGAATAAAAAAACATATTATGCAATTTTTTTTATAAAAATCGGAGGCATTATTAAAATATTTTCAAAATTTGGTGAATTGATATTATTTATTTAATTTTGCCGTCGTAAGTATCTCGTAAAAATAAATTAATGTATTGACATGTTAAGCCGCAGGTCTACAGAAATTAATCA
>VSPG01000025.1 GCA_009775265.1 Muribaculaceae bacterium
CGTGTTTTCGTAAACTTTGACATATCTGTTGGCCATATAGCTGTAATACTTGGAATAATTATATTTGTGCGAGCAACTCCAAAATACTATGAGGCTAATGCAGAGTGGAATGATTAATGTGATTTTTTTCATAATTTTCTATTTTTAGGAATGTATGTGTTGCCGTGTTTGTCGTATGCTAATGGTAGTTAATTTATTGTCATTTGAATGGAACTAATTTGAATGCCGGCCACGTATCTGTGCTATCATAAGTATATTCCCTCCTGTCAAATACAAACTCTTCGTTCCTTAATCTGTAGAAATCTGAATAGTCGGTGACGTCTATCAATTCGTCGTTTCTGATTAAATAACGGTAAACCATGGTATCTAAATAATTATCGGAATCTTTTGCCAATTTGAAGTTGGTAATTTTGGATTTCGAATATTTGTAAATGCCGTGAGGATGTAATGTCAATGTGTCGTTCTTTATATTCCATTTTCCAATAATCATTTTATCGCCCGTAGGCCCAGTGTTGTACTCATATACTCCACAAGAATCCTGCTCATTGGAATCTTGATGTAATATCATAAAATTAAGGATAAATTGAGGATTTATTGTTAATTCGTAAACTTTGACATATCTGTTGGCCATATAGCTGTAGTACTTGGAATAATTATATTTGTGCGAGCAACTCCAAAATACTATGAGGCTAATGCAGAGTGGAATGATTAATGTGATTTTTTTCATAATTTTCTATTTATTCTTTAGGAGTGTATGTGTTGCCGTTAATTCTGAATGCGGCATCGTCCCGATTGGATATCCGTTGTAAGGCTGTGGGGTTATTTCTGAATTCTACAGGGATGGAGCAGGGGCCGTCCTGGAGATGGTCATACATGCTTGGTAGTTTATTGCCGAAAAATGTGTTTCGAAAAAATGATTCTCTTTTGTATGCCTCGACTTCGTCAGTTTTATCATAATATGGGAACCCATTGCGATTCTTTTTAAACTTACCATAGCTGATAGCTCCGGTTTCAAACTGATAAGCGTGCATGAGTTCATGCGCAATCGAGCCGACAGAAACATCCCCCAATCTAATCTCAAATAATCCGGTCTCGATTTTGAAACAGGCTGTATTTCGTTTTTCTCCACCCATTCCGGTCATTAGGTCCGGAGGGATGTTAAGGGAGTTATCACTTTGAATGTCGTATAATTGCGTTGATTCCGAAAGCATGTTTACTTCAGAGATAATGCCGTTGAGATAATCAATGTTGTTTTTCGCTTTCGTGATTTTTTTGTTGGCTCTTTTTTCGGCTCTTGCCGAAAGTGTGCCTGATGCGATTTTCTCCAACAGGTCGTTTATATCCCTTTCGTTGTCTTCAATACGACTGTTTATTTTTGTAATGAACATATCTATGAATGCCATAGAACCGGGTGTGAATTCTCGCCCTGTCAAATCGATATATCTCACGGGGTTTGCCGCGCAGAACGTGTACGGCGACAGGTGTGTGAACTTGTGCGCCATCTCGTCGGGCGTGTACCACAGGAGCGCCGGCGGGAAGTGTCGGCGTGCGCCGTAGTCGTATTCGGCTGTGGGTGCGAGGCGTTCCTTTCCGGCATAGAGCATGGGCTGCCCTTCGGGGGCTCGGTGCGGCTCGCCGTAGGGGTAGTATGAGTTGTGCTGTTCTATCTGCCCGGCGGAGTCGGTGACCATCACTACGCTTCCCTGATGGTCGGAGTGGATGAAATGCACGGCTCCGTCTGCGTCGAAATAGCCTCCCGGGAAGTACGAGTATTCGAGGTTGTTGCCGATGAACACGCGGTCGGCGCAATATGTGCGCACGAGCTTTGCTGTCAGTCTCTTGCGCGTCTGCTCGGTTCTTATGAGCATCCCCTCGGCGTCGTAATAGTTGTAGAAGTAGTTGCCGTCGCCTATTTCGGTGCGAGTGGGGCGGTTGATGTGGTTGTACGAAATCTCTGTGATTCTGCGGGCGGTGTCTTTTGTGAGACATCCGGCGCTGTTCCATTCGTAAGAGCCTGATACGGCGGGGTAGCCGGAACGTCCGTAATAGTTTTCTCCATCTGATTCGTTGGATATTGAATTCAGACGGCTGCCGTCGTAGCGAAACTTAAGGTTGTCAAGCATCCCGAATGTTTCGCCGCCTTCGGCGTCGACCTCTACGATGCCATGGCGCTGCACGGAGGTGGGTCTGGCAAGATTGTCGTAGGTGTAGCGCACGGAGAAGTCTTCATACGTGTCAGCATCTGTCGGTGCCGTGTACACGGCGTGGGTGAGCCTGTCGTGGGCGTCGAAACGGTAGTCGTAACGTCCGCCGAGGCTTGTCTGCCGGGCCGCTGGGCATCCTGTGAATCGCGGAGCGTTGCCTTCGGCATAGAATATGCGGTCGTGGTAGGACTCGGTGATGGCTATGGGCGGCCTGATGTCCGGTTTGACGACATCCGCCACAAGGCTGTCGCGCACTCCGGGCAGCTTGTCGTAGTAGCCGGGTGTGAGCATCGGGAGTCGTATGCTGTCGCGTATCTGCGGCCGAAGTGGCACACGCGTCTCTGTGTGGGTGAGCCATCCGTGTATGTCGTGAGAGAACAGGCGCGACACGCCGTTGGAGTGCTTCTCCGATGCGACATGCCCCTGCGGGCTGTAAGAGAGGGTGGTGGTGGCCGTCACGCCGTTTTCGGTCACGGATACGAGCACCGGGCGTCCGGCGTTGTCGTAGGTGCGCTCGGTCACGCGTTTCCATTGTTTTCCCGATGTGTGAGTGAACACTTCGTCTTCGCGGAGCGGGTTGCCTTGGTCGTCGCGTCGGTAGGCTATGGTCCGGATGCCGGCATGGAGCAGTTGACGCCGTTCGGCCACGAATCCGTCGGTGTCGTAATACAACGCTTCGGCAGTGCCGGCCACGAAATCCCGCCGGCCGGTGGCGAGACCTTTTGGGGCTGCGAGATGGCCGGTGGCGAGCAGGAATGCGCCGTCGTCCCCGATGTCGGAGATAAAGTCGTAGTTGTCGAAATATACCGCAACCAGAGGTTCCGTATGTGTGGTTTTTGCAAACGGCAGGGCGGGGGAGAAGGTGTAGCCGGCCGTCAGGGCATCGCGGCCGGTGTGTCGCGCCACCGGAAGGTTTTGGGCAATGGTTTTCAGCTCGCCTTCTGTGGCAGGCATGATGGCTGAGAGGACTTCGCGGCCGTAGCGGTCGTAGAAATGCATTATCCACTGCCCGGCGGGCATGGCGGGGGTGCGTGTGGCAATTACACGTCCGGCACGCGAATAGCGTGTATGGGCCGGCGCGCAGCCGGGTGTCTTGGCTGATACGAGGCGTCCTGCGGAATCGTAGGAGTAAAGAAATGCGAATTCGTCGAGGGTGGAGTGGCCTGCTGCATACGATCCGTCGGCCACAGAGGGAGGGAGCACGGCCCGCAGGCGTCCGTACGCGTCGTAGACCCGACGCGTGCGCAGCATATCGGCGCCACGGCCTTCGGCGGTCATGACTGTACGACCGTCCATGTCGCGGAATTCGCGCACAATGTGGCCGTCTTCGTCGGTAGCTTCCGTGACGGCCAGTGTGCCCGGCGCATAGTTGCGCTGCAGGACTATGCTGCCGAGAGCATCCGTGGTGTAGCGCGGACAGGCATAATCGCCGGTGGCTGTGTTGGTGAGCCTGCGGATGGTGGCAGCCGGAGCGCGGGTGTGCCATATTTCGCCCGGGCGCATTGTGGCTTCTGTTATGCCGCGGGGCGAAGGCTCGAAGGTGTGTACCGTCCAGTCGTAGTCGCCCGGAGTGTCGGCAGACGGCACGGATTCGCGCGCGGCGCGTCCCATGGCGTCGTACTCCGTGCGTGAGCTTATCGTTGTGGCGAGGTCGCGCACGGCCACGGGCCGGCCGATTCCGTCGTAGTGTGTTTCCACCTCGTGCAGGGATTCGTCGTTGAAGAACTCCGCCGCAGTCACGCGGTTTTTCATGCCGGGCTGCCCGAAACTATATCCGAAATCATGGGTCACGAGTCCGTTGCGCTCCACGCGTATGAGTCGTAGGCTGTTGTCGTAGGCATATTCGGTCCGCACTCCCCACGGTTGTTCGATGCTTGTAAGATGGGCGAGAGGATTGAACGCCAGGCGTGTGGCAAGGCCTGTCATGCCGGATGGCAGGCGGAAATTCTCGGCATGGCCCCCGAAAAGCCCGGGTAGTGAGGTGCCGCCTGCTTCGAGGATGTCAGCTATGGTGGAACCTGCGATTTTGTATACCGGGTGAAGTCGTCCGTAACCCCATAGCCACGTGGTCGCAAGCCCGTCGGCATCCACCGCTTCCGTCAGTCGTGCGCCTGCATCGTAGGTGTATGTCGGCGACATCACTGAATCCGTTGCGGCTTCGAAATGTGTGTATGTGCGTCGTGGCAGGAACGCTCCCGACGCGTGACGTGTATATTCGGCTCCGTGCACGGTGGTGGCCGTTCCGTGCGTGTGCGTTTCCCGTACCGCCGCGCCGGAAACTCCCGCTTCCACCATCTGTGCTTGCAGTGCCGACGCGGAGGCGTCGGGATATTCTACTCGCACGGTCTGTCCGGCTCCGTCGGAAGTGGTTGTCTCCACCGATTCCACAAGTCCGGTGCCTTTCTTATAGGAGTAGCGATGCTTGGTCGAAATCTTTCCGTTGGCAGTGTGTTCGGTGTGGGTGTGTGAGTCGAGCCGTTCGGTGATTGTGTTGATAGTCAAAGGTATCACGTCGTATATCTGGCAGTCTATTTTTCCTATGGCGCCATGGGCGCAGAAATGGATCTCGTCTGAATTTTCAAAGTCGGGCGCTGAGAGGCTGTTGCTTTGTATCCATAAAACTCTTCGACCTATGTATGTGCTTTCTACCGTACTGCCGTAATTCGTGGAAAAATCCATCGAATCTTTTTCCACGATAGTGTATTTGCCGTTGTCAAGTCTGTAGATTTCTTTGGCTACCAGTTGAGGACCTTGGCTGAACACCTTGTTAAGATTGGTATACATTCTATGGCCGTATTCTTTGAGAATCGGGTTTTTGTATTGCTCCAGGATGTCGCGGTGCCGGTATACCGTCTTGCCCTCGTGATGAATGGCGGTTACGGTCTCATACCATATCGGTGTCTCTCCGAAATCGTATTTCATGTATTCGCTGAACGGTCTTATGTTGACGGAACGCAGGTAGCCCACCATTCCTGACGAATATGGAACGCCTGCAAGCGACATGGCTGCCTCGGCCACATCGATGAATGTCGCCATCGACGGTACTTCACGTACGACAGCCGGGCTGTATTCATATGACACGCACATTGTGGCGTCCTCGCCATAGCTTGCTTTCGTTATAATCTTTTTCACTCTTACGCCGCCACCGAAATTTAGGTGAGGGTTGTACAAAGGGTCTATTTCGGCGCTGCCTTGCTCCTCCCGTTTGGGTGAAAACATGTGTGGCTCGTATTCAAACGTGCTATAGCCGCCGGTAGGGTATGTTATGCTTTTCAATAAGTGGGTTTGCATGGCTTCTGCATCCGCCGAGCGGTCGGCGTTGCCGTATTCGAGTGAAAACATACCTGCGCTTTGCATTGACTCGTACCGTTTCAATTTCACCTTTGGCGTAAGAGAATGGTTGTCTTTGCCGTTGTAGAATCCCCACCAGTCCTGTGCGTGCGGATTCGTCATGTCTGTCGGCTTGCCGTTATACTCCATCTTATAAACGCCCTCGTCGCTCAGGACGATTCGCTTTAGCAGCCGTGAGTCGGCATCATATCCGAATTCGGCTGTTTTTATTGTCCCGTTGGCGTTACGCACACGGAATACATTCATCGTAGGGCCGAGGTATGAATACTTGTAAAGTATTTCTACACTGCCGCCGGGAAAAACGATGCTGTTCAGTGTCAGGAAATGAGTTGTGGATGTCGAAGTTTTGAATATCGCTTCTTCATAGTGATCACTGTCGAGTTCGGCGTATCTTATCCCGGAATTGCCCCATTCGAATATGTTCACGCTGTCAAGGAATGAGAAGCCGCCTAAAAAACTGCGCTGCATGTCCGGATGCCGTTCCGCCGACCAGTGAAGGGTTATTTTATGTCCTGAAATTGTGATTATTTCATTAAGGGCCCAGCAGGTGCGTATTCCGGTAGAATTCCAGTTGGTGGGTTGGTGCTCGTATGGTGCGCCGAAAACATATTTGGTTCCGTCGGGGCCTGTCACTGTTATGTAGTCCAGCATGTTGTCGGCGCATACGGAATATTCTTTGTCGTTTCCGCCACGGAATTCAGGGCAGCCATTGCTTAGGTCTATTATCCTTGTGATGTTTTTTCCGGGCAGAGAAAATGTGATTATGTCATGGTGGCTGTCGTACCGTTCAGGATACAATGTGGATTTTGCATTAGGGTTGACCATGCACTGGAATCCATAGGCTGTAGCGTCCTCACCATGATGATATTGTTTGAACTCGAACAGTTCGTCGGGACGCCCCAGAATGGTGCGCGTGGCACGCAATGCCGGCATCAGCCCCCACCCGTAGCCGTTCGGGCACGGGTCGTCCATCACTTTTATGCCGTTGCTGTGGTATTGCAGGTACACGGGCAAGGAAAAGTTGCCGGCATGGATGGTGTAAAGCGGTATTGACAGGTCTACAGCCCCCGTGAGCATAGCCGGTTGCGGCATCTGGTATTCCACAGGCTTTGCCGACTGCGGCGTGGGTGGCATCAGGTCGCTTTTCACCGGCGTGATGTACGTCTGCGCTGCGGCGGCAAATGATGCGAGCAGCGCTGCTATGTGTAGCATCCGCTTCATAGGCCTATCATGAATTTGTGGTTGAGCCGGGGGCGTTCGGTGAGCACTACGGCTATGATATATTGTCCGTGCAGGCCATGCGGGATTGCAAGCAGGCATTGCTCGCCAAGCATACCGGTGGAGCGTGCATAGGCATTGCCTCCCGCGTCGATAAGATATAATTCTATGGGCATTCGAGAGGACGCAGTCTCTGCGAATCCCACCTCTATTCCCTCGGTTGTGTTGCGCGCATATGCCGATTCAAGGCATTTCTGTATGCTCCCTTCATCGTCGTAATCTCCGGATGGAATCTCACCCTCCGGCATGTCGGCTATCTGAATCCTGTCCGCGACAAAAAGCTTGTCGGTGCCGTTGTCCGTAACGTATTGTACGGCAAATGGCAATACATACTCCCGGCACAGCCAGCGGTAGATCACGGTGTGTTCTCTCTCTCCGCAACGGTCGGCTAAGGTGTCGCCTGCGGCGTATTTTATGCAGTTGAATGTCTCTTTGAGCAATACGACATTGCGCAGTGTGTCGCCGTGTACGATAGCTGTGCCTTCTGCGGCGACTTCGCTGCGGTGTGAGCCTGATTCGGCGGTCAGGAAATCCACGTCTATGGCACCGCGTGCATGAAACCCGTTTTCAAAATATTCACCTGCGCGCAGTGCGGAGGTGCGCACCGGCACCATGCTTTCCACAAGCATTTTTTCGCGGCGCCCGGCATTGTAGCCTCGGTAGAACAATGTGTCGCCGCGGAATGCGTAGGCTCTGCACCGTTCGCCCACGGATTCGTATATTATACCTGCTGCGGCACGGGTATATGCCGCGGCATTGTCGTCGATGGTGGATTGTCTGCCGAAATCCCATGTGGCGGATTTCTCTATGATGCCGGTGTCGAAAGGCGTCAGTTCTGCTTTCAGGTCAATACGCAGCCGACATTCTGCTGCCAAGGGCAGCGTACACGCAAGAAAGAGAGTGAGAAGTCGGCGCATAGCATGGCGATTGTTCGCCAAATATACGCTTTATTTTTAATAAATACAAATTAATGTAAAAAATATTGCAAAATCAGTGGAAATTTATATAGGGCCGAGTGTGAGCGTGGATGCATCGGTGAGTGTAGCCGCTGCTGCCGATAGAGCATCGGCTGTGACGGCATGTATGCGTTCGTCTGTCTCGGAGGGTTCTGCGGCGCGTCCGCAGAACAATGTGGAGCGGGCTATGCCCAATATGCGGTTCTCGCGGTTGTCGGCAGCCACTACAAGCTGGCCGAGGTACTGCCGCTTTGCTTGTTCAAGCCTGCGTGCCGAAATCGCGCTGCCGTCGGCGATGCTGCCTATGCATTGCTCCACGAGTCTGCGGCAGCGCGGAGTGTCGGCCGGATCGCATCCGTAATAGACGGTGAATGCTCCGCAGTCGGTGTACCATGCTGCGGATGCTTCCACGGAGTAGACAAGTCCGCGGCGTTCGCGCAGAGCCACATTAAGAAGCGAGTTCATGCCGGGGCCTCCGAGGATGTTTGTGAGCAACGCGTAGCAGTGGCGCTCCGGCGAGAACATGCCCGGCAGTCGTGCGCCGAGTATGTTGTGGTCCTGGTGGGAGTCGATGTGTCTGTGTGTGTGGAATGCCGCTGTGACAGGTGGTGCCTCGTGCACGGACGGAGCAGCCTCCTGCGGCGGGTCGAAGTGCCGGCTGAAGGTTGCCGCTACGCGCGCTGCACTTTCAGGGCCGCTGTAGAATGCAACCATGTTTTGTGCGGTGTAGTGCTTGTGCAGGTATCGGCGGCATTGTTCGCTATCGATGTGTGCAATGTCGGTTTTGCTTCCGAGTATGTTGTGTCCGAGTGGTGAGCCTGCGAAAAGCAGGTCGTCGAAATCATCGTAAACGGCATCCGCCGGAGAGTCAAGGTATGAATCTATTTCATCGGCTATTACCTGCCGCTCCTTGTCAAGCTCTCGTTCCGGAAAACGGGAGTTCTGCACGAGGTCGGCAATTAGTTCCGTGGCCCGAGCGGTGTTGCCTGCGGGATAAATGCTGTACACGACGGTCTCCTCTTTGGTAGTAAACGCGTTCAGTTCGCCTCCCACGGCTTCCATACGGTTTATTATGTGCCACGACGAACGGCGCTGTGTGCCTTTGAAAATGTTATGCTCCACCATGTGGGCTATGCCGTGTGCGTCGTGCGCGTCGTCTCGGCTGCCCACACGTGCCGTCACTCCGGCTATTGCCGTGGAAGCGCCACGGGCATGCATGTGAACCATGCGCATGCCTGATGGCAGTGTCATGTATGTGATGGCGGCGCTGTCCTTACGCATCTTTCCAGTCTCCGTTATCTTTGATGAGCTGAATGAGTTGTGGCAGTGCTTCCTCGGCGGGTATGTTCTTTATCACACATTTCTTATTTTTGTATAGGCTCACATTTCCTGCTGCGGCGCCTACGTAGCCGTAATCGGCGTCGGCCATTTCTCCGGGGCCGTTGACAATGCAGCCCATCACGCCTATTTTCAGTCCTGTAAGGTGTCCGGTAGCCTGCTTGATGCGAGCAAGCGTGCCCTGCAGGTCGAACAGCGTGCGTCCGCATCCGGGGCATGCGATATACTCCGTTTTGGAGAAGCGCAGGCGTGTGGCCTGCAGTATTCCGAGCGATAGTTCGCACAGCTTGTCGGCATTTAGCGACGGAGCCTGTATCTCTATGCCGTCGGCAAATCCGTCAAGCAGGAGTGTCCCTAATTCGATTGCGGCTTCCACTACTACTTCGTCGGCGGGCATTGATGCAGGATAGCGGCGTCTTATCACCACCGGCGTGTCATTGCCTGCATCTGCCATGGCGTGCATGCGTGCGCGGATTTCCGCTATCGGGTTTATGGCATCATCCGCTGCTTCCACTACGATGATGCCTTCGGGGAGCGCTTCGGCGTCGGGATAATCTACGCCTACGGCGACGGGGAGTTGTCCGCCGCCTATATTGCCTATGGCGCGGGATTGACGCCGCGACGGGGCGAACACATCGTAGCCGTCAGACAGTTTGCCGCCAGAAGGGGCGGCTTTCGCTATTCGTCCGATATAATCGCGTATCTGTGCAGCTACGGGTATTTCCGCCGTAGGGTCTTCGCTGAGCGACACGCGTATGGTGTCGCCGATGCCGTCCACAAGCAGCGAGCCTATGCCTACGGCCGATTTTATGCGACCTTCAAGTTCGTTGCCTGCTTCTGTCACCCCGAGGTGAAGCGGGTAGTGCATGTCCTCCGCATCCATTGCTGCTACGAGACGGCGCACGGTTTCGGTCATCACAAGCACATTGGAAGCTTTGATGCTTATCACCACGTCGGTGAAGCGTTCGTCGCGGCATACACGCAAAAACTCCATGGCAGATTCGACCATGCCGGCGGGGGTGTCGCCGTAACGGCTCATTATACGGTCGCTCAGCGAGCCGTGGTTCACTCCTATGCGCAGAGCCGTGCCTCGGCTTCGGCAAAGTTCCAACAGGGGTACCAGTTTGTCGCGGAGCCGTTGGAGTTCGGCGGCGTATTCCGTGTCGGTGTATTCGAGATGTTTGAACACGCGTCCCGGGTCGATGAAATTGCCCGGATTGATACGCACTTTCTCCACTTCTTCCGCCGCTGCGAATGCTGCGGCCGGATTGAAATGTATGTCGGCTACGAGAGGGACGTCCGTTCCCTGGGCGCGCAAAGCCGCGCGGATATTGCCGAGGTTGCGTGCATGAGCCACACCCTGCGCCGTTAGGCGCACTATCTCTGCGCCGGCTTCGGCCAGGCGCATACATTGCTCTGCGCTGGCCTCGGTGTCGAGTGTGGACGTATTTGTCATGGACTGGAGACGTACGGGATTGCTGCCTCCTATGGTGATGCTGCCCACATGCGCTTCCGATGTGGCGCGGCGGTTATAGTCAAGTCGGGTGATCATATTAGACAAACTCTAAAAAATGCACATGAGAGAAAATACGCAGACGCATCCCCAAAGCCATCCGGCGAATACCTGCGCCAGCGTGTGCCGTTCAAGTACGAGCCGCGACGACCCTACAAGACCCCCTGCGATTATGATTGCCGTCAGCCATATCATTGCGTTGACGCTCGCCAGGCCTGCGGCGGTGAGCCATAGCATCATTCCTGCCATACCTCCTATTCCGATGGCGTGGGCGCTGATTTTCCAGCGCAGGTTTATTAGTATGGCCACGAATACCGCAACCGCAGCTCCGCAGAAGAAACTAAGGAGCCACAGCGGTGCGTGGAGCATGCCGAGATAGACGGCCGCTCCGGCAAATGCAAATATCGAGATGCCCATGGGTAGGGTGCGCTCGCGTCGGCGCGACAGGCATACGTCGCTGATGCGGCCTGCCCGCATCAGCAATAAGAGCAGTGCCATAGGAATGGCGGTCGTGATTATTGCCACACCGAGCGTGGCACCTATGCGTGTGCGTTCAGGCAGAACCTGCAACGGGGTAATCCACATGGCTATGGCCATGCAGTAGACGGGTATGAGCAGCGGCATGAACGTGTCGCTTATTATCTGTGCCGCCTTTGCAAGGCGTCCGCGTGGCGTCTGCTCTGGCTTGGAATCGGTTTTTATGGTGTTGTTGTCGATCTGTTCCATCGTTGCAGCTAAAATTTGTCAGAATTTTTTACGCAGGCGCGCAACGGGCAGCCCGAGTTTTTCGCGGTATTTTGCCACTGTGCGGCGAGCTATGTCGTAGCCCTCGGCGGCGAGGGCTGTACGCAATGCCTCATCGCTCAGCGGGGTCTGTTTGTCTTCTTCGGCAATTATACTCTTGATTTTTTCAAGCAGTTCGTGCGACGAGGTGTCTGCATCGTCGATAGGGCGTTCATTGAAAAACATTTTCACAGGATATATGCCGGAAGGTGTAGCCACGTATTTTCCGGCGGTCGCACGAGAAATGACACTTAGATCGTAGCCGGTGTCGGCGGCTATGTCGCGAAGAATCATCGGACGTATGTTCGCCCGCTCTGATGTGATGAAAAATTCCTTCTGCCTCGTCACTATGGCGCGCATTACCGACATGAGTGTCCGGGCGCGTGCATCGAGCATTTTAATGAAGCTGCGTGCTTCGTCGTGGCGGGTACGCACGAATGCGTACGCGTCGCGTTCCCGCTGAGATGCAGCGGCTTTGCTTTCGTCTGGAATGAAAGACTCCTCTATTGCGAGTTCAGGCAGGCGCCCTGTGAGTGCCACTGTTGCACGGCCGTCATTATCTATTTCTACATTGAAATCAGGCACAATGTAGCGTGTGCGGCTGTCTGTGCTGTCGTCGGCATGTCCGCCAGGTTTGGGGTCGAGTGAGGTTATTATGGATATGGCACGCGATATTGCATTGTCGTCTACTCCCAATGCGGCGCGCAGGCGTTCTGAGTGGCGCTTTGTGAAAGATTCGAAATGCCGGTCGACTATTTCTGTGGCAAGTTCGGTGTCGGGAGTCTGTTTCATCCGCGAGAGTTGCAGAAGCATGCAGTCTCTTAGATCGATGGCTCCTATGCCGGCCGGTTCAAGGCGCCTTACCACGGCAAGCATGCGCCGGAAGTCGTCGGCTTCCGCATCGACTCCTGTCGCAGCGCTCATGTCGTCGGCCATGGCCAACGGCGAGCGTGTCAGATAACCGTTGTCGTCGAGATTGTCCACAATGTATTCGGCGATGACTCTGTCGTGTTCGTCAAGATTGAAATCGGCCAATTGGGCTTTCAGTGATTCGGCAAGAGTTTCTCCCGGAGCGGCTGCCGGCATTTCGTATCCGGGCTCGTCAAATGCGGAGCGCGCACCGTATCGATAGAACGGCACGTCGTCATCATCGCCGTAATCCGCACGCTGGAGCTGTTCGGCACTTTCTACGAAAGTACCTTCGCCGGATTCTACACCGGTGTTGTCGGATTCCGCACCGAGTTCTGTCAATGCGGGATTCTCGTCGACTACGCGCCTCACTTCGTCTTCAATTTCGGGTGTGGACATTTCAAGCAGTCTCCCGTAGAGCATTTGCTCCGGGTGAAGCCGTTGTTGCAGGCGTTGCTGTTGCGACAGTTCGAGCGATTCTTTCATTGCAATTGCAAAATTAGCGAAAAAATCATGAAAACCTCATGGTTTCACAGCCCGAAATCAAAGTTGTCGGCATCGTTTGCAGCAGGAAAACGTTTTCGTGCGGCTCGTATGGATTCGAGTGAGAATGTGGCCGTAGTGCCGCTATCTTGGAATGCTGGCATGCCCATATGGTCGAATGCGAAACTGCATCCGTCGTAGATGCCGTAATCGTCGCGTCCGCCACGATTGGAGCACACTATAGGAGCTTGATTCTCTATAGCGCGGGCTATCAACAGATGCTCAAGGGCATATACACGTGCCATAGGCCAATTGGCCGGTAACAGCATTATGTCATAGGCATATGCACGGTTACGCATCCACGCCGGAAACCGCAGGTCGTAGCATACACTGAGCGCCACATTCCAACCACGGAAGCGTATAACGGGAGGTGTTTCCGTGCCTTTTCCGAAAATTTCGCCTTCGCGGCTGAGAGAGAAAAGGTGTCTTTTGTCGTAGAATGTGGCGTGGCCGTCGGGTTCCACAAAAAAGGCACGGTTGTAGCACATCCCGTTGCTGCCGCTTGCGGCCATAGACCCGGTTACTGCTGCTTTGGAGCATGCCGCCATTTCGCGCACTGCATCCATGGTTATGCCATTGTCTGTCTCGGCCAATTCGTGCATGGCGCCGGGGTTGTTGGCGTATCCGGTGGAAAACAGCTCCGGAAGTACGATGATGTCGTGCGTGCCGTCAAGCCTTTTTACAGATTCCGTCGCGGCCCGGAGGTTGGCGTTGGTATCTCCGAAACTAATGTCGAGGGGGACGACGGCAACGGAAATGTCATTTTTGCATGAGCTATTGCCGTGGGTCATCTTCGGTAGTGAATTTTTCGGGATATTTGCCTTGATATGGGGCATAATAGTCTTTAACGGCGCGCATGTCGGAGTCTATGTCGCCCGTGGGGTGGAACATGTCGTGGATGAATATATGTCGGGAGGCAAAATCTATCACGGCAAGCATCACGGGCACGTCTGCATCACGGGCTATCCGCAGGAATCCCGAGTGCCATTTTGTTGTGCGGCTGCGCGTGCCTTCAGGGGTGATGGCGATGCGGAGTTCCTTGCTATCCTTGAAACGTCGGGTCAGTTCCTCTACGAGCGAGGGTCCTCCCGGCCTGCGGTCGACAGGCACACCTCCGATTTTGCGGAAAAAAAATCCGAGAGGCCAGAAAAACCAGCTTTTTTTCATCAGGAAACCTGCCGAACGGCCTACACTCCGTATGGCAAGTTCTCCGAGAAGGAAGTCTACATTGCTCGTATGCGGAGCCACGCATATGATGCAGCGTGGCAGATCGGGCACGTCAACGCTCACCTTCCAGCCCATGAGCCGGAGGATGTGTGCGGCTAAATTCATATGTATGCTGTTAGTCCAAACTCTTATTCCGTTGCGGCTGCTTTTACAGCATCGCGCAATTCCTGTGGCAGCATAGCGTTCATTTCTTTGAGTATGGCGGCTACTTCTGCCTTTACGTCGGCGTTAAGCTTTGCAAAGGCGGTGCGGTTGTATTTTCGGCGTGCTTCGTTATACTCATGCACGGAATCGAATTCTTTCCTGCTTTTGTCGAACGCAAAACTGCAGTGCGACAGGGCGTTTATCTGCAAAGCTGCGGCACGGGCCACGAGTTTGTCGGTTTTCTCGTCGTCAAATGACTCTATGAAGCACGATGCGTAAAGGAGTTCGTCGGCTATTGCGCCGCAAAGGTTGCGTATCTGTTTCTTTACAATGCGTTTGTTTGCCATGTCATTAATTGTTTTTTATGATTATTTTGCGTAGAGCCGGAAGAGTCGGATCTATTTTTTCTTTAATTATAGGGGATGCCATGAATCGTGTGAGTTGTAGAGGCAATTCAATGGCGCGACCGGTTATGGATGTCATACGGTCAAGAAATTTTGCAGGGTGGGTGTTTACCAATGCCACACCTGCTTTTGAACCGGCCGGCCGTTGCAGCAGCGTCGCTATGGCTGAAGCCGAGCGAGGTTCGGCTATGTAGCCGCAGTGTTCATAAACGAAGCGAACGGCGTCTTCCTGCTGGGATGGAGAAAAAACTTTTGCGTTTATTTCGCGACGCATGTTCTGCATGTCGCCTCCATATAGAGCCATTATTCGTGGCATGTTTGCAGGATAGCTGTTGGATGGATTCTGTTCGGGAATAGGGTGTCCTGCCATAACGTCGGCGAACATCCCCGGAGAACAAGCGCCGGTGATGGAGCCGAGCGGTGCTCCCATCTTGCGTGCCATAGCGGCGGCGGCCACATTGCTGAGGTTGCCGCAAGGCATTGTGAAATCCGTATCGTAAGGGTTTATGCCGGCAGCCTGAAGTCGCGCGCAAGCTTCGAAAAAATATATTATCTGCGGCAGTACGCGTCCGAGGTTCAGCGAGTTGGCGCTGGTGAGGTGCAGCGACTCGTTCAACTCGGCATCGAGAAGTGCGGTGTCAACCAACCTGTTGCAGTCGTCGATGCTGCCTCTGACTTCGATAGGATGGGTATTGCTGCCCAGTGTTGCGAACTGCGATTCCTGCATGCGGTTGAGTCTTCCGCGAGGGTAGAGAATGAAAACCTCCACTCCGTCAAGGCCGTGGAATGCGTTGGCGATGGCTCCTCCGCTGTTGCCTGTGGTTGCTACGAGCACGTTTATACGCTTGTCGCTGCTGTTTGCGGCTAAGTGACGGTACAGGCGTGCCAAAAAACGGGTGCCTATGTCTTTGAACGACAGCGAAGGCCCGTGGAAAAGTTCGAGAGCGAACAGATTGGTAGCTATTCTGACAAGTGGTATCTTGAAATTAATGCTGTCAGATACTATCTGTTTGAGTACGGCGCCGTCGACATCTTCGCCAAACAGCGAATTTGCCACAACGTAGGCTATGTCGGGGAGAGAAAGCTGGTCTATATTGTTGAAAAATGCCCGTGGTATGCTGGGCCACGATGCGGGCATGTATATGCCTCCGTCCGGAGCTACGCAGTGCACTATGGCCTGTGAGAGCGAAGCTCTCGCAGAGTTGCCTGATGTGCTGTAGTACTGCATGTTTTGACTTCGGTAGTGGTATGTTAGGGAATCAGACCGGGATTACGAGCATTGGCAGGTCTGCCTGGAACAGCATTTTATTGGCAAGCCCCGGACTGAACACACGGCTGAACATGCTTTTTCTGCGGTTTGGAACCACGATTAGATCAAACGCACGCTCTGACTGCAAGCGTGCCACAGCTTCGCCGGCGTCGGCTACATCGATGTCGGAACCGTCAAAAATCCAGCCGGGATAGTGCTCGCGGCAATAGCTGAGCAGGGATTCTGCCGAACTTTTGTCGGCTGCTTTGGCGAAACGCTTACGTGAATCTACATTGACGGCGCACACTTCTATGCCTGCGGCCGGCCGCAGGAGTCTGGCGAAAGTGTCGAGTGCAAGCATGTCTGTCTGGTCGAGATTGCAGAAAAACAGCACCCGTCGTGGCGAACCGAGGTTCTCGGCTCTGAATGGCTCCGGGACGGTGAGTACAGTGAAACGGCCGGCATCGAGTACTTCGGCGCTGACACTGCCTATAAGTTCGCGGGCTTTTCGCTCAGCTCCGCGGGTGCCCATGACAACGAGCAGCGGCGGGTTCACTTTTCCATAATCCACAATGGCGTCTTCGGGTACGCCTTCCACTATTTTGGTGGAATATTTTACCGGAGCTATGCCGCTGTTTTTCAAATCGGCGGATAATTGTCCCGAAAACTGCTGCATGGATGTTTTTGCTGCGGTTTCGAGTCGCTCTCGCGTGTCGGAATCGGCTATTTCATATGTGAGTCTGTCGCTGAGCTGCATGTTGGCGGCCACGTAAGGGTCGATGTATGCGTGAAGCAGCCGCAGCGATGCTCCGTGGGCTGCCGCGAGACGCCCGGCCACTGCGGCAGCACGCAGCGAGTAGTCGCTGAAATCGGTTGGTACGATTATGGAATGAGTTTCTTCGCATCTGGCAGCATCAGCCGAACTGAAAACGTCGGTGTTTTCAATTATGCGCAGAGCGAGCGGTAGATCAGACTCATGTATGCGCACGCGTACTCCCGAGGCCACGGCAGGGTCGGTGAGGTTCACGTTCTGAAGCATCACTTCTATGCCTTCGCTTTCAAGCAGCGAACGCAATGCGAGAGCCCTGTCGAACGTGTGTATGGCTACGGTGATGTATCGTGTCATGTGTGTATGTCAGCCGAAAGAGAGTGAGCGCCGCGGAGCCGGCTGGCCGGCACACCTTCAGGCGTCACTCTCTTGATGGTTCAATGTGCCGTCGGCGATTGTTCGTTCTCCTGTTCTTTAAGAATGGCTATGGCCATGTCGTAGATAGTAGGGTCGTCGAGCACTACAATGCCTCCGTCGGGGCCCGGTTCGATGTGCACACCGCAATTTTTGCCAAAGTCGTAGTTGACGCCGCCGAAGTAGTTGCGCACGGTCTGTACAGTGGTGTTGAGCTTGTCGGCTATTTTGTGCATCGAGCCGTCGGGCAAACTGTCCTTGAGGCGGCGCAGTTCGTTGAAGGTGATAGTCTTAGGCATAATTCGAAGAGTTTTATGGATTATTGCGTTGTTTTGATGTTGGTAAAGTTACTATCTTATTTTTAAAATGTCAAGTTATGGCGCTAAAAAAATAGTATGTTTAAAAACATCGTCGTCCGACTGATTTCTCAGATACGGCGCACATCCTTGGCCCGCAGCCACGCGCGTGTGCTGTTGTTGATTTTAACGTCGTACCATTGTTCTGCACCTTCAACTCCCGGAGCCATCACGCTGTCCACTACCTGTACTTTCGTGCCTTCGTGTATTGCCACTACTTTATCGGCAGAGCCTTGCGATGCTTTGGGTGTGGAGCTGAGAAGGGTAGTGGGTACGACTACCACAGCTTCGTCGTGGCGATGGGGTGCCGAGGCTGTCTGCGCTGCCACGATTATGGAATAAAGACACAGACATAGCAATACTATTCCTCCGAAAAAACCTGTTTTGCGCAGCATCACGCCGGACGAGAATATGTATAGAGCGACCATTCCGGCCACGGCAAGGAACAGCACAAATGCAGTCCAGGCCCATGCGTTCGGGGTCATCCATGAGGTGATGCTGTCATGCAGATTGCTAAGGAACGCGCTGTCGTCTTCCGGCAGATCCTGTATTTTGGTGCGGACGAATTGCAGGTTGGTGCGTGCGTCTTCATGCGACGGGTCGAGCCGCAGGGCGCGCTCGTAGCTTATGATTGCATTGCCGGCCTCGCCATTGCGCCAGTAAGCGTTTCCTAAATTATAGTATGTGTCGGGTGTCGTAGCTTCTTCTGCAAGCGAACGCTTGTAGAGGTCGGCGGCTGTGGCATAATCTTCGGTCATATAGGCCGAATCCGCCTGTTGGGAGAGTGTTGCCGATGTTGCAGCTACGGAAGCCAGCAGCATGGCTGCCGATATGCATAATGCTTTTTTCATCATGATTTTCTTTTTACACCTTCAAGATCTTTTATTGCCGATGCCGCACGATCGTAAAGCGCTGACACTTCGGCTGCTGAATGATCGGGCGTGAAGCGTGCCTGTTCGCATTCGTCAAGCACATCGATTACGCGTTGTGTCGATTCGTCGTCGGCTCCGTATTCGTGCAGGCGAGAAGCTATATTGTCGCGCAGCAGTTGTGAGGGGGCTATCCCCAATTTGTCGCTTACATATCCCCACATAGCGCGTGAGAGCTCCTGATAGAACTCATCATTCCTGCCGTTGCTCATGAAACTGCGTGCGGAGCGCAAGCGTTTAAGCGCCACTCGGTTGGCTCTTGCAAGGCGTCGTCCGCCAATATCGGCGCGAAGCCGCAGGGTGCGGCGGTAGGAGAATATTGCACCTACGAGAAGAAGGACTACGAGGACGTAGGCGGCCCAGTAAAGCGGAGAGTGGAAGGCCATGGCGCCGCGATGCGGTGTTGTCGACGGCGATTGGTGTATGTGGCGTATGTCGGTGATTGTGTTGTCAATGGCACGCTGTTCGACTCCTGCCACGGATGTTGCCGCTCCGCGGGCTACGTTTACGTCGTAGGCTTTTGTTTCCAATGTCACATACTTGCCTTCAGACGGGCTGAAGTATATGAACGGACGGGCGGGGATAGTGAATTTTCCAGGCTCCTGCGGCACTATGGTGTAGTCTACACGGAACGTGCCGGTCATGTCGGAGCCGCTGACGGCAGCGTCGATGTCGGTTTTGGGTGTGTACCGGTCCATGCCTGCCGGGAAGTCGATGTCGGGCGTGGATAGGTATTTGATGTTGCCGGTGCCACGCACTATATAGGAGTATGTGGCAGCCTCGTTCGTGCGGAGTGCTTCAGGATTGAGTTCGGTTGATACGCTGAAGCTGCCCACGGCTCCGTCAAATCCTGCCGGGCGAGGCTCGGGCAATGCCTCAACGGTAAGAACTGCCTGATTGCTGTTGGTGGTGACTGTCTGCTGTACGGGTCGTCGTGTCACGAAATAACCCATGTTTACAGTTTCGTAGGTGCGCACCACAACATCGTATTGTCCGGAGCTTACTGTGAGTTTTCCAGACTTCTGTGGATAAAGCAGGCAGCGCTTTAACACGGCCGTAGTGTAGTTGCGCCCGTTGTAATGCTCGGTTTCAGGCTGGAGGGTCACCGGCAGTTCCTCAGACAGGAATCCTTCGAACACCGGTTGCTTTTTGGGCATTATCTGTGCGATGTCGTTTGTCGTATACACCTTTATGGTGGCTATGACGGCTTCCTGCTCGTAGACACGTGTTTTGTTGAAAGATATTCTTATCAGCAGGTCGTCGGGCGATATTCGCTGCGATGCTTCCGCTACATCGGCTTCTCCATGCATCGGACGTCCCTGCGGACGTTGGCTTTGTGGATGGTTGCGGTCGGGAGGGAGAATCTTGAAAGATACAGGCTGACTGCTCACGCTGTTCCCACCGGCGTTCACGCTTACAGCCGGCACTTTTACGGTGCCGACCTTGTCGGCCGAATAGATGAATGAGTAGTCCACGCTTGAGGTAGAACTCATACGTCCGTTGACGATTTCCGTACTCTGCATGGTCGAAACCGAAGGTCCGTAGAGCAGCGTGCAGCCGTCGAGCTGCGGAGCTTTGGGAGCGTTGGCGTCGGCATTGGTAAGGCGGAAGGTAAGGCTGAATTTGCGTCCTTCCACCACGTTGCCGGGCGGAATCACTTTGAAGGATGCTTGAGCGGCTGCGCCCAAGGCGAATAAAGTCGTCAGTATGCTGAGTAATGCGATGCGCAATCTGTATGTCGTCATAAGAAATGCTGTGCGTGTCTTTACCAGGGTTTGTCGGTGGTGCGCAGGCCGGGTTGTGCGGGCTCTTTTTGTTTGCGTCGGGTAGCGTTTTCTTTATTCTGCATGGCCTGCAGTATCTGCTCTGCGCTCTGGGTCATGGGCTGTTGCTGCTGTTGTTGTTCCTGCTGCTGTTGCTCCTGATTCTGCTGTTCCTGCTGGTTCTGTTGTTGCTGCTGTTCCTGTTCCTGTTCCTGCTTGTCTTTGTCCTTTTCTTTGTCTTGCTGTTGTTGCTGCTGTTTCAATTGTGCGAGACGAAGGTTCTGGCGGGTGAGGTTGTTGCCGGGATTTAAGCGCAACGCCTGTTTGTAGCGTTCTATGCTCTTGGCGTAATCCTCGTCGTTGTATGCCATGTTGCCGAGGTTGTAGAAAGCTTTTTCGGCAAGAGGGCTGTCGGTCTTTGCGCAGGCCGCTCCTACTTGTTCAAACAGTTGCATGGCCTGCATGCGTGGGTCGTTTTCGCTTCCTTTTGTATCTTCCGAGGCCATATTGAGTAGGGCCAGGGCCTTGTTGTAGGTGGCCACCTGCGACGTAGTGTTGAGGCGGAGTGCCGTTTCGTATGCTTCGAGGGCTTTGGCGTAGTTGCCTTTCTCGAAATACTCGTTTCCCTGGCGTATGGTATTGCGCTCTGCTTTGCTCACGGCCTCAGACGATGTCTGCGCGTAGCCGTGTGCAGAAGCGGAGAGAGCTATCAGCAGTGTCACAAATGTCTTTTTCATTTCTTGTCCGTTTTGGTGAAGAAATTAATGTGTGTGAGCCATCCGATTTTGCGTTCGAGCACAAGCACATCGACTACAAGCAGAATGAGCGCAAGCCATGCGAATGTGGGGAACTGCTCGGCCCCGGCGGTGTAGCTTATGCGGTTAAATTCCGATTTTTCCAAAGAGTCGAGTTTGCTTTCAAGGTCTTCCAGGGCAGATGATGCCGCTGCGTTGACATAAACGCCTCCGGCAGCCTCGGCGAGTTGCTTGCCGAGTTCCTCGTTGATGGTGGTGGTGACAACATTGCCCTGCATGTCGCGCAGATAGTCGCCCGAACGTCCGGACATGGGTATGGGGGCGCCTTTTGCGGAGCCGACTCCTACGACATTCACCTGTATGCCGTTTTCTTTGGCAAGTTTGGCAGTTTCGATAGCTTCGCCTTCATGGTCTTCGCTGTCGGTGATGAGTATGATGGCCTTGCGGGTGTCCTCGTCGGCGGAAAAACCGTTCATGGCCATGTCTATAGCCATTGAAATATCAGTGCCCTGATTCGCTATCATCCCCGGCTGTAGCTCGTTGAGATACATCTTTGCCGAATAAAAGTCGGTGGTAAGCGGAAGCTGTGTCTTTGCGTCGCCTGCAAAAATCACCAATCCCACCTTGTCGTTGTGGAGTCGGTCGATGAGCTTCTCGAGCACGAGACGCGAACGGTCAAGGCGCGATATTCCGGCTGGGTCGTCGCTCGACGAGGCGAGCATGGAGTTGCTGACGTCGAAGGCTATCATCACTTCTATTCCGTCGACTCTCGCTTCCTGCTCCTTTTGGCCGGCACGCGGACGGGCAAGCACTATGACGAGGGCGGCAAGAGCGAGCACCTCCAATACTATTTTTATTGCTGGCTTGTATCGCGATGCTTCCGGCATGAGTGCTTCCACCACATCGGGGCGTCCGAAGCGGCGGAGTTTGCGGCGCCGTGCCGCGCGAGCCAAGACGTACAGCCCGGCTACGGCCACGCATGTGAGCAGCAGATATAGAAGATGAGGATTTGCGAAGTCAAACATATGATGGTATGTATGTTAATCGTTTGTAGGCGGTGGCGTCACGGCATTGTACGCACCACAGTGTACCGCAGCAGCAGTTCGAGGGCGACAAAGGCGAAAGCGAGCCATGCCCAAAGCATATAATTGTCTTCCGTGTGGGAGAAGTGACGCACGTCCATCTGTGTTTTTTCAAGGGCGTCTATCTCGTCGAACACTTGCTGGAGGACCTTGTTGCCTGTGGCACGGAAATATTTACCGCCCGTGCTTTCCGCAACTGTGCGAAGTGTCGCTTCGTCAATTACCACTTTCTGTGGTGCGAATACCATACGGCCAAACTCGTTGAGCATGGGAGACGGAGCCTCGCCGTTGGTGCCGATGCCGATAGTGTAGATTTTAACGCCGAGTTCCTGGGCCACGCGTGTGGCGTCGAGAGGCGTGACTACTCCGGTGTTGTTGCTGCCGTCGGTCAGCAGAATTATACTTTTGCTCTTTGCTTTGCCTTCCTTAAGGCGGTTGAGCGAAGTGGCTATGCCGTCGCCGATGGCTGTTCCGTCCTCAAGCATGTTCATGTTGATGGAGTTGATGTAGCCGAGCAGCTGCGACCGGTCTACTGTCATGGGCACCCCCGTCAGGCTTTCTCCGGCGAATACGACGACGCCGATGTTGTCGTCTTCGCGGCCGCTCACGAATTTTGCCGCCACGGATTTGGCGGCCTCGAGGCGGTCGGGGTTGAAGTCCCGCGCGAGCATGCTCGACGATATGTCCAGGGCTATCATGATGTCTGTGCCATCGGTGTGTGTGGTGCGCCAGTTGTCCTTGAGCTGAGGTCTTGCAAGCACTATTATGAGGCATCCCACGGCTGCGAGTCTGAGAGCGAAAAGCAGATGGCGCATATACTGCCTCCATGACGCAGGCAGCTTGGCGAATGGTGCTGTCGTGGACATGGCCATGTATGGTCGCGCGTTGTGCTGCTTCATTACGTACCATATGATAAGCGGTACGTAGGCTATGAATAGCCACAGATATTGGGGATGGGCTAATTGCATGGCTTATTTTGCTTTTTCAGTTTTGTTTTCTCCGTTCTCCGTGTCGGGTTCAGGAGCAGGGCGTGTGTCTTCCACAAAAGCCACTGCGGCATTGTAGGATTTTACATTGTCGTCGGGCAGCGGACGCATTTTTGCAAACTTCACGAAATCGGCCACTTCGAGCACGGAACGCATTCGGTCGGCGCTCATGCGGGTGGTCTCGTTGGCACGGAGCGAACGCACGATTTCCGTGGAGGTCATCTCCATAGCGTTTATGCCGAAACGCCCTTCAAGATACTGGCGCAGGATGTCGGTGAGCTCTGTGTAGTACTCTTTTTCGTGGCCGCTCTCGGCGAGACGTCGTTCGCGAAGCTGTCCGAGACGGTGCATAGCCAGTTCGTATGGTGGGACTATGCGTTTGCGGCGCACCATCACCGTGCCTCCGCGGCGGAAATATATCCATGCTGCGACCGCTGCGGCTATAAGCCCTATCGCAATGATTATCCATGGCCAGTAATCGCTCACCCATTGCGGAACCCAGTCGTACCATTTTGCAGGATATGCCACTGGGCCTTCCATGGGATGGATGGTGGTGAGAGAGTCCAGTTCGACAGGAAGCACTTTAAGCACGAGCGCACGTGTTTCTGCAGTGTCGGTTCCGCAGGCCACACGCAGCGGCGGCAGCGTCACGGTGTCGGGGTCGAATGGCTGCAGGGTAAGCGTATATGTGGTTTCGCGCCGTCCGTTGCCGAGGTCGGCTGTGTCGGCGCTGATTTTGGCCACGTCCACTCCGGCAAGCTGTCCGCCCTCTTTAGGCCAGTCCACAGTATGTGCGTCGGCCGTTCCGAGCACGCGTACGCGCAGGTCGGTGCAGTAGCCTTGAGTCATGACGGTAGAGTCAAGCTCTGCGGTCACTTTCAGACCCTGTGCCGAGGCTATTGTGGCCGCGAGTGCCACGGCTGCCGTAAATATGATTTTAATAAGTCTCATACTATCTCTATGTATCGTTATCTCGGACCGCGGTTCTTGAATAGCCCCATCAGGGCGCGGACATAGTCCTCGTCGGTGGCCACGCTGGCGAAGTCGATGCGACGGCTGCGCAGCGTCTCGGCCATGCGTTGCTGGCGGTCGTACCACCAGCGCCCGTAGGCTTTACGCACGCGTGAACTTGAAGTGTCAATCCAGCGTGATGAACCTGTCTCGAGGTCGAGCACGCGCATCAGACCCACGTCGGGCATCTGGGTGTCGCGCTTGTCGTAGACTTGCAGGGCTATGACGTCGTGGCGGTTGCGGGCTACGGCGAGAGGCTTGGAGTAGTCGTGCTCGTCGATGAAGTCGGATATGAGGAAAGTTGTGCACCGCTTTTTCATCGCGTCAGCAAAATAGCGCACAGCAGCGCCGATGTCGGTGCCGCGGCTTTCCGGCTTGAAATCGAGCAATTCGCGGATTATAAGCAGGATATGTTTTTTCCCTTTCTGTGGCGGAATAAATTTCTCGATTTTGTCGGAAAAGAAAAGAGCGCCTATCTTGTCGTTGTTCTGAGACGCAGAAAAAGCTATGGTTGCTGCTATTTCTGCTATCATTTCCCGTTTTTCCTGTCCCTCGGCGCCGAAGTAGCGGCTGCCTGACACGTCGACGAGCAGCATCACTGTGAGCTCACGCTCCTCCTCATACACCTTTATATAAGGATGATTGTGGCGGGCGGTCACGTTCCAGTCGATGTCGCGGATGTCGTCGCCGTATTGGTACTCGCGCACCTCCGAGAACATCATGCCGCGGCCTTTGAATGCCGAATGATACTCGCCGGCAAAGATGTTCTGCGACAGGCCGCGGGTCTTGATTTCGATTTTGCGGACTTTCTTTATCAGGTCTTTGGCGTCCATGGGGTGGAGGATGGTTGCGGGTTAGGGCACTTGCACCTTGTCAAGAATCTCAGTGATAATCTCGTCGGTGGTTATGTTGTTCGCCTCGGCTTCGTAGGTGACGCCGATGCGGTGGCGAAGCACGTCGTGGCTGACGGCTATCACGTCTTCCGGAATCACATATCCGCGCTGGTGCAGGAATGCGTAGGCGCGTGCCGCGCGAGCGAGCGAAATGGACGCACGCGGCGATGCTCCGAAGGATATTATACCGGTCAGGTCGCCGAGGCCGTAATCGGCCGGGAAACGTGTCGCGAACACGATGTCAACAATATAGCGTTCGATTTTTTCGTCCACGTATATCTGTTCCACGACTTTCTGGGCCTCTATCACTTCTTCCGGCTTGAGCAACGGCTGCACGGTCGTGCGTGTGCCGGCGATGTTCTGGCGTATGATTATCTTTTCCTCCTCTTTGCTGGGATAGCCTATGACCACTTTCATAAGGAAGCGGTCCACCTGTGCTTCAGGCAGCGGGTATGTGCCTTCCTGTTCTATGGGGTTCTGGGTGGCCATCACCATGAAAGGTTCGTCGAGAGGGAAGGTGGTGTCGCCTATCGTCACCTGGCGTTCCTGCATGGCTTCGAGCAGGGCGCTCTGCACCTTGGCTGGGGCGCGGTTGATTTCGTCGGCAAGCACGAAATTGGCGAAAATGGGGCCTTTCTTAATCTGGAACTGCTCGTTTTTTACGCTGTATATCATCGTGCCCATGACATCGGCAGGAAGCAGGTCGGGAGTGAACTGTATGCGGCTGTAGCGGGCGTCGATAAGCTGTGCGAGTGTTTTTATGGCGAGTGTCTTGGCAAGGCCGGGCACGCCTTCAAGCAGCACGTGGCCGTTGCTCAGCAGCGCTATCAGGAGGCTTTCCACGAGGTGTTTCTGCCCGACGATGGTTTTGTCCATGCCGTGCGTCACCATGTTGATAAAATCGGCCTTAGAGGCCACAAGGGCGTTGAGTTCACGGATGTTTACGGTGTCACTCATAAGTGTAGAAGTTGAGTATTATGTAGTTGCTTTTTATTAGGCTTGACGATAATGTGTGCGCACTCCTGCGCATTTCACGCACAAAATTACTACTATAACAACAAAACGTTAAACGGCGAATGTTAATTTTAGCTATTTTTCGTTGCGGGGACTGAATCTTTAACGTAATTTATGACTCATGCCTGCCGTAGGCATTCTATATGAGCTAAATTTGCGCAAACAAGACAAATAGCCCGACAAAACTATGATAAATGAAGTGTATTCGGCGTCGCCCGCGCGCTATGAAAGCGGGATGAGCTACCGCCGTTGCGGACGCAGTGGCATATCGCTTCCGGCCGTAAGTCTCGGCCTGTGGCAGAACTTCGGCGACACGGCTCCATTTGCGCGCAGCCGCGATATGGTGCGCTATGCATTCGACCATGGGGTGACGCATTTCGATCTGGCCAACAACTACGGACCGGCATATGGTTCGGCCGAGGAGACTTTCGGCCGCATCATTGCGGCGGATATGCGTCCATACCGTCATGAAATGTTTATATCCACAAAGGCGGGCTATGATATGTGGCCGGGACCTTACGGGGTGGGCGGGTCTCGCAAATACCTATTGACGTCGCTCGACGAGAGCCTGCGCCGCATGCGTCTCGAATATGTAGACCTGTTCTATAGCCACCGGTTCGACCCCGACACCCCGGCCGAGGAAACCCTCCAGGCGCTTGTCGGTGCTGTGCGCTCGGGCAAAGCCCTTTATGTAGGGCTGTCCAACTGGCCGGCTGCCGAAGCAGCGGCTGCCTACCGCTATCTTGCCGAGCGGGATGTGCACTGCCTGCTGTATCAAGGTCGCATAAACATGCTTGACCGCGACCGTGTGCGAGGGGGCGAGCTTCAGGGTGCCGCCGATGCCGGTACGGGCTTCATAGCATTCTCGCCTCTTGCGCAAGGTATTCTTACCGACCGCTACCTTGCAGGTGTGCCTGCGGGAAGCAGGGCGTCAGAGCAGCGCACTTTGCCGTCGGCGCGTCTCACAACCGAAGTGCTCGACCGCGTGAGGCGTCTTGCAGAGATAGCAGTCGGGCGCGGACAGACAATGGCGCAGATGGCTGTGGCATGGCTGCTTGCCGACACTCGCATCACGTCTGTAATAGTCGGTGCAAGTTCTGTTTCACAGCTTGCCGATAATCTACGCGCAGTCGACAACATCAACTTCACAGACGAAGAACTTGTCCGCATTGATGATATTATCGGTGTTGATTCTTTCTTCTCATGATTAGGGTAAAGATTTAAAAACTATAATTGTCTCAAAGCTTATTGAAATGAAAAATATTTTGTGGAAATTATCTGTTGTTGGCATCCTGTTGGTTTTGGCGGGATGTGGAAACCGCACGGAAAGAAGAATAAAAGATTTGGTTGTAGAGTCTATCAAATCGAAATTGTATTATCCGGAATCTTACGATGAAGCGTCTTTTAGGTGTGATAGTCTTTTCGTGCAAGTTTTTACGAGGGAAAATCTAAGGAAGTCCGCTAAAATAATGGATTTAGTTGATGAAATAAAAAGAATTGACAATAAGGTAGTGTATGATGATATAGTAGTAGCTGAAGTGGCGTGTATCGGTGATATGAGTGGACATGGAAAGGAGAATAGTTATTTATCCAATGATACAGCGAGGAGAGAAAAGTTATTGGAAAAAATAACTTTGTTGTTTGATGAAATAGTTGACGAGTATTACATGGAACCGGAATTTTGCGGATTTTATGTTGCTCTTACTTATAGGGCAGAGAATAATGCAGGTGGTGTAGTAATGGGTGAAGAAGTTTTTATATTGGATAAAGAAGGAACACGTATTTTAGAAACTTTTGACTTAATGGACAATGATGTTTTGCAATATCTTCAAATGATAGACTTGATTGCAGATGAACTTGGTGAAGAATATACAGAAGAAGATGTAATAGATTTATGCAAGGACATAAAGAGTAAACGGGAATTAATAATGAGTAGTATTGGTATCTGAAAATGGAATAGCTGTCTGCGCATAAACGGCATAAGAGCGAAAGCCAACAAGAGACGCGCTATAAACATGTTATTTATAAATTAGGTAGGTCGGATATTTGGGGGCAGTCTCAAAATCATATAATTAAAATTATTACTGTCCGCTAAACCATAAAAGGGTGAGTCCAACTTCTTGAACAGCAGAAGTTGGGCTTGCTTTTTGTATTTGACAAGCCCCCTCAGCAGTTTTCGGGATCTTCAGGAGGGGATTCCGAGGCCTCTGCGAGCATGAT
>VSPG01000026.1 GCA_009775265.1 Muribaculaceae bacterium
ACCCCTCCCTTGCCGCACGCACGCTGCACCGCGAAGTCTACAGCACCGTACAATAACCCCGCCCCCCCACGTCATGAAAAAAACACTCCTTGCCGCGGCAGCAGTCATGTGCGCCGCCATCGCCGCCCATGCCGCCGTCCCCTCCATAGCCACCGGCGACGGCAGCAAACTCGTCGACGCACGCCACCTGCGCGTCATCAACAAAGGATGGGACGACACCGCACGTCCCTACACACGCCTCACAGCCGAGCTTCAGGACAGCGTGCGCCCCTCCCTCTGGGACCGCTCGCAGTGCTCCTCGGGCATAGCCGTGCGCTTCGCCACCGATTCGCGCAACATCGGCGTGAAATACGAGCTGCTCTGGAACACACACATGATACACATGGCCGACACCGGCCTCAAAGGCACCGACCTCTACATCTTCGAGGGCGACTCCGTGTGGCGCCACGTCAACACCAACCGCCCCTACACCAAGGGCAAGGACGACAAGACCGTCGAAAGCAGCTACGTCGGCAACCTCGACGGGCGCATGCACGAATACATGATCTACCTGCCGCTCTACGACGGCGTAGAGCGCCTGCTCGTCAAAGTGGACGAAGGAGCCGTCATCACCCCCGGCCGTCCCGGCCTCATCGACCCCGCATGCAAAATCATAGCCTACGGCACAAGCATCCTCCAGGGAGGCTGCGCCTCGCGCTCCGGCATGGCCGCCACCAACATCCTCTCCCGCGAACTCAACTGCGAGATAGCCAACCTCGGCTTCAGCGGCGAAGGCAAAATGGATCTCTGCATGGCACGCGCCATGGCCGCCATCCCCGACGCCACACTCTTTCTCATCGACCCCGTGCCCAACTGCACGGAAATGATGTGCGACACCCTCACCTACGATTTCGTGCGCATACTGCGCGACGCACGCCCCGACGTGCCCGTAGTCATGGTGGAAGGCCCCATCTATCCCTACGCCCGCTACGACAGCCACTTCGGAGGCTACCTGCCGCGTAAAAACGCCGCATTCCGCCGCAACTACGAGCGCCTCGCCGCCGAGCGTCCCGAAGGCATCTACTACGTCACCTCCGAAGGCCTCGACGGCGTAGAAGACGACGGCACCGTCGACGGCATACATCTCACCGACCTCGGCTTCCGCCACTACGCCGACCGCCTCCGCCCCGTCCTTGCCGAAATCCTCGGACGCTGAACAGCACCGCAGAAAAGACGAAAAGGCGCACAGCCCCCACGCTTAAGAACAATTAAAGAAATTTTTCCTCAATTTGCACGCCAATACAAAAATAGTTTGTAACTTTGCACCCGATAAACAAGCACCCTACGCTTGCATCCCTCATCAGCTGACATTCAAATATATCTCCATAATCTACACAAACAATGAGCAAAATCGAAGAAATCAAGGAAGCCCGCCTTCCCGAGATTAAAAAATCTCTCGAAGCCTACGGCATCAAGGGCACCACTGAGGTAATCTACAACCCCTCCTACGACGAACTCTTCAAGGACGAAACCGCTCCCGGCCTCGAAGGCTTCGAGAAAGGCGTAGCCACCGAGCTCGGCGCAGTGAACGTGATGACAGGCGTCTACACCGGCCGCTCGCCCAAAGACAAGTTCATCGTTCTCGACGAAAACTCCAAGGACACCGTGTGGTGGACAACCCCCGAATACAAAAACGACAACAAACCCGCCAGCGAAGAAGCATGGAAGGCCGTCAAGACCCTCGCCGTCGACGAGCTCAGCAACAAGAAACTCTATGTTGTCGACGGTTTCTGCGGCGCCAACGCCGACACCCGCATGGCAGTGCGCTTCATCGTGGAAGTGGCATGGCAGGCACACTTCGTGACCAACATGTTCATCCGTCCCACAGCCGAAGAACTCGCCGACTTCACCCCCGACTTCATCGTCTACAACGCATCGAAAGCAAAACTCGCCAACTATAAGGAACTCGGCCTCAACAGCGAGACAGCCGTCGTCTTCAACATCACCTCGCGCGAACAGGTAATCATCAACACCTGGTACGGCGGCGAAATGAAGAAAGGCATGTTCTCCATGATGAACTACTTCCTCCCCCTCAAGGGCATAGCTTCCATGCACTGCTCCGCCAACACCGACCTCGAAGGCAAAAACACCGCAATCTTCTTCGGCCTCAGCGGCACAGGCAAGACCACCCTCTCCACCGACCCCAAACGTCTCCTCATCGGCGACGACGAACACGGCTGGGACGACAACGGCGTCTTCAACTTCGAAGGCGGATGCTACGCCAAGGTCATCAACCTCGACAAAGAAAGCGAACCCGACATCTACAACGCAATCCGTCGCGACGCACTCCTTGAGAACGTCACCGTCGACGCAGAAGGCAAAATCGACTTCGCCGACAAGAGCGTGACCGAGAACACACGCGTAAGCTACCCCATCGACCACATCGCCAACATCGTGCGCCCCATCAGCGCCGGTCCCGCAGCCAAGAACGTAATCTTCCTGAGCGCCGACGCATTCGGTGTGCTCCCCCCCGTTTCCATCCTCACCCCCGAGCAGACGAAGTACTACTTCCTCAGCGGCTTCACCGCCAAGCTCGCCGGCACCGAACGCGGCATCACCGAGCCCACCCCCACTTTCTCCGCTTGCTTCGGACAGGCGTTCCTCGAACTCCATCCCACCAAGTACGCAGAGGAACTCGTTAAGCGCATGCAGGAAAGCGGCGCCAAGGCCTACCTCGTCAACACCGGCTGGAACGGCACAGGCAAGCGCATCTCCATCCGCGACACACGCGGCATCATCGACGCCATCCTCGACGGAGCCATCCTCAGCGCTCCCACCAAGAAGCTCCCCATCTTCGACTTCGAGATTCCCACCGAGCTTCCCGGCGTTGATTCCAAAATCCTCGACCCCCGCGACACCTATGCCAACGCAGAAGAATGGACCGTCAAGGCCAAGGACCTCGCAGAACGCTTCATCAACAACTTCAAGAAGTACGAGAACAACGCAGCCGGCCAGGCACTCGTAGCCGCCGGCCCCCAGCTCTAAGCCGATACAACCGACCCCTATAGACAAATCGTCCGCGTGCAGCTGCACGCGGACGATTTGCTTGTTTATACAGAACACACACGAAAAAATCATGAAAAAAAATTTGCACAACTAAAATTTTAGTTATACCTTTGCCGCATCAACTAAAACATTAGTTATGTCCAAGACCCCTAAACTCACCGAAAAGGAAGCCCGGATAATGAGCCTGTTATGGGAGCACGGCCCCATGTTCGTGCGCGAAATGCTCACACACTACGACGAGCCGCGCCCCCATTTCAACACCGTCTCCACCACCGTACGCATCCTCGAAGACAAAGGCTACGTCGACCACGAAGCCGTGGGCGCATCCCACCGCTACCGTGCCGTGGCCTCGCCCGCCGCTTTCCGCGAACGCTCACTCGCGCAGGTCGTGAAAAGCTACTTCAACAACAGCTACGCCTCTGCCGTATCCGCACTCGTGGAAGAAGAGAAAATATCCGTCGACGAGCTTCTGCGCATCATCGACATGGTAGAACAGAACACGAAAAAATCATGACCCATGGGACCGCTGCTCAGCTATAGCCTCTACGCAGGCACATTCCTCATCCTCGGCTACGCCACCTACCGCGCACTGCTCGCCGGGCAGAAACAGGCCGCCCTCAACCGCGCCGCCCTGCTCGCACTCTACGCCGTCAGCCTCGCCGCCCTGCCGCTCGCCACACTCCTTGGTGCAGCGCATCATGCGCCCGACGGCGGCGCAGCCTTCATAGGCCGTCTTGACGTAATCGACGCCACTGCCGCAGTCAACGCCGCAGAAAGCCACTTCGACACAGCGCGCACCATCCTATGGATATACGCCGCAGGCACAGCCCTCGTGGCCGCATGGACTCTCGCAGGCATAATCCGCCTCATCGCGCTCGTGGCACGCGGACGCCGCTTTCAGCGCCCCGGCTACACACTCGTGCTGCTCCCCGGCAGCATCGTGCCTTTCAGCTTCATGCGCTACATAGTCATGGGAGAAGCCGACGCCGAACATGGCGCCGGCCTCGTGACAGCCCACGAACTCGCCCACCTGCGCGCACGCCATTGGCTCGACCTGCTCGCCGCACAGGCCGTGTGCGCCATCATGTGGTACAACCCCGCATCGTGGCTCATGCGCCGCGAGCTGCGCAACGTCCACGAATACCAGGCCGACAACTCCGTGCTCGCAGGCGGAGCCGACACACGCTCCTATCAGATGTTATTAATAGAAAAGGCTGCCGGCGTAAGATTGCAGTCACTCGCCAACAGCCTCGATCACAGTAATCTTTCAAAACGTATCACCATGATGTACAAACAAAACAGACGGGCATCTCGCCTACGCGTCCTCGCTCTCCTCCCCGCCCTGCTCGTGGCAGCGGCAGCAGTCAACAATTCCGCAGTGGCCTCGGCCCTCGACCGCGTGAGCGCGGCCTCCATGAAAGTGCCGGCGCAACAGAAAGCCGCACCCGACACCAAAGCCTACACTACAAGCTTCAGCAAAGATACGGAAAAAACAGAAAGCACACAAGCCCCCGCCACACTCCCGCAGTTTCCCGGCGGCATGGACGCCCTCACCGATTTCCTCTACAAGGAACTCCGCTATCCTGAAGCCGCAGCTAAGGCAGGCACACAAGGCCGCGTGGTCGTAACGTTCAAAATCATGCCAGACGGCTCCACGGCCCACCCCCAAGTGCAGAAAAGCGTGTCTCCGGAACTCGATGCCGAAGCCCTGCGCATAGTGGGCGCAATGCCACGCTGGACACCCGGACTCGACAAAGACGGCCACCCCGTGGAATGCAGCTTCGCACTGCCCGTGAATTTCGCACTGAAAGGCAGCGTGAAACATGCCAAATCCGATGAAACGATAGTAATAAGCCTCAAAGACGCAGGCGACACGAATCCCTCCGGCACCACACCCGCGCCCGCCTACTTCGTCAACGGCAAAATCTTCGAAGGCGACATAAATTCCATATCACCCGACGCCATCAAGAGCATCACCGTGCGCAAAGACCTCCCCGACTATCCCTACGGCCTAATAGAAATAACACTTAATTAGACACCCCCCCTGAAATCCGGGCTGCGACAGACACGCAGCCCGGATTTTCATAAAATATATGAAAATCCGTCCGTGTTTCGGGATAATGTGTTAACTTTGAGTCATGACACAGCACCACCATCCCGAAAACGACGACAGCTACGCATCCCTCAGCGTCAACAGCGGCGTCGCACAGCCGCCAAGCGTCAACCCCTACGCCGCACGCCGCCCCAAACGCAAACCCCTGCCCACGGCAGGAGAACTCGTGGAAGGCATCCTGCGAGGCGACATCACCATGCTGAGCCGGGCCGTCACCCTCGTCGAGAGCCTGTCGCCCGTACATCAGGCCATAGCACAGGAAGTAATCGAAAAATGCCTCCCGCACAGCGGCCGTTCGCGCCGCATCGGCATCACAGGCGTGCCGGGAGCAGGCAAGAGCACCAGCATCGACGTGTTCGGCCTCCACGTGCTCCGCGGCGGCGGCAAGCTCGCCGTACTCGCCATCGACCCCTCCAGCGAGCGCACCAAAGGCTCAATCCTCGGCGACAAGACCCGAATGGAAAAACTCTCCCAGCATCCCGGAGCCTTCATCCGCCCCAGCCCCTCGGCAGGCAGCCTCGGAGGCGTCGCCCGCAAGACACGCGAGACAATAGTGCTGTGCGAAGCCGCAGGCTACGACAACATCTTCGTCGAGACCGTAGGCGTCGGACAGAGCGAGACCGCCGTCCACTCCATGGTCGACTTCTTCCTGCTCATACAGCTCGCAGGCACAGGCGACGAACTCCAGGGCATAAAACGCGGCATCATGGAGATGGCCGACGGCATCGTCATCAACAAAGCCGACGGCGACAACATAGGCCCCGCGCAGCTCGCCCAGGCGCAGTTCCGCAGCGCCCTGCACCTCTTCCCCCCCACCGCCAGCGGATGGAAGCCGGAAGTGCTCACCTACAGCGGCTATTTCGAACTCGGAATCCCGGAAGTCTGGGACATGATCGACCGCTACTTCCGCTTCACCGAAGACAACGGCTATTTCCTCCACAAACGCCGCGAGCAGGCACGCTGGTGGATGCGCGAAAGCATCGACGAAGCCCTGCGCGGCAACTTCTACGGCGACCCCGCCGTGGAAACCATGCTCGTCGGCCTCGAGCACGACGTCATGGCCGACCGCCGCAGCTCGTTCACAGCCGCGCGCGAAGTCCTCGACTATTACTTCAACAAAAACAACCTGCGATGAAACATCTCCGCATCCTCCTGCTCCTCATAGCCGCAGCATGCGGCGCCGCCGTGGCCTGCGCCGCCGACCCCTCGGGCAAAGCAGCCATACACTTCGACTCGCGCACCCACGATTTCGGCACCGTCGGCGCCGAAGGAGGCCCCGTGAGCCACGAATTCGTCTTCACAAACACCGGCACAGCCCCCCTCATCATAGTCTCTGCCACAGCCGGATGCGGATGCACCCGCCCGCAGTACACCACCGAACCCGTCAAGCCCGGCAAGAAAGGACGCATCACCGTCACCTACCTCCCCTCAGGCCAGCCCCTCGGCGAATTCAGCAAGACCGTGCGCGTGCGCACCAACGCCGGCGGCAAACGCGTGTCGCTGCAGATAGGCGGCGTCATCGTGCCCGGCACCGGAGCCAGATAGGCACAAACCAAATGCGGGGTTGCCTCCCGGCATCCCCGCATTCGATAATAAACCAATCATTATCACATTTCTTGCAATGGAAAAAGTAATCTTGCTATGTACATTAAAAACAAGCCGACGCCCGTTTGGTTCACAGCAGAGATAGACATTTTTCATATTAACGCAAATTAACGCAGATGTGCAATATACAAGCCCACATCGTGTCGTAAATTTGCATCATAATCAGAAACATAAACAAAACACATACACACTCATGGCAAAAACCGAAAAAAGCTCCAAGGCCTCAAAGGCCAAAGCAGCAGCCGACGGCACAGGCAACGCACGCATGGACGCCCTCGCAGCAGCCCTCGGGCAGATAGAAAAGACCTACGGCCGCGGAGCCGTCATGAAACTCGGCGACGACGCCATAGAGAACGTCGAGGTCATACCCACAGGCTCCATAAGCCTCAACCACGCCCTCGGCGTAGGCGGCTACCCCCGCGGCCGCATCATAGAAATCTTCGGCCCGGAATCGTCCGGCAAAACCACCCTCGCCATCCACGCCATAGCCGAAGCACAGAAAAAAGGCGGCATAGCAGCCATCATCGACGCCGAACACGCCTTTGACCGCTTCTACGCCCAGCAGCTCGGAGTCGACATCAACAACCTTCTCATCTCGCAGCCCGACAACGGCGAACAGGCGCTCGAAATCGCCGAACAGCTCATACGCTCCTCCGCCCTCGACATACTCGTGATCGACTCCGTGGCCGCCCTCACCCCCAAAAGCGAAATAGACGGCGACATGGGCGACCGCAACGTAGGCCTCCAGGCACGCCTCATGTCGCAGGCCATGCGCAAACTCACAGGAGCCATAGCACGCACCAACACCACCTGCATATTCATCAACCAGCTGCGTGAGAAAATCGGCGTGATGTTCGGACCCAGCGAAACCACCACCGGCGGCAACGCCCTCAAATTCTACGCCTCCGTGCGCGTGGACATCCGCTCGAGCAACACTATCAAGGACGGCGAAGACGTGCTCGGACGCCACACCAAGGTCAAAATCGTCAAAAACAAAGTCGCACCTCCCTTCAAACGCGCCGAGTTCGACATCATGTTCGGCGAAGGCATCTCACGCGCAAGCGAAATCGTAGACATGGGCGTCGACTACAACATCATCCGCAAAAGCGGCTCATGGTTCAGCTACGAAGGCTCAAAACTCGCCCAGGGACGCGACGCCGCCATACGCACAATCAAAGACAATCCCGAGCTTGCCGACGAAATCGAAGCACGCATTGCCGCCGCCCTCGTCGAAGCAGAGAAAAACCCCATGATGCGCGCCCGAGTGGCAGCAGCCAAATCCGACGAAACCACGGAAGAAAAACCGGCCGAACCCGCAGCCGAACCCGCCGGCGACCTGTTCGACGCCTCTCTCCCCGACGATTTCTCCATCGAGGAAGACCTGTAACGACACGCCGCAAAGAAATCGGCGCACAGGCTGCCTGGCGCTATGCGCCAGGCAGCCGCGTCAGCGGCAAGTCTAAGAGGTTGTTTAATAATCATTGTTAACGACAGGGTGGTGTATTTTATGTTAAGGTGCAGTTTATGAGGAGGGAGCAATGGGGTTCCATTGTGACCGACGAGTAAATGTGCGTTAACATAAAAGACGCCATGCAGAAGTAATTTTAAATTTTTGTTAAGGTTGTAAACAATGGAATTGGCAACCCCCTGTCATTAACAAGCATTATTAAACAACCTCTAAACTCTTAGCCCCGGGCAATGGCCGCGTCAGCGGTCGTTACCCGGGGCTAAGAGTGTCCGGCCAAAATGCATAGCCGCGTTAGCGGCGGTTCCTATATGGAGAGCGTCCCGATGCAGCCGTGGCTTTCACCACATATGCGCAGCGCGCCACAGCCGGCTTCACCGCAAGGGCACATAAATGCTATAATGGAACATGGATTTTTGCAAAAATACATCTTTATTGACAACAAAAGGCTCCTTTGATGTTTTTAACATCAAAGGAGCCTTTAATCTTTGTCTTTGAGCAGTTTAGCGGCGGCTCATTCCACGCTCTGATAGTCGAGCGGAGGGTCGAAATAGCGCGACATGCTGGGCAGATTCTCGCGGTACGACGGCTCGGCGAAGCGCGTGCCTGCGAAATACGCGTCGACGGCTTTTTGGCGTTCGGCCTTTAAAGCGTCCGTTCCGGCAGCGAATGTATCCACCACACTCCCTGAAGCATCCACGACGCGTCCCGTAAGGGTTGCGCCGTCGTCTTCGGCCACAAGGCTGGCTCCCGACGGCAACGCCACCTCGAGCGGCGCATAGCATCCGATGTCGAGCCGCAGCCTCACAGACGATCCTGTGCGCGTGTAGCGGTATGTGGTGCGGCCGCTGTCGCCGCGCCGCATCTGCATGTCAAGAGTGCCGTCGCCTATGTTCAGGCGCGTATCCACGCGGGTAATCTCCTCGGGCAGCCTCGGCGCCACGGTCACCGTGCCGGCAAGCATGTCGGGGCGCACACCGAGGAAGTATTCATGCCACACGCGCAGATGCTCGCTGTTGCTCCACGCCTGCAGGAATGTGCCGCTGCGGCGCACCCACATGCGGCCGGGCAGAGGCCACGCGTCGGCGTTCTCCGCAAGGCTGCCGGCGGCTCCTTCGGCAAGCGCCTGCCGGTTCATGTTGCGCAGCAGGGCATAGGCGGTTTCAGTCTGCCCGTACTCCAGCATGCGCTGCATGGCCATTCCGTTGTTCCACAGCCATATGGTGCCGTTGTGGTAGGCGTCGTCCTTATGGTAGCGGTGCCACTGCTCGTGATAGGGGTGGAACTGCGGGTCGTCCTGATCGAGCGACGCCACTCCCCACGGGTACACAAGACGCTCCCATGTCCTGCGGGTCTGCCGCATGCACACACTGTCGTCGGCAACCATTTCCAAAGCGTATATGGCATTCGGGCGCAGCTGCATGTCGGGCGTGCCGTCGGCGTTGAGATGGTCGTACACCATGCCTGCGGCGGCATCCGTGAAATCCTCCCGGAAGCTGTCGCGCAGGCGCCCGGCAGCCGTCGCCCAGCGCTGTTCGTCGTCCGTACGCCCCATGTAGCGGGCAAGTCCGGCGGCTGCCGTCAGCTGCTCGTACCACAGAGCCTGCACGTCGACAGCGCGGTCGCCGCGAGGCGAACAGGGATATTTGCCCTGGCGCTTGGCGTCCATCCACGTGTCGGCGTCGGCGTGCGTAAGATAGCCTCGGTTGTCGGTGTACAGGCGCAGCGACGCATCGGTAGCCGTCTTCACCGCAGGGTATATTTCCTTCACAAACGCCGTGTCGCCCGTATATTTCAGATATTCGCGCACCTGCATCACAAATCGCGGAGTGCCGTCGGTCGTGTTGTAGAGCACGCCGTCGAGATTCAGGCGGTTCGGCACACGCCCGTAGGTGGACGACGCGGAATCCGTGTCCTGATAGCGGGCGAACGACGCGAGTATGTCGCGGGCCGCAGTGAACTGCCCCGTGCACAGCACGGCTCCGGGCATGGAAATGAACATGTCGCGCCCCCAGAAGTCAGTGAACCACGGCAGGCCGGCATACATCCCCCACCCGCCGTGCTGGCGCGTCACAAGCCCGTCGTTGGTGAGCATCAGCCACGCCATGGCCCTGTCGAGCGAATCGGAGCTGCTGCGCAGCGGGTTGCTGTCGAGAAGCCCCTGCATGCGGCGCGTGCGCGCCTCCATCCATTCTTTGCCGTGCAGGCGGAAGCCATCTATGGCATCGGCGCTTTCCTGCTCGGAGCCCAATGCTATCACGAATCCTCGCGCCGATGCGGGAGCGGAGAGCGTCCCGCCGGCAAACTCCATGCCCTCCGGCTCGGCCGGAGCCACTCGCACCACGCGTCCCGGCGACTCCTTCGGCACATAGAGCACCGAGCCGCCGTCGAAGCGCGCGTCGGCTATGCTTCCGCCTTTGAGCGCTATCGAAATCCTGCTGCCGCGCACGCTGTCGACGCCCACCCACAGCACCCGCGGGCTGTCGAGCACGCAGAACGTCTCCACAGCGGCGCCGAAACGGCGTACAAGGCGGTCGGGATAAACCACGCATACGGCCGAGGCACGCTCCAGCGGAGAGCCGTCCACGCGCAGCTCATAATCGGCGAAAATGCGCCTGGCGTCCACATTCCATCCCGCGTGCCAGTCGGCAGCACTGTCGGCTCCGGCGCGTCCGTAATAGAATCCGCCGCGCTTGTCCGTGTAGGAATACTCGCGGGCGCTGCCCGGCGGCATGTCTATGCCCAGTTGTCCTATTGAAAACGGTTCCGCCCCCGCCGCACTGCTGCCGCCGGAACATGAAAGCAGCATCGCGGCCGCCAGAGCGCCCGCAGATGCACACATTGCGTTTCTGAAAGACTTTTTATTGTTCATCCCTGTGATTCATATTATTTCTGTTTCCTTCCGGCCCATGCCTTTACCTTGTCAAGCACAGCCCATGGCATCAGGCGCATCATGCGGTGGCCGGCCGTGCAATACAGCCGCTTGAACTGGTAGGCCGCCGAGCGGCCTGCGGAATGGAAATGGCACACCGTGGCCATGAGCATCTCCGAAGCGCGGGCGCCGGCCGACGCTCCGGAAGTTCCACGTGGAACTTCCGAGGTCTTGCGCAGCACAGCCACGATTCTGCCTCCGGCGGTACGGCTCACCTCCACCTCCGCAAAACCTTCCGTCATGCGGTTTACATCCACCCGCATACCGCGGTTCCACAATATCATGTGCCCGTCTTCCTCGTCTATGTTGAACTGATGGAAGCCCCTGTAGCCCTCGCGCTCGGCCTCGTTGCGGAAATGGTTGCAGTACAGCACGCCTCCCCTACGCAGCACCCTTATGGCCTCCACGATGGCAGTGGCAGGGTCGGCGCTGTGATCCAACGCGTTGCGGATGTGCACGAAACACACGCTCCCTTCGGCATAGGACGCCGAAAGCGTTTCGGCCATGCCGAACGAGATGCGCGGCCGCTCTATGCCGTAGCGGTCAAGAATTTCATTGTAGAACGGCGCCAGCGGGTCGACATATTCAACGCGCATCGGTTTTCCGTCCGCGATGTTGCCGAAAGCATAGCTCAGCGCGCAGCCCACGTCAAGCACCAGAGGGTCGGCCTCCTCACGCCGCATGGAAGCCATGAAGGCCTGCATGTCGAAGTTTTCCGTGTCGCACTCTCGGCCGTAAAGCGACCACCCGAACAGGTCGCGGCGCCGGCGGCGGTTGCCGTAATAGCTTCTCCAGAAAGCCACTTCATATGGTATGCCGGAAATCCAGCGCTGCACAAGCTCACGGTCAGTATGGTTCATAATACAAGGTCGTCAACGGGGATAAGATTCAACTGTAGGATAGACAGGCGGTCGGCGTCGGCGCTGTCGAGTGTCATGGGCTGATAGGCGAAATGCGGGGTACACAGCCCCAGCCAGCGCGTGCGCTCCGCGGCGTCCACTTTGGCTATGAGATATTTCGACACATACGAGCTGTCAGTGCAGCGGTGGCGCGTCAGCACGTTGGCCATGCGGTTGAGGCGCTTGAGCATTGTGTCGAGTTCCGGCCTGGGCAGATAGGGATAGACGCGGGTGCCCATGATGTAGGCCGCCATGCTGAAATCGGCGAAAAGCGGCTCTATGGCGCTGCGGGTGGCCTGCTCCAGCTCCACGCGCACCCGCTGCATGCCGTCGGCGTTCAACGTGAAGCCTGCAAATGCCCCGAGCAGGTCGATACGCCCCGACACATCGCGGCGGTGGCGTTCGAAAAACGCGTCGAGCAGCCCGCGGTCGGTAAGGTTCACAAACATAGCCTCGCTGTCCGTGTCGAGTTCGGCCGCCTTGCGCGAATCCTCGTCATGCCATCCGCGGAGATTGTTGTTGAAGCTTACCAGACGATGATAATCAGCCTGCAACGACGTGGAAAGCGCCTGCAGCGAGTCTATTGCCATGCCGGCCACATGGAAACGCAGCTGCATGTCGAACAGATTGCGCTCCTCGCGGCCGAGCGCGGCCGCCGTGGCGTCTATCTCCTCCTGCAACTCACGCCTGCGGCGCCGGCGGAACCATTTGTAGTTCACCCACATAGCTATGGCCACGACCACAGACAGCACCGCAGCGAGCCAGGCCCACGAGCACATGTCGCCCGGAGCATCGACATAGCTGCACAGACCGGCCAAAGCAGCAACACCGAGTGCGAACGCGCTTACCTTCAGGCAATTCATGATATATTCCCGGCATGCCGCGCGCAGCGTCTGCGGCATTTCCGCCACAAGCCGCGCCTGCCGCGCCTTGAGTTCGGAGATACGCAGCATGGAGGCCTGCTCGGAAAGCATCCGGAGCTCGTTGCGCACAAACGGCTGCGAAAGGCGCTGCAGAAGGTCGGCATAATAGCGGTACAGCTCCGTGTATAGGTCGGCAAGCGACTTCAGGTGTATGCGCGCCTCGTCCAGAGCGTTCGTGGCCGACGCTACCTTTATCTGCGCTTCAGTGCCGGCGAAAGGCGCCACGAGCGCGGGAGTGGATGTGGCAGCGCCGCCGGTGGCCGGCCCGTCGGTGGTGTCGGCTATCACGCACGCGAAGCGGCAGAGCGCAGGGTCGTCGATATAGCTTGCCGATATGTAGCAGTAGCCTTTGTCGCCGAAATCCTCGCCCCACGAGTTGCGCACTATGTAGCATTTGTCGCGCTCGGAATACCCCACTATCACCATGGCGTGATGGCCGTGTTCGCCATGCTCCACGGCGTCGTCGGCCGGACGCGGCACATGGCCGCCCGGATGGCTGCCGAAATCGTCGAAAAGCATCAGCGATATGCCCACGGGATAGCCCTCGGTGAGCGCCGACGTGAGCATGGCATGGTTGGCCGTCACGCAGTCGTATTTGCTGCCCTCGCTGCGCAGAGGCACCTGCCGCGCAAGTGTCACGCGGTGGTTGAGCGCGTCGGCCGTGGCCGCCGCCGAAGGCGCGGCGTCCATGCATTCGGGCGTGTACGGAAACAGCGCTTCGGCGCATATGCCGAACCGACCCATCACATTCAGCTGGTCGTGAAAACTGCTGCCTTCGTCGCCTTTGCCCTTGTTTATGTTGGTGTGGTAGAATATGAACCGCTCGCTGAGGTCGGCATTGACGGTGAGCGAGGGATTGTTGCGGTTCATGATGGCCTCGTACATTCCTGCCACCGCAAACGCCGTGCAGGAGCCCACAGGACCCTGGTCGCGCACGGGCGAGAAAAACCTGCGCAGGTCCACCGACGGCAGCGGCTTCAGTCCGGGCGCCGGAGCATACACTTCCTGCAGGGGCTCCTCAACGATGCCGCTTTCGAGCCGCCGCACCACCCCTCCGAACACGAATCCTTCCTCCGACAGATGTCCGCGAGCCATGTTGCCCTTTACGTCTGCGTCCTGAATTGCGTCTATTTCCTGCTCTTTGGCGCGCATATAGGCGGTGATGTCGAGCATCTCGGCCTTGATGGCCTTTATGTTTGCAAGCGGAGCGAAAGCCTCGTGGTTGCGGGAGTCGTCCTCGTCACGGCTTGCCAGCGGCGGGTACTGTCCACGCATGGGCAGCAGCCCCGAGCCGGCGTCATAGCTGTTGAATGCGTCGATATAGAGAGCGGCCGGCTGCGAGAACCCGTCGTCAAACACCAGGTAGTCCTGCTTGTAGAGCGTGCCTTTCAGGCGCTCGTTGTCAAGCCCGAGCATCGAGGCCCACACAGCCTCCTTTTCAGGCAGCGACAGAGAGGCGTCGCCCATGAATGCGGTGATGCGCGCGGCAAGCGCGTCCACGGCCGCATCGAGGGGCTTGCGCACTCTCGCGGCGATTTCACTCTCGGGCAGCCGCTGGGCTATGAGCGGTTCCACCTCCGTGTCGTAGAACTCGCGGTAAAAATTGTCTATGCCTTTCAGGCAGGCCTGCGCACGCTCGCTCGCGCCCTGCGCGTCCACGGTTTCCTGCATCACGCCTGCCTCGTCGAGCGCCGACACAAACGCGCGGCTCAGCAGATAATCGGCCATGCGTTCGCGTCTCAGTTCAAGGCAGGATACGCCCGGAGCCACCACCGACAGACGGGCGGCATCAGGCATCACCCTCGCGAAGCTGTCGGCGAAATTTTCTATCATCACCCCTAACAGCGCACATATGAATCTGGCCAGAAGACGGTCGGAGAAATCGGCCGACGCACCAGTGCTGCTGTAGTTGTCCGTCACACACAGGCGGCACGGAAACGGCGCCCGGGCGCAACGTTCGGCCACAGCCCGCAGCACGGCGCTTTCGGCTGCGCGTCTGTCAGCGCCGGCATCGGTTCCTGCGTCCGGCCCGAGGCCGCCCTGCAGGCCAAGAATGTCGACGGTAAAGGCATGTGTACTTTCCGCCGCAGCATCTATGAGCGCGCACGCCCGCTCCGCCGCCGAGTCCTCCCACAGCGGCAGCACAAGCGCGATGTGCAGCACGGTGTCGGTGGCGTCGAGCCTTATAAGCTCCGTGTACAGCGCGGCAAGCCTCGCCCCGAGCTCACGGAGACGCGAGGGACACAGGTCGCAGCCTGCGCTGCGGAAAAGCAAACTGCCGAAGCCGTCGGCCATGCGGGCCTCGACATCGGCACGGAGAGCGCCCAAAGCGCCCTCCTGCCAGAGTAATGCTACAGGGGTCATGGCGCTACATGCCGAGGATATACTCCATTTCGCGGTTAAGGAGCTCGGCCTCGTCGGGATAGAACTCTATGTCGGAAGCCGGAATCGGGCACAGCGACAGGCCTCCGAGATAGCTGCCGTCGGCAGCTTCCGCCTTGGCACGGGCATTGGTCTTGCGTATCATATTGTCGGGTCCCGGCACATCGAGCGTGGCTATGTGAGCCTCGAGTTCGGGCTTCAGCAAGTCCACATTGGCGCGGAAAAAGTCGTAAGCCTCCTTGCGGGTGGCGCCCATATCCACCTTGAATCCGCCGAGAGGCTTGCCTCCGAGGCCGCGGCTCTTGATGGAGTAATGCCCGTCGGCATATCCTATGAGACCGTAGAGCAGCGCCATCACCCACATCGACAGCACATTCTGCTCCTTCACCACGTCGGTGGGCATGAGCGAGAAGCGCTCCGCCTCCATGCGCGCGCGCACTCCGGCATCCCAGTGCGATGTGCCGGGCTTGTCAGTCTCGAAGCGGTCATACTCCGGCTTGTACACGTCGAGCGCGCTTATGGTGAACGCAGGCAGCACACCCACCTGGCGGTAGATAATCACGCGGTCTTTGATTCCAATGCCGGAAAAATCCACTTTCGAGCCGTTCGGCACCAGTTCCTGGAACATGTCGCCGTGGCGCAGCCATGTGGTCTTGTCGTCGGCCACACCCACGTAGAAAGCGTCCATCGGAGGCACTTTCACGTCGGCGTCATAGCCGTGGTAGTTGTACGTGAACAGAGGCAGCGACTTCGATATTGCGCGCTGGAGCAGCGGGCGCAGTTCCGTCTCGGGCATGGAGCGCATCACGTCGTCCACGCTGCGCGAGGCGTAGCCGGCCACAGCGGCCAGCCCCGACGTATATCCGGCCATGGCGGCGGCGGTCTCGTCTATGGTCATGTCGGCAATTGCGGCCACGCCCCCCATAGGCTTCACCACGCGCAGCACAAAGTCGTTCAGACTCACGTCCGACGGGTCGCAGGCCACTTTCTCCACTTCGCCCACGGCGAGGTCGAACTGGAAGAACGACACCGCGCCTATGGTCTGGCGTATGCCCTCGACGGCGCGGTTGCTCTGCTCGCGCACAGCGGAGAGGTTGGAAGCTATTATGTCGACGCGGCGGTAGCTCTCGGCCAGCATGCTGTCAAGCGTGGCGTAGAACTCGCGGGCGAGTTCGCGGCGCTTGATTTCGCGCATCAGCACGGCGAGTCTGCGCACGGTGCCGCACACCTCCTCCATGTATTCGCTCTTGCCGCGCTTGAACCATGTGCCCATGCAGTCGGCAAGTTCGCTGCACGCCGTCTCCATGGCCGCACGCCGGCGTGGCAGCTCTGCTTTCAGATTCTGAGTCTCGGCTTTCATCTCGGCGCTGCACATGTCTATCTGCGTGCGTATGGCGCCGAGCACGTTCTGCGCCAGGAACACACCGCACTCGCGGTCGAGCACGCCGCGGATGAGGTCGCGCAGCGATGCGCGCACGCGGGTTTTCAGCGCGTCGAGTTTTTCATTGAGCTGTTCCTGCGGGTCCACGGCGCGGTTGTTGAGATATGTCTCGCAGTTGGGCAGAGGCGCGTCGGGGTTGTCGATGTCCGTGAAGTCGAACTGCGGCGTAGGTTTCATGAAATAGTCTATCACGTCGTCCTTGCCGAGATTCTCGCGGATGCGCGTATCGTCGATCCATGCGTTGGCTATCACCGAGGGGTCGTCGCATCCGCCGTTGAGCATGCGGTTCACGAGCTGTATCCGTGCCTTGTGCTCATATATTTCGGCAAGCGCACGGCCGTTGTACACGATTTCGCTCACGCCGAAGCCCGCAGCCCATGCCTTCTTGTTGCGGATGTCCATGGAGCCGTCGCCTATCACCTTGGCCACATTGTCGCTCACCGATGCAGCGGCCACGCTCAGCTCGCCGGTGGATGTGACGAGCGCAAGCGAAATCATTTCGCACAGCTGGTCGACGTCGTTGAACATGTCGCCGTTGGCGTTGCGGTTGTCTATAAGGTAGAGAGCCGTGAACGGACGCTCGCGCACGGTCTGCGCGTCGCGCAGCCATTTGAACGTGACCGGAGCCGACGCCGCGTCGAGATGGGCGAGGAAGTCCAGGTCCATGATTGCACCGAAGGCATTGGGGCGCACACGCACCACGCCCGCGCCCTGCATCATCGCACGGAACACGTCGGCCATCACGGCATAGCCCGAAATCTTGGCATCGGGCAGAAGCTCGCGCAGCAGATAGGCCACGTTCAGGAATGTGCCGCAACCTGTGCCGCCGCTCAGCGAGAACACCACATGCACCTCGAGGTCGTTGGACAGCAGGGAGTAGCCGGGATTGTCGATATGGGCTGCGTTGTTTATCTGCAATATCTTGTTCTGCACGCGGCCGGCGAGGTCGTCCTTGTGCAGCGTCACGGCAAAGCGCCCGTTGCTGCGTGTCTGCCCGGCGCCGATGTTGAGAGCCGACAGCGCACCCACGTTAGGCTCGGGCATCCAGTCGTAGTTCTCGGGGTTGCGCAGGTATATCTGCTGCGGACTGCCCACCGTGATGGGCAGCTGCTCCGAAGTGGAGAGCGATACCGGCGTGCCGTCGGCGGCAGGAATGGAGCGGTTGTACACACCGCCGTCGGTGTCAAGGCCCAGGAAGCCTATCATCGGGGGCACTTCACCATAGGTGTCGTAATACATTTTCTTTGTATGGAGAAGGGCGTTCATACCCGTACCTCCGAGGCCTATAAAAAGCGAGCGGCGAATCTTGGTAGCCATGGCAATGTGTGTGTTTATGGTTGGTTTTACGGTTTTTCTTATGGGGGTCGGTACGGGTCAGCTCACCGTCAGTTGCGATTTCTCGCCGGTCGCGCTGTTGATGAGTTCGTAGCTTTCGTATTTACGGAGCGTCCGCGACGGCACGAAATCCCATCCCTTCTGCGGCAGTGCGCGGGCGGTGCGTTTGTTGCCGGGCACTATTGCGAGCGGAGGGCTCCACACATCGTCGCGCACGATGAGCACGCGGCCGGTGAACAGGCGGCTGAGGAATCCCTGGCGTTCGGCACGCGATGTGAAGCGCGCCATGCGGTAGCCTTTCACACGCTTGCTCACATAGTAGCTGCCCGGGCCGGCAAATTCGAGCGCCGATATTTTAAACACCGGATACAGGATGCGGCGCAACACCGCAAACCACAGCACAAGCGTGGCAAGCAACACCACGAGAATCCAAAACAGCCATACGGCAAGCGGGTTCCAGTCGCGGTCGTATGTGGTGCGCAGGTCGAAACCGGCGTCGTTCGAGCCGTGCATGCCGTTGAGGCGCTCAAGCCCGTGCGTGCCTGTGCACGACAGCGTGAAGTAGCGACGGCCGGTAGCGGCATCGTCGCCGAACACTATTCCGAGCCGCGCAGGCTCTCCGGCGCGGACGCATATCCCCTCGCCCGGAGCCACACGCACGCCGTTGCACAGCAACGTGTAGTCGCATTCCGCGCCATGGGCGGCGTCCAGTCTGAAAGTGGCGCTGCTGCCCGATTCCATCGCGGCGGCATTGAACTCCGGCGCGAGGTCGACAACTATAGTGTCGGCGCTTTTAGCCGCCGAAAAAAGAAATGCCGGATAGCTCGTGGCGCCGGGCCGCAGCACGGTCTCGTCCATGGGGTCGAGGGCTATGGAGAGAGTGCGCTGGCGGCGGTTGCTCATACGCACCTCCACCGTGGGATTGGCGATGCGGAGCGCCGACGCATCGGGCGCCACCACATCGAAACTGAACGTGTAATCGCCGTCGGCATCCGCCACGGCATCAAGCGCGCGGTTGAGGCTGTCGGCCGCAATAGCGGCACGGAGGCGCAGGCGCACACGCATCAGCTGCCCCTCGGCGCAGCCGCCCACAAGTTCAGGCACAAAGAAAGCGTCGGAGCATCGCAGTGAGAGCGGGTAGCGGCCTGGCTCGCTGAACATTATGCCGTGCACGGCATCGAGCTCGAGCGTGTTGGCATATATTTCGGACGGGGCTATGTCGGCTATCTGCGGAATCACGCCGTCGTGGCAGTTCACCATGAAGGCGTCGTCGCATTCGTCGATGGCGGCACGTATGTCGGGGTCTATGGCGTGCTCGTCCAGCGTCACGTAGAACAGGCGCGTGTTGCGGTGCGACGCGCACCACTTCCGTATCAGCGCCACCACAGCCGGCGTGCGGCGCACGTTGTCGGTGCCGTCGGTGAGCAGGTACACGCGGTTGTCCATCTGCGGCATGCAACGGTCGAAGCCGGCCTGCAGGGCGTCGTACAGGTTGGTGTTCGTGCGGGTGCCGATATACCCGTCGAAAGCCTTGAGCATTTCGGGCAGCTGACGGGTGTACTCCTCCGAACCGAACTCAAACGCCGGATGCACCGAACCCTGGAACGGAATCACGGCAAAACGCGCGTCGGGCTGCGGACGCTGCACCCCGATGGTGCGCTGAAGCGCCGTTTTGGCCGGCACCCAAATGCCGTACTGCTGCATGGACTGTGTGCAGTCGAAAAGGTAGATATAATTCCGCTGGCGCTGCCCGAAAGCGGCGCCGGCGGCAAAGGCCACGCACAGCGCGGCAGCGAGTATGTGCCTGAGCAGCTTGTTCATGTTGCAAATATACGAATAAGTTGAGTGCAAAACCAAATTCTATTTGGGTTTTGCCGAGCGTGAGTATATAGGACGCAGTCAAATATACGGATAAGTCGAGTGCAAAACCAAATTCTATTTGGGTTTTGCCGAGCGTGAGTATATAGGACGCAGTCAAATATACGCAATTTTCACAAAAAAATAAGAAAGAACATGGCATTATCTGTCAAATCAATGCCAAAATCCTTGAAAGTGCTGGTTATTTGGTGATATTCACAAAAAAGAGCCACCTCGAGGCGGCTCTTTTCCATAAATATAAACGTTTGCAGCGGCTTACCGGTAGCAACGGTAGTCGAAGCTGTCGACATCCACATAGCCGCCCGGGGCAGCGGTGGCGTAGTTGAAGATGGCGTAGCGCTGGCCCATGAAAAGGCGCGTGTAGTCGTAACGCATGCGGTAGTCGCGGCCTATGTTGCGCCAGTTGCGGCCGTCGGTGCTGTAGCTGCACGATGCCACATCGCGTCCGAGGCGGAAATCGGCGCCTATTCGCAGCCATATATCGTCGGAGTGCAGTTCCACTTCCTCCTCGATTTCGTTGTCCACGCTCTTTATCACTTTCGAATCACGCTCGAAATTGACTACGGTGTTGTGCTTGACAAGGTATTTGCGGCCGTCGCGCATAGCCACGGACAAAATCGTGGAATGTCCGTTGAATGCCGCGAGACCGGCCACGTCGCCGTCGCGCATGTGCGACAGGTCGAGGTGCACGGAGCCGTCGCAGCAGGGGCCTTCCATGCGCTGCGAGATGGTGTTGCGCGCATGGTATATGCTCTCGGCTGTGCCCGATGTGCGCAGGCGCAGATAGCCGGGACGCTCGGAAAGCGACCACGAAGCATTGTCGGGGTTGTGGTTCCACTGCCACGCGAAGTCAAGCGTGTCGGCGTCGAAGCTGTCCGATACGCACAGCCTCGTGGGCTCGGCGCTGCGGCGTGTATACTCCATGGATTCCGGCACGCGTCCCTCGCCCTGCGCGCCCACCATGGGCCATCCGTCGACCCAGCGCACGGGGCTGAGCGTGAGCACGCGGCCCACGGCGTTGTGATCCTGGAAAATCACCGCCCACCACGAGCCGTCGGGAGCATCGACGATAGTGCCCTGCGCGGCATAGGGGAAGCCGCCGGGATTGTCGAGCAGCACGGTCATGCGTTCGTACGGGCCGGTAATCTTGTCGGCGCGGTAGCAGAGCTGGCGTCGGGCGCCTCCGTTGGGCCAGTTGATTATCATGGCATAATACTTTCCGTTGTGCTTCACCACGCGGGAGCCCTCGTGCAGGCCTGCCGTCACGGAGTCGGTGCGTATCACGTCGCAGTCCACGCCGCCCTCTTTCACGCCCGACAGATCCGGCTCAAGTTCCGTAAGACGTATCGTGCCCGAGCCGGAGAACACATACACACGGCCGTCGTCGTCGAACAGCAGCGACGAGTCATGGAAATGACGCGGACGCGACACGAGCGTCCACGGCCCCGCCGGATTCTCGGCTGTATAGATATACGACTTGTAAGGCTCGTCGTTGGGCGAGAACAGCACATAGAAACGTCCGTCATGGTAGCGCATCGACGTGGCCCACTGGCCTTTGCCGTAGACGGTGCCGCCGTCCATGCTGTAGGCGGGAGTGTCCTCGATACGGTCGAACACATAGCCGATGGTGCGCCAGTTCACAAGGTCGCGCGAGTGCATCACAGGCGCGCCGGGCATAAGGTGCATGGTGGTAGTCACCATGTAATAATCGTCGCCCACGCGGATTACATCCGGGTCCGGCACGTCGGCCCATATCACGGGGTTTGTCATAGTGTCGGCCGCAGCAGGCAAAGAAAGGAGAAGCGAGATGATTGCAAAAAATATTTTTCTCATGGCATTGGTTGCTTTTGTCGTCTACAAAATTACAAAAAAAACGCATTCGCCGCGCAGCCTCCCGTAACATGTTTACGGTGCAGGGGTTTCATACCCCCGGTTATTTGCAACCCGGTTGCGCCGCGCGGGTTGTATATTTGCAATGACAACCATACAGACACATACAAGCGACCATGTATATAACAGACATTTTCTGGACCATGCTCTGCGAGATGGCTCCATACCTGCTCCTCGGATTCGCCATTGCGGGCGTGCTCCACGCGTTCGTCCCCGCAGGCGTCTACCGCACCCACCTTGCGCCGCCCACATTCGGCTCGGTGGTGAAAGCCGCGCTTTTCGGCATCCCGCTCCCGCTGTGCTCGTGCGGCGTCGTGCCCACGGCCATGGGGCTGCGCCGCGAGGGCGCGTCGCGCGGAGCCACGGTGTCGTTTCTCATCGCCACCCCGCAGACAGGCGTCGACTCCATAGCCGCCACATACTCCATGATGGGGCTGCCATTCGCGCTGCTGCGCCCGGCGGCCGCCCTTGTCACGGCCATCGGCGGCGGAGCGCTCGCCAACCGCCACGCACGCCTCCGAGGCGACACCGCCGCGGTGCAGACGCCGGAAGGAAGCCCCGACGCGCGGCCGCACGGATGGCGCGCACGCACCGCCGAAGCGCTGCGCTACGGATTCCTGACCATGATGGAGGACATAGGCCGCTGGCTCATCGTCGGCCTCGCCGTGGCTGCGCTGATTACGGCCTTCGTGCCGGCCGACGGCCTTGCGGCACTGCGCGCCTACCCTCTGCTGAGCATGGCGCTGGTGCTGGTGCTCAGCGTGCCCATGTACGTGTGCGCCACAGGCTCCATACCCATCGCCGTGGCTCTTATGCTCAAGGGACTGTCGCCCGGCGCCGCACTGGTACTGCTCATGGCCGGCCCGGCCACCAATGCGGCCTCGCTGCTCGTGGTGCACAAAGGGCTCGGACGGAGCGTGCAGATGTTCTACGTAGGCGCCATAGTGGCCGGAGCAGTACTTTTCGGGCTGCTGGCCGACTATGTGATGCCGGCATCGTGGTTCGTGCTGCCCGTGGCCGAAAACATGGCATGCCATGCAGCAGGCACAGCGATGCACAGCGGGTGGCTGCCCACGGCAAGCGGCATCGTGCTCTCGCTACTTCTCGTGCGGGCCATATGGGCACGGATGCGCACAAGCAAATGCCACGGCCACGGCTGCAGATGCGGAAACGACACACACTCCAAAAACCATACGACAATGAAAGAATACCGAATCGAAGGCATGATGTGCAACCACTGCCGCAACAATGTTGAAAAAGCGCTCACAGCCCTGCCGGGAGTGAGCGCGGTATCTGTCGACCTCGCATCCGGCACCGCACGGGTGGAGGGCGACGCGGACGAAGCCGCCGTAATAGCCGCCGTGGAAGCGGCCGGCTACAGCTGCGCAGCCGTGGGCGGATAGGCCACACGGGCGTGGTACATAGTCTTCAGCCTCTTTATAAAAGCCTCTTTTATGACCGGCACGTCGCGGAACGAAATCGTTGATTCGTTGTGCAGCCCGTCGGCTATCTGCGAGTCGATTATGCGGTTCACGAGCATCGATATGCTCTTGGCGCTGTAATCGGACAGCGAACGGCTCGCGGCCTCAACGCTGTCGGCCATCATCAGCAGCGACGTCTCGCGCGTGCGGGGGTTAGGCCCCACGTAGGCGAACGGCGTCTTGTCCACATCGCCGGCGCCGCCAGCGCCCTGGGCCTCGGCGTTCTTGCACGCCAGTATGTAGAAATACTTGGCAAGCCCGCGGCCGTGGTGCTGCGCGATGAAGTCGCGCACGACCGACGGAAGCCCGGCCTTGTCGGCCATGCGAAGGCCGTCGGTCACATGGGCCGTGATTATACGCGCGCTCTGCTCGGGAGGCAGCGTGTCGTGCGGGTTCACGCCGTGCTGGTTCTCGGTGAAGAACGCCGGATTGCGCAGCTTGCCTATGTCATGGTACATGGCGCCGGCGCGCACAAGCATCGTGTCCGCACCTATGAGGCGTGCGGCATCCGCGGCAAGATTGGCCACAGCCATGGAGTGCTGGAACGTGCCCGGACATTCGTCGCTGAGGCGCCGCAGCAGCGGGTTGCTGGTGTCGGCCAGCTCCACGAGCGTAATCTTGCTCACAAAGCCGAAAGCCTTCTCGGCGGCGAACATCAGCACATAGGCCAGCTGCACCAGCGCGGCGTTGCAGCACATGAATATCACCATGCGCCACGACCACCCCTCGAAAGAGCCGTTGAACATGAGCTCCACCGCCGGATAGGCCAGCAGGCACACTCCGGCCACAAAAGCCGATGCGCGCAGCATCTGCGAGCGGCGGCTCACCTCGCGCAGCGAGTACACGGCCGCACACGACGCCGCCGATTCCATGAATATGTACTCCAGCGGAAACGAGGCTATGGCGGCACACAGCACCGTCAGCACTATCGTGGTGACAATGGCCGTGCGGCCGTCGAAAAACACCTGCATCAGCACCGCCACCACCGCCACCGGCACAAGATAGATGCCGAGCGCCACATTGCGTTCGAGCAGGGCCGAGAGCACGAAGAACACCAGCACGAGCAGCATCACGAACATGTAGGCGCGCGGATTGTCGGACACGGCGGGGCAGAAAAAATGGAAATACGCAGCCAGCATGCTCAGACACAGCAGCACGTAAAGCGCACGGCCGGCCACCATCAGCGTGTCGCTCGTGCCCGTGCCGCGCAACTGCTCGCGCACCATGCTTTCATAGGTGTGCAGATTGGTGAAATCCTGCGGCGTCAGCACTGCGCCCTTGTCGATGATAGTCTGCCCCTGCTGTATCACGCCCCGGTCGGCAGTCATCTTCAGATAGTCGTAATCGTAGTGGCGGCGGCTTTCAAGCGAATCGAACACAATGTTGGGGCGCAGCAGCGTGGGCAGCGCTCCGGCCAGGTAGCCGCGCATGGCCGAGTCGGGAGCCAGCGAGTCGAGGCGGCGGTATATGTCGACAGGCGAATTGAATGCCGCCGTGCTCATCTCGCTCAGGATGTTCTTGTCGAGAATGCGCACGCGGCGCAGACTTCCGTCGGCAATACGGCGGCGCGTATCGGCGTCCACCACACCCGATGCGTATATGCGCCGCAGGCGGGTGGCCACAGACGCGCGCTGCGGCCCCGGAGGCAAAGCCCGCGCTATGCTGTCGGCCAGAAGCTGGTTGATGCGGTACACCGGCACGAAACGCGCGTCGAGAGTGTCGCGCATGCGGTTGAGCGTGGCCGAGTCGGGATGCACGGGGATGTCGAACGGAGCAATGAGCTTGGCATAGTTCCACGGGCGCCCCTCCTCGTAATTGTAGTGGGTGGTGTCGGTCTGCGGAAAACACAGCAGCACGAGCACGGCCGTGGCGAGCGCCATAGCGCCCTGCCATATCGTTTTGCTTCCGGAGAATATGTTTGTCATCTGTAAGTATGGTTTGTTTTCATTTTATACGGGCTGCGCTCTGCACCCCTTCGATGGTGAGAACGCGGCGGCACAGATCCGACGCCACGGCGGCATCAGCGATGCGCACCCACAGGTCGCAGTGGAACACATTCGACGACGCCTCAATTTCAAGACGCCGTATGTCTATACCCATATGGCTGGAAATCATCTGCGTGAGCTCCTGAAGCACACCGTGGCGGTCTATGCCCTCCACACGCACGTGGGCCATGAAACGCGCCCCCTGCGCATCCCACTGCGTGGACACGATGCGGGGGCCGTAGGCCGACTTCAGCACAGCCGCATGGTCGCACGTGAGCGCATGCAGCTCCACCGCTCCGTCGTCGGCGATGAAGCCCATCACATCGTCGCCCGGTATAGGGTTGCAGCACTCGCAGAGGCGGAAGTTGGAATTGCCGTCGGCATCGGTGCGCAGCACATACGTCTCCTTGGGGTTCACCTTCGGCACCGGCACAGATTCCGCGCCCGCAGGCGCATCCGGAGTCTTCGGCTTCATTCCGAGCCGCAGAATCTTGCGCAGCAGCCCGGTGGAACTTTTACCCTCCTGCTTGCGCAGCACGTCGGCAAGGAAATCGCCCAGCATAATCTCGTCGGCGCCGAGCTGGAAGTAAAGGTCGTCGCGGTTGGCGGCATGATACGTGCCCAGCAGCTTGGATATTACCGCCGGAGTAGGCTCAATGCCCTTCTCGGCAAACCACCCTTCGAGCATCTCCCGGCCGCGCGCCATCATGGGCTGTCGCGCCTTGCGCATGGCAGCCCGCAGACGCGTCTTGGCACGGGCCGTCACCAGAAAGCCCTCCCATTCCGGCTGCGGCGTCTGGCTCTTGGACGTCAGCACCTCCACCTGGTCGCCGCTGCTCAGGCGGTGGCTCAGCGCCACAAGCCTGTGGTTCACCTTGCCCGCGATGCAGTGCATGCCCAGCTCGGTGTGCAGCTCGAACGCCATGTCGAGCACCGACGCGCCCGCAGGCAGCGTCACAAGTTCGCCACGAGGCGTGAACACCACAATTTCCGATGCGAAAAGATTGAGTTTCAGCGTGTCGAGAAAATCAATGGCCGACGGCTCCGGATTCTCAAGAATATCCTTGATAGTGCGCAGCCATGCGTTCAGCTCGCTCTCCTCGTCGCCCTCGCCTATCTTGTAGCGCCAGTGCGCGGCAAAGCCCTTCTCGGCAATCTCGTCCATGCGGCGCGAACGGATCTGCACCTCCACCCAGTTGCCGTCCGGCCCCATCACCGTAAGATGCAGCGCGCGGTAGCCGTTGGCCTTCGGCGTCACGATCCAGTCACGCGTGCGCTCGGGGTGGAGCCTGTATATGTCAGTGATGGCGGAATAGATGTTCCAGCATATGCTCTTCTCCTTCGACGGGTCGTCGCATTCGAAGACGATGCGCATGGCATACAAGTCATACACCTCCTCGAACGGAATGTGCTTCTGCTCCATCTTCCGCCATATGCTGTACACGCTTTTCAGGCGGTCCTTAGCCTCATATTCAAGACCCATCGCATCGAGCGCCGCACGTATCGGCGCCGCGAAATCGGCGTACGCCGAATGCCGGCGCATCTCAGTCTCGCGAATCTTCGCACTGATGCTCTCGTACTCCGCCGGATGCTCGTACTTGAAACTGAGGTCCTCCAGTTCCGTCTTTATCGCGAACAGCCCCAGGCGGTGAGCCAGCGGAGCGTATATGTACAGCGTCTCGCCCGCAATTTTGTATTGCTTATTCGGCGGCTGGGCACCCAGCGTGCGCATGTTGTGCAGGCGGTCGGCCATCTTTATCAGCACCACGCGTATGTCCTCGCTCATCGTAAGCAGCAGCTTGCGGAAATTCTCGGCCTGCGCCGAAGCCTGGTCGCCGAAAATGCCGCCCGAAATCTTCGTAAGCCCCTCCACTATCTGCGCCACCTTGCGGCCGAACGCACGCTCGATGTCCTCCACCGTATACTCCGTGTCCTCCACAACATCGTGCAGCAGAGCCGCGCATATCGACGTAGAACCCAGCCCCATCTCCTGGCTCGCGATGCGCGCCACGGCTATAGGGTGCAGAATGTACGGCTCCCCCGACCGCCGGCGCACACCCTTGTGCGCCTCGCGGGCAAACCGGAAAGCACGCTCTATCACCTCCACCTTCTTGCGGTGGTTGCTTTTCAGATAGCCCTGCAGCACCTCGTCAAAGGCATGCTGCACCAGCGCGTCCTCCCGTTCGGCAGCCATCTGCGCCTCAACATTCTGATTATCCTGCTTTTTACTATAAGCTTCCATAATATGTGGCTTCTTGGCGGCAAACATTACACCAATCTACGCACAAAAATACCACATTTTCGCCAACTTCCAAAGAAAAAGCGCATTGCGCCCCATTTACAGGCCAAAACCGCAAAACCCGAAAACAAAAAACGCAAAAAACTTGCACAATCAAAAATAAAGCCGTAACTTTGCAACGCAATTCGCAAAAGGTGCCATAGCTCAGTTGGTAGAGCAAAGGACTGAAAATCCTTGTGTCCCCGGTTCGATTCCTGGTGGCACCACCTC
>VSPG01000027.1 GCA_009775265.1 Muribaculaceae bacterium
CCCCGACCCCCCCGACACCCCCGCCGAGTAACCAACCATCCAAAAGACAACAAATGAAACACATATTCAAATATACGTTGCTCGCGGCTGTCTGCGCTTTTGCCGCAGCGGGCACCGCTTGCTCCGACGAGACCGACGCCGAGAAGGACAAAGGGGCTACACCGGTCATCAAATACGCCCGTCCGTGCGACATCAGCGTTTCCGACTCGCTGCTCACCAAAGCTCCTCTCGGCGCGCAGGTGGCATTCGTAGGCGACAACCTCGGCGATGTGCAGCAGGTGTGGTTCAACGACAAGAAAGCCACGCTCAGCCCCAACATGGTGACAAGCCACAGCATAATAGTGAACATCCCCAACTCACTGCCCGGCGAAGTAACCGGCAAAGCGCGCTTTATCACATCTACGGGTGTGGAGGTGGACTATCCTTTTGAAGTCACCGTGCCTGCCCCGCGCGTGGAACGTATGGACTGCGAATGGGCGCATGCGGGCGAGACCGTTGTGCTCGAAGGCGCTTATTTCGCCGACGACCCCAACGTGCCGCTTGCCGTCACGGTGGCCGGACTTCCTGCCGAAATCAAATCCATAGAGCAGGACCGCCTTGAAATAGTCATTCCGGAAGGCGCCGGGGAGGGTGAAATAGCGGTAGAAAGCATCTACGGCAAAGGTGTGGCAGGTTTCCGCTACATGGACACCCGCGGCATGCTCTTCGATTTCGACGGCCTTACGGGGCTCGGTGTGGCTCAAAGCTGGCACGCCCGTCCGATAGTGGAGGATGAAATCAGCATCGCCGGCAACTATATGGTTCTCGGCAATGCCGAAAAGACTCTCAACGCGTCGGCCGACTGGAACGACTCGGATTACTCCTTCGAGTACTGGGCCGGAGCGTGGACCGATCCTGTGACATACCCCGAGCGTGTGGGCGAACGTCTTTTTGATGTGGCCGACTTCACCGACTTCAACAGCAAGGCGCTGAAATTCGAACTTTACGTGCCAGCTTCCAACGCATGGCAGGCCGGCGCCCTCCAGGTGTGCTTCGCTCCCACGTCGCTCGTGTCGTTCGGCAACGCAGGTCTCGACTGCTTCGGCAACACCGTGGCCGGGTGCAACAACACCTATATCAATTCCAAGGAAGCCGGCGGTGTAGGGCTTGCACGCTGTCTATGGACTCCGTGGACAGCGGCCGAGGCCTACCACACGGCAGGCAAGTGGGTGACGGTGACACTTCCCATAAAGGATTTCATCTACGACTACGACGGCACCGGGGCAACACGCATGCTCACCGATGTCTCCGACTTCGCCAGCCTTCAGATGTTCGTGTGGGCAGGAGGAGTGGCCGGCGTGGAGTGCTCGCCCTTGCTATATATCGACAATATCCGCGTCGTACCCAACTAATCAGTCTAATCGCAAGATACCAATCAAATCATGAAAAAGTTTTTCAGCATAAGCGGCCTTCTCGCCCTGTTCATGCTCCTGCTGTCCCCGGCAGTGACATCCTGCGACGACGGCGATAAATACAGCACCGAGCAGTACAAGGGCGGAGTGAGCCTGAATGTGTTCGGTCCCTCGCCGGTGGCCCGCGGAGGCGAACTGCGCTTCCTCGGCAGCGGCCTGGATAAAATCACGAAAATCTCGGTGCCAGGTTGCGACGACATCACCGACATCACTGTGGTGAACGCCAACGAGATACGCATCATCGTGCCTCAGACGGCCGAACCCGGCACCGTGACCCTGCATCACGCCGGCGGCACCATAGAGACCAAGACTCTGCTTACATTCCTGGAGCCGATAGGCATCGAAAGCCTCGACCCGGTCCGTGTAAAGCCAGGCAACGAGCTTACCATCAACGGCGAATACCTCAACCTCATCAGCGAGGTGTGCTTCGCTTTCGTCGAGGGCGGCGACAGTGTGAACGTTTTTGCCGAAGATTTTCTCGCCCACGACCGCAAGCACATAAAACTCGTCGTGCCGGAGGAGGCCGTGAGCGGTGCGATTTATGTAAGCGACGCCAAAGAGATGCCAAACATGATAAAGAGCGAAACGCAACTCGACGTCGTGCTGCCATCGTGCACGCCTCTCGACCTCACTGCTGCCAAAGGCGGCGATAAAGTGGTGGTGGCCGGTTCCGACCTCGACCTTGTGCGCAGCGTCCTGATGCCTGACGGCTCGGAAGTGGAATTTTCCCTCGTGGAAGGAAAAATAGAGTTTGTACTTCCCGCCGACGTCTCCGACGGAACCATCGTCATGATTCCCGCATCGGGTGTCAAGGTGGCATGTGCCAATATTGGCGTAGTCGTGCCCACCGAGCTTGAGGCCGTTCCGGCCGAGGGCCTGCGTGCCGACGACATTCTGAAAATCAAGGGTGTGAACATGGATCAGGTGGTGAGCCTCGTGTTCCCCGGCGTGGCCGACGCCGTAGAGCCTGCCACTGTCAGCGCCACGGAACTCACCGTAGCATTCCCCGTGGCGGCGCAGAGCGGAAATCTTGTGCTCAACCTGCGCAGCGGCAAGACTGTGGAAGTGGCCGTCTCGACTGCCAAGCCCGAGGTGCAGTTGTACGAACCCGCAGAAGTGCCCGCTGCAGCTGAGTTCACGATGAAAGGCCGCAACCTCGACCTAATCGTGGCCGTGGAATTTGCCGGCGGCGTTAAGGTGGACGTGGCCGCTGTGCCCGCCACGGAATACACCATGACAGCGCCCGCTACGGCAGAAAGCGGTGTCGTGAAACTGCACATGGCCAACGGCGAAGTGGCGGAGGCTCCAGCGCTCACTATCAAAGCGCCTGAATGCGCCTACATCACCGAGCAGCCTGAAGGCGAACTCACGGCCTACGGAATGTTTGTGGCCGCTATTGCCAACGAAGACAAACTCACGGAGGTAAAAGTGAACGGTGCGCCGGTCAACTTCATCGTTAACGACAGCCGGCTTTATGTCACGTTGCCCGGCACATGCGGCAAGAACACCGTTGTCACTCTCGTGTCGAGCAACGGCGAAATCAGCTACACGTACGACGTCATACCCGCCACGCATCAGGAACGAGTGCTGCTCAGCACTCCGGTGACCATAGGAAACTGGGACGATCCCCGCATCTACATAACCCATGAGCAGCTTGCCGACGTGCCCGTAGGTTCGAAGCTCATATTCTACATCGAGCCGGCCGACGGCGCGCAGCTCCAGCTGAACGATTCCGGCTGGGCGCAGTTCGCAATGCTTGAACCTGCGGCAGGAGCCACTCAGGCCGAACTCGTGCTCACTCAGGAAGCCCTCGACGCTTTCGCGAAACAGGACGGATGGAGCGACAACGCCATCATCGTGCAGGGACAGAACTGCACCGTCAACAAGATTACCATCGAATGGGAAATCTCGCTTGAGGAAGTGATATGGCAGGGCGAATGGACAAACGACGGCTGGGGCGGCAACCAGGATCTGGCATGGGGCGCTTTTGACTGGAGCGCTGTCAAGGGCGGAATCACCCTGCGCCTGTACTGCATACCCATCGTGGCCGACGGCGAATGGTGGTGCACCGACATACGTGTGGGTGACGGCTGGAACGCTCTCGTGAGCGGCGCCCACCAGCTCGACTCCCCTGCGGGAGGCGTAGCCGAATACGTTCTCTCACAGGAGGATGTGGACGACCTCGTGGCCCGCAACGGACTTGTAATCACCGGCACAGGCTACACCCTTACGAAAGTGACCATCGAATAACCATTATGGTATTGCAGCCGCGATGCGGCTGCAATACCCCTAAAATCAAGAATAAACCAGTAAACATATGAACAATAGACTTATCCGCATGGCAGCCGCGGCTATCGCTCTTGCAGGGGCTGTGTCGCTCACATCATGCGACCCCGACGAGGAGTACAATCCGTCGCAGGACCCGTCGGAGAAAATAGAGGCTCCGCATGTGTCCGTGGCCGAGGGCGCGACGGTGGATGCCGGCATTTCTACCATACTTCTCACTTATAGCAAGCCTGTGTCCCTCAACCCGTCGGAGTCTGTCACGCTGAACGACGCTGCGGTGAGCGCATCAGTCAATGCCGAGGACAGATGCATCGTAGAATTGTCTGTGGCTCTCGCGCCCGGCACGGCATACACGCTCGTGGTGCCTGAACGCGCAGCCGCTGTCATCGGTTCCACTTGGTTCGCTCCGGGTGTGACCGTAAACTTCAGCACATCCGACGCGCCGGTGGTGCCCACCGACATCCAGCCGCTCATCAACCCGAACGCCAGCGCGCAGGCCAAAAACGTGCACGATTTCCTCGTGGCTGAATACGGCAAGCACATTCTTTCCGGAGCAATGGCCAACGTGAACAACAACAATGACTTCGCCGACTGGCTGTATGGCATCACCGCCAAATATCCGGCCATAACCGGCTACGACTTCATCCATCTTCCGGAATCGGGGCAGGACTGGATAGACTACAGCGACATCGCTCCTGCCAAAACTCAGTGGCAGGCCAACGGTCTCGTGAGCTACATGTGGCACTGGCGCGTGCCCACCGACGAACAGGCCTGGAAAGACAAAGACTACGACCGATGGGGCTGCCGTGTGCCAGGCACTGATGTGGAAGGCCCCACGGATTTCGACATCACACGCGCGCTCACTCCCGGCACATGGGAAAACGAGTTCATCCTCGAAGACCTTGACAAGGTGTCGGCCGTATTCAAACTTCTCGAGGCGGAAGGTATTCCGGTGCTGTGGCGTCCTCTCCACGAGGCGGCCGGCAGCTACAAATACAGCGGCGCGTGGTTCTGGTGGGGAGCCAAAGGCGGCGAAGCCACCAAGGAGTTGTGGAAACTCATGTACGACCGCATAGTCAACGTCAACGGTGTCAACAACCTCATATGGGTGTGGACTTCGCAGTGCGAGGAAGGTTACTACGACAACATGGCTGCCGATTATCCCGGCAATGATTTTGTCGACGTAGTCGGGCTGGACGTATATGCCGACAACGACGAGTCGCAGAAAGAGGCTTTCAGCGCTCTCAAGCGCATGACCGACGGCAAGAAACTACTTGCGCTGAGCGAGACCGGACGGCTTCAGAGTCCTGAGAAATGTATAGCCGACGGCGCAGGCTGGTCGTGGTTCAACCTTTGGTACACCTACGACGCCCATAAGGACAACCCTGCCACCGACGGATTCGGCAACACTGCCGAAAGCATCAAGGCCGTGTTCGGCAGCCCTTACACCATCAACCGCGAGGATATGCCTTCGCTTAAATGATAAGTTTCCAGTAGATTATATATGTGTCATGTATGCGGAATATTCCGCATACATGACAAAAAGCCGATAATGAAGAATATTCCTTAAGGAATAGAATATAATAGTACGATACGATGAAGAAATTGTTTGCAGGCATAATATGCGCGGCCGCCATCACAGCCTGCGGCGGCGCACAGAAATCGTCGGAAGCAGCCGACAGCACGGTGGTTGCCACTCCCGCAGCAGCCATGCTCGGGCGTCTGGCCGCAGTAGTGGCCGACAGTGCTGTGGTATTCGGACATCACGACGACACAGCCTATGGCCACGACTGGAGTTATGAGCCGGGCCGCAGCGATGTGCTTGAAACCTCGGGCCGCTATCCGGGACTCATGAATTGGGATCTCGGGCTTGTCGAACTCGGCGACAGCGTGCAACTCGACGGAGTGCCGCTCGCGTTCATCCGCAGCGAAGTGCTCGCGCAGCACGAGCGCGGAGGCATCAATGCCATCAGCTGGCATCCGCGCAATCCCGTGAGCGGCGGCGATTCGTGGGACGTGTCGGCGGCTCCTGTCGGCGAGGCCGTAAAGCCCGGCACGGCGCTCAACGACACTCTGCGTGTGTGGCTCGGACGTGCTGCCGATTTCGTGTGCAGTCTCACCGACGGCAGCGGCAGGCGAATACCCGTGCTTTTCCGCCCGTGGCACGAACACACCGGCAGCTGGTTCTGGTGGGGCAAGGAACATTGCACTCCCGAGGAGTATAAGGCGCTGTGGCGTCTTACCCGTGAAGTGTTCGAGGCGCGTGGCGTCGACAATGCCGTGTGGGTGTATTCGCCCGACAGGCTCGACAGTGTCGGCGAGTATGCCGAGCGTTATCCCGGCGACGGATATGTGGATATTCTCGGCGCTGATGCTTACCATTTCGGCGGCACGGAAGGAATAAGCGATTTCAACGCGCGTGCGCGCCGGCAGCTCGACGGAGCCATGGCGCTGAGTGCCCGCAACGGCAAACTCATAGCGTTGAGCGAGACAGGCAGCGAGGGGCTACCGGTGTCTGACTGGTACAGCAAGGTGCTCGCACCTCTGCTTGCGGAATATCCGGTGGCCTACGTGTGCGTGTGGCGCAACGCGCGCCACGATGTCAAGCCCGGTCATTTTTATGCCCCGTACAAGGGGCATCCCGCCGAGGCTGATTTCAGGAGCTTTACAGAGAATCCCCGTGTGCTTATGGCGGGCGAAATCAAGGAATAACAGCATAACATATAATCATTACAATAGAAATGGACATTTTTGAGCAACGTAAGAAATTTGTGACCGAGCGCCACGAAGCGCTGCTTTCACGCCCCAACGCACCCGTGGAGGACAATGGCGTGTACACCCGCTATAAAAATCCGGTAGTTACCGCCGACATGGCCCCGCTGACATGGCGTTACGATTTTAATCCGGCCACCAACCCGTATTTCATGGAACGCATCGGAGTAAACGCCACTCTCAATAGCGGAGCCATAAAGTGGAACGGCAGATACCTGCTCATGGTGCGTGTGGAAGGCGCCGATCGCAAGAGCTTTTTCGCCGTGGCGGAAAGCCCCGACGGGGTGAGCAATTTCCGCTTTTGGGAACGTCCCGTATCGATGCCGGACACAGACGACCCCGCCACAAACGTTTACGACATGCGCCTTACCGCGCATGAAGACGGCTGGATTTACGGACTTTTCTGTGTGGAACGCCACGACCCCGCATGCCCCGGCGACCTCTCGGCCGCGACTGCCACATGCGGCATAGCCCGCACGCGCGACCTTGTGGAATGGGAACGCCTCCCCGACCTCAAATGCAAGAGCCAGCAGCGCAACGTCGTGCTTCATCCAGAGTTCGTCGATGGCAAATACGCTCTGTACACCCGCCCTCAGGACGGATTTATCGACACCGGCAGCGGTGGCGGCATAGGCTGGACTCTCATCGAAGACATTTGCAATGCTGAAATCACGGGGGAAGAGAAAATTATCGACGAGCGCATCTACCACACCATCAAGGAAGTCAAGAACGGCGAAGGTCCGCACCCTATCAAGACCGACCGTGGCTGGCTGCATCTTGCCCACGGCGTGCGCGGCTGTGCCAGCGGCCTGCGCTATGTGCTTTATCTGTATATGACGGCTCTCGACGAGCCATGGCGCCGCATAGCCTCGCCCGGCGGATATTTCATGGCGCCTGTGGACGAGGAATACACGGGCGACGTGATGAACGTGCTTTTCTCCAACGGATGGATTAAGGACGAAGACGGCCGTGTGCTCATATACTATGCCAGCAGCGACACCCGCATGCATGTGGCGGCAAGCACTGTCGACCGTCTCGTGGATTACTGCATGAACACTCCTGCCGACGGACTTACCACCACGGAAAGCGTGAGGACTATCAACAGCCTTATTGATAAAAATCTCGCATATTTTGCGGAAAATAAGTAAATTTGCCATCATTTAACCAAATCAGGCAAATATCTTATACCATGGCAAACCTTAAAGAAAAAATAGGCTACGGATTCGGCGACATGGCTTCCAGCATGTTCTGGAAAGTGTTCAGCTACTATCTGCCCTTCTTCTATGCCAATGTGTTCGGCATATCGCTTGTCGACACCGGCGTGCTTCTTCTTGTCACCCGCATATGGGATGCGGTGAGCGACCCCATGATGGGTGCCGTAGCCGACCGCACACGCACACGCTGGGGAAAATACCGTCCCTATCTGCTGTGGGTGGCTGCTCCGTTCAGCATCTGCGGAATCCTGCTGTTCACAACTCCCGACTGGGGTTATGCGGCAAAACTTGTGTGGGCCTATGTGACCTACATTCTGATGATGACAGTCTACACCGGCATCAACGTGCCTTACGGGGCCATGCTCGGCGTCATGACCGAGGACTCCCAGGAAAAGACCGTATTCTCGTCGTTCCGCATGTTCTTCGCTTACGGCGGCTCGTTCATTGCCCTTTTCGCGTGGGAGCCGTTGTGCTCGCTGTTTGCCGGCACCGGCATGTCGCTTCAGTCGAGCTGGCAGGGAGCCATGGTCGTGATAGCCCTATGCTGTTTCGTGCTGTTCCTGCTCTGTTTCAGGATGACACGCGAGCAGCTGAGCACCGTCAGCGAGGCATCGTTGGCCAAAGACCTCAAGGCACTCGTGACAAACAAGCCGTGGTGGCTGCTCAACGGCGCCTCGTTGTGCTTCAACCTGTTCAACACCGTGCGCGGCGCCACTGTGGCTTTCTTCTTTGCCGACGTCATAGGCGGCGAGCAGCACATCGTGGTGTTCGGGCTTTCCATGCTGTTCTACTCGGGTCTGTTCCTCGGGGTAGGGGAAGTGGCAAATATGGTGGGCGTGGCGCTGGCTGTGCCCATAACCAAGCGGCTCGGCAAGAAACCCACGTTCATCATGGTGGACGCGCTTCTCATCCTGTTCAGCATAGTGTTCTTCACCTGTTCGCCCGACAGCAATGCCGGTCTGCTGCTCATGCTCCTGCTGCAGATGGTGATTTCGGTGCTCACGGGTGTGATGTCTCCGCTTGTGTGGTCGATGTATGCCGATGTCAGTGATTACTCCGAGCTGAAATACCGCACTGCCTCTACCGGCCTGATATTCTCGTCGGCCTCTATGGCGCAGAAATTCGGCGGTGCAATAGGCGGCGCGGCGGTGATGTGGCTTTTGCACGGGTTCGGTTATGTGGAAGGCAGCGCATCGCAGCCCTCAGGTGCTGTGGAATGCCTGTGGTGGCTCATGACGTTCATACCGGCCGGAGTGGCCTTGCTGTCGATGGTGATAGTGTGGCTGTATCCGCTCAACACACGTCGTGTCAATGATATAGTGGCGCAGCTCAGCGTGGCTCGCCGCGGTGCTGCGGATGTTGCGGCCGCAGATGCTGCCGCCGGCAGTGCCGAAAAGGTGGATTTATGAATATGACAGAAAAAGAGATAAAGCTCGCGGCGCAATTGCGCCACGAGCTTCTTGAAGAATTGCAGGACAACATCCTGCCATACTGGGCCGGACAGATGACCGACCTTCGGGGCGGCTTTTACGGACGCCGCGACGGCAGCGGCTCGCTGGATGCCGACGCGCCTAAAGGCGCTGTGCTGAACGCCCGCATCCTCTGGACTTTTTCCGCGGCATACCGTGTGCTGCGGCGTCCCGAGTATCTTGAAACGGCCACGCGTGCCAAACGCGAGATTATCGACCGGTTCTACGACCACGAATATGGCGGCGTGTTCTGGAGTCTGAATGCCGACGGCACTCCCCTCGACACTAAAAAGCAGTTCTATGCCATAGGATTTGCCATTTACGGGCTCAGCGAGTACGCCCGTGCCACGGGAGGCGATTCCGAAGCGCTCGATTATGCGCAGAGGATGTTCCGCGACATAGAGGAGCACAGCCGCGACAGGGTGCGCGGCGGCTATATGGAGGCAGCCCGCCGCGACTGGGCGCCGATAGCCGACATGCGCCTGAGCGCCAAAGATGACAACGCGTGCAAGACGATGAACACACATCTGCACATCATAGAGCCTTACACCAATCTGCTGCGTGTGTGGCCGGATGCCGGACTGCGCGAGGCCACGGCCTCGTTGCTGCGCCTTTTCCTTGACACGTTCGCAGGGCAGGGCGACCGCGGCCATCTCGGTCTGTTTTTCGATGAGGACTGGCACCGGCAGGACGCGGAGATAAGCTACGGACACGACATCGAAGCCTCATGGCTGATGCTTGAGACCGCCCTGGTGCTCGGCGATGCCGACCTGATAGACCGCACCATGACGGCCACGCGCCGCATAGCCGATGCGGCCGCAGAAGGGCGTTGCTTCGACGGTTCGATGGTGTACGAACGGCATGCCTCCGGGCGCTACGACAACGACAAGCACTGGTGGGTTCAGGCCGAGAACGTGGTGGGGCAAGTGTACCAGTATATATTTCACCATCGGGACACGTATCTGCCCATGGCCATGCAGTCGTGGCGCTACATACGCGATAATATAGCCGACCGCGAGCATGGCGAATGGCTGTGGAGCCGCCGTGGCGCGGAACCCAACCGCACCGACGACAAGGCCGGGTTCTGGAAATGCCCTTACCACAACGGACGCATGTGCCTTGAAGTGGCGGAGCGCCTTGAGCGGCTGCTTTGACGATGAAAAAGTGATAATCGGGCGTGTTTAGCGCCCGATTATTTGTAAACTATCGCATTTATTGTTACTTTTGCTGCTGATTTCTAAGCGTTAGCCCGATACACTCAGAAAAATACAGGGCTGACGCCGACAAGTCTATTCCCAACATTATCACTTATCCAGTTATTATACATGAACAAATTTCTACTCACAGCGGCAGCTTCGGCAATGACTTTGTCGTCGATAGCTGCTCCTCAGGCCGATGCGGCGCGTGCCCGTCAGGCCGCATTGTTCCGCTTCGCGCCTCAGGCCGACGCAGTGCTCACAAGTACTGCCGGAGCCGGCTCCGGCTTTGAGAACCTCCGTGCCGGTCGCTCTTTGGCCAAAGAGGTGACTGTCGACGTACATTCGCTTCCTGCGGCAAGCCAGACCAACTATCTGAATGCACCCAATGGCGAAACGTGGTTCTACACACTCGAGAACATAAGCGAAATCGTGGACCATGGCTCATACCAGGAAGAAGTAATTTCCGGCTTCAAGATAAATGTGTACGATGCCGATTTCCAGCTGAAAGGTTCTGTCGAGGACGAAATCGAACTTGCCGATGGCGAGGTGCGTGTGGCACAGATAAGCGTAGGTGCGCAGCTCACCCAGAAGTTCTTCAACTACGACACTAACTACGAACTGATGGTGGGCGTGGCATGCAACACCGAGTATTATGTTGTAAATTACCATACGTTCGTTTATTCCATCGCAGGCAGCAAGACCGAGACGGAGCATATTGCGCAGATTCCGGGATATTACGTATCTGCCATCAACACGTCGACGGATTCCTGGAGCGAGAAGTTCTGGATCACATTCATGACCGAGGAGGACTCGGAAACTCCCGAAGTAGGAGGCGTTATGAATGTAATGGACTATGAGTTCCGCACCTACAAGGCTGCCGGCTATGGCGGTCTCGGCGATCCGGTGCTCACCACCCGTGTGCCGGGTATCTGCATAGGTGGCGAACATGCCGTTCCATTCATTGCTTCGCAGCACGGCGGCATCCCTTACTTTGCAGTGAACGGTCTTAAATACAGCTGGTTCGAAGATCCGAATGACTTCACTAACGAGAATCCCACCCAAGGCAATGAACTTGTCGTGGACATCTATGCTCCGGCTTCGTCGTGGGCTTCCACGGTAGAGAAGTACAGCACCACGACCATTCCTATGTCCGATGTGTCTCTCGACAACCGTTACTTCCTCTATCTCGGAGGCTTTTCTTATGAAGACGACCTGTCGTTCGACCGCTATGACACAGACGGTGCGCCGGCTCTTATCATAACCAAGGAACACCACATTTCCGCCAGCGACTCTTACAATTACGACTACGATGTGTACAAAGCAGCTGCAAAAGGCGAAACCGTTGCGGCGTCGCATCTGCTGAATTTTGCCACGGGTGTGGACGGCGGCTATTTCATGAACGACATACCCGGATACGACCCGCAGGTGATGTTTGCCAAAGTCGACGGAGCTTCTTACAGACTTGATTTTGTTAGTCTTATTTCGGGTGAAGTCGAGCACTCCATAAAAGCTTCCCAGAGCGGAATGTCGCTTACCTCGTCCACCGAGCGAGTGGCTTTCGGCGATTCTTACCTTTATGTGGCCGCGCAGAACCATGGTGAAAGCCAGGCCAACGGCGATGTGTACACCTTTGTGGCATATTTCAACACCGACGGCACCTTGCACCACGTTGACAAGCTCAATATGGGCAAGGACGTGGATATGGCTCAGGTATACATAGCACCTGATGCGTTCAACCCGTATATTTTCAACCTGGACGACAAGCGTGAATATATGGTGCTTCTGAAGCGTAAGAACGAAGACGACAAAACACGCAACCATGAGGAACTGATGGTGCTCAGCGAAGACCCTGCCGACGCTCCTCTCTTTGTGGTGGCTTCGTCGGAAGAAAACGGGGTTCTGTCTTCGATGTTCTATGCCAACCTTGACACGGACAACCCCCGCCTCGTCATCATCACCCAGAAAGACGGCAAGTTCATCACTTCTGCCTATGCTTTGCCTCTCGAATTGTTCACCAAAGGCGACGGCACGGTCGATAATCCTTATGAAATCGTGACGGCGGGCGGCCTGCAGCAGTTGAAGGCTCATCCTGCGGCACATTTCGCTCTCGGATGCGACATTGATGCTGCCGGAGTGGAAATGTCTGTTTCCAATTTCGATTTCAGCGGCTCGCTTAACGGACGCGGCCACCACATCAGCAATCTTACGCTCAGCGGCAGCGCCCTTGTGCCCGCACTTTCACGTGCATCTACAGCCGACGAGCTTTCTCCTGCCGGCTCCATTTGCGACATCGTGTTCGTGGATCCCGTGTATAATGACATAAAAGAAGGAAGCGGCTTGCTCGTCAATGAGATGCGCGGCGGTGTCGTACGCAATGTTCATGTCTATGGCGGCCGTTACAGCGGCGGCTCTTATGGCGGTATAGTCGGCTCGGCCTACCTCGGCTCCGTAATCGAGGAAAGCTCTGTGAACGCCGAAATGGAAGGCGAATCGATAGGCGGTGTCGTATACAACACACGCACCGGTACAACTGTGCGTGCATGCGCTTTCAGCGGAAGCATAAAAGGCACCGAGACCATCGGCGGTATCGTGGCTTCGTTCGACAACGCCGACGACGTGGTGGAAAACTGCCATGTCAATGCCGAAATCATAGGTGAAAACACCATCGGCGGCATAGTCGGCGCGTCCGGCCACGGCGCCATACGCTTCTGCCATGTGGAAGGAAGCCTTACCGCCACCAAAGCACCCCAATGGGGCGGAGGTCCGAAAACAGGCGGCATAGTGGGCAACCTCTCCCTGCTCGCATCTTCCGGCGAGACCGGCGAAGGCTCGTCGACAAACGGAACGATGGCAGTGGAAGGATGCTATGTGAACCTTTCCTCCATGACCTATACCGGCCAGCCCTCACAGAGCGAGGACTATCCCGGACAGAACAGCACGATGCACCGTATCGTAGGCGGCAGCGTGGCCAATATGGAACCCGAAATCATCGGCTACGATAGCGACTGGAATCCCATCTACAGCGACGAGAAGCAGGTGGAGAAAGGGCTTAAGGACAACTACGCTGTGTCCACTCTTGCCATTGTGGAGGAGGGTATTGCCGACGACACAGCCACAACGGAAGGCAAGAGCGTCGCTGCCGGCGAGACAGGCATGGAATTCTTCTCGGGCCTCGGATTCTGTTATGGCTATGACAGCGAGAACCCCTGGAGCTTTACCGGCGACCAGACAAAGCCCGCATTGTATTTCGAAGGTGGCCTCCTCTTGATTAACCCTGCCGAAGCCACCATCGACCTTAACGCGGAAATAGACCTCGACATCACTTGCAAAGGCGGTGAAATCACAGAAGCCGCTCTCGAAGGATTCAGCATGGAAATCTCCGACGAAAGCGTTCTTGAGGTTCTTGACATGGGCATGCGCGGAGAAGGCAAAATCGAAGGTATATATCTCACTGTCAAAGGTGTCAAGGGCGGCACGGCAGTGGTTACTGTCAACCTCAACGGCAAGAGCGTCAAGAGCACCATTACTGTGAAGGCTCAGGACGGTATTTCCGATGCCGTTGCGGAATCGTCCTCTATCAGTTTCGACGGCCGCACCGTGCTCGCAGAAGGATGCAGCATCGACGTCTTCACGACCATGGGCGTGAAGGTGCTCGGCGGCAACGACAGCCTTGACCTTGGCCGTCTCGGACAGGGTATCTACATCGTCAGCGCCACCGCTGCCGATGGCTCTGCAAGCACTCTTAAAGTGAACGTGCGCTAACGTTCGGCTTCGATATCCTCACAAGCGCCCGGCGTACAAAACACGCCGGGCGCTTTTCGTACTTCTGCATGTTTTGCTCGGCAAAACTCAAATAGATTTGGTTTTGCACTTAGCTTATGCGTATATTTGACTGCGTCCTATATACTTTCGCTCGGCAAAACTCAAATAGATTTGGTTTTGCACTCGACTTATCCGTATATTTGCATGAGGAAAGCGCATTGTCATGAAATTTTCAGGCAGACGCTAAAACGGAATAACCTTAAATCAAGATATGAGATACGTAAAATCAATATTATTTGCATCCGTCGCGGTTGTGGCATCCATTACGGCTGCCGCCAACGACTGGGAGAACCCTGCCGTGTTTGCCGAAGGCAGACTGGCTCCGCGCGCCACTGCGCATCCTTACGACAGCAAAGATGCCGCCCGCGAGGGCGACTATGAGGCATCGCCATATTACCGCTCGCTGAACGGTACATGGAAATTCCGCTTCTCGCCCAAACCGGCCGACCGCCCTGCCGATTTCTACAAGGCCGGCTACGACACATCGGCGTGGGACGACATAGCAGTGCCCTCCAACTGGGAGATGCAGGGCTACGGAACGCCTATCTATACCAATGTGGTGTATCCTTTTCCTCAGAATCAGCCGCATATCCCGCACGGCGACAACCCTGTGGGCAGCTACAAGCGTACATTCGAACTGCCTGAGCAGTGGGACGGACGGCATACGATACTGCACTTCGACGGCAGCACCGCCGGAATGTATGTGTGGGTCAACGGTCACAAGGCCGGCTATGTGCAGAGCACGAAAAACCCGGCCGAATTCGACATCACGGAGTGGGTGCGCCAGGGCGTCAACGACATAGCATGCGAAGTATACCGCTGGACCGACGGCTCCTACCTTGAAGATCAGGACTTCTGGCGTCTGTCGGGCATAGACCGCAACGTGTACCTCTACAGTGTGGCTCCCGTGCGCATCCTCGATTTCTTCGCTCGTCCGGGTCTGGACGAAGGCTACCGCAACGGTGTGCTCGACGTGGATGTCACTTTGGCCAACTATGGCGATAAAAAGGCTTCGCCACGTCTGGAAATAGAACTTTACGATGCCGACGGAAAAGAAGTGCTGAAAATGGGTAGGATTATGGGCATTGGCGCCGATGGTACGGCGGAAGTTTCTTTCGGCGGCAAACTCAAAAACGTCAGAAAATGGAGTTGTGAGACGCCGTATCTTTACACGCTCGTGCTCACCCTGACGGAGAACGGCAAGGTGCTTGAAAGTACTTCGGCACGCATCGGATTCCGCAAGGTGGAAATCAAGGACAGCCAGCTTATGGTGAACGGAAAGCCCGTGGAAGTGCATGGCGTGAATCTGCACGAACATCACCAGAGTGCCGGGCATGTAGTGGATCGCGAGACGATGATGAAAGACATCCGCACCATGAAGCAGCACAATATCAACGCCGTGCGCACGAGCCACTACCCGCAGTCGCCGCTGTGGTATGAGCTTTGCGACCGCTATGGCATTTATCTTGTCGACGAGGCCAATGTCGAGATTCACGGCTACGGGTCGTCGCCGTGGGCCAAGGTGGAACCGGGTGTGCATCCCGCCGCCACCGAATCGTGGAAAGCGTCGATTCTCGACCGCGAGTACGCTCTCGTCGAGCGCGACAAAAACCATCCGAGCGTGATTGTATGGAGTCTCGGCAACGAATGCGGCGACGGCTCCAACTTCGAGGCCGCATACGATTGGATAAAAGGCCGCGACAACACCCGTCCAGTGCAGTTCGAGCAGGCGGTGGAGGGGCGCATCACCGACATCGTGTGTCCGATGTACCCCGACATTCGCGGCATGAAGGAATACGCCTCGCGCAAGAATCCCGGACGTCCCTATATCATGTGCGAGTATGCCCACGCCATGGGCAACAGCAGCGGCAACTTCCAGGAATATTTCGACATCATCCGCTCCAGCAAGCAGATGCAGGGCGGCTTCATATGGGACTGGGTGGACCAGGGCCTGCTCACAAAAGATGAGAACGGCGATGCATACTGGGCTTATGGCGGCGACTTCGGCGCCTACAACTATTACCACGACGAGAACTTCTGCATCAACGGTCTTGTGCAGCCCGACCGCACGCCTCATCCGGGGCTTTCCGAAGTGAAAAAAGTGTATCAGGACATACGCTTCGCACCGGCCGACCCTGCCCACGGCTATTTCATTGTCGAAAACCATTTCCACTACCGCAACCTGCGGGATTATGAACTGCGCTGGCGGCTCACCGACGGCGATGGCATGATCGTGGCCGACGGTGTGATGCCCATCGTGGATCTGCCTGCGGGAAAAAGCATGCGCCTGCACGCCGACGTGCCCGAAGTGGAAGCCGGCAACGATTATTTCCTGGCGGTATATGCCCATACGCGTAATGGCGACGAAATCATCCCTGCAGGCCATGAAGTGGCACGCGAGGAGTTCGTTTTCGGCGAACGTCCCTCCGTCCTCCCTGCCGCGCAGGAAAAGCCTGTGCAGGCTAAGAAAGAAGGCCATGAATATGTGTTTGACTGCGACGGAGGCGTGCGTATCGCTTTCGACGCCCGCAACGGCAACCTGCGTGACTATAGCGAGAACGGACGCCGTGTGGTGGATGCCATGACGCCTTCGTTCTGGCGAGCCCCCACCGACAACGACTGGGGCAACAATGCCCACCGCCGCCTCAATGCATGGCGCTATGCGGCCGAAAACCGCCGCTGTACGGGTGTCGCCGTGGACGGCAATACCATTCGTTCGACCTACAGCATGCCCGAAGCCGATGCCGTGCTGGCAGTCGCGTGCAAAGTTTACTCCGACGGCAGTATGGACGTGGACGTAGACCTTGACGGCGGCGACGATATGCCCGAAATGTTGCGCATAGGCATGCAGCTGCGTCTCGGACGCCACTACGACAATTTCAGCTATGCGGGCCGCGGACCCGTGGAAAACTATTCCGACCGCAACACTGCTGCTTTCATGGGCACATGGGGCGGAAAGGTGGCCGACGAGTTCTTCCCGTACATACGTCCGCAGGAGACCGGCAACCACACCGATGTGCGCATGGCATCGCTCACCGACGGTGCGGGACGCGGAGTGCGGGTGTGGGGCGCGCAGCCGCTCAATGTCAGCGCTCTCGACGTCACACCCGCCGACCTTGACCCCGGCATGGCCAAGCATCAGATGCACAACAGCGACGTGCGCCACAGCCGCAGCAGCGTCTACCTCAACGTCGACCTGGCACAGCGCGGTCTCGGAGGCGACGACACATGGGGCCGCCCTCCGCATGAGCCTTACCAGCTAAAGGACAAGCACTACAGCTACAGCTTCCGCATAGCGCCCGTGCGCTTCAAATCGTCGGCATCAAAACCATAGCGCTGTTTTTTATGTTTTATTGGCATGAAGACGGAAAAAGGGAATTCATCACTGCATAGCCGCCTTACCCTCACGGGGCTGCTCGTGACCATAGGCATAGTGTTCGGCGATATTGGCACATCGCCGCTGTACGTAATGAAAGCCATAGCCGGGGCGAATCCTTCGCTTGGAGAAGATTATGTGCTCGGGGCTGTGTCGTGCATCATCTGGACGCTCACATTGCAGACTACTGTGAAATATGTGCTTATAGCCCTGCATGCCGACAATAAAGGCGAGGGAGGCATTCTCGCTCTTTTCGCCCTGCTGCGAAAAATGCCTAAACGGTGGCTGTATGCCGTGGCGGCCATAGGCGCCGGAGCACTCATCGCTGACGGCATGATAACTCCGGCCATCACCGTATCGTCGGCCATAGAGGGTCTGGACATAATGTTCCCGTCCGTGCCTGCGCTGCCGGTGGCCGTCGGGGTGATAATCCTGATTTTTATTATGCAGCAGGCGGGTACCGGGCGGATAGGACGCTTGTTCGGACCTTTCATGCTTGTGTGGTTTCTTACGCTCGGGGTGCTCGGCGTATGCTCCATAGGCGCGTGGCCGTCGGTGTTCAAAGCGTTCAATCCATTGTATGCCGTGAGACTGCTCGTCAGTTCGCCGGAATGGTTTCTTGTGCTTGGCGCTGTGTTTCTGTGCACTACTGGTGCGGAGGCGCTGTACTCCGACCTCGGCCACTGCGGACGCAAGAATATAACGGCGAGCTGGATGTTTGTCAAGGCGATGCTGATTCTCAACTATCTCGGGCAAGGGGCATGGCTTATCTCGACGGGGCATGCGGCCACGAATCCTTTCTATGCCATAATGCCAGGATGGTTTGTGCCTGTCGGGGTCGTGATGGCCACGGGAGCTGCCATTATAGCGAGCCAGGCCTTGCTGAGCGGAGCTTTCACTATCTTTTCCGAAGCGATAAACCTCGATTTCTGGCCCAAACTTAAAATAAAATATCCCACCACGGAGAAAGGGCAGCTTTATGTGCCGGCGGTGAACTGGGCGCTCCTTGCAGGCTGCCTGCTCACGGTGGCCTTGTTCCGTGATTCCGGCCATATGGAGGCAGCGTATGGCCTTGCAATCACCGTGGCGATGCTGATGACGACTGTGCTTCTTGCGCTATGGCTGCGGAGCAGAGGCGTGTCGGCAGTGCTGTGTGTTGTGTTCTTCTCTGTATTCGTGACCATCGAGGGGCTTTTCTTCGTGGCCAATATGTTCAAATTTGCCCATGGCGGCTGGTTCACTCTGCTTGCGGGAGGCATTGTGGCGGCAGTAATGATGGTGTGGTATAGGGCCACTCGCGTGCGTTCGCGCTATGTCGACTACCGCAGCATGGACGAATGCGCCTCGGTAATCATAGACATAAAGAACGACGGAGGCATTCCGAAATACGCGTCCAATCTCGTCTACCTCAGCCGTACGCCCGAAACGGGTCTTATAGAAAGCAAGATTTTCTATTCGATAGCCAACAAGCAGCCCAAGCGAGCCGACCATTACTGGTTTGTGCACATCGATTTCACCGACGAGCCGTATACGCTGGATTATTCCGTGAAGATAATAGCAGAGGAAAGCATCTATGCCGTGACTCTAAGGCTCGGATTCCGCGTGGCGCCACGTGTGAGCGTGTATCTGCGCCAGATAGTGGAGGACCTTGTGGCCGCCGGGCGCCTTGACCTTCGCAGCGGCTATGAATCCCTGCGCCGGCGCGGCATTCCCGGCGATTTCCGCTTCATAATCCTGCACCGCATATTCTCTCCGTCAAGCATGTGCGGCAAAGGCGAGGCAAGGCTGATGCGTGCGCATTCGTGGCTCCGGCGCCTCGGCATTTCCGATCGTGACGCCCTTGGCCTCGACACAAGCATCGTGGCGGCAGAAACGGTGCCGCTTATCATCAACACATCCCCTGGACGCCGCATAGTGGCACGGGAGTGAGCGCAACCCGACAGCGCCGGTGCATCAGGAGGCTTCCGCCTCCTGATTTTTTATATTTTTAGTTAATGCACGCGCGCAGTGTGGCGGAAAATTCGTATCTTTGCAGCAGGATAAAAAAATTGAACCAATATAATTTAACTCACAAACACTCAACAGAGTCAAAATTATGAAAATCGAAAAAATCATCGGTCGTGAGGTGCTTGACAGCCGCGGCAATCCCACTGTAGAAGTAGACGTGATCCTCGAAAGCGGCGCACGCGGTCGCGCTTCCGTTCCTTCGGGCGCATCCACCGGCGAAAACGAAGCTCTCGAGCTCCGCGACGGCGACAAAGGTCGCTACATGGGCAAAGGCGTGCTCAAAGCCGTAGCAAACGTTAATGGACCGATCGCTGAAGCCCTCGTAGGCATGAGCGCTCTCGACCAGATTGCTATCGACGAGGCTATGCTCGCCCTCGACGGCACCGACACCAAGAGCAACCTCGGCGCCAACGCCGTTCTCGGCGTGTCGCTCGCTGTTGCCAAGGCTGCTGCCGACTACCTCGACCTGCCCCTCTACAAATACATCGGTGGCTGCAACACCTACGTGCTGCCCGTGCCCATGATGAACATCATCAACGGCGGCGCACACTCCGACGCCCCCATCTGCTTCCAGGAATTCATGATTCGCCCCATCGGCGCAACCAGCTTCCGCGAAGGCATCCGCATGGGCACCGAAGTGTTCCACAACCTTAAGAAAGTGCTCCACGACCGCGGCCTCAGCACCGCAGTGGGCGACGAAGGCGGTTTCGCTCCCGCTCTCGACGGCACCGAGGACGCTCTCAATGTAATCATCAAGGCTATCGAAAAAGCAGGCTACGTGCCCGGCAAGGACGTGACCATCGGTCTTGACTGCGCTTCCAGCGAATTCTACGTTGACGGCGTTTACAACTATCAGGAGCTCAAAGACGGCACCAAGAAAGAAGCCAACGGCCAGAAACTCACCCGCGAACAGCAGGCTGAATACCTTAAGGGCCTCGTTGAGAAATATCCTATCGACTCCATCGAAGACGGCATGGCCGAAAACGACTGGGAAGGCTGGAAGATTCTCACCGACCTCATCGGCGACCGTTGCCAGCTCGTGGGCGACGACCTGTTCGTTACCAACGTGAAATACCTCAAGAAAGGTATCGAAACCGGCTGCGCTAACTCTATCCTCGTGAAGGTTAACCAGATCGGCTCGCTCACCGAAACCCTCCGCGCCGTAGAACTCGCTCAGCGCAACGGCTACACCGCCGTTATCTCGCACCGTTCCGGCGAAACCGAGGATGCTACTATCGCCGACATCGCAGTGGCTACCAACGCCGGACAGATCAAGACCGGTAGCGCAAGCCGTTCCGACCGTATGGCCAAATACAACCAGTTGCTCCGCATTGAGGAAGAACTCGGTGCTGCCGCTGCTTACGGCTACGGCAAAAAGACAAAACGCGCCGAATAATCCTGCTGCGTTTTCATTTAAAAAGATGGCTGTGCTTCTGCGCAGCCATCTTTTTTATTATTCCGCCCTTCTGCGGGATAGCGTCTTGTGAAAGTTTAGAGGTTGTTTAATAATGCTTGTTAATGACAGGGGGTTGCCAATTCCATTGTTGACAACCTTAACAAAAATTTAAAATTACTTCTGCATGGCGTCTTTTATGTTAACGCACATTTACTCGTCGGTCACAATGGAACCCCATTGCTTCCTCCTCATAAACTGCACCTTAACATAAAATACACCACCCTGTCGTTAACAATGATTATTAAACAACCTCTTAGTATACAAATGAGCTGGAGTGTACCCGAATATGGTGATGGCTCATTGTGTGGTGTTCTAACTTTGCATCGTAAACATAAAAACGACACCATTATGTCATTACTTGACCCTAACGACACCACATGGCGCCCGCGTCGCGGTTTTTGGGACAACGCCGACGATACGCCGAAGCGTAAGTCTGCCGAAAGCCGATGCACCCGGCCTGAAGAATGTGTTTCTCAGAATGCGGATTGCGGACGGAGTCGCAAGTGCATATCAATACTCGACCCTGCCAATACAACATGGCGTCCGAGCTATAATTTTTGGGATGGATTCGATGATGCGCCGAAGCGCAAGTCTGCCGAAAAGCGGAGTGTTCCGGCTGGAAAAACGGCATTGCCGCCCGAACCTGTATCTGTCGCTGCACCTGTTGCGCAGCAGGAGCATGTAGCCGTTGCCGAACAGGATGTTCAGAAGGATGAGGGCAAGGAGAAAGAATCGGTGTTTGTTGCTGCGGACTCAATGGAATGCGGCGGATCCATCACCGGAATAAAGCAACGGCGCGGTGAAAAACCGTTTCCGAGATATTTGTCGCCGTTGCCGCAAGCAGCAGCCCGTTGCCGCTTGCGGCAACGGGCTGCGATAAGGGCCGGTCCATGAATGCTCTTTAGCTTCTAAGTATGATGAATAAAAGAGCACATTGACATTGCGGGAAAATCAGGCCTTGTCGCCGAACAGCCCCTTGATGGAGCCGATGGATGAGAGCACAGACGAAGCCTCGTAGGGGATGTAGACGGTCTTGTTGTCTTTGCCGGTAGTCATCTCGCGCAGGGTCTCGATGTATTTCATGGCGAGCATGTAGGTGGCGGGGTCGGTCTGCGTGTTGCTCACAGCCTGCGCCACGCGCAGGATAGCGTCGGCTTCGGCTTGCGCGTTGAGGATAATGGCTTGTGCTTCGCCTTCGGCCCGCAGAATCTCTGACTGCTTGATGGCTTCGGCTTCATTGATTTTGGAGGCTTTCTCGCCTTCCGAGCGCAGGATGAGCGAGCGCTTTTCGCCCTCGGCGTTGAGGATTTCGGCACGGCGGTTGCGCTCGGCCTGCATCTGTTTTTCCATGGCCACGCGCACGCTTTCGGGGGGCGTGATGTCCTGGAGTTCCACACGGTTCACCTTCACCCCCCATTTGTTGGTGGCGTCGTCGAGAATCACCTGTAGTTTTGAGTTGATGGTGTCGCGAGAGGTCAGTGTCTCATCCAGTTCGAGTTCGCCTATCACATTTCTCAGCGATGTCTGTGTCAGTTTCTCGATTGCGTTTGGCAGGTTGTCGATTTCGTAGACGGCCTTTTTGGGGTCGACAATTTGGAAATAGAGCAGGGCGTTGATTTCGGTAGTCACATTGTCGCGTGTGATTACTTGCTGCGACGGGAAATCATACACTTGTTCTCGCAGGTCGAGTATGGGCGACGATGTCATGCGCACATACACGCGTCCGCCCACGCCGGTTTCCACGCGCCGTGTGTATATCGTCTTGGGCTTGTCGATGAAAGGGATGATGAAATTCAGTCCGGGGGCAAGCACGCAGTGGAAGCGGCCGAGGCGTTCTATTACACAGGTTTCGGACTGCGGCACCACGCGAACGCCGGCTGAAATGATGACGATGGCCAGCACCACGAGTATGGCGGGCAGAATCAGGGATGTGAAGTCCATGGCATTATTTTATTTTTTCTATTGTGAGAATGATACTGTCGTAGGAATGGATGCGCACGCGGTCGCCCACAAGGAAACTCTCCTGAGGGTGGCGTGCGCGTGCCTGCCAACTGTCGCCGTCCACTTTTACGCGGCCGGTCATGCCGGGCTCTACACTTTTGGTGACGACGGCCTCTTTGCCTATAAGGGCCTCCATGCCTGTGCGCAGGTTGTCGCCGCTACGTTCAGCAAAACGCGCGTGCATACTTTTGAAGTATGGCACAAGCACAAGATAGGCGACGACCGACGAAACGGCGAGGATTCCGAGCTGTGCCGGCATCCCGCAACCTGTGAGCGAGGCCGCAAGCGCAGCCACGCTGCCGATGGCGAGGCATAGAGTCCACACCATCTGTGAAAGTATTTCGATAATCACGAGCACAGCCGCGACTATCAGCCATATAATCCATGTAGTCATGCCGTAAAGATAGTAATAAAAGCTAAAAGGCGCAAGAAATGATGCCAAAAAACATCAATTGTTGCATTTTTGCTTTTATCTCAAATTTCTTTAGGCACAATGCGGAAGTCGGACTGAGTGTAGTCAGCTGTCTTCTGAAAGATATTTTTCTGCTGTGCTGACAAGTGTTGCCGCCTCCATCTCGCCGCTTTGACGCCACATTTCGCGTCCGTTGCGGTAGACGATGAATGTGGGCACGCTTTGCACTCCGGCTTCGTCGGAGGCTTTGGGCTCTTTGTCTATGTCGAACTGGTAGACGGGCACCTGTTCGCCGAGCAGTTGTTTCACTTGCTCTACAACGGGCATCATGCGCTGGCAGTGGGGACACCACGATGCGTAAAACTCGACTAAAACGGTTCCGGTGTGGTGGGTGATTGCTTCGTAATCCATATTATTGCGGTGTTTGTGTTGAAATATGCAAACACCGCCGCGCCGCGTATTGTTGGCGCGATAAGGATTTTTAGAGGTTGTTTAATAATGCTTGTTAATGACAGGGGGTTGCCAATTCCATTGTCGACAACCTTGACAAAAATTTAAAATTACTTCTGCATGGCGTCTTTTATGTTAACGCACATTTACTCGTCGGTCACAATGGAACCCCATTGCTTCCTCCTCATAAACTGCACCTTAACATAAAATACACCACCCTGTCGTTAACAATGATTATTAAACAACCTCTTAAGATGCAACTCGGCACGCTTCGTATTTTATCTGCTCTTTCGCAGGACCATGGCGCTGCGCGCGGGCAGGTAGAGGCGCAGCCATTCCACTCCGTGCGGTGCGTAAAGGGGGTCGGACTGGGTGAGATGCCTTACCTTTTCGTCAACGTTGCCGTAACCGCCGAAAGAAGGGCTGTCGGTGGTGAGGATCGTGCGGTAAGTGCCGCCGGGGGCGAGAATGCCGTAGCCGTCGTAGCTCTTGTCGGGGCTGAAGTTGAACACGAACACGAGGTTGCCACGCATGAAAGCCAGCACCTGGTCGTCGTCCTTTTCCCAAAGCTTGCGCACGGGTAGTGCCTGGAAATTGTGCACGCCGCTCACAAGCTGAACCATAGCGTTGTCGAAGTCGTTGAGGTAGGTGTATTTAAGTTCTTCGCGGTCCACGAGATTCCATTGGCGTCGCGCGTATTTATAGCTCCATCCGTTGCCTTCCCGCGGAAAGTCTATCCATTCGGGGTGACCGAATTCGTTGCCCATGAAGTTGAGGTAGCCGCCGTTGATTGTGGCGAGTGTGACGAGACGTATCATTTTGTGCAGCGCGATGCCGCGTGCCACTGTCATGTCGTCGTCGTCTTTCATCATGTGCCAGTACATCTTGTCGTCGATAAGGCGGAATATCACGGTCTTGTCGCCCACGAGAGCCTGGTCGTGGCTTTCCACGTATGAGATGGTCTTTTCGTCGGCGCGGCGGTTGGTGAGTTCCCAGAATATCGAAGTCGGATGCCAGTCTTCGTCTTTCTTTTCTTTGAGGGTCTTTATCCAATAGTCAGGGATTCCCATTGCCATGCGGTAGTCGAATCCCATACCGCCGTCGGCCACGGGCAAGGCAAGTCCGGGCATGCCACTCATTTCCTCGGCGATGGTTATGGCATGACGGTTGAGGCTGTGGATTAACTTGTTGGCGAGAGTCAGATAGCATATGGCATTTGTGTCCTGAGCCCCGTTGTAGTAGTCTCCATAGCTGCCGAAAGCCTGTCCGAGGCCGTGGTTGTAGTAGAGCATCGATGTCACGCCGTCGAAGCGGAATCCGTCGAAGCGGAATTCCTCCATCCAGTATTTGCAGTTGCTGAGCAGGAAGTGGAGCACCTCGTCCTTGCCGTAGTCGAAGCAAAGCGAGTCCCATGCGGGGTGTTCGCGGCGGGCGCCTTGGTAGAAGTATTGTGTGCCGGTGCCGTCGAGGCGTCCGAGGCCTTCGGCTTCGTTCTTTACGGCGTGGCTGTGCACTATGTCCATAATCACGGCTATGCCAGCCGCATGTGCGGCGTCCACCAGTGCCTTGAGCTGCTCGGGCGTGCCGAAACGGCTCGACGGAGCGAAGAAGTTGCTGACATGGTAGCCGAACGAGCCGTAATACGGGTGTTCCTGAATGGCCATAATCTGTATGGCGTTATAGCCGTCGGCTGCGATGCGAGGCAGCACGAGTTCGCGAAACTCGTCGTAGGTGCCCACGCCTTCGCGCTCCTGCGCCATGCCTATGTGGCATTCGTATATGAGCAGGGGCTTGGTGTCGGGCACGAAATTGTCGTGCTGCCATTCGTAGGCGCTGTCGGGATGCCATACCTGCGCCGAGAATATGGCTGTCTTTTCGTCCTGGACTACGCGTGTGGCGTAGGCCGGGATGCGCTCGCCCGAGCCTCCGGGCCAGCTTACTATCATTTTGTAAAGTTGGCCGTGGCGGATGTCGTCAGGTGCGAGACGGAGTTCCCACACTCCGTGGTCGTCAATGCGTGTGGCAGCGTATTTCAGTTGCTGCTGCCACCCGGAAAAGTCGCCTGTGAGCACAAGCGAGGTGGCGTTCGGCGCCCATTCGCGGAACACCCAGCTACCGTCGGCGCAGCGGTGGAGGCCGAAATAGTTATGGGCGTTGGCGAAATCTGCCAATGAACCGGCCTCTTTGGTAAGTTCCTTTTCCTTTCGCAAGGCGTCGGCGTGCCGCCCTTCGACAGCCTCGGCATAAGGCTCGAGCCACGGGTCGTTGCGCAGAATCGGAAGCAGTTTCTTTCGCGGTGCCTTTTTAGCTTGCGCTTTGTCCGTGCATTCTTTCTTATCCGTTTTTTTTCTGCTTTTTGCGGCAACGCCGCCTGTGGCTTTGGGCTTGGTGCTCATGGTGTGGGAAGTTTTGAAAATTCTGTCAGCAAAGATAGCGAAATATTGCTCGTTTGAGCAATATTTTTGCACAATTTAGCCGATGGAAGCCACTGCCGATGTATATTTGGCCATGTTGCCGGCCTTGCGTATGGCCTTGGCGCATTTGTGGCCGATTTCGGCTTCGAGGTAGTCCCAGAACGGACGCATGGCGCTTAGTATCTGAGTGTCGCCGCATAGTCTGCCTGCCCGAGCCTCGAGCACCTCTGCGTGCAGGCTCAATATTGCAGAAACGCGTTCGTCGCGCGTCCATTGCCTGCCGTTGAGCCATTCCACCGCCAAGGACGGGCGAGCCAGCAGACCGCGTCCGGCCATTACCCCTTCGACGTGTGGCATAGCGAGGAGCCGGTCTATGTCGGCGGGCGTGAGGATGTCGCCGTTGAACACAATGGGGTGGGGCAGGACTGCGGCCGCTTCTGCAAATTCTCCCGTGTGCAGCTCTCCGCTGTACTGCTGGCGTGCAATGCGCGGGTGTATTGTCACATGCGTGAGTGGCATGGCGGCTATGATGTCGGCCGATTCGCGCCATTGGCCGGGAGAATCTATGCCGAGACGCATTTTTATGGAGAACTTCATGTCCGGCAGCTCATTTATCCGTGTGGCCACTTTCTGCATCAGGTCGCGGCGCACGAGCGCTCCCGCTCCGCGTCCGTGGTGCACTTGAGGCGGAAACGGACACCCGAGGTTAAGGTCGATGCGCTTGTGGCCGGCAGCAGCGAGTGCGGACACGAGTATGTCGAATTCCGTTATGTCCCTGAATATTATTTGGGGAACAAGCGTGTATGAATCCGTCAATGCCGTTTCGCGGACATCCTTCGCGCGTACGCATCCTTTCTCCACCCGTGCGAACGGGGTGTAGTAGCAGCCTACACCGCCGTAGATTCGTGCATGCGCCTGACGCCATGCGGCGTCGGTGTATCCTTGCAGCGGAGCTGCCATGAATGGGGCGTCTGGGCTCATATGGTGCATGATTGGTAGATTAAAGCCGCAGGCTCCGTGCGGAATCTGCGGCTAAAATTCATTGATTGTTTCTTTGCCATACTGCAATGTGATCCGAGCGGGCCTTGTGAGAGTGGTGTTATCTTGTTGATTTTCAATTTGTTGGTTGATATAATTGAGAAGCA
>VSPG01000028.1 GCA_009775265.1 Muribaculaceae bacterium
TGCCCGCGCCCTTCCTCCGAAAAGCGAGTGCAAAGTTACAACCTTTATACGATATATCCAAATGTTTTGAACGAAAATTTCAAAGAAAGAGAAAAAAAGGTCGTAAAAAGATGAAGATCTCAACATCTCTAACCATAAAGCACTGATTCACTATTATTTTATCCTCAAGATTTCCTTATCTACTAAACGCATTGTTTTTGAGAAAAAGATTCTTGCATGTGCAACAATAGCTCCACATGCATGCACAAATCCATACTTACCGGACTAAAACCTTCGAAGCTGAACCCTCCGCTGTGCGTGCGATATATACTCCCGAGACTTTCGGATGTGTTGGTATGAATCTTATGTAAATGGTACAATATTCTGTTATTTCAGCCTGAGAATACATATCTTCAGTCATATAACTAATGCCGGACATGTCATAAGAGCAATTATTTTCTGAACACTTAATGCTGAATCCAGCCGGTAATCGAATTTCCGAGCATATTAAGAATTTTAGGCAACAGCCGCCTCAAACTATAGAACGGCGGCACTTTATATCCATATTTCTTAAACGACCTGTATATATTGCGGTGCGCTATTATAATATTTCGCAAACTTCCATTGCTCTCCCCACCATTGACCATCTTTATGAGAGTGCGCGGAATGTACCTATTACTTATATGATGCCGCTCTATAAAGCGCAACATAAGATCAAAATCGGCAGAGACACGCAACGAAGTGTCAAATCCACCATAATCACAGAAACACACTTTATGGCAAAAAAAGGTGGGATGTGCCGGTTGCCATCCGTTGTCGAAGATGCCGGGACGATACTGCGAACCCCGCCAATATCTACATACTTTTGTATAATCATCGGCACGAACAAACACAAGGTCTCCATAAACGGCATCCACTCGTGCCATGTCAAATTCATCTACTATTGCCTTGAGCGAATATTCATCGAAAAAAGTGTCTCCTCCTCCAAGAAAACCCACTACGCTGCCCGACGCCATGGCCAGACCCTTGTTCATGGCATCATAAATACCGCCGTCGGGCTCGCTTACCCATTTTAAACGTCCGCCGAAAGCCTGTTCTTGAGAACGCAAGTAGTCGACGGTGCCATCCGAAGATGCACCATCGACTACTATATATTCCCAGTCGCTACAAGTCTGCGAAAGAAGGCTGGACATTGTTTTCTCAAGTCCCTTTCTGCAGTTCAACGATACTGTAACGACGCTTATAAGCATGTGGCTGGGTTTACTTACCTATACAGGTATAGGTAAATCCGTTTTCCTCAAGATATTCACGGTCGTATATGTTACGGCCGTCGATAATCAGCGGATTGGACATCGTGCGTTTCAGCACTGGCAAGGACGGCATACGGAACTGGTTCCATTCGGTGACAAGCAGCAAAGCGTCTGCATCGAGTGCTGCTTCATACATATCTCCACAATACAGCACCGCATCATCTCCCAGGCGGCGACGGCATTCGTCCATGGCCACAGGGTCGTAAACCTTGACTTTGGCACCGGCTTCTTTCAGTTTTTCGATAAGCACAAGCGCCGGCGCCTCACGCATATCGTCAGTTTCCGGTTTGAAAGCCAAACCCCACATCGCTATGGTACGTCCCTCGAGTTTACCATCAAAATGCATGTAAAGTTTATCAAACAGAATCTCTTTCTGTTTCTCGTTGACTTCCTCCACGGCTTTGAGCACCCGCATAGGGTAGCCATTCTTTTCCGCCGTCTTTATCAATGCCTTTACGTCTTTCGGAAAACATGAGCCTCCATAGCCACATCCGGGATAAAGGAATTTCTTGCCTATACGTGTATCAGCACCGATGCCTTTGCGCACCATATTGACATCTGCCCCTACGAGTTCGCACAAGTTGGCAATATCATTCATAAACGATATACGCGTGGCAAGCATAGAGTTAGCTGCATATTTAATCATTTCAGCCGAAGGTATATCCGTGAATATCATGCGCTCACCGCTAAGCATGAACGGCTTGTAAAGGCGCGACATCACTTTGCGGGCCTGCTCGCTTTCGGTTCCTACCACTACTCTGTCGGGGAACATGAAGTCTTTTATGGCAGCACCCTCTTTAAGGAACTCCGGATTTGAGGCCACATCGAAAGGCACGTCAACGCCACGCCGTTCGAGTTCGGCCTTTATAGCTTCTTTAACTTTGTGGGCTGTTCCTACCGGCACTGTAGATTTAGTAACCAATATGGTGTACTTATTGACATTCTCACCAAAGGTTTTAGCGACAGCAAGCACATATTTCAAATCGGCAGAACCATCTTCGTCCGGAGGCGTGCCTACGGCTGAAAACACGACTTCCACATCGTCAAGAACATCGCGAAGGTCTGTGGTAAAGTGAAGACGTCCTGCTTCGACATTACGGCGCACCATCTCGTCCAATCCCGGTTCATAGATGGGTATTATGCCCTTGACCAGCCTTTCAATCTTGGCTTTGTCAATATCCACACATGTGACGTTTACGCCCATCTCGGCAAAACAGGTGCCCGACACGAGTCCTACGTAGCCCGTTCCAACTATAGCTATATTCATGATAAATCCACCTTTAAAGATTATAATACTGTTTAAACCATGCGACCGTGGCTTCTATGCCTTCCTGCAAGGGAGTGGCTGGAGCGAAGCCTGTAGCTTCGGCCAGGGCTGACGAATCGGCATATGTCTGGTACACGTCGCCAGGCTGCATTGGCAAAAATTCTTTCAGCGCTTCGCGTCCTGCCGCCTTTTCTATGCAGGCAATGTAATCCATAAGCCGCGTGGGCTGCTGGTTACCTATATTATATATGCGGTAAGGAGCTGTCGACGTGGCAGGGTCGGGACGTGTTTCATCCCATTCTGCATTGCCTTGCGGTATGACAGAGGCAATCCTCGCCACTCCTTCCACAATATCATCAATATAAGTGAAGTCTCTCAACATGTCGCCGTTGTTGAACACTTTTATAGAACGTCCATGAAGTATCGCGTCCATGAACAGGAACGGAGACATGTCGGGGCGTCCCCAAGGGCCATAGACAGTGAAGAAACGCAAGCCTGTAGTAGGGATTCCGTATAGCTGAGAATAGGCATGCGCCATAAGTTCGTTGCTTTTCTTAGTGGCCGCATACAGACTGACGGGATGCGCTATGCTGTCGTGCTCAGAAAACGGCACCTTGCCGTTGAGCCCATAGACGCTCGACGACGATGCATACACGAGATGACCGACCTTATTATCGCGACATCCTTCAAGTATATTGATGAAGCCGTCGATATTGCTTTCTATATAAGCATGCGGGTTGGTAATGGAATAACGCACTCCGGCCTGCGCGGCAAGATTCACGACAGTATCGAAACCTCCATTGGCAAAAAGCATACGCATGGCTTGCGTGTCCTCAAGATTAATGCGTATGAACACAAAGTCCTTGAAAGCCGAAGATGCCACCATTTTATACCACTCGACTTCGCCTTCCGCAATTCCGAGAGTTTTCAGACGCCCGTATTTCAGTGCGGGGTCATAATAGTCGTTGATGTTATCGAGACCCACGACAACATGTCCGTCGTCAAGAAGTCTGCGGCACACCGCCGCACCAATAAATCCTGCGGCTCCTGTTACTAACACCTTCATATGCTCTATGCTTTATTATATATTCCACAAAAATCAAGTACGGTCTTGCATTCAGGTTCTGGCAGTGAGCGAAACACATCGTGGGCTGTCAGAAACACCACAATATCCGCCCGTCCATAAGCATGCCGATATTCAGAAAGTTCCATCCCTTCGCAATGGCTGACGTGCGGCTCCGACACAAGGACTTCCGCTCCCGCCACCTGGGACAGCACCAGTCCTGCAATCATTTTTGCAGGAGACTCACGCATGTCGTCGATATTGGGCTTGAACGCAAGACCCATCAAAGCCACTACCGGAGGACGCTTGTTTGACAACTTGAACTCAAGCACTGCATTTTTTATGCGCTCCGCACACCACAGAGCTTTATGGTTATTGACCTCGCGCGCTGTGGCTATGACTTTAGTCTGCTCCGGAAAATCGGCAGTAAGGAAATACGGATCGACAGCTATGCAATGCCCCCCCACCCCGCATCCGGGGCGAAGTATATTAACCCTTGGATGGCGATTAGCCAGTTCTATCAACTCCCACACGTCAATACCGGCCTTGTCGCATATAAGGCTGAGCTCATTGGCAAATGCTATCTGGACATCCCGAGAAGCATTCTCCGTAAGCTTGCACATCTCAGCCGTGCGGGCATTAGTGGAATGCAGCGTACCCTTCACAAACAGCGAATAGAAGTTCCGTGCCGCCTCAGTGGACGCGTCGTCCATACCGCCGATTACACGGTCGTTGTGCACGAGTTCGTAGATGACATTGCCAGGCAGCACACGCTCTGGACAATACGCTACATGTATCTTACCGCGCAATTCCGGACGCATCCCATATATCACATCTGCCATAGCCTCGGTGGTGCCTACAGGCGATGTGGATTCTATGATAAATAAATTTCCTTCACACAAAAATGGAGCGACAGCACGTGTAGCTGCCTCTACATGACTTACATCCGGGAGATGGTCGCCTTTGAATGGGGTCGGTACAACAATAAAAAAAGCGTCAGCCTCCTCAGGCACCATTGATGCACGCAGTTTTCCTTCCGAAACGGCTGCGCTCAGCATTTCCTGCATTCCGGGCTCCACAAAGTGCAGTTCCCCAGCATTAGTCCGGTCGACAATTGTCTTATTTATATCAACTCCGACGGTCTCCACGCCGCCGATTTTGGCAGCTATCACTGCTGTGGGCAGACCTATATACCCAAGACCAATGAAACAAGCCTTCATTCCACTGTTTATTGAACTCTATTTAAAAATCTAATTAAATTCTGCACTATACGCTCCGAAGCATATCCGTCGCCATACGGATTCACAGCATGCGACATTTCCTTGTAAGCATCTGCATCGTCAAGCAGGCGCGACGTTTCTGATACTATACGGGCATAGTCAGTGCCTACAAGCTTCACGGTTCCGGCACACAGAGCTTCAGGACGCTCGGTTGTGTCGCGCATTACAAGCACCGGCTTGCCAAGACCGGGAGCCTCCTCCTGGATGCCGCCGCTGTCTGTAAGCACGATATGCGCCTGCGACATAAGACGAACAAAAGAAAGATATTCCAGCGGCTCTATGAAAAACATGTTTTCCAAACCACAATTGTCATGACCGAATACCTGCTCGATAGGCTTGCGCACATTCGGGTTAAGATGCATCGGATATACGAAATCCGTATCAGTGTGGGTTTCCGCAAGCGACTTTAGCGCACGGCATATCGACAGGAATCCATCACCGAAATTCTCGCGCCTGTGTCCTGTCACCAGCACCATTCGACGACCGCCGCGAATCCGTCGGCAATCATATCCCGCATCGTCCAACATTTTGTCAAGACCATTTGCCAATGCATCATCAGATGCTATTCTGTCTACGACAAGGCGCAAAGCGTCGATGACCGTATTGCCAGTGACAGCGATACGGCTGTCTTCGATTCCTTCCTTAATCAGATTCTCACGGGCGGTATCCGTCGGTGCGAAATGCAACGAAGCAATGCGCCCGGTTATCTGCCGGTTCATTTCTTCAGGCCACGGCGACATGACGTTGTGTGTGCGCAGTCCAGCCTCAACATGCCCCACCGGTATCCGGGCATAAAATGCCGCCAGAGCCGAAGCCGTCGAGGTTGTGGTGTCGCCGTGCACAAGCACGCAATCTGGGCAGGAGCGTTCCAGTACATTCCTCATCCCTTTGAGAACGCGTGAGGTGACATCGTACAAATCCTGCCCCGGCTTCATTATGTCAAGGTCAAAATCCGGCACTATTCCGAAGTCAACAAGCACCTGATCGAGCATACTTCTGTGCTGACCTGTCACGCACACGATGGTACGCAACGATGATGCACGCTCTTGAAGGAGTTTGACGAGTGGAGCCATTTTTATGGCCTCCGGCCTTGTGCCGAACACAAGCAATATTGATTTCATATCAGACATATAATCCGTGTTTCAATTCTATTCGTCTTGTTTATCTTCTTGCTTGCCTTCTTCTACCGGTTTGGTGTAGGAATGGTAATATTTTGAATAGTAGTATCTATTATATGCCGAAGAATTTGTAGGATCCGTACCATTCAGCAACACGCACAGGCTGCGATAACGCCGTTCGTCGTAGTACTGCTGCAAACGCGGGAGCTGCACTTTTTCAAACAAGCCTGCACGAACAACCCATATGGTCAAGTCTACGAACCTCGAAATTATCTTCGCATCTGCAACGACTTCCGCAGGCGGACAGTCAAGCACTACGCAATCATACTCGGTTTTCAACTTTTCCATCATCTCGCTGAAGCGTGGCGTGTACATAAGCTCGGCCGGATTAGGAGGCAGGGCTCCAACCGGCAACACACTTAAAGTCCGGATACCGCCCACTCCGCTCACAATAGCGTCGTCAAGCGGTGTGCGACCGATAAGTACCGACGATATGCCTCTGCGCGGACGTCCCACATACAAGCTAAGCGAAGCCCGTCGCATATCCAGGTCCACGACAATGACACGCTTTCCCTTCAATGCCATTACGGCACCGAGGTTCATGCTCACGAAAGTCTTTCCGCTGCCGGGGACGGCGCTTGTCACCATAAAAGTACGGGCAGCATCGTCCGGCGACTTGTCGCCGATAAATTCCAAATTGGAGCGGACTATTCGGAAAGCCTCATTAATCACATCGTTGTTTCCGTTCTCGACAAGCACTTTGTCATCGGTGCGTACATTACTGCGCCTTGTAAGGCGTTTCAAGCCATGCCGTGCAGGATTTGCCAATGGCACCTCGCCTACATACGGAATTGTAAGGTTCTCAAGGTCTCGGCGCGAACGCACTTTATCGTCCAGCATCAGCCTGACGTAAATTATGCCGGCAGGCACCACCATCCCGAGCAAGAAGCATATTATCATCACATTTCTGCGGCTCGGCGACGACGGGGACTTGCTTCCGAGAGGAGGGGTTATCAGACGCGTGTTATACGATGTGAACGCCTGGTTAAGTTCGTTTTCCTCTCGTTTCTGCAACAGATAAAGATACAATTGCTCCTTCACCTTCTGCTGGCGCTCGACGCTCAGAAGGTACTTGGCCTGATTCGGATTCGCGGCAAGATGTCCTGCGGTACTTGCCTGACGGCTCTTTAGCCCGGACACACGGGTGTCCAAAGCCCCGATGAGGTTGTCCACGCCGCCTACAATATTGGCACGCATGAGCACCAGTTCCTGAGTCAGTTCCTTCACAAGCGGATTTGCCGCCGACGACCCTGCCAGCAGACGGTTGCGTTCCAACACAGAGGTGTTATATTCGCTAATCTGTTGATTAATTTCGTTGGACTGAAGCCCGGTGGCTACGGGGAGCGGATGTTCTATATCCTCTCCCGAGAGAGCATCGCGAATGCTGCGTGCAACTTTCAGTTGGTTGGCAATCTCACTTATTTCACGTGCATTATCCTCGTTCTGACGCATATACATCTCAGAGGCAATTTCAAGGTCAGGCATCAGATGCTGGCTTTTGAACGACGAGATGTCGGTATCAACATTGCCAAGTTCGCCTTCTATTACTCCCAATCGCTCGCTGATAAAATGCGAAGTGCTGACGGCCACCTGGTTCTTGTCAAGTACCCAACGGTCGTTGTACACCTGAATAAGAGTGTTCAATATATCTTCGGCTTTCGCAATGGAAGGTGCTCCGAATGAAATATTTATTATGGTGCCTTTTTCACTTCCAAGTTCAGTCACGACTTTGGCGGCATAGCTCTGCGAAATATTTTCAGGGTAAAGATGTGAGAATCGCACGTCCATACCCAAATACAACTCGCTGTCTTCCCACGGCGACATGCTTACGTGCAGCCTTCCCACAGGCGTACACACAGTATCGCCAAGCTCTGCATTCACGACATCGGCAAATTCCTCTTTGTCGCGATAGCGCATAAACTCGCTCAGTTCAACATTTCTGCCATTCTCAGCCACAACGACATTGCACAGAAACTCCGGCACCGTATCATCAACTGCCGTAATCACGAAAGGGGCGGATTTGTAGAGATCAACCCTACGCAGCCCCTGCTTTACGGAATATGAGTCATTGAGTTTCAGACGCACCACCACTTCTTCCATAAGCGAAGGGCTCTGCAAAGTAAGCATCTCGTTGTCGATGTTGCTGCGGGCCTGGAAAACGCCGAGCTTCATCAAATCGGTAGCTGTGGATGAGCCTTGCCTTTCATCCTTTATTAGCAGCGCAGCCATGCGCGTATAGGTCGGGGCAGTAACCATCAGATACAAGCCCCCCGCACAGAAGAACAATGCGAGGCTCAAAACAAACCAATGCCATTTCTTTCGAAATATAAACAACAAGTCGTTGATTGAAATCACAATCTCGGCGTGTTCGTCAACTCCGGTCTGTTTATTCTCCGTCATATAATTCGTTTAGCGTTAAGCACGTTTTAAAAAACACTATATACGTTTACTTCACTTCCAGATAAGGACTGCCACCGATGTAAGAAGCGAGGCTATGCTCACCCATAGGCTGGCACTTTTGAAACTGTTTTCGTTTATACTGCTTTGGCCTGCTTTCGTGTCGTTAGGCTCCACATATATCACGTCGTTCTGCTTAAGATAGAATACCGGGGATTTCATCACATCGGCACTGCGCAGGTCGACCCTGCTGGTCACCCGCTGCCCTTTGTCTTCGCGTACTACATAAACACCGTCACGCCGCCCTGTCACATTAAGGTCTCCGGCCATACTGAGAGCCTCAAAAAGAGTAACTCTGTCATTGGTAATGGAATATGTGCCGGGGCGGGCAACATCGCCGATCACAGAAACCCTTAAGTTGGCAAACTCAACAGTGACTACGGGGTCTTTAAGCAAATCATCCCCGACAAGGCGCTTCTCGATGAGCCGGGATATCTCCGTGCGTGTCAAACCGGCCACATGTATGCGTCCGAGCACCGGAAACATTATATCGCCATCCTTGTCCACGCTGTAGGCAGAAAGATAATTGTAGTTTGAAGTTTGCTGCCCTACGCGCATGGTACTTTCCATGAGGTTGAACACTTGGGCCAGTTTCGGCTCCATACAGCTCACCACTATTGTTATCTTATCACCCGGCTGTACCTTGATTTCATGCATATTGGCTATTTCTTCAGGCACATCTACTGCTACATCCTGCATATACAGAACCTTCTTCGACGAATTGCACGAAGCCAGAATTACAGCAAATACCATGACGCAAAGAATGCGGTATAGTCTCATTTCTCTCTATGACGCTATTGGTTATCCTTATTATTACGTTTTTCTTTCCAATTTATTGCCGCGCTAAGCCAAATATTTCCCAACGAGAATACTACTATATCAAGAAAAAGCAGCAAGGCGCTGTTCATCTTCATGGACAGCCAATAGTTGACTGCAGTAAATGCAAGCGAGACAAGCAAAATCACAACCATGGCCACACGCTGGTGAAGACCTATGGCAAGAAATTTATGATGAATATGTGACTTGTCCGGCAAAAACGGGTTGGTGTGCCTGCGTATGCGGCGGAAATAAACACGAAGAACATCGAAGCAAGGAATCAGCAAAGGGGCAAACGCCATTACAAGCGGGTTGCAATTAAATCCGCCGGCTTCCACATCAAGATTACATATGTGCAGCGAAAGGAAGCATATTATTACTCCTGTAGTAAGAGCGCCCGTATCTCCCATGAAAATCTTTTTACCGACTCTTGCGTTTCCGAACACATTATAATAATAAAACTGTATCAGCGCCCCAAGTGTACCGAACGCAACAAGAGCAAACTCCAATTGTCCGCAACACAGAAGCACCCAGCCATAAAAAAGCATCGCAATCGAGCTTAACCCGGATGCAAGTCCGTCAATACCATCTATCAGATTAATCGCATTAGTCACAAACACAACCACAAGCATGGTGAACGGAACCGCCACCCATTGTGGAATTTCTCCGATACCAAGAAATCCATGCAGGTTGTCAATTGTCAGACCCGACAACGCAAGGAATCCGGCAGAAACCAACTGTGCTATGAATTTTGCGCTATAACGCACCCCCACAAGGTCGTCGGCCATGCCGACAAGGTACATTATCATAAGCGCACATACTCCGAAGCAGAAAGGCACCACCACATCATTGGCCCACGCCTCCCCGCCGGCGCTTATAAAACAATAGCAGCCGCTTACCGCCGCTACGGAAAACACCATTGACGGCATAAAAGCGATACCACCGAGACGCGGCACACGTCCCTGGTGTATTTTCCGCTCATTCACCTCATCAAAAAGATTTTTCCTAAATGAAATCAATAATATCTGCGGTATAATGACGCCCGCGAGCAGCAAACTCACAAAAAAAGTGGCGAGGCACGCCAATGCATTCATATTCATAACTGATACGTGTGTGGATAGATAAAGGTTTAGTCAGATATTTATGGTATTTAAGGCTTTGCAATGCTCCGCCATGGCGGCCACTGAACAACCTGACGGAACAGAATCCGGACAAGGGACGAACACGTACAACATGGCAATCTTAAGCATAGTAATTATCATTGACAATACAAGGCTAACGCTGTATGCGACGGCCGCTACCGCCGAAAACGAAACCTTTCTGCGGCAAATTTACATATTTTATCACAACTAACCAAATTTACATACATTTATACCCACTATTTGCACAAGCCACAATACGCACTTTTATTTTTAAGTTTTTTTCACTACCTTTGCGGCAATTTTTCCAAACACGGTATTCCAATCATTAAGGTAACAGACAATGGATTTTTCGGGTACAATTGATTTCAGGCCTAAGCTAATCAGCGCTCTTAAGAATTACAACATGGAGCGCCTACGCACAGACGTCACTGCAGGAATAGTAGTGGGCATCGTCGCCCTCCCTCTCGCCATAGCATTCGGCATAGCATCGGGAGTAAGCCCCTCCATAGGACTTATCACCGCAATAATAGGCGGATTCCTCGTATCGGCTCTCGGAGGCAACTCGGTGCAGATAGGAGGCCCTACCGGAGCTTTTATAGTAATCGTATACAATATAATCGCCCAATTCGGCCTACAAGGCCTGGCCATAGCCACCCTGATGGCTGGACTCATCCTCGTTGCCCTGGGACTTTTCAGACTTGGAACCATAATCAAGTTCATCCCCTACCCGATAGTCGTCGGGTTCACAGCGGGCATAGCATTGACTATCTTTTCCACCCAAATCAACGACTTCCTCGGCCTCGGGTTGCGCGACATTCCCAGCGAGTTTCTGCCCAAATGGGGAATGTATCTGCGCAGCATCGGCAATATCGACATAGCCACCTCAGCTACAGCCATCATTTCACTACTCATTATTATATTTACGCCGAAAATATCAAAAAAACTTCCCGGAGCACTAATTGCAATAGTCCTTGTGACCGCCGGAGCTTATCTGGCAAGCATATTCCTGCCCGGATTCAGCGTGGAAACCATCGGCGACCGATTCGGAACAATGAACACCGACATACCTGCCCCGCACGGATTCAGAATCGACATGGCCACCATAAATATGCTTCTGCCTTCCGCATTCACCATTGCGATGCTCGGCGCCATAGAATCTCTGCTAAGCGCCACAGTGGCCGACGGCGTCACAGGCTCGCGCACCAACAGCAACACAGAGCTCATCGGACAGGGAGTTGCCAACATAGTCGTGCCTTTCTTCGGAGGCATCCCCGTCACCGGAGCCATCGCACGCACAATGACAAACATCACAAACGGTGGCCGCACTCCCGTGGCCGGCATAGTCCACGCATTGGTACTGCTGCTGATTTTCCTTTTCGCAATGCCGCTCATCAACTACATCCCCATGGCCTGCCTTGCGGCCGTGCTCGTAGTGGTTGCATACAACATGAGCGGATGGCGCACAATAGTGGGCATATTCCATGCACCGAAAAGCGACATTTCTGTGCTCATGGTTACCTTCCTGCTCACTGTGATTTTCGACCTGACCATCGCAATTGAAATAGGCCTGCTGCTTGCCGTTGTCCTATTCATGCGACGCGTAATGGAAAACACCGAGATAAAAGTGTACTCCGAACAACTTGACGTGGCCGAAGGCACCGACCTGTCGCAGCACGAAATGCTTGACGTGGCTCCGGGTGTGAGCATCTATGAAATAGACGGCCCGTTCTTTTTCGGCATTGCAACAAAGTTCGATGAAATGATGCGTTCCACCCTCGGCTCCAAGCCATTGGTACGTATCATCCGCATGCGCAAAGTGGCGTTCATAGACGCTACGGCTCTACACAACCTCGAACTGCTAATCAAATCGTCGCAGAGCGAGGGCATACACATCGTGCTTTCCGGAGTACGTCCGGCTGTCAGCGAGACACTTATGCATGCCGGCATCGACCGCCTCGTCGGAGCCGACCACATATGCGACCATATCTCAAAAGCCGTTGTAATGGCAAATCGCATCGCGACAAAGCAAAGCTAATTCATCCAATATCAACGGTTTAATATATTTTTGCATTTGATGAAATTTCATTTTTATGCTGTAAAGCAGAAAAAAATGTAAAAATATTTTGCTGTTATAAAAAATTGGAATAACTTTGCATCGTTTTTGAAGCACAACAATATTGTTTTACTCTTAATTCAAAAAAAGAAATGAAAAAGTTAGTTCTTTTACTCGCAGTTGCTTTCAGCGCTACCATGTTCTCTTGCGGCAGCGCCAACAAAGCTGACAACGCTTGCGACAGCACCTGCTGCGACACCGTAGTTGCTGCTGAAGAAGTTGTAGCTGCAGTTGTTGACACCGTAGCTGCTGACAGCAACGCTGTTGACACCGTTGTAGCCGAGGTAGCAGAAGTTGTAGCTGAATAATCCAGCGACTCGACGACAAGCATAAGTCGGTTGCCCGCATGTGGGTAGCCGACTTTCTTTATAGAACCGCCACACATGATTGAATACATTCGCGGCACACTCACAGCACTGTCGCCCACCGACGCAACGATAGAGACTGCCGGCGGCGTGGCTTATCTGCTCAATATCACGCTCCCCACATATTCCGCACTTGAGGGAGCGGACAAAGTCAAACTCCTCGTCCACGAAAACATACGCGAAGACGCCTGGACGCTTTTCGGTTTTTTAGACGAGGCCGAGCGTTCGCTGTTCCGCTCTCTGATAGGTGTTAGCGGAGTTGGCGCCGGCTCGGCAAGAACCATCCTTTCTGCCATACCTGCATCGGAACTTGCATCCGTGATCACCTCTGGCGACGTGCGCAAGCTGAAAAATGTCAAAGGGATAGGCACAAAAACCGCCGAAAGAATAATTGTAGACCTGCGCGACAAAATAAATAGCACAGAAACTACGTTATTAAAACAGCAAAGCGCTGAAAAGGAAAGCGAAATTTTCGAAGAAGCACTGACGGCTCTTACCATATTGGGCTACACACGCCAGCAAAGCCAGAAGGCGCTCCTGAAAATATTCGATGCCGAACCCGACGTAAAACTGGAGACAGCTATCCGCAAAGCGCTTGCCATGATGTAAGCGCAATGGGAAAAGACATACACACATTTATTCGCGCGCGGGCGCGAGCATTTGCCAAGGCGGCTGCCCTATCGGCAGCCGCCTTGGCCGGTGTGTGCTACACGGCCTTGGCCCAGACGCAGCAGGAGCAATCGCGCCCGTCTGTTCCGGCACCGGCCGCATACCCCCAGCCCACAGTTCCCATCGACACCATTGCGCTGCCACTTCCGGTAGATGGCACAGTGCCTCGCAGCTACGAGCAGCTGATGGCCGACGAAATAGCCTACGACCTCGACATGCCCGACAATATCAAGACCGCCGCGGAATATGACCCCGCCACGGGATGCTATGTCGTGCGCACCCGCGTAGGCGACATTGACATCGCTACTCCGTTCATGTTAAGCAAAGCACAGTACGACAACTGGCAGCTGCGTCGTTCAATGCAGGAATATTACCGGGAGCGCAACTCCATAGCAGCAGAGGGCAAAGACAAGCAGCCATTCAATATCCTGGACATGAACTTCGCTCTCGGCCCTCTTGAAAAAATATTCGGACCGGGTGGCGTGCAGTTGCGAACACAGGGCTCTGTGCAGGTAGCCATGGGCATAAAAAGCAATTTTTCAGACAACCCTGCCTTGTCGCTGTCGTCGCGCCGCAAGACTTATTTTGACTTCGACCAAAAAGTCCAGGCCACAGTGAACGCATCGGTCGGCAATCGTCTGAAATTCAACATGACCTACAATACCGATGCCACATTCGATTTCGACTCCAAAAACATAAAACTCGCATATGAAGGCGAGGAAGACGATATAGTGAAAAGCATCGAGGCCGGCAACGTATCAATGACCACAGGGTCCTCACTTATCCGAGGCAGCACAGCCCTGTTCGGCTTCAAGACCAAACTACAGTTCGGCAAACTTACAGCAACCGCACTCGTCAGCCAGCAGAACTCAGAGAGCAAATCCGTGAGTTCAAGCGGTGGCGCGCAAACCACCAAGTTCACGGTGAACGCCGACGAATACGACGCTAACCGACATTTTTTCCTCGCCCATTTTTTCCGTGACAACTACGATAATTTCGCTTCGAAACTGCCATACGTAAGCAGCGGCGTGAAAATCACTCGAATAGAAGTATGGGTCACCAACAAGGGTGGTAAATTCGAGCAAAGCCGCAACCTTGTGGCATTTCAGGATTTGGGTGAAAACTCCCATCTTGCAAACAGCTACTGGACGCCCGACGCAGCCTTGTCAAATCCGGCCAACGCGTCAAACAATCTGCTTGCCGTAATAAAAGCCGACTATCCCGGAGCACGCAACATAAACACAGTGACACAGGCTCTTGAACCCTTGTCGGCCTATGGCATAGAAGGAGGCAGCGACTATGAAAAAATAGAAAGTGCCCGCCTGCTCTCATCATCGGAATACACCTTGAACTCCACGCTCGGCTACATCTCGGTGAAAACAGCACTGGCAGCAGACGAAGTGCTGGCAGTGGCCTATGAATACAGCTACAACGGCCGTGTATATCAGGTAGGCGAATTTTCCGGCGACATCACGACCACGGACCAGTCGCTGTACGTCAAGATGTTAAAAGGCACAACGACAACCCCCGCAATGCCAGTGTGGGATCTGATGATGAAAAACGTCTATTCGCTCGGAGGATACCAGATACAGAAAAACCGTTTCAAACTGAACATAAAATACCTGAGCGACACAACCGGCACACAAATCAACTACCTGCCGGTGCCCGGACTCAACAACCTGCCCCTGTTGCAGGTGATGAACCTCGACCGCATAGACTCCAACGAACAAGGAAACCCCGACGGCTTCTTCGACTTCATTGAGGGCTATACCATATATTCGCAGACCGGTAAAGTAGTATTTCCGGTGGTAGAGCCTTTCGGCGAACATCTTGCCCGCAAAATCGGAAATCCTGCATTAGCCGAACAATATGTCTACCAGGAACTTTACGACTCCACGCTCATAGTGGCACGACAATTTGCCGACAAAAACAAATTTGTGCTCACAGGCGAATATCAGGCATCTTCCGGCTCGCAGATCAGGCTGAATGCCATGAATGTGCCCAGAGGTTCGGTGGTTGTCACTGCCGGAGGTGTGACCCTTACAGAAAATGCCGACTACACCGTCGACTATTCCATGGGCATAGTAACCATAACCAACCAAAGCATAATCGACTCCGGCCAAAGCGTAAGCGTAACTCTTGAGAACCAGTCCATGTTCTCCACCCAGCGTAAGACTCTGCTCGGACTTGACCTTCAGTACCAATTCAACAAGCAGCTGAACCTCGGTGCCACATTGTTGCATTTCTCCGAAAAAGCCCTCACAGAGAAAGTCAACATCGGCGACGAAACCGTCAACAATACCATGCTCGGTTTCAACCTCAGCTACAATAACGAATTCATGTGGCTGACAAATCTTGTGAACAAGATACCTACCGTCAATGCCACAGCCCCGTCCCGCATGAGCCTCACGGCTGAATATGCGCAGATTATACCACACTCTCAAAAAAGCGGTTCCAACAAAGGATCAAGCTATGTCGACGACTTCGAATCGACACAGACAGGCATAGACCTTCGCTCGCCATATGCCTGGCAGCTCGCATCCACTCCATGGGAGCAAGGACAGGAAGCTCTGTTTCCTGAAGCTTCGCTCAGCAACAATGTGGACTACGGAAAAAACCGTGCGTTGCTGAACTGGTATTACATCGACCGAATGTTCACACAACGCAATTCTTCGCTTGTCCCGGGCTACATAAAAAGCGACCTCAAACAACTTTCCAATCCATACGTGCGCGAAGTCTACACTCGCGAAATATATCCCGGACGTGAGCAGACATACGGAGAATCGGCCACCATACAGACCCTTAACCTCTCCTACTATCCCACCGAGCGCGGCCCTTACAACCTTGACTGCACAAATATCGACGACGAAGGGGCTTTGCTCAATCCTGAAAAACGCTGGGGCGGCATAATGCGCCGTATGGACAACACAAACTTCGAACAAAGCAACATCGAATATGTACAATTCTGGCTTCTGAACCCGTTCCTCGATCCCGAAAACCCAAATCTTGAAGGCGGCGACCTCTACTTCAACTTCGGAGAAATAAGCGAGGACATACTGAAAGACGGACTGAAAAGCTACGAAAACGGCATTCCATACGATGGCAACGACCAATATCTGGAAAAAACCGTATGGGGACGCGTTTCACGCCAAAACTCACTCACATACAGCTTCGACAACGCCAACGGCGCGCGCATTGTGCAGGACGTAGGACTCGACGGACTGCCGAACGCAATGGAATTCGAGCACAGTTCCTACAGCGAGTACCTCGACGGCCTCCGCAACCGCCTTTCAGCAAGCGCTCTGGAGCGGATGCAGAACGATCAGTTCTCGCCGCTTAACGACCCCGCAGGCGACAACTACCATTTCTATCGCGGCTACGACTACGACGAGCAGCGTCTCGGCATACTCGAACGATACAAGCGGTACAATGGGGTGGAGGGCAACTCTCTTAACCCCGACGAAGCGTCCGACCCGCTGTACCAGTCGGCAAAAAGCGGCCCGGACGTGGAAGACATCAACCAGGACAACACCCTCAACGAATACGAGCGTTATTTCCAATACCGGGTATCAATACGCCCCGAGGATCTCGTTGTCGGCAAAAATTACATCACCGACCGTCAGGAATCGCTACAGCGCACCCCCGACGGCAAAGACCTTCGTGTGGAATGGTTCCAGTTCAAGATTCCGCTGTCCGACTACGAGCGCATAGTGGGCTCCATACGTGACTTCTCCACCATTCGTTTCGCACGCATGTTCATGACCGGCTTCAAAGCCGTCACACACCTGCGATTCGCATCTCTCGAACTTGTGCGCGGAGAATGGCGTCCATACGATTTCAATCTTAACAACCGAGGCGACTCTCCTGCCGAAGGACAACTTGACATTTCTGTCGTAAACATCGAGGAAAATTCTCGGCGCACGCCAGTGAACTATGTCCTGCCCCCGCATGTCACCCGAGTCACAGACCCGGGACAAAGCCAAGTGGTGCAGCTCAACGAGCAGTCGATGTCGCTGAAAGTTCTTAATCTGAATCCTGGCGACGCGCGTGCGGTCTACCGCAACACACAGCTTGACCTGCGCAACTACAAACGTCTTCAGATGTGGAACCACGCAGAAGCACTCATCGACAACACGTCGGGACTGCGCTCGGGCGACGTGTCCGTGTTTGTCCGCCTCGGCACCGACGTCAAAAACAATTTCTACGAATACGAAATCCCGCTCGAGCTTACTCCACCGGGACAATATAACACATACCTCGAAAGCGACCGCTACATAGTGTGGCCTGAGAACAATTTTCTGAATCTCAACCTCCAGGCACTCGTCGACCTCAAAAAAGAGCGCAACCGCGCCAAACGCGACGAACAGGACGGCGTGGGCTTCGGCACACTATATACAGGGCGCGACCCCGACAACGAACGCAACCGCATGGCCGTCATCGGCAACCCCACATTGAGCGACGTTCGCGTCATACTCATAGGCGTACGAAACAATTCGTCCACATCCAAAAGCGGCACCATATGGGTCAACGAGCTAAAAGTCACAGACTTCAACGAGGAAGGCGGATATGCCGCCAAAGCCAATGCCACGCTCGCTGTCAGCGACATTGCGACACTCAATCTCGGAGCCCATATCGAAAGTTCCGGATTCGGCGGAGTAGACCAAAGCCTGAACGAGCGCAGGCTTGACGACTACCACCAATACAACATGGCCGTACAGGCCGACCTTGGCCGCTTTCTCCCGGAAAAAGCCAAATTGCGCGCACCCATATATTACTCTTACAGCACAGAAAAGACCACACCAAAATACAACCCCCTCGACCAGGATGTACTGCTAAGCGACGCCATTGACGACTGCACCACAAAACAGCAGCGCGACAGCATCCTCGCTTATGCAGAGGAAAAAACCACCGTGCGCAACTTCTCTATTTCGGGACTCAACTTCGGCGTCAAAAGCAAAAATCCGATGCCGTGGGATCCTGCCAACCTGACGCTGAACTTTTCGTTCAACAAGCAGACAAAAACCGATCCGACAACCGAATATGAATACACTAACGACTACCGCGGCTCGTTGCAGTATTCGTACTCTCCATATTTCAAGCCGTTCAAACCATTCAAAGGAATCAAATCCAAGAACAAGAACATGCGCTTTCTGCGCGATTGGGAGCTGAACTGGCTGCCGACGAGCATCTCGTTCCTCACCAACATGAGCCGTTATTATTACGAACAACAGACTCGCTCGGAGGTGGATCAGATGTTCCAGCTGCCGGTATCCGTCAGTAAGAACTTCCTGTGGGACCGCCAGCTCAACCTCACATGGAATCTCACCAAAACACTTTCGCTGTCGTTTAATTCCAACACGTCTGCCCGCATCGAAGAAACTGTCGGAGCCGTGAACCGTCGTCTGTTTCCCGACAAATACCGCGAATGGCGCGACACTGTGTGGCAGTCTATTCTTTCAATGGGCACTCCGTGGAGCTACAACCAGACGTTCACCGGACAATACAAGGCTCCATTCTCTAAAATACCCGTCCTCGACATGCTCAACGGATCCATGACATACAATGCCACTTACCGATGGGACCGCGGAGCGGAAGTGGACGGCGTGCGGCTGGGCAATACTATTGCGAACCAATCGTCGTGGACCGCCGACGGACGCCTTAATTTCGAAACATTCTACAACAAAGTCCCTCTGCTTAAAAGTGTCAACACACGCTTTGCCAACAAACGCCCCACCCATGCACGCCAACGCAAAGCAAAAAAATTCGAACGCACTTATGCGCTCAAACCCGACACCTCGATAATAATCAAGCACAATCTGCGCACCAACCGCCTGCGCGTCACCGCCACAACCACCGACGGCAAACCATTCGCTGTGAAAACACGCCCTATCGACCAGAACAGCATGGAGGTGCTTACCCGCGGCGAAGGAAAAAACATAAAATTCATTGTCACTGAAATCATAAAAGACGAGAAGAACCTGTGGCGCAACGTGGGCGAATACGCACTGCGTCTTGCCATGGCGCCACGCAACGTAAGCGTGCGCTACCGCAATACACGTTCGCTCTCGCTGCCCCTTTTCACCCCCGACATCGGCAACATTTTCGGACAAAGCCTCAGCTATGGCCCTATGTCGCCCGGCCTTGACTTTGCATTCGGATTCGCAGGACGCGATTACATAGACAAAGCCATCGATCGTAACTGGCTCATTACGAACGACGGGCAGACCTCTCCCGCACTATGGAGCAACGCCGAAGAACTGAACCTCGAAGCCACCATAGAGCCCTTCAAAGGCTTCAAAGTGCAACTGACAATGAACCGCACCGACAACCGCACGCAGCAGGTTCAGTTCATGTACCCAGGCATGCCGACCTCCTACAGCGGCTCGTACACCAAAACCCACATGGCGCTGGCCACTGCACTTTCTTCGTCGCGGGCCGACGACGGCTACGCAAGCCGTGCTTTCGACCGATTCCTGGAATACATACCGCTGGTACGCGACCGCGTGGAAGCACAATATGCCGGTTCGGTATATCCCGACGCAGGTTTCATTAGCGGCACCGCACAGGCCGGCACGACGTTCTCGCCGGAAGTAGGAGCCGTCAGCACGACCTCCGGCGATGTGCTGATACCGGCATTCATCGCAGCATACTCGGGGAAAAAGGCATACGACATATATCTCAACCCGTTCCCGTCGTTTGCAGCAGTGCTACCGAACTGGCGGGTCACATACGACGGTTTTATCAACCTCGGCCGCATGCGCGACATCTTCAAGACTTTCACCCTCACGCACGCCTACCAGTGTACCTACTCCGTAGGTTCATACTCCTCCTACCTCAACTGGGTGAGCGTCGACGGAGAACGTCTCGGGTTCACTCTCGACGAGTTGAGCGGACGCCCCATACCATCGTCGCCATACAACATATCGTCCGTGGCGATAACCGAACGCTTCGCACCGCTCATCGGGGTGAACGCCACTTTAAAAAACGACTTGCGCATAAACGTGGAGTACAAAGACCAGCGCACACTCACGCTCAACACCGCAGCCGGACAAGTGGTAGAAGCCACGAGCAACGGACTTACAATAGGAGCCGGCTATAAAATAGTAGGCTTCAACAGCGTATTGAAGATAAAAGGTTCGCAGACCGGTGTAAGCAACGATCTAACTGTAAATGCCGATGTCAGCTACAACCACAACAGCGCGCTCATACGGCGCATAGAGACAAACTATGCCCAGCCTACGAGCGGCACCGACTCATGGCGTATAAATTTCACGGCAAACTATGTATTGAGCCGCCGTGTCACCCTCGCCGCATATTTCGAGCATCAGATAAACAACCCCATTATCACCACAAGCTCCTACCCCACCACCAACACCTCCTACGGCATCAGCATGAACCTTTCGCTTGCTCGGTAACACATCACCATGGCATAATGCTCCTGCGCAGAGAGTCTGCCGCCGCACACAAAACATATATGCCCAATATCATAACAACGGCATATACAGAAAACAGCCACAGCGGAGTTGTCTGCCATAGCCATATACACGCAGGCTTCATATACGAGCCCCATACCAAAGGATTTTTATGAATGAGGTAAACAGAAAAAGCCGATTTTGCCAAATCGTTCACCACCGCAGATTGGAAACGCATGCCGCGGAAACACATAAACAACGCCCATGAGGCAAGCAAAACAAAAGGAGAATTATAGGCGAAACCACGGTCGTTGGAGATATAAATGGCTGTAGCCACTACTCCCGCGACCGCCAACAGGTAAATACCGAAAAAACGCAATGGCGTCCCGTCTACGGATTCAGCGCCATGCAATGCGATATAACGCGCGACAGCATATACATATACAAGTTGAGCTATAGTATAGCCCGAGGGATTGAAGCTGCCTTTCCACCACCATCCTGCCCACAGTGTCATGGCTGTCATGACCGCAAGCAGAATACGAAAGCTTCGACGGTCAAGACTTCCGAATCCGGCATTCAGCACCGGGCTAAGCAGCATAAGGAGGAAGTATGCAGGCACATACCACAAATCGCTGTGCGTAATCACCATCCAGCTCTCCCACCACCCCATCCATGAGAATGGCGCTGAAAAACCGGTATACAGACCCATAGCCGTATACAGACCCACAGAATAAAACACGCACTGCGACAAAAAACGCACCACTGAGCGCCATGTGAGCCGTACTCCGAAATAACCGGAAATCATAGTGAAGCAGTTGACACCTACTATGGCAAAACCTTCCACCACAAGCCTCCACCACGCGCGTGAGTCAAGAGAGCATGCATCGCCGCATGCATCAGGCAACCCGAGCGATGCGCCGTCCACATGAACAGCAAGCACCATAAGCATGCTCACTATACGCAACATTTCCATGTTGCTTTTCCGCACTTTTTCCGTTTTTACTGCCATGACACAAATTTAATCCTTTTTTACGAAAAAACCATCATAGGTATTGCATATCCCGAAAAAGTGTTGTAACTTTGCACTCGCAATCCACCAATGGTACCTTGGTCCGAGTGGTTAGGCAACGGTCTGCAAAACCGTGTACAGCGGTTCGATTCCGCTAGGTACCTCTCTTAAGTGAAGTCCGATATATATCGGACTTCACTTTTTTTGTCCCTACCTATTTTTATCAATACAACGTCCAGCCATTTCTTGCATAAGAGGCAGAAAAACACTAATTTTGCCCCCGTTTTTCAATAAGGTAGCATAAGATTATACATCCGTGGCTCTTTGACGTGCCTCCAGTTTTTTAGGAATAAATATCATCACTCATTATCATAGCAAAAATTAACATTAAAGACATGTTGAAACATTTCTCAAAAGTGCTAATTTTTACTCTGCTCGCATGCGCATCCTCGACGGTTCATGCCGCCGTGGTGTCGGAAGACGAAGCGCGGCAGTGTGCCGCTGAGTTTTTCAGCGCGAGCCGTCAGGAAAGATTGGCATCTGTGGATGCATTGGAACTGGCACACATGGCCGGCAACGCATCCAACCCGCTTTATTACGTGTTCAATGCGCGCGACGGTCACGGATTCATAATCATCTCGGCCGACGACTGCACTGATCCTATTTTAGGATATTCCTTTGAAAACTCGTTCAACGGTTCTTCCGCTCCGGCAGCCATGAAATGGATGCTGTCCGGCCTTGAAAAAGAAATCAAGGCGGCTCCGCAGTTGCAAAAGCCGACATCCGTGGCCGAACGGCGCAACATAGTCCGACGCGCAGGCACAAGCACCTCGCCCATCGAGCTTAAGACTGCATTATGGCGCCAAGAGGCTCCGTTCAACCAAGCCATTCCCAACAGACCGCTCGTAGGCTGCGTCGGCACGGCCATGGCTATAATAATGAAGCATCATGAATTTCCGACACGCGGAACAGGAAGCTACAATGGCGTGAACTTTGACGTCGAGTACAATTGGGACGCCATGCTGGACGGCAATTACATGGGCGGATATTCGGAAGAACAGGCCGAAGCAGTGTCCACTCTTTTCCTCCACACAGCCACAAGCATAGGCACCCAGTTTGGAATGTCGGGTTCGAGCGCCTACGAAGTACGTGTTCCCGCAGCACTGACCCAATATTTCGGCTACGACCCCGGCGTCTCCTACAAAAAACGTTCCGAAGCGTCTTCGCAGGCTGAATTTGACCGCATTGTCGCCGAGGAAATCAAATCCGGACGCCCTGTGCTGTATTGCGGACAGGACGTAACCATCGGCCATGCTTTCGTGGCCGACGGCTATGACCCTGCGACAGGCATGATTTACATCAACTGGGGATGGGGCGGACTGGCCAACGGATGGTTCCGTACCACAATGCTCAACCCCAACGCAAGCCATTCATACTCGTTCAACAACCTTGTCACAATAGTATATAATATCAAACCCGGCACAGGCGACAACACAATGTGGTCTCCCATCCACATCACAGCCGACAGCGGGCAGCCCGGCATGGGTTCCGACATGGTATCCCTTTCCGCAGGGCAGAACTTCACCGTACGGGTAGGCAACCTCAAGAATGTAAGCTACACGGATTTCAACGGAAAAATCGCTGTTTCGCTGTTCGACGAAGCCGGCAATTTCAAGGCCCTACTCTCACAAGCACGCGACTTCTCACTCAAGAGCATGTACGTGCTCAACAGCGGTTATTACGATTTCCGCCAATGCGCACTTCCGGCCGGAGCGTCCGTTTCGGCCGGCGATATGGTACGTATCGCCACATCCGCCGACAATGGTGTGACATGGCAAGCCGTACCCGGCGAACTCATCACCGTCAACGAAATCCCGGCGCTCCGCACCGAACCAGACTGGTTTGACATAAAATTCCCCTCATCCGTCGCAGGCGTGAGCTACGAAGGCGAATCCAGAGTAATACGCGGATGGGATTACGCATTCTCTGTAACCCCGCAGAATCCTGCCGAAGACGTAGTGACCGTCAAGGCCAACGGCTACATCCTCAACCCCGTGGCAAACAGCTACAACTACCGGGTAGCCAACGTAAAGGAAGACCAGATTATCGACATCATAGTGCAGAAAGCTTCCGAGGTGAAAGAGAAGCGAAGCATATGGGTGGGAGAAGCCGGCACCCTTTCGACAATAATTTCCGATATTGATGCCGGAATCATAAAAGACCTCACCCTGTTCGGTTCAATAGACGCGCGCGATTTTGAGTTCATGCGCACTAAAATGGATCTTACCCGCCTCGACATTTCTTCGGTATATATAGCGGCTAACGGTACCAACCAGGCTAACGCCCTGCCTAAATCGGCTTTCCAAGGAAAAGGGCGCCTAAAGGAAGTGCTTCTTCCCAACAGCCTTAACCGAATCAACAACGCCGCGTTCCGCCAGTGTGGCATCACATCCATTGTAATCCCGGCAGGCGTGAGCACTTATGAATACAATGTGTTCCTCGGCGCCTCAGCGCTACGCGACATATGGGTAGGACGAACCAAGGCAGAATTCATCAACTGGTGCGTGCTCTCCGGCACAAACAAAGGGGCAATGACACTACATGTGCCCAACGAAACAGCCCGCAACAACTATAGCAATAAGGAGTACTGGAAAGAGATCGGCAATATCGTCGTTGATCCAATTCCCGTGCAGAATGATTTCGCATTCGCCGTAATGGAGGACAACTCCGTGAAATTTGAATGCGAGACTCCGAACGGACGCCTTGAAAAAGGCACCACCGTCACTTTTACCGCGCAATACACAGCCGATAACGACGACCGTATGGCCGTATACGCAAATTCTACCCTTCTGACACCCGATGCCCAGGGGGTATACTCCACGACGATAAACGGCAACACAATTGTCCATTTCGACCTTATCAAGCCGACCCCAGTTGTCACAGCAGCGTCCTCTCCCTGGCAGATAACCGATACCGGCGGCACAATCGGAATGTTCTCCGACGCCGTAAACGTAATTCCTGGCGTAAATTTCGCAGTACGTATCAACGCATTCAGCGTTCCCTCCGAATACAATTCCATGTTCTGGGCCATGGCGCTTACGGATGCATCCGGCAACATCAAGGAATTCATCTCCCCTGTAAGCACCTGGGGCGGAGCACACGGCAACAACCTCAAAATGACGGTGAACTGCTGTGTCAAAGAAGCTTCCGTTCGCGAAGGCAACATGCTGCGCCTTGTGACATCGCACAACAAAAAAACATGGTATCTCGTAGAAGGCAGCAACGAGGATGTAGTAGACGCCCTTCCGGCTCTCAACAACCAGACTCCCGTCTACAACATAAGCATTCCCGACCTGCCGAACGCCAACGTCTCCGGAGCTGTCACCACAGCCGTACGCGGCCGCGACATAAACCTCAAGATTACCCCGAAAGCAAGTTCGCACACTATTGACGTCATTCTCAACGGCGACACCATCCTCACAGGCGGCAAGACGTTCAATTATTCGTTCATTGCCAAACAGGACATGGACTTCGACGTCAGAATCGTTCCCCCGGTCTCATACACAGAAGCGACAATCGTGCTCAAGGAAGGCGAACATCTCTACCTCTCCGGCTATGAAGGAATCGACAACTGGGGACAGATCAATTACGCGACCGCCGAAAAGTTCCGCAACATCACAAAGCTGAAAATCGTAGGAAAAGTCGACTTCTACGACTTCAACCTGTTCAGAGAAAACTATTGGGTGGCAGCTAATATCCGATACCTTGACCTTTCTGAAGCACAATTCGTAAGCGACCGCGGCAAACCCGCGTCAGAAGGTCTCGACAACGTATTCCCGAGCAGAGCGTTATATAACCCCCAGCTGCCCGGATGCTTTGTTGAAGAAATAGTGCTTCCCAATACTCTTACCCAATTCGACAGCGATGCATTCAAGGGATGCAGCCGCCTAAAAGAAGTCAAACTTCCCGAGAACCTCCGTTATTGGAAAACCGGCAAAACAATTTCCAACGGAATACTGAAAAATCTGACTCGAGGAGGATTGCTTGACGACGTGTTCACAGGATGCAGCGCTCTCGAAACCATTTATGCACCTTGTGTTCCCGGACCCGACGGCAACATCGGACACTGGTATTATTCTCAATATCACCAGCTCCGGACCGGTTTCCCCGACAACAAAAAAGTAACTGTAATCGTACCGGATGAATATCTCGAAGCGTATAAGACGCCCCGTGTAGGCACTGGTGATTTCGAGAGCGACTGGTCCAACGGATGGCATGCTGCAGGTTTCAATATTTTGAGCGTGTACCCCGTGTACTCTCTCAACTTCGATGCCTCGAAATGCTTCGTGACTGATGACGAAATCAAAAGCAACGTGTCAAGGGCTGCCGTGTTCCTCAAAGACAACATTGAGCGCGAGAGCATCGAACGCAAACTTTTCATAGCAGCCAAAAGCGACATCGCCGAAGGGCGCCCCGACGGCATTGACGCATTCAACCCCGGTTGCAAGGTGAAAGTCTACGACAACGGAACCCTGCTACCCGAAGATGCCATAGCTGCCGACGGCTCTATCACGGTTACATACTACAACCCGAAC
>VSPG01000029.1:0-25000 GCA_009775265.1 Muribaculaceae bacterium
AATATAGGTAATATTAATGGAATCATCATAAATATAGCTGAATTTATAAATCTTCCCCATCTGCTCTATTATATTCATTATCATAAAACATAGATATTTATTACTTGCCGTAAAAATCAGAAATCATAAACCACACCGACTTCTTGGAGCATAATTCTATCATATATTCCATGAACATTGTCATTAACTCATTTTTGAGATTCTCAGTTGGATTTTCAATATCTTCAGCCATATACTTCTCCAACATTATAGGCCACAGTTTTTCCCGTAACAACGTTGTGTCGGATAATTCTGCTGGCAGTTGATAGTAAATGGCTTGATAACGCTTATTATTTACGCTAATTTCGTATGATATGTCTTCATCATCGGGTATCAAGTCATTGCCCAATGACATATATTTGGGATTCTTACCAAACTGACGACATAGTTTATTAAATCTGATTTGAATTGAGCGCACATCCACATAATTAGCATCACATAGCATTATTCGACACACTTTGTCACCATTTGTTGCGATATAAAGATTTACTATGCCATCCCTTGTGCTATTTTTGAAAGTTTCTCAGGTTTTCAATTCACAAGATAAGCATAACGCCTCTTATTATCTATGTCTTGGAAAGGGTTGCCCCTCATCCGTTTGCAAAATTACAAAAAAGCTTTGATAATCCACTCAACACAGGCATATAATAATATCCGTCCCTTTGATTTACAATCGTAATTCATTTTAAGCCTAATATGCAAAAAGAGTCGCAGCTACGCAGCTCGGCCTTTATGGCGCGACGTAAAACCACGGGCTGCGACTCCGGGACCGGCGGGGGCAGAACCCTCGTCCCCAATAATGTTAAACACTCCCGTGATTATGGTAGGTGTGCGCGATGGCTAATGCGTAATTTTGCAGCGTACGGACAGAACTTGTTTATCATGAATACAAAAACCATCGCCACTGCGGCACTGACCGCACTGGCCATAACCGCAAACTCCCAAAACATGAGCAACACTAACACTGACGCGTCCCTGGCTCCGCAAGAGCAGCTGCAGCTCACGCAGAAATGGGACAAGACTTTTCCGCAAAGCGACAAGGTGGCCCACCGCAAGGTGACTTTCGCAAACCGCTACGGCATCACTCTCGCCGCCGACATGTACACTCCTAAGGAAGCCGACGGGCAGTTGCCGGCCGTAGCTGTCAGCGGGCCTTTCGGGGCCGTGAAAGAACAGGCAAGCGGACTCTACGCGCAGCAGCTTGCCGAGCGAGGCTTCATCACCCTTGCTTTCGACCCGTCCTTTACCGGCGAAAGCGGCGGAATGCCACGCCGCGTGGCCTCGCCCGACATCAACACCGAGGACTTTTCGGCGGCCGTGGACTTTCTCTCGGTGCACCCCGGGGTGGACGAGGCGCGCATAGGCCTTCTCGGAATCTGCGGCTGGGGCGGGTTCGCCATAAACGCCGCTGCAAACGACACCAGGATAAAGGCCGCCGTCGCGTCCACCATGTACGACATGTGCCGCGCCACGTCAAACGGCTATTACGATGCCGACGACAGCGCCGACGCACGCTACAAGGCAAAGGAGGCCATGAACGCACGGCGCACGGAAGACTACCGCAACGGCTCGTACGAACGCGCGGGCGGCGTGGCGGACCCGCTGCCCGACGATGCACCGCAGTTCGTAAAGGAATACCATGCCTACTACAAAACCCCTCGCGGCTACCATGCGCGCTCAGGCAACTCCAACGACGGGTGGAACGCCACGTCGCCGCTGCCGTTTATAAACTTCCCGCTGCTTTACCGCGCGGGAGAAATACGCAATGCCGTGATGATAGTGCATGGAGAAAACGCACATTCACGCTATTTCGGTGAAGACGCTTTCAGGAAACTGCATGGCGACAACAAGGAACTGCTCATCGTGCCCGGCGCCGACCACTGCGACCTGTACGACAACCTCGACAAAATTCCGTTCGACAGCATCGCCGTGTTCTTCGACACGTGGATGAAACCATAAAGGCGTAATCTTCGCCAGTCTCCTATTGCCCCAAATCGCAATTCAGCTGCAGACGCCCCGACGACAGAGCGCGGTCGAAAAGACGGTTGCGCAACGCCATGTCATAGGCACGGCGTCGCTCGGCCATAAGACGGCTCTCTATCGCCGGGCGAGCCACTTCCAAAGGCATCACCGATCCCGCCGGCAACACTGCGGAAACCTCAAGCAGATAGGTGAATCCGCCGAGCGATATGTCGAGGTTGCGATGGCTGCGCACATAATCCGACGGCTTTGCGCCGAAGTCGTAAGGAATGCGCCCTTCCACCTGCTCCCAGTCTATCCACTTGTCGCGGAAATAATCGTAGTGTATGGCCGCCCCGAGCACAGCTTTTTCAAGTCCGTCTATGTCGTCGGGCTTCGTGGAGCGGTACAGCCGCCTTATCTGCGCCAATTCCGCAGCATCGTCGGGCAGTTTTACATACACGCCTTTGATGAGCGGCCGTTCAAGCACGAAATCGGCACTGTGGCGCCCGTAATAATCGTTAACCAGCGAGTCTGAAAACACAATGCTGCCGGCATCGGAAGCGAACATGCGGTCGCGGTAGCCGCGCATGATAAGGTCGCGGCGGTATTGCGCCACCATCTCCTCTATCGCTTTCATGTCCACGGCCTCGGCTGCGACATCCTCCACAAGGCGGGAGTCAATCCACCCGCGGATGAAAGCGCGTGCAAAACGCGTGCTGTCGTCGGGCGAAAGGCCGGCAGGCATTGCCGCCGCAAGGTCGGCGTGCGTAAGATTCTCCAGCCCTACGCGCGCAAGAGCACCTTCCGCCATGGCGTCGGGACCCGGGCCAGAGCATGCCGCCGCAGCCAAAGCCACGAGCGAAGCCGCTGCCGAACGCACAAGGCTCATTTCAGCTTCTTAAGTTGCTTTTTGTTGATTTTCACGGGATATTTGGCACGCAATTCCTTGACCCACTCGGCTTCAAGGGCGGCCTGATAATCGGCCACCACGGCGCCGCGCACATCGGCGGCATTCTCCGGCGCGTCTATCACGCGGCCGGCAAAAGCGGCGTACTGTGTCCATTGTTTGCTTTTCGGCTCAGGGCGTTCGCCGCCGAATGCAAGGAAATCGATGACGGGGTTTTCACCCTTTGCGGCGAGCACGCGCTCCACCTTTACCGTGCGGCCGAACATTTTGCTCATGGCCGCCGTGAACGCATCGGCGTCGGCGGCATCGAGCGTGGCTGCGTATTCAAGAGCCTCGGCGAGTTTCTCCTCGCTTGCGGCAAAAATCACATAGCTCTTGAAGTGCGGCTGCTCCCACGTGTATTTCTCGCGGTTGGCGGCAAAGAAAGCGTCCATGCCGTCTTTGTCCTTGGCCGCGCGGTTCCACACTTTGCTGTTGGCAATCTCGAAAAGCAGGATGCCGTCGCGGTACTCGTTCATGAGATTCCGGTAGTCGGAATTTTCTTCCATGAGCTGCTCGCGTGCTATGTCGAGGGCTGCATCGGAAAGAGCGCTTTCCACAGCCGTGCGCACGGCATCCATGGTGTGGGAGGCTGTTTCAGGCGAGGTGAGCACGCCGGCCACACGCGGTGCCACGGCGCTTACGGCCGTTTTGCGGCCGTCTATCTCAAAGGCGGTGAGCCCGGCCATTGCCGGACTGAGCAGAAGCGAATCCAGAGCGCCGTCGGCTGCAACGAGTGCAGCCTGAATCTTTGCAAGGGTGGCCTCATCGACGCGTCCCTTATGCTCCGCCACTTTGCGGGCCGCATAAGCGCGCTCGGGGGCTCCCGAGCGGTCGTCGCGCGCCATGGCTTTTTCGATGTCGGGGCGGAGTTCGTCAAGCGACTGTCCGCGACGCGACTCCTGTTTGTAAATCACATGGAAACCGAACGACGTGCGGAACGGCTTCGACAATCCGCCGTCGGGCAGCGCAAAAGATATGCTGTCGAACGGCTGCACCATCATTCCGCGGCCGAACCAGCCGAGGTCGCCGCCGCGGCGTCCCGAGCCGGGGTCTTCGGAATACTGCTTTGCCAGCGATGCAAAATCTGCGCCGGCGGCAGCCACGGCATAAAGCGAATCGATGAGAGCCTGCTCGCGCTCGATCTGCTCCGTGCTCTTGCCCTGCGTGAGACGCAGTATGTGCGACGCATGCACCTCTCCTTCAGAGGGCTTACGCTCGTCCACACGGATTATGTGCCATCCGAAACCGCTGTTGACCGGTTCCGATATTCCGCCTACAGGAGTATCGTATGCCGCTTTTTCAAAAGCCCACGGGAAACGCCCGGGGTTGACATTGCCCATCAGTCCGCCGCGCATCGCAGAAGACTGGTCCATGCTGTAGCGCCGCGCCACATCCTCGAACACGGCCGTGCCGGACAATATGGCCGAACGCAGCGAGTCGATGCGCTGTTCCGAACCCGGCACCGCAGGCAGCATTATATGGCTGACGCGCACATTGTCGGAATAATGCGAATATGCCTCCGCCACAAGGCTGTCGGCCACCGACGCATCGCGCAGGTAAGGCCGGGCGAGTTCGTCGCGGTACTGCATGTACTCGGCACGGAAAGTAGCCGTAGTGTCGAGGCCAGCAGCCTCGGCCTCGGCCACTTTGAGCTTGTAGTCCACGAACATGTCGAGATAGCGCTCAATTGTCAGCGGCTCGAGCTGCTGGCTGTTGTTCTTGTTGTAGAGGTATTGGAATTCGCCCAGCGTCACGTTCTTGCCGGCGACATTCATAAGCACGGGGTCTTTGGGGGCTCCGAAGCCGCTGAAAGCGCAGAGCAGACCCAAGCCACACATGAGATGCTTTTTCATTGCGTATTGTGAGAGGTTTTGTTTTGTGGTAATAACGCGGGTAAAGGCAATTTATTATATCAGCCGCCTGGGCTTTGTGGCCTGAAAATCTTTCAGGTACTCCGGCACGCTGTAGGCGAGGTCGAGAAACTCGCGGCGCGAATGGCGCAGTTCGGCAAGCGCCACCATGTCCACCGCCAAAGGAACCACGTCGGGCACGAACACGGCATTCGGAGCCGAGTCCAGCAGGCCGCGGGCCTTTTCGCTGCCGTTGCCGAAAAACAGCACGGGGCGCCCGGTGTCCAGCATACCGGCATAACTGCCTTCGTCCAGAATGTACGGCTGCGGCTCCATCAGCCTGCACAGCCCGAAATCATAGGCGGCCGTGTACACCTCCATGCGCCGCGCGTCGATCATAGGCACGAAAATGCTTTCGGGGTCTATGTCGAGCGTGGAGAACATCACGCGCGTAGCCATAAGCTCGAGCGTGCCGACGCCGATGAGCGGAATGTCAAGAGCATACGCCAGCCCCTTGGCCTCGCTCAGGCCGATACGGAGACCCGTGTAGCTGCCCGGACCGAGGCTCACGGCCACCGCGTCGGGACGTATTTCGTGCCCGGCCGCGAAATCAAGGCAGCCCTTTATGTAGCCGCTGATAAGAGCGGCATGGTTGCGGCCGCCGAAATCCTCGTAATGCGTAAGAATCTGCCCCTCGGCAGTAAGAGCCGCCGAGCACACGTCGGTCGATGTCTCGATGTTTATTATAACAGCCATGATGCTTCAGGAAAGAGCCCCGGCAAGGGCGTCGAGAGCGATGCGGCTCTGCTCGCCGGTGGCCATGTTTTTAAGTGTGACGCTGCTTTCGGCCAGTTCTTCCTCGCCGATAATGGCCACGTACGGGATGCGGAGCGCGTCGGCATAGCCCATCTGTTTTTTCATCTTCGCCGTGTCGGGGTACACCTCGGCCGCGACCCCTTGGGCACGCAGGTCCATGGCCGCACGCAGCGACGCTGCCGCCTCGGCCGCGCCGAGGTTGAGGAAAATCACGCGGGTGGAGTTCTGCGCTTCGGCAGGGTACAGGTCGAGCGCGTTGAGCACATCGTAGATGCGGTCGGCCCCGAAACTGATGCCCACGCCCGAAAGACCGGGCATTCCGAACACGCCTGTAAGGTTGTCGTAGCGTCCGCCGCCCGTGATGCTGCCGATGGCCACATCGCGCGCTTTCACCTCTATGATGGTACCGGTGTAGTAGTTGAGGCCGCGGGCCAGCGACACGTCAAGTTCAAGTTCGGCACGCAGGCCGGTGGCCTTCAACCCGTCGGTGACCTCGCGCAGCTCCTTCACGCCGAGCGTTCCCGTCGGGTTGGCCGCAAGCAGGGTCTCGAGCGCGCACAGGCGCTCGTCAAGCGTGCCGCCGATAGCCAGTATCGGACGCAATGCCTCGATGGCCGCGCAGTCAAGGCCGCGTTCGCCCAGTTCGGCGCACACTGCCTCCATGCCTATCTTGTCGATTTTGTCTATGGCGGTGGTGATGTCCACAAGCTTGTCCGGGGCGCCTATGTGTTCGGCTATTCCGGCCAGCACCTTGCGGTTGTTGATCTTTATGGTGATGCGTATGCCGAGGCGGGCGAACACCTCGTCGACAAGATTAAGCAGTTCTATCTCGTTGAGCAGCGAATCGCTGCCCACCACATCGGCATCGCACTGGTAGAACTCGCGGTAGCGCCCTTTCTGAGGACGGTCGGCACGCCACACCGGCTGTATCTGATAGCGCTTGAACGGCATCTGCAGCTCGGCGCGGTGCTGCACCACGAAGCGGGCAAACGGCACCGTGAGGTCGTAGCGCAACCCTTTCTCGCTCACCTTGGGCGTCAGCTTCGCTGCCTCGCCGGCCCCGACCATGGCAGGGTCTACGCCGCGTGTCCAGTCGCCGCTGTTGAGAATCTTGAACAGCAGTTTGTCGCCTTCCTCGCCGTATTTGCCCATGAGCGTAGACAGGTTTTCCATAGCCGGAGTCTCTATCGGCCGGAAGCCGTAAAGACGGAAAACGCTGCGGATAGTGTCGAAAATATAGTTGCGCCTGGCCATTTCGGCAGCTCCGAAATCGCGTGTGCCCTTTGGAATTGAGGGTTTCTGTGCCATTTACTGATAATATTCTGAATTAAAGTGCAAATTTAACCATTTTTTCCGTACATGGCAATTCTGCGCCTACTATTGAAAAAACATGGACCGCACCAGAGCATATACACACAGAGGAACAATTGTATTTCTCAAAGAAAATCATTTCATAGACTAAACCGCCGCATGCCGGACGGTTTAAAGACAAAATCAAATATCAGCCGATAAAAACGGACTTTTTTATTGTTTTTAATGTGTTTTGTTTGTAGTTTTGCATGCACACCCCAATCGTACACATAAAAAGTCAATTTACACATACAACATTTTGATTCTTAAAATACTCCCTGTTATCGCAGCCGTTCTGCTGCCGATAGATTCAGTTTCACGAAATTTAGTTATTTGCTCTCCGGAAAAGAAGCCGTTGGCCGCCGCCACTGCCATCACGTACAGCGCGACGATGGATTCATTAGGCACAACACGCAGCGACGCCGAAGGAAGAATAGACATCGACCGAGCAAACGCGGTGTACATGCTTGTGGAGCATCACGATTATTCCTCCAAAGCGGTAAGACTCGATACAATCGCCGGCGACACGATCGCGCTGCGTCCGGCTACGGCTTTGAAAGAAATAGAAGTAGAGCCCGACATGGTAAAGCATTTCCTGACGCACGACAGCTACCGCCTGCCGGCACGAATCATGGAAAGATACCGCAGTCCATACCAGGCACTGAACGAGATTCCACATATCTCGGTATTTCCGAACAACGCCATCTATTTTCGCGGCAAGGACAATGTGAAGTTGCTGATAAACGGAGTGGAAAGCGATTATCACGAAGTTGCGGCACTGCCGGCCGACGACATCGACCGCATAAACGTCTACTCCACGCCTCCGCTCAGATACGCCACCACGGGCGTGGACGCTGTAGTGGAAGTCGTCACAAAAAGCAACTTGCGCGGCGGTAATGCGGGTGTGGACATTGCGCAGGCATTCAAACCGCTGAAAGGAAACAACTCGCTGCACTTCAACTACAATTATCGTCGTTCGCGCTTCAAAGTGGCCTACAGCAACTACAACGAACATTACCGCAAAATGCGACGAGACGAGAATCTGGCCTATGACTTCGGAGGCCAGCATTATATAAAAAACAAGACGGGAGTCGACTCGCGTTCCGACAAGGACAACAACGGGCTTAGTCTGACATTTCAAAACAATCTCAAGGATAATTACCTCGTGAGCCTTAAGGCCGGCTTCAATTCCGACAAATCCACCGATGACGTCGAACAAGTCGTGCACTCTGCCACCGGACATGAATATCCCGCCAACAACCAACTACAGACTGCATCGACTTCCTATTGGACATCGGTATTTGTGGAAAAGACACTCGGACATAAAGGTAGCGCCGGAACTATAGCCGGTAGCGCTTACTACCAGAGAGTCAACTCCGATTACGATTCACGCTACATGGAATGGCCAGGACAGGGCGGAGCACCCGCTACAGACGTTTATGCCAAATACCGAACATCGCTCGACGCAGCAATAGCCGACATAGAGTATTCGCTCCCGATTGGAAGTGATTGCCAATTCGCTGCAACCGTGTATGAAACCTACAAATACGGAGACTATACCGACAATACAAAACCTTTCCGACAGAAATCCAACGAGCTGTTCGCATCGGCACGCATATTCCTGCGCCACGGCAAATTCAGCTACAACCTGAGCATGTGCACGAGCCACAACTATTCGCACACCACCCTACACAGCATTTCGCAGAACAAATGGCACATGCTGCCGCGTGCAAGCATACACTACTATCCGACCGACAACATGTACATGCAACTGAACTACACAACACGCGTAGGAATGCCCGCTCTCGCCGAACTCAGCGAGACCGACCAGTGGGTGGACACACGCCTTATCTACCACGGCAATGCCGGACTCGTGCCGTACCACCGCCACATATTGTCATACAACTTCGGGGTCAACAGCAAATATCTCGACCTCAGTTTTGAAGCCCAATATCTGCATGCCCCGCACACCATATGCGAATATTTCGTGGCCGAGGACGACCACATATTGCAGACCCTCATAAACCTCGAACGCTATGACGAACTATACGGAATGCTGAACACAACGCTGAAACCGCTCGGGTCGTACACATGGATAATAGTGTCGCGCCTGCAGGGCGCCAAATCGCGTGGCCGCGGACTCGGCACAGACTGGAGCGGCTACCGATTCCAATGGCACCTTATGACGAACATATCGCTGAAACGATGGAATATAAACGCATCCTACCAATACCCCGGCAAGGTGAACATGGGGCAGCGCATACTGCCGCGTGCGCAGCACTGGGACGTATCGTGCTGGTTCAACATCGCAGGCAACCTGTGGGCGGGAGCACAATGGACCATGCCTTTCGGGAAACGGTTCAGGGAACGCCAATACACAGTGCCGGAATCGCTCGTTCACTACGACTACACCTACACCGTGGCAGACCGCGCCAATTATGTATCGCTGAACGTGCTATGGAACGTGTCGTTCGGCAAGAACCAAAACCGCGCATCGCAGAACATAGACCTCAGCAACGACGACACCGGCATCCTGCACAGATAGACACCGACGGACAAACCGAAAGCTTTGTATCGCCACGCCTTGACACCGAAAATGCTGCGGAGGCGGAATTGACTTTCCACTACTACGACGTATGCTCCGACGCTTCAATGAATCAAATACATGCATCGGTAAGTCTCGACGGGGGCGAATGGGAGGAACTTTTCGTATCCGAACAGAAACCGGAAACCGAGCCCCACTGGCAAAAAATATCCTTGCCGGTTCAACTCAAAGGCAAATGCAGCGCCATCAAGGTGAAAATAGATGCCGTGCGTCACGACGGTCCCATAACCAATGTCTACATCGACAATATTTCCGTGACGTCCAAACCAATGTCGTCGATAAACTCGGTAGAGTGCGACCCCGACGCAAACACTACGGCCGAATACTATAACCTCCAGGGCATACGTGTGGCCGAGCCTACGCTTCCGGGGGCGTACATCGTGCGACGTGGCTCCGTCACCACCAAGACTATAATCCGAAAACACCGCACTGAAACCGTTTATACCATATTATACACGCGCAGGCACCACTCTACATGTGTCTGCGCGTGCTTTTACGCAAGCATATACAAAAACTCTTTTACGGGTCGGAATAAAATGTGTAATTTTGCGGCACATTCCCCGTCTCATATTATGAGATACAAACCAAACGATACAATGAACAAATCATCACTTGCAATCATTGCACTGGCCGCTGCCCTGACAGGCTGCGCCACACGGAGCGGCCACGGCGTGGACCGCGCCAACCTCGACACCTCCGTCGAGCCGGGTGCCGACTTCTACGACTACGCATGCGGAGGATGGATGAAAGCCAACCCGCTCACACCCGAATACTCCCGCTACGGCACATTCGACCAGCTCGGCGAACTGAACCGCGAGCAGGTGCGCGACCTCGTGCTCGGCCTCGACGCATCCACTGCCGAGAAAGGCAGCAACACACAGAAAATCGCCGACCTCTACGCCATGGGCATGGACAGCGTGCGCCTCAACAAAGAAGGAGCGCAGGCCCTGCAGGACGACCTTAAAAAAATCTATGCCGCCGAGCGCGAAGACATCATAGACCTCATGGCCACCATGGCCGGCGTAGGCGCATTCTTCGGCACAGGTGTGGAAGCGGACATGAAGAACTCCACCGTCAACGTGATGTACTGGGGCCAGGGCGGCCTCGGCCTCGGCGACCGCGACTACTATCTCGAGGACGACGAGCACACTGCGAAAGTGCGCGACGCCTACCGCAAATATCTCACTGAACTCGCCACCCTTTCCGGCATGGACGCCGAAGCCTCGCAGCGGCTCGCCGACAACGCCATGACCATCGAGACGGCGCTCGCACGCGCAGCCATGAGCCGCGAGGAGCTCCGCGACCCGGCCGCAGGCTACAACCCGCGCCGCGTGGCCGACCTCGCCAAGGAATATCCCGCGATAGACCTCGCGCGCTACTTCGAGAAGCAAGGCGTGCAGGGAGTGGACAGCATCATCATCGGCCAGCCCAAAAGCTATGCGGCTGTCGACAGCCTGATAGCCAACACACCCATTGAGGTGCTGCGCGACTATGTGGCCGCAGGATATATGGACTCCGCATCGGGCTATCTCAGCGACGACTTCATCGACGCCGCGTTCCGCATGAGCCAGGTGCTCAGCGGCGTGGAACAGAAGCAGCCCCGCTGGAAGCGCGCCCTCTCCGTGCCCAACGGCATGCTCGGCGAAGCCCTCGGCCAGCTCTATGTCGAGAAATACTTCCCCGCGTCCTCCAAAGAAAAAATGCTCACTCTCGTCGGCAACCTCAAGGACGCCCTCGGCCAGCACATCGACAGCCTCACATGGATGAGCGAGGCCACCAAGGCCCGCGCACACGAGAAGCTCAATGCCTTCACCGTGAAAATCGGCTATCCCGACAAATGGCGCGACTATTCCGGACTTGACATCGACCCGGCGAAGCCCTATTGGAAAAACATCCAGGATGCCATCATCTTCAACCAGGAATACAACCTCGCCGACTTCGGCAAACCCGTGGACCGCGAGCGCTGGTACATGTCGCCGCAGACAGTGAACGCATACTACAGCCCGCTCACAAACGAAATCTGCTTCCCGGCCGGCATACTCCAGAAGCCGTTCTTCGACCCCGAAGCCGACGACGCCATCAACTACGGCGCGATAGGCGTGGTTATCGGCCACGAAATGACACACGGATTCGACGACCAGGGACGCCAGTTCGACAAAGACGGAAACCTCGCCGACTGGTGGACCGAAGACGACGCCAAAGCTTTCAATGCATTGGCCGACAGCCTTGCCGCACAATTTGACGCCATCGAGGTGGCACCCGGCACACACGCCAACGGACGCTTCACCCTCGGCGAGAACATCGCCGACCAGGGCGGCTTGCGTGTGGCGCACACAGCCTACCACAACTCGCTCGGAGGCAACGAAGGCGAAACCATCGACGGATTCACCCCCGACCAGCGCTTCTACCTCGCCTATGCCAACGTATGGGCCGGAAACATCCGCGAAGCGGAAATCCTCCAGCGCACCAAAACCGACCCCCACTCGCTCGGCCGCTGGCGTGTCAACGCCACACTGCGCAACATCGAGCCCTTCTTCGCCGCTTTCGGCATTGAGGAAGGCCAGCCCATGTTCCGCCCCGCCGCCGAACGCGTCGTAATCTGGTAAAGACACCCACGCCCTGAGCGGGCGCATGCGACAGGAAAAAACATTCGCACCCTGCCGCATGCGCCCGCTTCTTTTTTCGCACCAAAGAGTGCACATATTCCGCCAATTACACATATCTTTGCAGACCGACAAACACAGGCAGCCGACAATGGGACTTACAACACACGACAAGGACAGGATGATACAACTGCTGCGGCTGGAGTGCAACCACACTTTCAACGAGGAAGTGATGGCAGCATTCCTCGACAACGGCACGGTAAAGGAACTGGAAAGAGGGCAGGCACTCATAAACGCAGGCGACATAAACCGCGACATATATTTCATACTGGACGGCATCACCAGGCACTGGTACTGGAACGGCGACCGCGAAAAAACGGCATTCTTCTCGCAGGCAGGCACATTGCTCATATCATACCACTCCTATTATTTCAACAAAGGCTCGTTCTACAGCATCGAGGCCTGCTGCCCCACGCGCATCGTGTGCATCCGGAAAGACATCTTCGACCGGTTCATCGCCGGGCACCACGATTTCTCCAACTGGTGTCTCAGCATGGCGCAGTGCCAGATTTTCTTTTTCGAGATGAAAAACCGCATAATATCGGGCACAGCAAAGGAACGTTACATATCTTTTTTCAAAAACAGGCCGGAAATCCTCAACCAGGTACAACTGAAAGTCATAGCATCCTATCTCGACGTCACCCCCCAGTATCTTTCCAAATTGCGTAAAATGAAACTATGAGCGCCTGCGTCCGTAGGCCGACACCAAAAACACCGCCTCCGTTTCATTAATTAATCTATATTAATTGTTTTTTTATGCGCAATGCCTAATTTTGACATCGAAGCGACATGGTTGCGCCCGATATGGTAGAATAAATTTACCAAAAGCCGCCATTGCGCATCTGTTTGAATTTTCAATTACATGTTTTTTCCCATGAATATCCGAGTACTAATTTAATTCCATTTAATCGTCATGAAACGTCCCATTACAAAATTTCTGAAAAAGGCTGCAATAGCGGCGGCACTGGCCATGATGCCTGCGGCAGCCCTCGCCTCGGAAGCTGCGGTGGTGATGCTTGCCAAAAACGGTTCCACCTATCAGATTGCGCTCAGCGATGTCGACCGCATCAGCTTCAATGCCGCAACGGTGGAACTGACGGGTAAAACCGGACAAGCCAACTCAATGGCCTACGCTGACATAGACCGCATCCTTATCGGCGCGCCCCTCTCAGGACTGGCCGACCTTATAGCCGAAGGTGAAATCGCAGTCTATCCCTCCGCAACGGAAGGGCCGCTCACCGTCACGGGAGCAGAAGCCGGAACGGATATTTCCGTCTATGACCTTAACGGCGTCAAGGTGTATCATACACGGGCTGCCGGAGAAACGCTTACGCTCGACCTCGGCGCCGTGCATCCCGGAATAATGGTGGTGCGCATAGGCGGCCGCTCCGTAAAGATAATCAAGAAATAAATCCATCGTCAGTAAAACCGGAAAATCAATTGCAATGAAAAAATATCTACTGTTGACAGCACTTCTGGCAAACATGTTTGCCGCTTCGGCACAAGAGACAATGTATCTCATAAAGGGCGACAAGGTTGTAGGCAAATACGCCGTGGCCGACGTCGACTATGCGGCGTTCACACTGCCCGAAGGAGTACAGGACCTCCCCCAGAGCAGCGGCGTGGTGGAAGACAAGACCTATATGAGCGCATCGCCGGTGTATCTCGGCACCGACAAGGATTGCGGCCATTTCCAGATACAACTCTCCACCAAGCCGATTACAGACGAGAATCCGCCGCTCGAACTGCTTTACCTTCAGATTTCCACCCCATTGATTACAGACCTTAAAAACATACAGATAGCTGAAGGAACATACACCCTCGGCGATGCCGAAGCCATCGCTCCGTTCAAATTCTATCCCGGCATACTCCTGACCGAAGGCACACAGCAGCTTGCCGCAGGCACTGTGGTTGTGAATCGTCCCGACAACGCCACCACCGACTACATCCTCGTCACCGACGGAGCGCTCTCCGTGAAAATGGAAGGCACGCAGTACACCCTTTCCGGGATGTTAAAACTCGAAAACGGCAACATAGTAGAATTAGCCTATTCCGGCCCGATGGTTGTAATCAACCTGTCGGACGAGCAGCCTCCTGTCGACGAAGAACCGCTCCCCGCAAGCGCACTTACCGAAAACTACACCTGCACCCCGCTGCCAAGCGAAGCCTACGTGACCAATTACAAAAACATGTTTGCCGACGCTCCTCGGCTCGACTACTTCATGCTGTCTCTGTACGAAGACAGCGGCTACGCCAACTGCCTCGACATCGCTCTCGTAGTCGACCGCGAAAAGCACCCCGACGTGCTTCTTCCGAAAGGAAACTATCCGGTGTTCAACCGCATGGACGGAAGCCTTGCAAGCATCGAACTGGGCACATGTCCCGCATTCATAGTAAAGACCGAGACCCTCATCGCCAATTACGGATGCTGGCTGACTCTGGGCTATACGGACAAAGCACCCTTAATCAACGGCTATGTGGAGGTGCTCGAAGACGTGACCTCATGGAACAACGTCAAAATACGCGCCACGCTCACCGACAACGCCGAAACTCCGCACACCGTGACTTGCGAATACGCAGGCTCGCTCATGGAACTCTGAACTGATTTTTAAGAAATATCAAAGCCGGGTGCGCGCCTGTTGAATTATGGCACACACCCGGCTTTGTTAGCACCTGCGGCTTCGTACACTGCCCCCGTTTTTTCTTTCTTGCCGAGGTTTTGTGCAGTTTTTTACCTACCTTTGTGTACATAATTCTTAGACCATATTATTAAAACAAGCTCTAAATTATGACACGAAACCTCCTGCTCGCGATAAGCGCGGCGGCCGGCATAGCATCGGCCATACAGGCATCGGCCGAGAATACGATAGTGTGGGAAACACTCGGCAACACAGCCGATGCTTCCGGCAATGTTTCATACACTCAACGCTTCACCATCACTCCCGACGCGCCCTTCGAACGAATGGCCTTCTGCATGTTCAAGCGTCCGATGACCCCGCTCAATCCGGCCGACACCATAGTCGAAATCCTTCCGGGCTACTTCGCAGTGGCGTCGCCGCGCTTCGAAAAAGCCAAGGCAGGCGAACCGATAGTCGTGGACATTGCCACACGCGCCGCACTGCGCACCACATCCTACGGACCGGACGGAATGCACCTCGTGTGCAACGGCAAACCCGTGCGCACCGTCAACACGCGCCGCGGCATTACCGACAATCCCTCGCAATGGCGTATGCCCGACGGCCGCGACGGAATGATTTACGGCGACGCCGCCTTCGCCGCCAACGACAGCCTGCGCACCACGCTGCGCCCGGCCCCCTACATGCAGATTCCCACGCCCAAAAGCGTGACCATCGGCTCCGGCACGGTGGCAATACCTACCCTCCGCACCGAGCGCATAGACGACCCCCGCCACGACTACTACCGCGTGCACATCGGCGGCGACACCGCCGTAATCTACACCAACAGCCGCCGTCCGGCCGCCGTCGAGGCCATGCTGCGCCGCAGACTTGCGGAAAGCGCCGATGCCTCAGGCCGTGTGCCCGAAGCCGACATCGAGGACTGGGCCGACTATGCCTACCGCGGCATGATGATAGACGTAGCGCGCAACTTCATAGGCAAGGAAGACATGAAGTCGCTCATCGACCTGATAGCCCGCTACGGACTCAACATCCTGCACTTCCACCTCGGCGACGACGAAGGATGGCGCGTGGAAATCCCCGCCCTCCCCGAACTCACAGCCGTGGGCGCACGACGCGGCTATACTGAGACCGACGATGTGCCTTTCCTCAAAGGAATATATAGCGGCGACGGCAACCCCGACGCCACCGACACACCTGCCAACGGATTCTACACCGTCGACGAATACGTGGAAATCCTGCGCTACGCCGACTCCCTCGGAGTGGCCGTATTGCCCGAATTCGACAGCCCCGGACACAGCCGTGCCGCCATACGCGCCATGGAATGGCGCTACCGCAACACCGGCGACGCTTCGCTGCGACTGATACACGACGGCGACACATCGCGCTACACGACGGCACAGGCCCTGCATGACAACATCATGAACCCCGCAGTGGAAGGCTGCTACAAGTTCTGGGGCATCGTGTTCGACGGCATAAAGGACATTTACGCCCGTGCAGGAGTCGAGCTCCCCGCAGTGCACATCGGCGGCGACGAAGTGCCCGACCATGCATGGGACGGCAGCGGCCTCGCACAGGCCCTCATGCGCCGCAACGGCATGAAACACCAGCGCGACCTGCATGCATACTTCGTGGAACGTGTGGCGCAGCTTGCCGCAGAACGCGGTCTGGCGATAGCAGGCTGGCAGGAAATGGCTCTCGACCATTCCAAAGCCTATAACGACGCCGTGCGTCCCTCCACCATCGCAGTCAACTGCTGGACAAACGCAGGCGACAAAGGCAGCCGGATAGCAGCCGAAGGGTGGCCGCTCATCATAAGCAACGTGGATTACATTTACTTCGACCAGACGCCCAACACACATCCGGAAGAACCCGGACTCACATGGGGCGGCCTTGTCGATGAATTCCGCCCGCTTCATGCCACAATCGACGCCCTATGCCCTGCCGACCCGGCCACGCAGGCCAATGTCGCCGGCATCTCTGGCCACCTGTTCTCAGAGACCGTGCGTTCGCGTGCCATGATAGAACGCTACATACTGCCACGCATGCTCGGTCTTGCCGAACGCGCCTTCCATGCCAGGCCGACGCTGACCGACGCCGAATACTTCGGAGCCATCACAGCCGAAATGCCTCGTTGGCAAGCCGAAGGACGTGATTTCTACATGCGCCATCCCGGCATCCGTCTCCGCGACGGCAAAATAGAAATGAACGAACCCTACGGCATAGGAGAAATACGCTACACTCTCGACGGCTCGCAGCCCACACGCCAAAGCGCGCTCTACACAGGTCCGTTCGTGCCCGGCGACGCCGCCCAGGTGCGCGCACGCCTCTTTGCCGGTCCGGCAGAAAGCGTCACTTCGCTGCTGTATCTGAAATAATGAAAGACAGAGCCGCAGCATGACACACAAAGGGCCGCGCCCTATTTTGCCGGCGCGGCCCTCTGTGTGGGTATTATCGGTCAGGCTTATTCAGCCACGTTGAAGATTACGATGCGGTTCCAGTTGTTTTCTTCGTACACCTGCTTGTCGCTGCCTTCGGCCACGATGGAGAGACGCGAGGAATCAACGCCGTATTCTCCGGTGAGCATGTCGTAGACAGCCTGTGCGCGGCGCTTGGAAAGAGTCATGTTGTAGGCGGCGGTGCCGGTGTCGGCGTCGGCATAGCCCACGATGGCTACATTCTGTTCGGGATTTTCCTTCATCCACTGCGCGATGTTGTAGACATTAACCTTTTCCTGAGGCACGATGCGGGCGGAGTTGAGCGAGAAGCGAACGGTAGCCATCAGAGGAGCGGCTTCCACCACAGTGGCCTCGGCCACTTCCACTTCGGGACAGGGCAGTTGTGCCTCAGCGGCCGCAAGAGCGGCACCGGTGGTGGCAAGGGCAGCACGGAGGTCGTTCACCTGGTTGTTGAGGTTGGAGATGTAGCCCGTGTAGTCGCAGGGGTTGTAGCGGCTGAACTCACGACCGCCGATGTTGAAGCTGAAACCGCCGATTGCAGAGATGTTGAGGTCGGCAGGCACGCCATAGGCAGTGCCGTTGAACACATCGCCGAGGAACTGCACACGGCCTTCGGCAAAGAAGTCAACATACTTGCAGAGACGGAAGCGCAGCTGCAGGCCGGCTGCGATGTCGGGAGCCCATGTGGTGCTTTTGTGGCGGGTGCCTTCGCCTGCGATGTTGCCGGCGGGCTTCATATCCCAGGCATAAGCTGCACCGAGGCCGGCGAAAGGCACGATGGAGAACACGCGGTCGTTGTCCACTCCGCCGAGAGCGTTGAACATATCCCACATGAAATCGACCTGTCCGCTGACGTATTTCATCTTGTGGTAGTCGTTGTTGTCCCAGTGAAGGGCACCGCCCATAAAGTTGAGGCGGCAGGCCATGTAAGGAGTGAACCATTTGCCGAAGCCGGCATTATAGGCGGCTGTGAAATGGTGCTTTTTGCTTCCGTCCACATCGGAATACTCAAAGAACGGAACATTCACGCCTGCGCCGAGCTGGATGAACCAGTTGTCGGAACCACTGCTGTAATAGTGGTTTTCACAAGGCACTTCTTCGACCACGGTGAGGCTTTCTTCCTCGACCACGACTTCGGGCTGCTGGGCAGACGCGTAAACACCGGAAATAGCCACAGCTGCGATTGCTGTAAAGACTTGCTTTCTCATATTAAACAGAAGAGAGGGGTTTAGTGAAACGTTGTTAAATTTATACATAGGAAACAAGCGTCGATTAAAGTTTGTTCACAGCTTTGTCTCCATCATGCAAAAAAATCGTAACTTTGCCATTGTATGAAAGCATTCTCCCGCACCATTCGCCATCTGTCGTCTCTGCTGCCACCGGACGGACACGACCGCAGCATCCGCTACCGCCGCCTCGACTATGTGAACGAAGCGGCGTATTCCTGCGTGTGGAGCTTGCGTTTCACGCGGCGGCAGGCGGTATTGCTGGCCGTACTGGCAGTGTCGGCAATGGCGGCCCTGATATATGTAGTCATGGCATTCACCCCACTCCGGCGCCTGCTGCCCGGAGCACTCGACCACAACACACGCGCACGCTACATCGAGAACACGCTGCGCATCGATTCGCTCACGCGCGTCATGCGCATCAACGAACGCTATCTTTCCGACGTGGAAGCCATAATAAGCGGCCGCATCGACCCCGACTCGGCCAGGATGGCACACACAGCCGCGACAGAACTCACCGACACGCTTGTCGCGGCGTCCGACGCCGAACGGGCGTTCGTGCAGAATTTTGAAAACAGCCAGCGCTACAACCTCTCCGTGCTTGCCCCAATTGCTGCGGAAGGCATGGCATTCTACAGCCCCGCGCCGGGAGCGGAAGCCATCCCCTCTGCCGACGGGCATTACGTCGAGCTCAAAGGCTCGCGCGGACAGGGAGTCGACGCCATATACCGGGGCACGGTGATAACAGCCTACATCGACGCACGCGGCCTCTACACCATAGTCATGCAGCACCCCAACGAATTCATCAGCGTGTACGGCGGTCTGGCTGAATGCTACACGACCCGCGGAGCCACACCCCTGACGGGCAGCCGCATAGGAGCGGCCGGCGCCGACGGCACCCTGCATTTCGAGCTCTGGCACAAAGGCAACGCACTGAACCCCGAAGATTATGTGGCATTTTAAGCGTTTTATCACAAGATGGTGGCCCACCGTCGCCGTCACGTGCGCGATTCTTTACCTTACGCTCACATCGCACCCGCCCAAGCCTGACGGAATAAAGCTTTTCGAAGGCGCCGACAAAGTGGTGCATTTTCTCATGATGGCCGGCCTTACAGCCACAGCCATTTTCGACCGCTACCGCGCAAAACTGCACACCGGGCGCACTACAATAGCCGTAATAGCTTTGTGGGTGATGGCCTTCGGCGCTCTTACGGAACTGATGCAGGAAACACTCACACAGGCGCGCTCGGGCGACATAGCCGACATGGCCGCCGACTGGGCCGGCACACTCACCACGGCCGCTATTGCAATGACAACCCGAATACGGCATGCCCACAAAAAGACGCGTCTTTAAACGGCTGTGCGGAATCGCTGCCCCCGCCATCGCCGTAGCGTGGGTTGCAGCCCAGATTGCTGCAATATATTATGCCTGCGGCTTAACACCCGACAGCGATTCGGCCTACTATCTCGGCCTGGCACAGGAATGCGTGGCAGCCCGGCAAGCCTATCCTTTGCCGCACCATCTCGCATCGCACCCATACATCGCGAACCCCGGCTACATAAACCTGACCGCAGGCGTAATGGCCGTTTGTGGAAACGCTCACTCAGGCCTGTGGCTCAACCTGATTATGAACTGTTCCCTGCTGTTTGTGCTTTATGTGCTCTGCAAAAGACTGTGCGGCACACAGACAGCGCGTATTTTCGCAGTAATATTCTGCTTGATTCCGTCCAACACCTTCATCGTGCAGGGATACATGAGCGAACTGCCCTGCGAACTTGCCGCATACGCCGCGCTCCTGTGTGCCACAGGACGAAGCCGACGGGCACTCGCTGCGGCCGGAGCGCTCATAGTGGCGGCCAACTACATCCGCCCCGTAGCGGCAATATTCGCGTTGCCCATTATCCTTTGCCTCTCTATCAAACGCGCGCCATGGCGCTCATGGGGCGCGTTCGCAGGGGCGGCAGCTGCGGCCGCAGTAATCCTTGGCGCGGCCAATTTCGCAATATCGGGGCGAATGTTCCTGTTCTCATCCACAGCAGGGGTGAACGCCATAATGGGCGCCAACGACACCGCCGATGGGGCCTATCGTAGCGATGTCTTCACCCCGGGCCGCGAAGGGCACATCCCCGACAGCCTCGGCTACGACGTGTTCCGCAAAGATTCGCTATGGAAAAACCGGGCTATGGAATGGGCGCTCGGACACCCTTCAGACTTCATTGCCCTGATTCCGCGTAAGGTGTATGTGCAAATGTTTTCCGACTCCTACCACACCGGGTTCTTCCGTGAGACCTCAGCGGGCGCAATAACCGCCGACGGACGCATGTCCGCACCCCACAAACGCCTCGTCGTGCTGGAGTCCTTGCCGTACTACGCAGTGCTTCTGGGTGCCGCCTTCGGAATGGCATTTCTGTTGGGAACACGCCGGCGGCGTCACCTCGCCATGCTGCTACTCGTGCCTATAGCAGGCAACCTGACAATGGCTGTGGCGACGGTGGGTGGGCCGCGCTACCACTATCCCGTAATACCCGTGTTCTGTCTTTTGGCGGCTATAGCCTTAAACCAGTGGCTCAACGTTCGTCCGGCTCCTCGTCCTTAAGAGCCGCCTTCGGAAGGCTGTAAACGAACGACAGACCGCCGCCGTCGCGGTTGGACACGCTTATACTCCCTCCGTGGGCCTCTATAGTGTTCTGGACTATGGGCAGCCCAAGACCCGTTCCGCCCACCTTGCGCGAACGGCCCGAATCAATGCGGTAGAAACGCTCGAAAAGATGCTCGAGATGCTCCTCGGCCACTCCGCTGCCGTTGTCATAGAACTCGAAATAATAAAACCTGTCGTCCTCGCGCAGCATACGCACCCCGCATTCCGTGCCGCGCGAATACGACACCGCATTACGGATTAGATTCAGCAGCATGCCCGTGAGCAGATTATAATTGCCCTTTATATAAGTCCCCGGCTCCACGCCGTTTTCGAACTCCATACCCCCGATCTGCCCCGACTCCACGACGTCGCTGCACACAGTATAGACTATGTCATGATAGTCCGTGTCCTCCAGATTTATAAGTGAGCTGCCGTCCTGCAGACGGCTTATGGCCGTGACGTCGGCCACAAGATGCACAAGGCGGTTGGCATGCTCCTGGGCTTTGAGTATGAAATGCCGGCGCGAACTCTCGTCCATGTCGGGATTGTCGGCAATAGTGTCAAGATAGCCCTTTATCACCCCTATCGGGGTCTTGAGCTCGTGGTTGATATTGTTGGTGAGCTGGCGCTTCACGCGCGCTTTCTCCTCCATGGCATGCAGTGCCACGTTATGCTCCTGCTTGAGACGCTTCAGAGCCTGCAGCCGCTCCTGGTATATATGCACTATCTGCCGCGAAATCTCGCCGAGCTCGTCGTGCGGAAAATCGGCCGACGGCACGAAGTCGGGACTCGTGGCCGCGCGCTCGGCAAAATTGCGGAGCATGCTTATATTGCGCCCGAAATGCCGCGTGCTGTAGTAGCCTATCACGGTGAGCGCAAGCGCTATGGCAAGCGTCATCCACCAGAAATCGTCGCTCACCTCGTCAAGCGTCACCGATATTTCCTTGTCGAACGGCATCATCGAATACACCTCCACGCTGCCGTCCGAACTTCGGGCAGCCTTATAGAAAAAGTTGGCATCGTTGTTCTGCACATGCACCATTCCGCCGTCCACGTCGGCCACCTCCGGCGCTATTATCTCGCCGGTATTGTAGACAAGGCGGCCGTGCCGGTACACCGACACGCATACGCGCTCGTAGAGCGGATTCTCCTTATAGTAGTTGGCCATGAAGTTGATGAACGGATAAGGATCGACATCATTGTCGAAAGCGTCGACAATGCGGTTGGTCACAAATTCGAGCGGCTCGCGCACACGCGCGTCATTTATCAGCTCCATGTTGTGGCGCTGCCACAGGCCCATGCCCACGACAATGACCCACATGGCCACCGTCAGCGGCACAAACAGCTGCCAGTGGTAGCTAATGTGTTTCCTTAAAGCCGTAGCCGAAGCCTTGTCGGGTGATGATGTTGTTGCCATATTCGCCGAGCTTTCTGCGCAGGCGCGTGATATTGGTGTCGATAGTGCGGTTTGTCACGATCACGCCGTCGCCCCACACCTGTGTGATTATTTCCTCCCGCGAATATATGCGGTTGGGGTGGCGCAGGAAAAACAGCAGCAGATCGAATTCCGTACGCGTAAGCGCCACTTCGACGCCGTCGATATAGCATATCTTCTGGTTCAGGTCTATGCGCAGGCCGTGGAACACCACATCAGGCTCCGCATCGGAATTCTCCGCCACAATGGCAGCCGGAGCCGATACACGTTCGGCCGCACGCGTACGCCTCAGCACCGCGCGCACGCGCGCCAGCACCTCACCTATCACAAAAGGCTTAGTCACATAATCGTCGGCGCCTATGTTCAGCCCCATCACCTTGTCGTCCTCCTCGCCGAGCGCGGAACAGAATATGATGGGAGTAAACTCCGTGGCCGGATTATTGCGCACACGCTTGGCAAAGTCGAACCCGCTGATGTGTTCCATCATTATGTCCACCATAATAAGCGTGTACACAGACAAATCCATCTCCAGCGCCTCCTCGGCACTGTAAGCGCAATCGACGTCATAGCCTTCTTTTTCAAGATTGAATTTAAGGATTTCGCAGATAGCTTCTTCGTCGTCTATGACCAGTATTTTGATTCTCATTTTTATAGTAATGTGTTCGGATTTCAAAATTACTAAATTAAACGCCCCTATTTTGTTAATATAGGTTAAAATACTGACATATCGGAAACATTTGCCCTGCGACCCTTGTTTCAATGTCAAAGCTACTATATTTGCACTGTGTTTTTCATGGTATTTAGATTTAAGGTTAAAGTTTTTCGGTTGTCGTGAGACAGCCGATTTTCTTTTTATGTACCTTTGCAGCGTAAAAAAGATTTCCGGTTTAATATGAATAAAGCGCTGTTTGCCCTATCGCTCGGCACTTTCGCCCTCGGCATCGCCGAATTCGTCATCATGGGCATCCTTAGCAACATCGCCGACAGCCTCGGCATCACCGTCAGCACCGCAGGCAACCTAATATCAGCCTATGCATCCGGCGTATGCCTCGGCGCACTGGCACTGCTCCGCGTACGCCGTTTTCCACTGAGCCGCATAATGATTCTGCTGGCCGCCACCATTTGCGTCGGCAACATCCTGGCAGCAGCCTCCCCAGGATACTACACCCTCCTCGTAGCACGTTTCATCTCGGGACTGCCCCATGGCGCCTACTTCGGAGTCGGAGCCATCGTGGCGCGAAAACTCGCACGCCCCGGACGCGAAGTGCAGGCCGTGGCCCTGATGATAGCAGGCATGACTGTGGCCAACCTCGTCGGAGTGCCACTGGGCACATGGCTTGCCAACATGCTCTCCTGGCGGCTTGCATTCCTTGCCGCAGGCATTTCCGGCGGCGCCACCTACGTACTTCTGCGCCTTTGGATGCCACGCATCGACCCACTGCCCGACAACGGCCTGCGCGGACAGTTCCGCTTCCTGCGCACCCTGCCCCCGTGGCTCATATTCGGAGGCATATTCATAGGCCAGACAGGCATTTATTGCTGGTACAGCTACATCGACCCGATGCTGACACAGGTCACAGGTTTCCGCCCCGACGACCTCTCGTGGCTGATGCTTGTCAGCGGTATCGGCATGTTCATCGGCAACCTCCTCGCCGGACGCCTCGCCATCCGCTACAAACCGGCACTTGTAGCCGCCCTAATGCAATCGTCCACAATGCTCCTTCTGCTGTGCATTTTCCTCGCATCCGGCTCGCAGCTGCTCATAGTGCCGCTGATGCTGCTGTGCACCACAGCCATGTTCGGCTCCGGAGGCCCGCTGCAATCGTCCATCGTAGTCTACTCGCGCGGAGGAGAAATGCTCGGCGCCGCACTCATACAGATAGCCTACAACGCAGCCAACGCCATAGCCGCAGGCATAGGCGGCGCAGTCATCCGCGCAGGCTACGGCTACACAGCCCCCGCCCTCGCCGGCATCCCCCTCGTCGCCGTCGGCTCGGCGATGATATTCACCCTATATTTCAAACGCGAACGCGGGCGCCCCTTAGAGTAAAAACCGCACACCACAAAACAGCATCAGCCCCGGGCAATGGCCGCAAAGCGGCCGTACCCGGGGCTGAATAATATCGTCGGATTACCCTACGACGCCTCGTTCAATAGGCAATCTTGTCCGTGCTGTCTGCCCAAAGGCGGAAAGCCTCGATAGCCTTGTCGCCCATGAAATGCTCGCATTTAATACTGCGCTCCTCATAGGGCAGGTCAAGCTGGTCGTAGATAAACTGGTCGTCAAAATCTATAGCCTTGGCGTCCTCCTTAGTGTTTCCGTAGCATATACGGCTCACATTGGCCCAATAAAGAGCCGACAGACACATCG